>NZ_BAUV01000054.1 GCF_000513135.1 Halalkalibacter akibai JCM 9157
ACCCTTAAAGAAATTCCTTTAAGGGTTTTTAGGGCGATAAATTAAAATCAAATTGCATTTAATTCCTGAAGTGAATACAAAACATATTGAATAAATTCCTCTAAATCCTCCATTTGATCTTCATTAATTTTACGGTTAAATAATATTTCAATCTCATTCTCATACATACCATGATTTCCATAAATAAAACGAATAGTTTGTACTGGTTTTTCTGGTTGTTTCCAAATCGTTTGTAAAAGCCTTTCGACCTTCTCACATTCTAGCTCTACATTCTTAATCTCTTTGTAAAATCGTACAGCTAAAAAGCAACCAGGTTCAAAACTTGAATCCTCTAGTATTTCTGCTGCCAAATCTTTTAAAGACGTAGATAACACAATCTCCGCTCTAACATTAAATTGGTTAACCAATACAAATTCTATTGCAAATTTTCTTGATAAAACTGCCATCTCTAGCTGATCGCTTCGATTCGTAACCTCAATTTGTCTTTCTATGTTATCAAGATCATAAACTTGATTTTCAATGGCGACTTTAAGATTGTCAAAAATAGTAGGGTCAAACATGGCGGAACTCCTAACATCCTTTATTTACCACTATCATACATTACTAATTGTATAAAACAAAAACAAAGAGGTTGTCGCAATAGCAACAACCCCCTAATTATATTTCAATTAAATTTTAAATCTAGATGCTAACGCACTTAAGCCCTCTGCCATGCGCGCTAACTCATTAGCTGTTGAAGCAGCTTCCTCAACACCAGCTGCTGTTTCTTCTGTTACGGCTGCCATATTTTCAACAGCTTGTTGAACTTCTGCTGCTTGAGCCGCTTGTTCTTCACTCGCAGCTGCAATCTCAGATACTTTGTTTGTTGAATCTCTTACCAAATTAACAATATTTTTAAACGTTTCACCTGCACTCGTCACTTTTTCACTTCCACTATTTACGGAGACAACAGACTCATCCGTATTTTTTTGGATAGAATGAATCAATGCAGAGATTTCCTTCGTTGCTTTTCCACTTTGTTCTGCTAGTTTTCTTACTTCATCAGCAACAACGGCGAAGCCTTTACCTGCTTCTCCTGCTCTTGCAGCCTCAATTGCTGCATTAAGAGCTAGTAAGTTCGTTTGTCCTGCAATTCCATCAATGACTTGAACAATTTCTCCAATCTCACTAGAGGTGTTGGCTAAGTTCTTAATTTTCTCATTGATTTCACTCATGCCTTCAATTGTATTTTCTATAACCAATAGTCCTTCATTTGCTGCCTCTAAAGTAGCTTCAGAGTACTGGGCTGTTTCTTCTGCATTTAATGAAACGGCCTTAACAGCTAGCACCATCTCTTTTACCATCTCAGAAGAGCTACTTGCATCATCTGCCTGCTGAACAGACCCTCTAGCAATCTCATCCGTTGTTGCTGAAATTTGCTCGGAACTTGCAGCTAAACTATTGGCGTTCTCAGCGACTTGTTGAATCGCCCCTCTCATTCCTGCAATCATACTATTAAACGTATTTGTTAAAACACCAAGTTCATCTTTTGCGTTGTAATCAACAGAAATGGTCATGTCTCCACGCTCTGCTAAACTCATTTTCTCCATAACTGCTTTCATTGGATTCGTCACCATTTTCGTAATAATGATGCCTAAAGTAACAGAAAACCCAACAGCGATTAACGTTATAATCACCATCATCATGTCAGCTTGTTTCTTACCTTGTAAGATTTGTTGATTGAGTTCATCGGCTTGATTTGCACTGTAATATGATAGCTCTGTTAACAACGTGTTAGCTTCATCACTGTATTCCGCAATGTTCTGAAGATAAAAACTGTACGCTTCGTCTTTTTGACCGGATTGAATCAAAGCAATAAAATTCTGCGTACCAGTTGCCATATATTTTAAATCTTCTTGAATTTCTGCAAATTTCTCTGATTCATATGGATCTAATGTGATTTGAGCAAAAGCTTCTTGCGCTAACTTAATATTTTCTTCCCGTTCGTGTATCTCTTTAATCAGTTCTTGCTCTTTTGCTCGGTCGGTGGTTAAAATCAATTCCTTCATGTTTGCTTCAATTGCACGAGTATTTACTCTTGTTGTATTAAGATTTTTAACTGATGTTAGTTGATCGTAGTACATTTCATCAGACAATTTATCTGCTTGACCAATAAAATAATACCCTGTAAAAGAAACTGCCCCAATAAACATAACAACACTTAAAATTAAGATAGCAATCTTTTGACCAACCTTTCTATTTTTCAACCACTGCATCAAGCTCATCCCCTAGTTTATAATCTATTCCTGTTGAATTCGATAATATTATAAATACAGTATAGTCAAATATACTCAGCGATCCTATAGCAATGTTTTCCTATACTCACGTACATAACGGTGTTTTGAATATCTTAATAGGAAGAATAGACTTTTTACTAGTCTATAATTCCTATTAAAACTAAAATCGCCCATAAAAAAAAGCAGAAATCAACTAAGATTTCCACTTTTCGCCTTATTTGGATCTAAATTATACTTTTTTCGATTTCGACCAATTGATAAAAATAGCCTTTAGCTTGGATCAAATCTGGAAATGTTCCCTTTTCAATGATTTCGCCTTGATCCATCACGATAATTTGATTCATTTTTTCTAATCCTAATAGTTTGTGACTCGTTACCACGACCGTATCGTTTTTAGCCTTTGACTCTAATAATTGATAAAGACATCTCTCTGTGTGTGGATCTAATGCGGATGTTGGTTCATCAAGTAACCAAAGGTTGCCTTCTTTTGCTATCGCTCGGGCCATAGCGAGGCGTTGCTTTTCTCCACCTGATAAATTTTGGCCTTTTTCCATGACTAAATCTAATAAATTCAGATGCGGCAACTGTACATCGTTAAGCAATTGTTTTAGTTGTTCATCCGTCCACGGCGAAGTCAGGAGCAAGTTATCTTTAACCGTCCCATAGAAAAAATGATTATCTTGTAAAATCACTTTTGCTTTTCTTCTGATAGATTCTTGATCTATTTTAATTGATGAAACACCGTTGAAGTATATTTCTCCTTCTGTTGGCTCAGCTAAATTCATTAATAGTTGTAGCAATGTTGACTTACCAGAACCACTCGGACCAACGATTGCTGTTTTAGATCCTGCCGGTATATTGAGCGTAATATTATTTAATGTTTTACGATGCTCATTTGGAAAAGTATAGCTCACTTTTTCAAATTGAATAACAAGAGGTTCGTCCATTACATTTTCAACAACTTCATCTGTTCTTGCTTCCTTTTGTATGTGAACAACTTCAGCCAATCTCTTTGCAGCTTTTTCACTTTCCTCAAAATGATTTGGAACAGCAGCCATCGGAGTAGACAGTTCAAACACCGTTAAACTGACCATCACTAGCATCGCTAGGAAAACTCCATCAAGATCACCTGTCGCTACTAAATATCCAGCCCAAGCTAAAACGGCCCATGAAATTCCTAAAGTGAATAGTAAATTAACGGTTTGGCTTTTGTTCTGCTCTTTTTCTGCTTTTTGTTGGGCATTTATATAGGATTCTGACGCGTTTAAAAGCTGTTGCTCTTTGTTTGATAACTGGTTATGAATCTTGAGTTCACGAAACCCTTGTAACCATTCCGTTACTTCACTAGAGAAATAAGCTCGCTTTTTTCTTATATTCGAGCTTACTTTTCTTTGTTTAAGAGCAAACCAAGCAGGAATCATTAAACCGGTTAGTAGTAGCCCACCTATAAAAATCAAGGCAACTTGAGCAGAATAAAAAGAAACAAATAAAATAGTTGTCAGAAACACAATCAACATGACAACTGGCGGATATACGACCCGGAGGAATAAGTTTTGCATAGTTTCAACATCCCCAACTACTCGTGCTAACAAATCACCACTGCGATAATTAGCCATAAGTCTCGGGGCTACTCCTTCTAATTTCCCATAAAAATGAACTCGTATATCACTTAGCATTGTAAACGTTGCTCGGTGCGAATAATAGCGCTCCACATAACGACTTAACGCTCGTACAAAGCTCCCTATTTTCACAACGGCCACCATTGTAATCAACACATAAAGAGGAGGTTCAAGAGCAGCTCTTGAAATAAGATAACCATTTGCTGCAAACAAGCCAACAGCTGTAACACCTGCAAGATAGCCAAATAAAATTGAAAGAAGCAAGTCTTTTTTCTTGTTAGCTGTTAACCGCATGATGTCTAAAAGCTTCTTCACCTTACATCCCCTCCTCCTCATCTTGTCGGTCAAATAGCTGTCTATACGCCGAGTTATTCGTGCGTAACTGTTCGTGAGTACCTTGTCCTAGTAACCTACCTTTTTCAAGGAACCAGATTGTACTAGCCTGTTTAATCGTTTGTAAGCGATGAGCTACTGTAATAACAGTACACTCTTTTGCCATTTCCCTCATGGACTGTTGAAGCAATTGTTCTGTTCGCAAATCAAGCCCTGTAGTCGGTTCATCAAACAAAACGATCTTAGGCTTTCTCAGGAACGCACGTGCTAAAGCTATCCGCTGCTTCTCGCCTCCAGATAATCCTCTTCCTCCCTCGCCGATTTCCGTATCATAACCAGCTGGCATTAATTCAATTAAAGAAGAGATCCCCGCTTTCTTGGCGGCTTCCTTTATTTCTTGCTGACTAGCATTCAATCCAAGCGCAATATTTTCCGAGATTGTCCCTGAAAATAGATACGGATGTTGTGTAATATAACTAATCTCTTTAAACCAAGCCTGTTCTTTAAAAGTTGATCGTTCACTTTTGTTAACTAGTAAGGAACCATCATCAGGTTGTAATAAACCCGCTAGTACATTTAACAACGTCGATTTCCCTGATCCACTTTTTCCTACAATAGCAACCTGTTCACCTTCTCGAATCAAGGCATTGATGTTTTCTAAGCGGAACCCTTGCTTTTCATATTGATACTGAACATTAACAAGTTCAATTAAAGTGATTTTTTTTGGAAAAGGGGCCGTACCCCATTTTATTTCTTTTTCTTTTTTCAACAGTTCTTGTTCAATTTTCTCGACTGCTCCTGTACTACTTCTGCCCGCATGAAAGGCACTTCCTAGATCTTTCAATGATTGATAAAACTCTGGCACCAATAACAAAATGAAAAAAGCGGTGAAGAAGCTTATCTCCTTAAACACAACAAGCCTTAAGCCTAACTCAAGAGCGACAAGACCAATGCTGAGCATAGATATTAACTCAAGCATTAAAGAAGAAGTAAAGGCAATCTTTAAGATGTTCATCGTTGTATCTCTAAAATCAAGACTGCTCTTTTGAATAACCGCTTTGTAGTGAGCTGATCTTCCGTAAAGCTTTAAGGTTACTAGACCTTGCAGGGTGTCTAGAAACCTTCCTGAAAAGAGACTTAAGCTCTCTAGTTTCTCTTCAGATTTCTTTTGAGTTTTCGCTCCTATGATCATCATAAAAATCGGTATAAAAGGAGCCGTTAACAAAATAATGACTCCTGAATACCAATGCTGACTAAAGATAACAATCAAAATCACAACTGGTACAATCGTACTCATTAGTCTTTGTGGGATATATTTACTGTAAAATGGATCTAATTCGTCGACTGCTTCTAACATTACACTTACTTTCCCGCCAGATTGTCCTTGATAGGAAGCTGTTAATGTCGTGTTTTTATAAGAATCCAAAAGCTTTTTACGATAATCCATTTTCACATTAGCCGCCATTTTTCCACCGATTAGATTGGTCCAATACGATGCAGACGATCTAAGTAAGAGAACCACTAGCAACACTAATAGTAAATACACGACTTGATCAAACGTTTGTTTATCTAAAAATAATCCATCTACAATAGAAACAATTAAATACGCTTGTAAAACGATTAGTAAACTAACAATGACCGCTAAGGAACTGAGCGTATAATAATGGCGCCTTTGTGCCATTGCTAGTTTTTGAAGTGTCTTCATCTTCTAATCCTCGTACTTCGTGCTTTTCGTAGCCACGAAGAAGGATAAGACCATAGCCAATAAAGCCACTAATAACGGCGCATAGAACAAAAGAAAATTATGCATCTGTTTTCCCTCCTACGCTTTCCCCTTTTTTATATAAGGTTTATTCATAATAAATAATTTAAAAACGAGATATAAAGATGGAATTAACAACATTAAGCCAAAGATGAACACAGTAACTAAAGCATATGCCATCGTCTCATTCGTAAATCCGTCGTAAATGGTTATATACGGATACAATAAATACGGGTAACGAGATACACCATATCCATAAAACGCAAGAGCGAATTGTAAAACAACCAAAATGAAAGACCAGCCAAATCTCTTTTTCTTTAACAACCATAAACTAGTAATAAAGCAAATAAATGAAAGGGCAAATACCCACCATAATGAAAGCAATCCTTGATAGTGCGATGGATTATGCCACCTCATCTCGATAATAATCCCTAGCGCTGTTATGATCGTTGGAAAGCTCCAAATCCACGTGTAGCGCTTGAATAATTTCAACGCATCATAATCTTCTGCCACAGATGAGTAATAAGCTAAAAAACTAGCTGAAATAAACAACACACTAACAAGACTTAGTAAAACGATCGACCAAGCAAAGGGACTTGTGAACAAAGCAACATAATCTAGTTCGATCCCTCCTGCGCTTGTCTCACGGATAAACCCACCTTGTGAAACAATTAAAGCAGTAGAAAGTGAAGCTGGGATGAGGACTCCTGTTACACCATACATAAGCGTATAACCTTTATGTCCCTTTGTCCCGTACGTCCCAAAAGCATAATAACTACCACGAAGCGCAAGTAGAATAATAGAGATGCTAATCGGTATTAATAGAACTGTTCCAAAATAATAAGCTGTACTCGGAAAAAATCCGATCATCCCAACAAAAAAGAAAACTAAAAACACATTCGTAATCTCCCACACCGGAGACAAATAACGCTGAATAACATTATTTACAATATGATGCTTTTTCGTCACAATCGTTGATGCATTGAAAAATCCTGCTCCAAAATCAATGGATGCAACAATGACGTAGCCAAAAAGGAATAACCATAATACCGATATCCCTAAAATTTCAACTGTCATTTCGCCACACTCCTTTGTTCAGTCTCCATCCGCTCCAGCTCACGCTCAGCTGGGTTGTTTTTGAACATTCGTGTAAGCACAACTACTGTTCCTATAAGCAGAATGACATAAAGAATAGCAAAGGCAACAAACATCCAGCCTACATACGGTGAATTGGTCGCTCCTTCTGCTGTTTTCATGAAATCCCTCATAATCCACGGTTGACGCCCAACCTCTGTAAACCACCAACCTGCTTCAATCGCGATCATTGCTAAAGGCCCTGATGTAACAAGTAAGAACCGGAACAAACGCGTTTGAATAAAAGCCCAATTACGTGACAGAGCAATCCAATAAACAAGGGAAAGGAAAGTTAACCAGATCCCAATTGTGACCATGATGTCAAAAAAGTAATGAATCACGTAAGGCGGATGATATTCTTCTGGAATATCATTTAAACCTGTTACGACCCCAGTTGGATTACTGTGCACAAGGATACTGAGTGCATACGGAATTTTAATGGCGTATTTTACTTCATTCGTCTCCGTTAAGATCCCGTAAAGCATAAGTGGAGCTTCTCCCTCAGTTTCAAAATGCCATTCTGCTGCCGCTAACTTCTCAGGTTGGTACTCTGCTAAAAACTTCCCTGATAAGTCACCAACTAAAGCTGTAGCAATTGAAAAAATAAGAGCGACTTTCATCGTTAAAGCAAGAGCTTTACGGTGATAAGCATGTTTATTTCCCTTCATAAGGTGATAAGCTGCAATCGCTGCTAATACAAAAGCAGTTGTCATATAAGCCGACGTTAATACATGAGCAACCTTCGTCGGCATAGCTGGATTAAACATAGCTAGCAATGGTTGGATATTGGTTAATTGACCATCCACTAGCGTAAAGCCTTGTGGTGTATTCATAAAAGCATTTACAGATGTAATAAACAAAGCTGACATCGCAGAGCCTAAAACAACTGGAATTAATAAATAAAAGTGTCGCATAGGATTCTTAAATCGATCCCACGTATATAAGTAAATCCCAAGGAAAATGGCCTCAAAAAAGAAGGCGAATGTTTCCATGAATAACGGAAGTGCAACTAGCTGACCAGCAAACTCCATGAAGCGCGGCCACAATAAGGCAAGCTGCAGGGCAATGGCTGTTCCTGTTACAACCCCAACAGCCACAGTAATGACATATCCACGTGCCCACCGTTTAGCAAGAAGTAGATAATGTTCATCCTTTCTTTTTAATCCAAGCCAATGGGCAAGAGCAATCATAATAGGAACACCAACACCAAGCGTTGCATAAATCACATGCACCGATAGTGTGAGCATCGTTAAATAACGACTAAATTCTACAGACTCCATTTTCATCCTCCTCTACACATGTTTAATGGAGATACTGTCATTGTATATTGAAAATGTATGTGAAATACATCACAAATTAAACGGATTCGTTACAGAAAAGTGATCAATTCATGACAAAACACTTTAAGTACCAAAAAAAACCTAAGCTGGAAGAGTGCTTAGGTTTGCTCAAGTATTTATTCAATTATCCTAACTTTTTAATTAAATCGTTTACAATTTTTATCAGCGAAGATAAAGTTCCTAGTGTTGCTTCAACTGTCTTTATTAGTTGAATTTGTTCTGAACTAACTCCTTGAACATCACTGATCCCATTAAGAATATGCTCAATGTTTGACCTTATTGTCCCAATAGAAGTCTCGATCTTATCTGATGAATCTTTTGTTTGCTGAGATAAAATTCGAATTTCGTTTGCGACTACATTAAAACCAAGTCCCGCTTTTCCTGCTCTGGAAGCTTCAATATTAGCATTCAAACCAAGAATATTAGATTGTCTTGAAATATCATTAATAATATCCAAGATCTTTTGTATTTCTTCTGAATTCTCTCTAGCTTTGTTAGATGCATCATACAGATGATCATTCGTTTGTGTGAGTTTATCCGCTAACTCTACAATACCACTCAAAACTCTTCTCACTTCAACAGCAATTTCATTTAGCTGATCAATACTTTCTTCTATCTCTAGTATCGTTTCAATGCCATATGCGTGGCCCATTGCCCCGATAACCTTACCTTGGTCGTTAAAAATGGGAGTTGTCTTCCCAAAAAAGTGAACTCCGTATAACTCAATTGGAGGCCTCCCCGCCCCTTCTTGTCCATTTAACGCCGCTTGAATCACCGGGTCGTCTTTAGAGACAGGATCTCCTGCTTTGACATCTAACGATAACTTCGGATGATTTAATTGTAACAACCACTTTTCTCTATCACAGATTGAAATGACCAAGTCATCTTTTGAGCCCGCTTGATAATAAGGCGCACTATCTACCAAAGCTTGCAGTATTTCTTGGTCTGTTTTTCTTCTACTAGAAATTTCCGTTTTCACTTCGTTTCCCCCTCTTAAATTACTTCATCATTCTATCACAAGACATTATTAAAGGTTTCAATTTAAAATCGCTACCTTTTTAATATCGTATAAACACCTTGCTTTCTTTAATAACCATTCTATGTCCAGTTATGCAAAAAAAGGTTATCTAAAAGATCTGCATCAGACCTTTAGATAACCCTATAACTAGTTTATTAGATTATTTTTTCGTAGCCTCATTTTTGATTGCTTTCTTTTCTTCTTTAGCTTCTTTCTTTTCTTCTTTTACTGCTTCTTTCTCTTCTTTCTCTGCTTCTTTTTGTTCTTTTTTCGCTTCCTTCTCATCGACAGGCGGCGTCTCTTCGCCAGGATCAACTGGCTCTGGTTCAACCGGCTCAGTAGTAGCAGCCCCCTCAAAACGAACATTATCTACAAAGACTCTCCCTGCAAAGTCACTTTCTACATCTGCAAAAATGATCATCATGTTACGTAGTAACGTGTCATCTTGAATGTTTGTAATATCTCTTACGTTAATTTTCACTTCATAGTGATATAAACCATTTACTTGATTCGCTTCCTCTAATTCATCAAAGTTAATCGTATACGTTTTTGGTGCTTGTACCCAATACCCGTTAGTAGGTGGCTGGAATACTAAATTGATATTCATTGCGCCTTCTGTTGCACGAACTGGATCTAGATAGAAATCAAA
The DNA here is from genome assembly GCF_000513135.1 of Halalkalibacter akibai JCM 9157. Lineage (GTDB taxonomy): Bacteria > Bacillota > Bacilli > Bacillales > Bacillaceae_D > Halalkalibacter > Halalkalibacter akibai. Next base: position 10,132 of record NZ_BAUV01000054.1, read on the forward strand.
AGTTACATAATCATTTTCACCGCGAACCAAGTCAGATTTCCAGAAATCTAAACGTGGAGCTGTTGCCCAGTTATCACTAGGTTTTACTTCTGGGTATCCAAATTCCCATGATAACGCGTTAGAACCGTTTGCTTCTTCAATTGTTAAAGCTGTTTTCACACCAGACTCTCCAGCCCAGTCCCAACCTTGACGTGTACCGTCTTCAAAAACAGAAGGAAGAACAGCTTCTCCTTTTGGATCATGAACAACTGGAATTTCAACTTCTGTTCCAATTACTTTAATGTTATCTAAATAGATAACATCAGCACCTTCAGTTCCTACAAAAAGAATGATGTTGTTGATGTTGTTATTTTCAGCATGCATCGCAATAGCTTCTAACGATGGAGAGTCAGCTGAAGTTATAGTTAATTCCGCTTTAAACTTATCTCCTAACGGTACGAAATTAGTTGGCTCAACCTTAATTGCACGATTTGGATTAACCCAATTGGCTGATGGCCCTTGTGGAATTGCAGCAATTGATACCGTGGTCGGCTCATCAACAATCACATCCATAGTAAGTTTTTCAGCACCTAAAATATCAACACTTTTTCCCCAACCGTCGGCAGAAAGACGAGCATTAGCCCAGTAATTACCTTCAGAAACATCATTACTTGCATCTAATCCTGAAAGTTTTAAAGCGCCCGCTTCATTCTCAATAACTACATCTTCAACTGGAGAATCTCCATTCACTCCAAATCCTTGCTTCGTTCCATCATTAAAGTCCCAAAGTACTTTCGTGTATTTTGTACGGTCGATTGGCTCATAGTTCACACCTTTAATACGAGCACGTACATATTCTCCAGAAAGACTTAACTCTTCTGGTACCCATACTTGGTCTGGCCCTGGGTCAAGACTTGTTGCGTTAGACTTACCTAACTCGAATGGTGTAAATGCACCAGATACTTCATTTTTATTCGTTAAAGACCAGTTAGCCCAGCTAATGTTGTTTTCATTTAAAAACTCAATCCATACATCTGCTTCATCAAAGTAAGGACCACCATCTCCATTTGCTTGGCTAGTTCCCCACTCTGTTGCAAATACTGCTACTCCGTTTTCTAACGCATAACGAGTGTTACTCATTACGTTTCCTCTTTCAGAGTTAGGAGTTTCAGGCGGATAGCTTTCAGTTGAAGCAGCATGTGAACCAGTGTAGAAGTGAACAGTATACATTGTATGGTGATCATCAATTGGATTATCAGCTGCTAAGTCAGGACGCTGACTCCAGTTTGGACTACCCACAATGATAATATTGTCATCTGCGTTCCCGCTATCACGTAACATTTCTACAATTGGATCAGCGTATTCTTTTACCGCATTCCAACCTTCTTCATTATTTGGAATCCCAGCTCCACCATTATTGTTACTACTTGGCTCATTCGCTAACTCATAAATAATGTGTGGATTGTTAGGATATAATGCTGCAATATCTCTAAAGAAATCTTCTGCTCCAGCGTAAACGGGATCTCTAGGATCACCAGGTGCATGTACATGCCAATCAACGATGACATACATGTCATTTTCAATAGCAAGATCTATTCCTTTAATGACTCTGCTTTTAATTAACTCTGGATTTGAAGCATAGCCATTTTCACCGACATACATAGCTAGACGAATCATATTTGATTCCCAATCGTTAGCAAGAGCTTTGTATGCGTTATCATTCAAGATCTCAGGAAACCATTGTAATCCGTGTGTACTCATTCCACGTAATTGAATTTTTTCTCCATGTTGATCTACTAATGTCATTTGTCCATCGACTTCTTGTAATTGTAATGCGCCAGCCTCAGAAGGGCGTTTAACATTGTCATTACCTAATAAATGTTTAAAATTGTCTTCACGAGTGTTTCCTTCTGCTGCAAGAGCTGTCGGAAATAAAGATAGAAGTAAAACTAAAATAAGAATGGAAGAAATCAACTGCTTTGTTTTCTTTCTTAACATCATATTACCTCCTAAAATTATTAAAGTAATTGAATCAAATAGCTAAATTCATAAGCATAACCGAAAGTGCTTTCGATAATGTTTTAAAAAACTTGTGAGTAACCCAGATTCTCTCCTGCTTCTCAACAACTTATAAGTTATCTAAATTATGACTACTTGACTCAATCTACCCCCTTCCTAAATCGGCATATAGCACAAGGTTAACCGCTTACAAATATCATAAAAAAAAGATGTATATTGCGTCTTACAAATTTATTATAGCATGTTGAAATTAGAATACTAGAGTGAATTTTCACCCCCTGTTTAAAAAAAGAGCCGGAATATAAGGTTTTATAGTAAACCGCTTTCGAAACAGTATTTTCGTTCTAGGTATAAATAATTATAGAAAAGCGTTTTCTATAATTAAAACTAATACAATTTTCTTATGTCCGTTGTCTTCTACTTCTATTTCAATCTTTAGTTCTCAAAAAAATTCAAAAAAATAAAATCAGGACCTGTTTACCTGATTTTATTCCGTATTCAATTTAAAAAGAAATTCCCTCTAAATATAAGCCGGTTGCATCGGCAAATCCTGCTTGGCTTCTATCTTTTGACTCTAAAATGGTAAGTACTTGTTCAGGTTCCTTTTCACCTAGACCAACCTCAATCAAAGTCCCTACCATTTTTCTAACCATGTTATAAAGAAAACCATCTCCACAAACCCTAATGTCTATAAATCCTTGATTATCTTGAATAGTTATAGAGTGAATCGTTCTCGTATTTGTCTTCTTTTTAGATTTAGCATTAGAAAAAGCTGTAAAATCATGTTCTCCTACGAAAAGTTGACTTGCTTTTACCATGTTATCAATATGTAATTTCTTTTCGATGTGCAAGCTGTACTTACGCATAAACGGATGAGTATAATCCTCATTCCAAATTTTATAAAGATAGGTTTTGTCCTTTGCGTTATACCTTGAGTGAAAACGATCTGGAACTAGCGTCACCTCAGTCACACTGATATCATGAGGCAAATAACGATTCAAATACTCTTTAACCTCTTTTACTGTAAAATTTTCGCTTAATTTTACATTAGCCACTTGTCCAAGAGCATGGACACCAGCATCTGTTCTACCAGACCCTATAATCTCTATTTTTCTACCTACCATCTCTGATAAAACCGTTTCAATTTTACCTTGAATCGTATTTTCACCGTTCCCAAGACGCTGCCAACCTTTGTATCGACCACCATCATATTGAATCATTAGTTTATAATTGTTCATTTTATCTTCCTTTATCTATGTAGTTAGCATTTAAGGGGTTATCGCAGATTGATGCAATAACCCCAAAGTTTTTTCTTTAATTTAGCTTTTCCATTGTTTCTATTCTACATTCATGAACGAGTTAAGAAGCCTCTTGCTCCACTCGAGCCCATTTTATATTTTCGTTATGTTTTAAAAGCATAAATAAAATAATGAAGAATGCAGAGATAACAGCTATCCCTTCGCCGTATCCAGAATATTGATAAGGAATGAGGAAAATAGCTCCAATACCTGACCATAAAATATATTTCTTAAATAATAGACCTAAAATCCATAAAATTCCTAAAAACAATAAAGCGATCGGTTCCGTTGCCAGAAAGATACCTAAACTAGTTGCCACACCTTTGCCACCACTGAAGTTTAAAAATAAAGATTTTAAATTACCTATAATCAGACAGAGGCCAATAAACATCGTTTGACCTAGACTAAAATATTCCGCAGCAAACGTCACAATTAAGAAAGCTTTTCCCATATCTCCTATTAAGACGAGTAAGGCCATTTTTTTTCCTAGGTTCAAATATACATTGCTACTTCCAATGTTTTTCGTTCCAACTTTTTGTATGTCTACCCCTTTAAGACGAGCCACAATTTTCCCAGTAGGGATTGAGCCAGTTAGGTAAGCTAATAAACAGAACATGAGAAACAAATACATCTATCTCTACCCCTTTCGAGAAGAAAGCGTTACAATTAAAAACAAGTATACTATCTTAGTATAAACGATGATGATCAAAACGGGTATAGTTTAGACAACTTATTTGTCGAAAGGGTAGTATTACCATCCCTTCTTCCATTATTTACAATAGCTAAAACGGAAAAGAGGGGTCCCTCAAAGCCTAACATTGACTTTGGGACCCCTCCATCTATCTAGCATTCTTATACATTTTCTAACCAGTTAATTTCATCTGGAGTTAATGAAAGATTTGAACCTTCTAAACAAGAAAGAAGCTCTTCTTCATTTTGTGCTCCGATCAGTGCACAAGTAGGAAATGGCTGATTTAACACATAAGCAAGTGCAATTTGAATGGCTGTTACCCCTTTTTCTTGCGCTAGTTTCTCAGCACGTTGGAGCCGTTCCCAGTTTTCATCACTGTAAAACACACGGACGATGTCATCATTACTTTTATCCTCAGAAGAGAAACGCCCTGTAAAAAATCCTCTAGCTTGTGATGACCATGAAAGTAGCGGAATTTGGTTTTCTTGATGCCAGTCGCAATAAGCCGCATCCGCCGATACACATCCTGGCCAAAATGGTTCATTCGCTTTTGCTAAGCTCAGATTAGGGCTATTAAATGTAAACCCAACTAAACCATTTGATTCAGCATATTCATTAGCCTCTTGTAATCTTTGAACACTCCAGTTTGAAACACCAATTGCTTTAATGCGACCTGCCTTAATATGACTATTTAAAGCATCTATAATGTCGCTAACAGGAACTGCTTCATCATCACGGTGCAACGCATATAAATCTACATAATCTGTGCCAAGTCTTTCTAAACTCTCATGTAAATCCTTGGAAATAGCTTCTGAATTAACGCGTGGTCCATGCTCATCATGATGAGCACCTTTTGTTAGAATGATAACTTCTTCACGATTGTTACGTTCTTTTAACCACTGTCCTATCGCTAGTTCGCTTTTGCCTGATCCGTAAACATGAGCCGTGTCAATTGTATTTCCACCGATTGCTAAATAACGATCTAAAACAGTGCATACTTTTTCATATACATCAGGATTGAAATAATCGGAACCTTGAACAAGCGCTGATACCGGTTTATCTATCCCTTTTATTGAGATGGTTTTCATCGTTAAATTTTTCATCGAAATTCCTCCTAGAATTTAGATTTCAACACGACTGCGTTTTTCAGCTGAAGTTAAGCAAGCTTCGAGAACTTTCATGTTTAAAACAGCGTCATTAGAAGGAAACGGCAATTCTTTTCCATCACGAATGCTTCTTCCAATCGCATCAGCTTGTAAGCTGTATTGGTTCAAATATGGCACTTCCACTTCTCTTGTTTCATTTGTTATCACTACGAAGTGGTCTTTTTCACTTTTATTTGTTATAAAGGCCGATGGAACCTCAATTCGCCCTTCTGTCCCAACAATTTCAAGGGTATTTCTAAATGCAGCCCACATCCCACAATCAAACGTTAACGCGACGCCTTTTTCGAATTCAAGTAAGCCTGAAGCCATCATGTCAACTTGATCATGCTCCTCTGAAAAGAAAGCATGAACCGTGGCTGCAGTTGGCTCTTGTTCTAACAACATTCTCGCTGCGCTAATCGGATAGACTCCGACATCATAAAGCGAGCCACCACCCCACTCCTTCTTATAGCGGACATTACCTGAATCTCCTGCATTATTAAACGTAAACGCCCCATGAATTCCTCGAATCTCACCAATCTCACCAGATTGGATAATCTCTTGAATCTTTGTATAACGTGGATGATAGCGATACATGAATGCTTCAGCTAGAATCACTCCTGCCTTTTCACAAGCATTCACCATTTCTTCTGCTTCCTCTGCATTTAATGCTAAAGGCTTCTCGCATAACACATGCTTTCCTGCCTCTGCCGCGCGAATCGTCCATTCTTTATGTAAATGATTTGGAAGCGGAATGTAAACGGCTTCAATTTCAGGGTCAGCTAATAATTCTTCGTAACTACCATATGCAACAGGGATGTTTAATTGTTCAGCAGTTTCTTTCGCTTTTTCTAACCCCCGACTGGCAATTGCTACGACTTCTCCTGTTTCTGATTGTTGGATACCTGGTATAACTGAGTGTTTGGCAATGTTGGCACATCCGATAATACCCCAGCGTACTTTTTTCATTCCGTTCCTCTCCTTTTAGAAAACTTACTACTTTATTGTCATTATATAAGAGTCATACTAAAATAAAAATAGAATCTTATTGCTCTTTAATGAAAGAATATTGTCATAAGGAGAGATTAAATTGCTCAGACAAAAATTACTTCCTACACTCCCTAAAAATGAATTTATGATTCTCCCTGAATCTATTGGTCGGTATTGGAAAGAGCCTAAGCATGAGGTTGATCGGGCAGTTGGATCCTTAAACAATTTTAGTATCCATTTTATCTTATCGGGATCTGGCTATATCGAAATAGACGGAGAAGCGTTTCTATTAAAACGCGGCGATGCCTTTTTATATTTTCCGATGCAACAACAGCGTTATTACAGCAGTCAAAATGATCCGTGGGATATTAGATGGGTTCACTTTTACGGAAGTGTACTTCAGCAATTTCTTACAGAAAGAGGGTTTCATCATTTTTCACTTTGGAATGTGCAACAGTTAACAAGTTTAGAAGAATCTCACGAGAAATTGCTTTCAAAGACCGAGCAACATAGTCTCTTGCAACTCTCACTCTTATCTACTCTGACTTACTCATTCTTAATGGAATTTACAACAAATGCAGTACCACGTTCTAATAAAAAAACAGAACTTGATAATCGAATCGAAACGCTATTACCGATCATGCAAGCAAGAGCCTCTGAACCTTTTGATTTAGACTACTGGGCCAATTCAATAGATGTGAGCACCTATTATTTTTGCCGCTTGTTTAAACGAGCTACGCAAATGACACCAATGACATTCGTCACTCTATGCCGACTTCAATTAAGCAAGCAACTTCTTCTAGACAATAAATTAATGCCGATCAAAGAAGTAGCAGAAAGCGCAGGTTATCCAAGCATTAGTTATTTTAATAAACGCTTTTTAGAGCATGAAGGCATGACTCCTACTGAATATAGACAGCTATACCATTGATTGCAATAAGACTCCCCCCTGAACAGAGGTCGTTCCAATCCGCTACAGTTACTCGCTTTCCGCGGGGAGGTGCCGAGCCTCTTATCCCGAAGGAGTCGAGTGACTGTAGCTCCATTTCATTAACAGAAAAAAATTCTATTCCAAAGCTGCACCTTACTTCACTCGTTAACTATCAAAAACTAAATAGGGATGTGGAATGGAGTCAGCCTTATTAATAACTTGTTCCTCTTTTTTCAGACACCGTTTCTGATACAAGGTCGTACATACATTCAACTCCCTTTTGAGTTGATTCAAACTGATAGGCATGCTCCGCATCAATGCCTAAACTACCGGCTTCTTCTGCTGCATTTATATTTGCGCCTAGAAACACAAATTCCCAATTCTCCTGTTGCTGTTGCTTCCTTATTAAAGTTTGAACCTTTTCATAAGTAAATTCATAACTTGCATTTTCCATCCCATCAGTCGTAATTACAAAAATCACTTTACCAGGCCTTTTTTCTTTTTTTGTTTTTTGTATTCTATTTTTGACATTTAAAATCGTTTTCCCTACTGCGTCTAGTAATGCTGTAGATCCTCTTACAAAGTAGTGATCGTCCGTTAGTCTTACTTGATTAGAAGATGCGTCAACGCCATTCCAAATCATTTCAAACTCATCATCAAACAGGACAACGGTTAATAGCGTTTCCCCTTTATGTTGACATTGCTTTTTGATAAAGGCATTAAACCCTCCGATCGTATCCTGTTCTAATCCTTCCATTGAACCGCTTCGATCAAGTAAAAAGATAATTTCCGTTAGTTTCTTATTCATCTCATCATCTCCCTCAGTAAGTCATGCTATAATCTTAACTAAAATGAATTAGCTTTCGGTCGCTTCAAAAGCGACATTTACGGGGGAATGAGATGCTTACTCAAAAGCTTATCAAAGAACTTGAAATTTATATTTATAATCTACTAGATATGCAAGTGAACGAAATATCTGAAGCTAAACTAGCAGATTATCTGATTTATGATGAGATCGAACCAGAGGAGCTTGAGAATTTCATCAAGAAAAAACGGAAACCTACATTAAATGAACTTCTTTTTTCTTTTATTGACCGTGAAAATAAAACAGACTCAGATATTTATAAGAAAGCAAGCATTGACCGAAGACATTTCTCGAAAATACGTTCTAATCCTTCTTATCGCCCTGGCAAAAACACGGTTATTGCCCTTGCGTTGGCCTTAGAATTACCAAGCGATGATGTAATCTTGCTTTTAAGTTCTGCAGGTCACTCCTTATCAGATAGCGACACAGCTGATTTAGTCATTCAATTTTGTTTGGAGAAAAACATCTATGACATTGATGCCGTTAACGAAGCTTTGGTCCACTTCAACTTAAAAACCCTCACTTAAGTTAGAGAATAAGAAAGGAATTATTATGTCTTACATTGAAACGATGCAAGCTCGTCAATCAATCCGAACATTTGAGACTAGAAGCTTATCAGCATTTGAAATAGAACAAATATCAACATACATTCACAACGAAGAAAACTTAATAGGACCTTTTGGTGGCATTGGAAAGATTTATTTTGTCTTAGTTAAAAATAATGTCACAGATAAAGGGATTAAACTCGGAACATATGGTTTTATTAAGAATCCGCAAGCTTATTTAGTTGGCTCAGCCAAAAATGAAAAACTCGCTCTAGTTGAATATGCTTATATCTTCCATCGCCTCGTTCTTTATCTAACTAAGTTAGGGTTAGGTACATGTTGGATGGGAGGAACCTTTTCTAGAAATTCGTTTGAAAAAGAAATTCAACTTATTGATGATGAATTTATTCCATGTGTAACACCACTCGGCTACCCTACTGGAAAGCAGCGTATATTTGATAAAGCTTTACGTTACGTTGTGAAAGCAGATAATAAAAAGCGTTGGGATCAAATTTTTTTTCACAGTAACTTCGAAGAACCTTTATCAAAGGAAAAGTCAGGTTCGTTAGAAATACCGATTGAGATGGTAAGAATCGGTCCATCAGCCTCAAACAAACAACCTTGGAGGCTTGTTTTATCTGAAGATCAGACGTCTTGTTATTTTAACATCGAGCATACTCCGAATTATAGTTCAAAATTAGGGTATGATATGCAACTACTAGACATCGGAATTGCGATGTGTCAATTTGAGCTTGCTTGCTTGGAGCTTCAATTAAAAGGAAGTTGGGTCGTTGCCGATCCTCAGTTGAACGTATTAAATGAAAATACGGAGTATGTTGTGACTTGGAACGTGAAAAAGTAGGTGTTCTAGTGGAACCAAGCTTTTGTTCAAACAAATACTTATGATACAATATTGTCTATTACATGGTGTATTATGGGAAATTAAGTAATACACAATCTAGTACAAGAAAGGTTGAATATCGTGGAACATAACTCTTCGAACTTTATTCGAAATATCATAAAAGAAGATCTAGAGTCCGGCAAAAGAAACCATGTGATCACTCGTTTCCCGCCAGAACCTAATGGATACCTACATATTGGCCACGCTAAGTCGATTGTTATTAACTTTGATTTAGCAGATGAATTTAACGGCAAAACAAATTTACGTTTTGACGACACAAATCCATTAAAGGAAGACTCAGAGTATGTTCATGCTATCAAAGAGGATGTTCAGTGGCTTGGCTATGATTGGGATGGGCTATTCTTTGCTTCTGATTATTTTCAAGAAATGTATGAAAGAGCCGTTCTGCTTATAAACAAAGGCAAAGCTTATGTAGATGATCTATCACCAGATGAAATCCGCTCACACCGTGGAACATTAACAGAGCCTGGAAAAGACAGTCCTTACCGAGAACGCTCCATTGAGGAGAACCTCGATTTATTTGAGCGCATGCGTAAAGGTGAATTCAGTAATGGCGAGAAAGTATTACGTGCCAAAATTGATATGAAGTCTCCTAATATCAACTTGCGTGATCCAGTCATTTATCGCATTTCTCATGCGACTCATCATAACACAGGAGACGCTTGGTGCATTTACCCAATGTATGCCTTTGCTCATCCGTTAGAGGATGCAATTGAGGACGTGACTCATTCTATTTGTACAACAGAATTTGAAGATCAACGTCCACTTTACAATTGGATCGTCGAAGAATGTGAAATGACGAGCACCCCACAACAAATTGAGTTCGGTCGTTTAAATATTACGAATGCAGTAATGAGTAAACGCAAGCTGAAACAATTAGTTGATGAAGGCTTTGTCGATGGTTGGGATGATCCTCGTATGCCAACGATTTCAGGGCTAAGACGTAGAGGCTATACTCCTGAAGCCATCCGAGCTTTCGTTCGTGAAACAGGCGTTTCAAAAGGTTCTGGTACAGTAGACTCACAAATGTTAGATTTCTTCGTACGGGAAGATTTGAAAATGAAGGCTCCACGTACGATGGGTATTCTTCGTCCTTTAAAAGTAGTCATTACCAACTATCCAGAGGGACAAGTGGAAATGCTTGATGCGGAAATCAATCCAGAGAATCCTGAAATGGGAACAAGACAAATACCTTTTTCAAGAGAACTTTACATTGAACAAGAAGACTTTATGGAAGATCCACCAAAGAAATACTTCCGTCTCTTCCCTGGTAACGAAGTTCGTTTAAAGCATGCTTACTTTATCAAATGTGAGGACGTTATTAAAGACGAAGATGGCAACGTAATTGAGATTCACTGTACGTATGATCCAGAAACGAAAAGTGGATCAGGCTTTACAGGTCGTAAAGTAAAAGGAACTCTACACTGGGTTGAAGCCACACAAGCCGTACCAGCTGATTTCCATTTATATGAGCCACTTCTACTAAACGAAGAGCCTGAAGAGTTAGAAGGAGAAGACACAGAAGAAGGAACGGAAGCAGAAAAAACGTTCTTAGACCAAGTGAACCCTAATTCTCTTCAAGTGCTAAAAGGCTTTGTAGAGCCTAACATGAAAGAAGTTAGTACTCAAGACAAGTTCCAATTCTTTAGACACGGCTACTTTAATGTCGATCCTAAGCTAACGACAAAAGACAACCTTGTGTTTAACTTGATTGTTTCATTAAAAAGTTCATTTAAGCTTTAATGGTAAAGGCTAAGGGGCAGGGGAAATGACATGCTCGTTCCATTACGCTGCAGCC
>NZ_BAUV01000053.1 GCF_000513135.1 Halalkalibacter akibai JCM 9157
TCAGGCCCCCTTAAATTATTTAAACCAATCCTTGTGAAACCATTGCATCAGCTACTTTTACAAAGCCAGCAATGTTCGCACCAACAACTAGGTTGCCTGGAGCACCATAAATCTCTGAAGCTTTTACGCTTTCTTGGTATATATTTTTCATAATATCTTGTAATTTTGCATCTACTTCTTCAAAAGTCCAGGAAAGTCTTGAACTATTTTGAGCCATTTCTAGGGCAGAAACGGAGACACCACCTGCATTTGCAGCTTTAGCTGGAGCGAAAAGGATTTTGTTGTTAAGAAATACATCAATTGCCTCTAGTGTGGAAGGCATATTGGCGCCTTCTCCAACCGCTTTAACGCCGTTTGCAACAAGGACTTTGGCTGCGGATTCATCAATCTCGTTCTGAGTTGCACAAGGTAACGCAATATCACAAGGTATAGACCAAATGCCTTCGAAGCCACTTACAAACTTGGCATGTGGATGTTCCTGGACGTATTCACTAATTCTTTTATATTCAATTTCTTTAAGACGTTTTACTGTATGGAGATCAATACCGTTTTCATCATAAATGTACCCACTTGAATCACTGCAGGCAACAACCTTTGCACCTAATTGCATAGCCTTTTCCATGGCGTAAATCGACACGTTTCCTGATCCTGATACAACAACGGTGCTATCTTTAAAGCTAAGTTTGTTGTCTTTCATCATTTCTTCTACAAAATAGACAGCTCCATAACCGGTAGCTTCTTTCCGAGCTAAACTTCCACCGTAGCCAAGTCCTTTACCTGTTAAAACGCCAGCTTCAAATCCGCCACGAATTCTCTTGTACTGTCCAAACATAAAGCCGATTTCTCTCGCACCGACCCCGATATCCCCAGCCGGAACATCTACATCAGGACCAATATACTTACAAAGTTCAGTCATAAAGCTTTGCGTAAATCGCATGATTTCAGTATCTGACTTTCCTTTTGGATCAAAATCAGACCCACCTTTTCCGCCACCGATTGGCTGGCCAGTTAAGGAATTTTTAAAGATTTGTTCAAATCCTAAAAATTTAATGATGCTTGAATTTACAGAAGGATGGAAACGTAAACCACCTTTATAGGGACCAAGCGAACTATTAAATTGAACACGAAATGCTCGGTTTACTTTTACATTTCCGTGATCATCCATCCATGGTACACGAAATGTAATCAATCTCTCTGGCTCAACTACTCGCTCTAAAATCCCGTGCTTAATGTAATGAGGGTGTTTTGCAAGCACTGGCACTAAAGAGTCAAATACTTCTTTTACTGCTTGGAGAAATTCAACTTCATTAGCGTTACGTGACTTTACGGTTTCAAATACTGTTTTTACATATGCTTTTGCCATATCTGTGTTCGTTTGTTTAATCTCATCAATTACGTGCATAGTAACCTCCAGGTAAATAAATTTGGCTGAAAATAAAGACAAGAAGGAAGTAAATACTCTCTCATTTTCTGTTAGTACGTATTTTAATATTTTTGAGTTATCAGAAACAATACAGAAAAAAGATGAAATTAATGCCGAAATGAGATGATTAAAAATGGTGTTGTTTTTGAGTACTATTTTTTTGATGTTAATAAACTGGACATTTTGTTAGTGTGAGGTTTTTTATATGTAGACGAGAAGGGTAAAGCTTGAAAAGGAAATCACCTTGTATATGTTGTTAGAAATAGAGTTGATTTCCTTTTGGCTAATGGAGGAAAGGATCTTGGAGCGATCATCTTGTTGCTAGGGAAATGTTGCTATAAATGTTTATCTAGCTAGAGCTTTATTACGATTTATGCTTATATTTTGGTATTTCTTGTTAATTTGTTCTAACTTTTTTCGTAGATTTTGTTCCGATAAATCAGGCTTTACATACTCTTCATACAAAACTTCTTTTTGCCAGGCTTGCCAATTTTTTTTAGTCATTTCGAATCACCTCTCTTAGGAATTGTTAAAAATTAAAAGTAACGCGATAATAGATGTACATCTTTTTATAAGCTAATGTTGAGAATTCACTTTTTGAATTTATTGTTTAGATGTATTTTATTATCATTGAATTATCTAATCAATATGAATAAAAGATATAATTGATATCAAAATGAGATTAGTCGACCTGGCTAATAAGCTAATCATTTAAGGCCTTTAACAAATTTTTAGAGATAAAGGAGATTCCCATGGAAATTAGACAATTAAAATATTTTATGGAAGTGGCAAAACGTGAGCATATGACAGAGGCAGCTGATGCCTTACATGTAGCACAGTCTGCAGTTAGTAGACAGATTGGTAATCTTGAATCAGAGCTTGGTGTCGACCTTTTTATTAGACAAGGGAGAAGGGTTCGTTTAACTCCTATAGGGAGAATATTTCTAGAAAATGCTTCGCAAGCAATGAAAATGTTAGAAAATGCAACGAGGGAGGTTAAGGAACTTTTAGATCCAGAAAGAGGGACCATTAGAATATCATTTCCCATTAGCATGGCTGCCTATGTTTTACCTACAGCCATTTCAGCATTTCGTGAGCAATATCCTGAAGCCAAATTTCAGCTGAAACAAGCTACTTATTATGAGTTAATTGATTTAGTATTAAACGGCGAATATAACATGGCATTACTTGGTTCAGTACCGATGAATGGTGAAAAGTTAGATGGGCATGTGTTATTCAAAGAAAGAATTATGGCACTCTTACCAATTAATCATCCTTTAGCTCATGAACCAGCCTTAAGGCTCAGTCAGTTAAAAGATGAACCTTTTATTTTGTTGCCAAAAGGGATGCAGTTTCGAGAAATGATTATAAACCATTGTCTTGAGCAAGGCTTCGAGCCAACGATCTCGTTTGAAGGTGACGATGTAGATGCATTAAAAGGGCTAGTCTCAGCAAGCTTGGCATTTCACTTCTTCCAGAAGTAACTCTCATTGATAATTTTCCAAGATCAACTGTTAAAATACCTATTATCGAACCCAGTTTACAACGTACGGTTGGAATGATTATCCCCACAGATCGTCAATTACTTCCAACGGAAAAGATCTTTTTTGAGTTTCTTAATGATTTCTTCAGCAAGTGGTCTGCAGCTAATATTATTTAGTTTAGGGAATATTAATTTCTCGTTATAGTAAGCTATACATATTCTACTTCTCCATCCTTCTATTTATTATTCGGTTCTGGGTGAATGAAGTCGTTAATTATGTATTAGGGATAGTAGCCATACCAGTGTAACTCGCTTTTTCAAAGGGCTAGTAAATTAGTTCGAGCTTTATTAAAATTAGCGGATTTAGAAGGCGGAAGGGAGAATTCAAAACATGACTCCTTCTGTCTTTTTGCATTCTTTATATAGATAAAATATTAAATCAGTTTACGTTTATTTATCAATATTTTACAGCCGCTTTATACGGCCTTCATCCTCCATTGTTACATTGTAGTAGACAGATAATTACAACGTAAGGGGAGTGGATGTTGATGCGAATTGCCATTTTTTCTGATACGTATGCACCTGAAATTAATGGAGTGGCGAGAACCCTAAAACGTTACACCGATTACCTCGATAAGATGAAAATTGAGTATAAGTTATTTGTACCAGAAAGCAGTTACCAAGTACCAGCCGTCTCTCACGTTCAGAGATTAACGAGTATTCCTTTTTTGTTATATCCCGAATGCCGCATTGCTCTCCCAAACCCTCTTCATCTTAAACAGACGTTGGATGAGTTTAATCCTACGTTAATCCACATTGCCACACCGTTTAATCTCGGATTATATGGACTTCACTACGGAAAAAAACACAACATTCCAATGATTGCCTCCTACCATACTCATTTTGATGATTATCTTAGTTACTATCATTTGACCTTTTTAGAAAAGTGGGTTTGGAAATATATGAGTTGGTTTCATCGTTCATTTGAAAAAGTTTATGTTCCTTCCAATAGCACAAAAGAAAAACTACTATCTAATAAAGTCCATGATCAGATTGAAATTTGGGGAAGAGGGGTCAATCATGAGATGTTCTCCCCCACAAAACGATCTAAAGAACAGCTGAAAAAGAAATTTCATATAAAAGAAAAAAATATACTGCTATATGTCGGCAGAATTGCTCCAGAAAAAGATATTGATATCGTTTTAAAAACGTTTCAATCGTTGCCCGAATCTGTTAATAAAGACTCTCACCTAATTATTGTCGGGGATGGCCCGCAATTTCGTTCATTAGCCGAACAGAAGCTTACGAATATTACTTGGACAGGGTTTATGGAAGGCGAACCTTTAGCAGAAATTTATGCGTCTAGTGATGTTTTTGTTTTTCCATCACCAACAGAAACATTTGGTAATGTTGTCCTAGAAGCACTTGCATCTGGTTTACCTGTTATAGGAGCTAATTCAGGAGGGGTACAACATCTTATTACTAACGGAAAAACTGGTTTTCTGTGTGAACCTAAAAATGTTAATCAATTTGTTCAACAGACTTCTTTTTTGTTAGAAAACGAATCTTTGCGTACTGCATGTTCAAAAGAAGCTAGGGAGTTTGCATTAACTTTCTCATGGGATGACATTTTTCAAGAATTAATAAAAAGTTTGGAAGTAGTTGTAAAAGAGAGAGTTCGTATTTCTGCTTAATAATGATAGGGAGTCGTGAAGATCGAACCGTGGCTGATTGTCCGCAACTTGTAAAATTACGGGTCTAGAGTGAGTGGATTTGATATTATAGAGTGTCGTTTTTCTTGCGAGGCAGAAGGGATAATGCCGAATCTCAACTTATAATTAGAGGTTTTGTCACCTAGGAGGAAAACACCCATATGCATAGCCAATACTATTCTCAAACGAATATATAATTGGGGTGAGCGTATGGAAAAAGAACAAAGAACGTACACGATTAGTGAAGTATCGAAGAGTTTAAAAGCACAGACTGGAAAGCTTAAGGAATGGGAAGAAAGTTTTCCACAACTTCTTACTGTTCAAAGATCGAAATCAGGAGCGAGACTATACGGTAACAAGGAGATTGATGCATTAAGAAAAATCAAATTATTAAAAGATAAAAACATGGCTGAAGTTGACATCTTGTTTATTTTGCAGGCGAATAATACAGAAGGAGTAAAAGAAGAGAAAAACAACGTGGTTTTAGATAACCAAAAGGATTATGGAACACTTCTATCATTACAACATGACACAATTGAATCCCTTCATCACCTCACAGACTCCGTCTCAACGATAAAGGAAGAACTTGTTCACGAGGTAAAAGAAGGGATAAAAACCGAAATAAGCATAGGACATAACAAAACAAAAACACTCATTCAATCCTATTCGCACATGATTGCTGAAACAACCGAAAACACAGAAGAAGAAATTAAACAATTACGTCAGGATATTCATCGTGAAGAAGAAGAAAAACTATTTATCCAACATAAGCTTGAAGAAAGAGAAGCTCAATTCCGAGAATTTGTTTCTTATTACCGTGAAACAGCGGCAGCAAAAGAAAAGAACCGATTTTTAAATTGGCTTCAATTATTTAGATCCAAAAAAGAAAGTTCTGCCGACTTTTCATGAAAAAGGTGCCTGACCTTCAGCGCTTTAAAGCGCTGGGGGTCAGGCACCTTTTTTAAAAAAGAACCTCTGAAAACAGAGGTTCCAAACTTTAATACTGCTCTTGATTCTGAAGTTGTTGTTCAGCCATCGCGACTAAGCGCTTTGTCATTTCTCCGCCTACAGAACCATTCGCTCGAGCGGTTGTATCGGGTCCAAGTTCAACACCTAATTCATTCGCAATTTCCTCTTTCATGGAATTCAGAGCAGATTCTACACCTGGCACTAATAATTTGTTTCTGGCCATTATCGAACACCCCTTTTTGAATAAAGTTAGGATCTAGTGAACACCGATTCGATGCTCGGTGATAGCATGTCCAGTGCGTTGATCTCCGATACTATAGAATTCAAATTAGTGAACTTATGAGAGAAATGTAAATGCATAAAATATTTGTCAGTAATCACCCAATAAAAGCTTTCTTTTGTAAAAAAAATGTGACATTTGTTATGATTAGAATATACCAAACAATGGAAAATAGAGTGAACTTACAGAGGGTTTATCCTAATTAAGTAATAATTATCTCCTGTTTTATCCAAATTAAATCAACAATAACAGGAGGGCTTGTTTAATAATAAGGATAAAAGCACCTTTCATTCTAGAACTGATATTTAAATTCAAGAGAATATTTTAAAAAGCTAGTATAGAAAGACTGAACCATTCAACTCAATTTCTGAAAACTTAGTTAATTCGGTGGATTAACTAAGTCGAGCTTGCTATAATGAGTCTAGCCAGATGAGCCTCAAGGAATCATCTACATCAAAAATGAAAGCCTTTTCATTTCGGCTCCAGGCACCACTTTCTTGGAAAAGGAGGACTAGTTTAGCATTTTTCATCCAAACATTAAAAAATCAAAACAAAAGGAGATTTTAAACATGCTAAAAGTTCTGAGAAAACCTATTATTGCAGGATTAGCCTTGTCTTTATTAGTATCAGGTGGCGTAAGTAGTGTAGCTGCTCAAGGAAATGGACCTCAAGGCCCACCGAAGTCGGGAGTTTTTGGAGAAGGTGAAAAAGGAAACGGAAATGTTGAACCTTTCGCATGGCAAGTAGCATCTCTTGCTGACCGTTATGAAGGTAAATTTGATATTGGTGCAGCTGTTGAGCCGCATCAGTTGGAAGGTAGACAAGCTAAAATTTTAAAGCATCACTACAATAGCTTAGTAGCAGAGAACGCGATGAAACCAATCTCGCTACAGCCAAGAGAAGGAGAATGGAATTGGGAAGGTGCTGATAAGATTGTTGAATTTGCCCGCAAGCATGACATGGAATTACGTTTCCATACACTTGTTTGGCATAGCCAAGTTCCACAATGGTTCTTCCTTGATGAAAATGGAAATCAAATGGTGAATGAAACAAACTCAGAAAAGCGAGAGCAAAATAAACAATTATTATTAGAGCGCATGCAAACACATATTAAAACCGTTGTTGAACGTTATAAAGATGATGTAACGTCATGGGATGTTGTCAATGAAGTCATTGCTGATAGCGGTGCCTTACGAAACTCACCTTGGTATCGAATTACTGGTACTGACTATATTAAAGTAGCTTTTGAAACAGCAAGAAAATATGCTGGAGATGATGCTAAGCTTTACATCAACGATTACAACACAGAAGTCCCTTCTAAAAGAGATGGCCTTTTTAGACTAGTTGAAGATATGTTAAAACAAGGAGTTCCAATTGATGGGGTAGGACATCAAGCACATATTCAAATTGGATGGCCTTCTTTAGAGGATACTCAAGCTTCTTTTGATAAGTTTTCTGGATTAGGGTTAGATAATCAGGTTACTGAGCTAGACATTAGCCTTTACGGTTGGCCGCCAAATAATGCGTATCCAACTTATGAAGAGATTCCAGCGGACCTGTACGAAGCTCAAGCGGAACGTTTTGATCAAATCTTCAAATTATATGAAGGTTTAGGTGCTGATCTAAGTAGCGTTACTTTCTGGGGTATTGCTGATAACCACACTTGGCTTGATGATCGTGCAAGACAATACAGTGGTGGAGTAGGGGTAGACGCACCATTTGTATTTGATCAAGATTACAGAGTAAAACCTTCTTTCTGGAGAATTATTGACTAATAAAAGAAAAACAGCTTCGTTCAAGAAGCTGTTTTTTTTTTTACGTGGAATGTTGAATTATTCATTACTTTTTTCTTATCTTCATAAAAAAAACAAAAACTTATGGCATACTATCTTCGAGGTGATCATAATGAAAAAAATAATAATTAGTTTTGTGGCTTTATCGACCATTTTCTTAGTAACTGCATGTGGAACAGAAAATGAAGAGAACGCTCATGGGAATCATGGAAACGATGTAGAAGAGGCACCAACTGATTCAGCTGTTGAGCAAGACGACCATGCTCATATGGACCATTCTAGTTCAGGTGAAATTCCTGAGGGGTTACAAGAAGCAGAGAATCCCGCTTTTCCAGTTGGAAGTAAGGCAACAATTGTGGATGGACACATGAGTGGGATGGAAGGAGCAGAAGCAACGATTGTTGGTGCTTATCAAACAAGAGTTTATACAGTTTCCTATGACCCTTCCACAGGAGGAGAAAGAGAAGTAAATCATAAATGGGTTATTCATGAAGAGTTAGTCGATGTCGGCGAAGAAACACTTGAAGTTGGAGCAGAAGTCATATTAGATGCGGATCATATGCCTGGAATGCAAGGTACCTTAGCCGTTATCGATTCGTTTGAAGAAACGACCGTTTACATGGTTGATTTCACACTCACAACTACGGGAGAAGAAGTTCAAAATCATAAGTGGGTCACAGAAGATGAGCTTGGCTCACACGCAAATCATTAAAAACGATTATAGACACGGCGCGGTGGAATCCCGCTGCGTCTTTTTTCCGGTTACACTGAATATGATTTTTCTGTTTATTGAATTCCTGTTAAAATGAGATATAAGGAAACTTTAGAAATCTTGTTTTACATTTTCTGAACATGTAAAAGGGCAAAGAGGAGAACGAGAATTTAATGAACATAGAAGAATTCAAAAAAACAATAGAAAAAGAATTGCTACCGTTTATTAAACTAACAAGCCCCAACCCCTATGACCCAATCTTAGTGGAAAATCAAACGAAGGATTGGTTGTTAGTGGGGAGTGGTAATTATGCGTCTGTTTTTGCACACCCATTAATGAAAGATGTCGTAGTTAAAGTTTATGGGCGAGATGTTGAGGCAATCAAAGATGAAATAAGAGTGTATCATTCTTTAGGAGTACACAAAGCGTATTCAAGGCTGTACGGCCATGGTGAAAACTATCTGATCTTAAAGAGGATTCATGGAATTACCCTATATGACGCCATGATTAAAGGTGTTCCGATTCCTCCTCAAGTGATTGAAGATATAGATCAAGCGATAGACTACGCTAAGCAAGTAGGGCTCAATCCGTGTGATGTTCACGGTAAAAACGTTGTTATGAAAGATGGGAAAGGGTTTATTGTCGATGTGTCAGATTTCTATAAAAAAGAAATATGTACGAAGTGGGACGACTTACAAAAAGCATATCATCTGTTTTATAAACGTTTTAAACTGAAGAAACATCCGAGATTTCCAGTTTGGGCATTAAACGGAGTCAGAAAGACATACCGAGCAACAAGAATTTTTCGTAAAAAAACTCCTGAAAACTAGAAAAGTCATTTCTTCTATCCGGTAGTCGAAGAAATGACTTTTTTCTATTTAACTAATTAATTACCTGCACCGCGATATTTCTTCACTCCTGCGTTCCATAGCAATATAGCTAGAGTTAAAAAAGCCATTCCCATCACAGGAGTTAAAAAGGCATACACATACCATTCTTCACGCTTTAGAAAATAAGCAGCTGGGTACACACCTACAAAAGCAAACGGTAAAATCCACGTTAGCACATAACGAATTATCCGGTGATAAATATCAACAGGATATCGGCCGTAATTTCCGATATTATACATCATCGGCATAATGTCGGTTCGGCTATCGGACCAAAATCCAATGCTTGCAAGTGAGATGAAAATACCTGCATAAATAAACGCGCCTCCAATGACCATAGCGATGAAAATAAACAGATCATACCACGCAAAGGTTAACCCTAAATTAATACCAGCGTAATACATAATCACAATCCCTGTTATGACGCCAAACAATGATTCTAGTTCCATTCGTTCCATAATAATTTGAAATAAGCTATGAATCGGACGAGTTAAAACGCGGTCCATCTCGCCTTTAACGATATAGCGATCATTGAAATCCCAAATATTAAAAAATGAAGAAAATAAAGCATAAGGAACAAGAAAAAAACCGTAAATGAATATGATCTCTTCTCGACTCCAACCACTTAACAAAGCCGTGTGTCCAAACACGACTAAAATAAAAATTAAATTTACTGCTTGAAACAATAAATCCGAAAAGATTTCTACAAGCGTATCAACGCGGTAGGTTAACCTTGTCTTTAAATACTGAGAGGCATATTGAAAGAAAATTGAAACGTAAAACACCTTTTAGCCTCCTTGCACAATTAACTGTTTCTTCGCTAAAGACCATAACAGTTGAATTGGAATCATCAAAATAAAAGCCCAAAATGCTTGTAGTAAAACGGCCGTGTAAATCTCGCTCCCAACAAAGCCTTCTGTGAAAATCATACTAGGAATGTAGCTAATCGCTTGAAAAGGCAAATACATCATCACAGACTGAGCCATAGGGGATAAAAGGAGATTGGGAGTAAAAGCCCCGAGAATAAATCAATTACGACTCGTTTAGCTCTGATCAACCCTGAATTATTAAATAAGAAAAATGTCATAATCCCAGTTAATAAATTGATTTGTGTATTAACGATAAAACTAAACACTAGTGAAACAAAAAACAATGACCATGTCGTAAAACTTGCAGAAAAACTAATAGGAAACAATAAAGCAACAATGATCATTCCGGGAACGGAGAAAAATAATAAGCGAAAAAGTCCTTCACCTAGCCCTTGCATCGTTTTCATCCCTAAATAGTTATAAGGACGAATCATTTCGATTGCAACTTTTCCATCTTGAATCTCCAATGCAATTTCCCGGTCAATATTATTAAAATAAAAGGCTCTTGCCATCCATGCGACTGCTATATAAGTAGTCATTTGCAAAACAGATAACCCTTGAATCTCTTCTTTTCCTCCATAAATGGCCGTCCACAAAAAATAATAAGCTCCTATATTAATGCTATAAATTAAAATACCACTGTAATAGTTCGTCCGGTATGCTAGCATCATCAAGAAACGAACTCGGATCATTTCTATATATTGACTCATGAGAGGGCCATACCTTCTTCATAGATCTTACGGATAATCTCTTCTGTCGAGATTTCATTAATTCGAACATTTTTGATAGGATTTTTTTGGACGACTAAACTAATGAGATCCGAAACGACGCGATCGTCGCCGTTCACATTGGCAACCCAGGTTGTTGCATCTTTTTGTTCCCACAATACTTTTCTTGTGTCAGGTAAATCAGTCACATACACCTCAGTTAGAAACTGAAACTCAACTTGTTTTCCCTCAACCGCATTTGCTTGAAGTTGATTAAGCTTTCCATCGTAAACAATTTTTCCTTCATCTAATAAAACGACTCGTTCGCACAGCGCCTCAATATCGGTTAAATCGTGGGTGGTTAGCATAATCGTTGTTTTATACTGTTCGTTAATTTCCTTTAAAAATTTACGGATCTTTAATTTAACTAGTACATCTAGACCAATTGTCGGTTCATCTAAAAATAGAAGGGGAGGGTTATGAATAAGTGCTGCAGCTAATTCACAACGCATCCGCTGTCCTAGTGAAAGTTTACGCACGGGTTTATCTAACAAGGGACCAATTTCTAGCGTTTCAATAACGTGTCCCATATGATTTTTATAATCTTCATCTGAAACACGGTACACCTTTTTTAATAATCGAAAAGATTCTTGCACTGCAATGTCCCACCATAATTGCGAGCGCTGACCAAACACGACTCCAATCGTTCGGACAAACTGTTCACGTTGTTTATGTGGGTCCATCCCATTTACAACTATGGATCCTGATGTTGGTGTTAAAATACCTGTTAACATTTTGATGGTTGTGGATTTTCCAGCTCCATTTTCACCTATGTAGCCAACCATCTCTCCTTGTTTAATAGTTAATGATATATCATCAACAGCAGCAAGTACTTTATAATTTCTCGTAAATAAATCTCTAAAAGCTCCTGATAAACCAGAACGACTTGAATACGATTTAAATTCTTTTCGTAAACCTTGAACTTCAATAACGTTCTTATTTACGCTCATTCTCATTCCCCCTGTTTCTGTGCAAGGCCAATTGTGTTACTTTTTTAGTATCTATCATTTTAAAAGCAAATAATAGTGTAACTTGTGTTTATGATAACAGCAAGTACGGAAGACTTTTTTAGAAAAGAATTTAAATCGACAAGTGACAAGTGCTTCATCTAAATGTAAAATATAGTTAATGTTTTTATAGCGATTTTGGATGAGCCTACTTACTTAAGTACAAATTAAGATTTAAAGGTTTTAACTTTTTAAGGGGTTTTTTGAATTGTTAGAAAACAATTGACAGCTATGATTAAAAAATGTTACAACCTGTATAAGGTGTTTTAGTACATAAAAGCATAAAAGTGTTAAAGTGTAGACAGCATTACAAATTAACCTTAAATAAATAGAGATACAGGGGGATTATCATGGCTAACAGCAGTAAAATCATAGATTGTACCATTCGTGATGGAGGATTAATAAACAATTGGGACTTCAGCGTTGAATTTGTTCAAGACTTATATGAAGGGTTGAGTAACGCAGGTGTTGAATACATGGAAATCGGTTATAAGAATTCGCCTAAACTTCTTAATGCAACCGAACCTAATCCTTGGAGATTTCTTGATGACAATTTCTTAAAAGAAATTTTACCTGAGAAAAAGTTCACAAAGCTATCTGCTTTAGTTGATATTGGTCGAGTCGACCCCGATGACATTCTTCCACGTGAGGAAAGTGTATTAGATATGATTCGTATAGCCTGCTACATTAGAGAGGTAGATAAAGGCTTGGAACTTGTAGAAATGTTCCATAATTTGGGGTATGAAACGTCTCTTAACATTATGGCGCTCTCAAGCGTTCCTGAGAATCAATTAATTGAAGCATTTAAAATGGTAGAAAAAAGCTCTGTTGATGTTGTTTACATTGTGGATTCTTTTGGTAGTCTAGATCCTGCTGATATTGAACACCAGGTGAAAAAGTTTAAAGATATGCTTCCAAATAAACAACTAGGTATTCATACACATAACAACATGCAGTTAGCATTTGCTAATACATTAACAGCAATGCGTAATGGTGTAACGTTCCTTGACTCATCTGTGTACGGAATGGGACGTGCAGCTGGAAACTGTAACACAGAGCTACTTGTGACACACATCCAGAAACCTAGCTATGAGCTTAAGCCGTTACTTGGTGTAATTGAGAAGCATATGCTGGAAATGCGTTCTAAATGGGAATGGGGCTATATTATACCTTATATGATTTCAGGAACGATTAACGAGCATCCGCGTGTCGCAATGGCTTACCGTGCGAGTGAAGAGCGAGATGAATATGTTAAATTCTATGATAAGGTGACATCTCCAGAAGCTTCTCTAGCTCCAGAATCAAAGTAGAAGACGTGTTAAATGGTAATATGAATACAAAATGAACGCATTGGATGATTGTCCGGTGCGTTTCTTTGTCGTTCACTGAAAAAATGTCTCTTTATTTTCTTATCAAAAGTTAAACTGGGCACCTTATTTAGGCGAAGCACATACAGTAATGAATAGTATTAAAAAGTTTGAAGGTAGTAAGGAGTGTTAAATTATGATTCAATCACGTCAAACAATTGTTGACTTGCTTCAAGAAGGAGGCTTTGTTTTATACAGTAGGCACGCACATGCAGACGTAGGGAATGATCAGATGCCTCTAAATTACTATAATTGTCAGGGGCAAAGGAATCTGTCAGAAATGGGAAGAAGTCAGGCAGTCTCGTTTGGAGAAGCTAT
Organism: Halalkalibacter akibai JCM 9157; assembly: GCF_000513135.1. GTDB lineage: Bacteria > Bacillota > Bacilli > Bacillales > Bacillaceae_D > Halalkalibacter > Halalkalibacter akibai. The sequence goes on from NZ_BAUV01000053.1 coordinate 13,588, forward strand.
ACGGCGTTTAAATATTCCTGTTATGTTCCCAGTTCTTGCAAGTCCTATGTGTAGAACGAGAGAGACAGCAGCGCTAGCATTTGGGGTCGATTATGTTTATGTTGACCCTTTTTGGGTTAATATTTATAACTTGAGCAGTATTTTTGATGTAGCAGAACAGGGGAGAATTTTATCTAACGCCCAAGCCGCACTAGAAGTCCAGCCACATCCTGGAATGAACAAGGTAATTATTGGACACAGCTTTCCACCCGGGGTTGGATTCGGAGCGATGCCGGATATGGGAACTGTTGTGATCAGACCTCTTGGACCTGGAAATGGATTTGAAGTAGTTGCTTATCTTACTTTAGAAGAATTAGTTCAAATTTAAAATGGAATTAACAGAGGGTTTTCCTAAGAGGAGTTAGGACACCCTTATTTTTTTAACAATAGAAAAAAGTGAAACTTAATTAAATGTTAAACGTAAAAAGGTAATCATTTACATTTTTAAAGAATGGAGAAAAACAATGAAAATAATTGCGGGAGATAAAAAAGAAAACTTAATCATTGAAAGTGATGCATTAGTCATCGGAAGAGTCGAAGGGGATATTAAAGTGTTAAGTGGAGCAAAGTTATTTTTAGAAGCACAATTAACAGGTAATATTCATTTAAATAAACATTCACATGTGTCGATTCAAAATAATGTGAGCGGTAATGTCTATGATTACGGTGCAACTATTGAAATCGTAAAAGGTAAGGTCATAGGTGAGATTATTTCAGAATGACTTAAACCATAGGCAAATAAATTTGTTTCTTCTGTTCGAATTGTTACTATAGTAGGGAAACTAACTCAGAGAGGACACAAATCACATGTCTAATATAAACATTCCTGTTTCGGTCTTAAATCTAGTACCGATTCGAAATGGTCAAGGAACAAAAGAAGCCATTGATTCAATGGTTGATCTTGCGCAAGCGACTGAGAAAATGGGCTACACTCGTTATTGGATCGCAGAACACCACAATACACAAACACTTGTTAGTTCAGCGACTGCCATATTGATTAAGCATACGTTGGAGAAAACAGAACATATCAAAGTTGGATCTGGTGGGATCATGCTACCGAATCATTCGCCGTTAATCGTCGCCGAACAATTTGGCACGATGGCAACGATCTATCCCAACCGTATTGATTTAGGTCTTGGACGAGCTCCGGGAACTGATATGATGACGGCAAATGCACTTAGACGCTCTAAAAATGACTCTGTTTACACGTTTCCAGATGACGTTCAAGCATTGCTTCAATACTTTGGCGGAGAAGAGGTACAAAATTATGTGAAGGCTTTTCCGGGAATTGGAACGAATATCCCTCTTTATATTCTTGGTTCATCTACGGAATCTGCTGTTTTAGCTGCGAAATTAGGCTTGCCATATGCGTTTGCTTCTCATTTTGCACCAAGATATATGGAAGAAGCAATGGCTATCTATAGAAGTCATTTTCAACCATCTGAGTACCTGGATGCACCTTATATGATGGTTTGTCTGAACGTCATTGCCACTGAAACTGATGAAGAGGCTGCTCGAGAACTAACAACAATGCAGCAATTTTTCTTAAATGTTGTTCGCGGAACGCAAACGCCACTTAGTCCTCCTGTTGAAAACATGGATGATATCTGGACACAACCAGAAAAACAAATGGCCACATCAATGTCAAGTGTGACCCTACAAGGTAGCAAAGAGTCGATCCGAGATCAGTTAACCAAGTTTCAAGAAAAGTACTGTGTCGATGAAATTATGGCTGTATCTTATATTTATGATGAAGAGAAACAAAAACGATCATATGAAATCTTAAAAGAAGTGGTGGATGGAAATTAAACACCCGTCCTTCTTAATTTAAAATAATACTTCGTCTGAGTAAGTGAGTGGTCACTGTGGTCGCTTACCTTGACGAAATAAGTTGAGTTTCACATCACTGAGTAAATGGTTTTAAATTGCGCATATTAAACTAGAGCATAATGAAAAGTGAGGTGGGACTATTATGTCAAATCAAGGAAAGCAAAAAAAGGATCAAACAAGAGAACAAATTGAAAAACAAGATAAGCATAATGACATTGAATTAGGCAGTGAGTTTCAAATTGGAAATTCAAGTTCACAAAGTCAAAAGAAAAGTGGTCGTCAAGCAAACAAAAAGTAACCTCGAATTTTCGAGGTTACTTTCTTTTTTTGCGGGATTTATTTTCTAACTAGATAGGTTTTATAACCTTATCAACGGGTATTTAATTATACAAGCTTTAATCTTGCATATATATTGGTCACTTAAAATAGTGTGCTTTTTAAAAATCCAAGATGAAGGAGTGTATAAATATGTTGTGGTTTATATTTATTGTCTTGTTGTTTATGTGGTTATTAGGTTTCATTACAGGAAATGTGTTGGGGGGATTTCTTCACATCCTTTTAATTATAGCAGTGGTTGTCGTGCTTATTCGCATCATTCAAGGGAGAAGACCGCTTTAACTTCTATAACAATTCCATACTTTTAGAACTCGAGTACAATTAATGGTAAACTATACCTAAGTAAATTCTATCTAGGGGGTATATCAAGTCATGAGTAAACAACTCATTGTAAAAGATGAGATTTTTATAGAAGCACCTGGGGAGAAAGTTTGGGAGGTTCTTGTTCTTCCGGAATATGTGAAAAAGTGGGATGAGCTTCCTGAAGATTATCCAAGCGATAAAATGACAGAAGGTAGCAGTGTCGTCTGGGACCTACCGAACGGTGGACAATCGATTACGACGGTCATAAAAGCAGAAGAAACGTTAGAATTGAAAATTGCCTTAAACGTTACTAATTGGAAAGAGACGCTAAGTGAAGGGGACATTGCCTATTCCTATAAGTTAGAAAGTCAACACAACGGCACTAGACTTCGAATTGAAATTGGTGACTTTTCACTTATTGAAAATGGTCAAATGTACTATGATGCATCTGTGGAGTTTGCGGCACACTCTAAAGAAGTTATTAAGGATTTAGCTGAAAATGGATAAAGGGAAAAAGTGCATTGGAAGTGATACTCCAATGCGCTTTTTCCTTTAAAGTCAAACAGAAGCTTGGGCGAGAGCCCTTGGAAAAAGAACATGGTTTTCTAAGTGAATATGCTGGAATAAGTCAGACTCAAGGTCGAAAAGACGTTGATAAACAAGACGATATGTCCCGCATGCCCCTTCAGGTGGTGTATAATCGTTTGTGATTTCACGAAGCTCTCTTAAAATGTTACCAGCATGGCTATGTTCATTTTCGAGATTTTCAACAACCACTTGTAATTTCTTGAAAAGGTTCTTAGTCGGATTTTGTTCCAGTTCTAAAATAAGTGGAAAATCCTCTTGTTCTTCTTTGATTAAATGTTGTTCTAGCTCTATTTGAAGCTCGTGAAAAAGGTCGTGAATTTGAGCTAAGTGTGGTTGGTTTTGCCCGTGAACTCGCAATACTTTTGTAACGTAAGGGCTTAATAGAGGGAGTTCTTCATTGATATAACGATGGTGTTTAAGAATAATATGATCTATTAACTCTTGATAAGAAGCTTTTTCCCATGCAATTCTTGTATCTTGAAAGGCTATTGTGTCCTGATAGAGTTTATTCAAATTCTTTAAAACTTCTTCCACTGATAAATTTTTCTCCGTTATAGCCTCGATAATGGGACGATTTCCGCCACAACAAAAATCAATCCGATAAGATTTTAACAGATCACTTGCTTTTGGAAATTTTAGTACGATATCTCCTACAATAGAAGTTTCTGTAAATGTATGGTTCATTGCTAATCCCTCCAGTTGTTTGTTAAAGAATTAACTAAAGAATATCAAGAGTCTGAAGGAGGTGTAGTGATTCAAATCACGTTTTAATATAAATTTATAAATTGGGATTAAAAAGATTGAATGCATTATGGGAACGTGGATCTAATCTAAAGTGAAATGAGCCTTTGAATTGGTACTAAATATAAAAATGGCTAATACATTTTAAGGAGTCCACATCAAAGGAGATGCATACATGGTTGAAGCGAAAAAAATCTTTGTTGGCAACTATAAAGGTGGAGTAGGAAAAACAACTAGTATTTATCAAATTGCCTTGCAAATGGTTGAGTTAAGATACCGCGTCTTACTCATTGATCTCGATCCCCAGTGTTCATTAAGCGAAATTTGTTTGGCACGGAAAGGATTAGGGTTGGAGCAGTTAGAACCGAATGAGAGTTTAAATTACATTTATGATATGTGGCAACAATTCAAGCAATTTAAAAGCTTACCCTTTTCAATTGATGCTACTCCGTTAATTAAAGCTACCGAAGAAAACGTCCATTTTATCCCTTCCAACACGTTTTACCCTAATGGAGGACTTGATGAACTTGCGTTAAAATTGAAGGAAGACTTTGAAGATCTACTACCATTGCAACAATTTTTTCAGAGAAGTGGTGTAGAAAACGAGTATGATTTTATCTTATTTGATTGCCCTCCTAGTAACAATATCATCACTCAGGGTGCTTTTTTACTCTCTAACTATTACATCATCCCTTCGATTATTCAGACTCTAAGTATTAGAGGTGTGGTTCATTATATAAAAACGGTTGAGAATATTTATAAACGAGTTTGTATTGATAGTCAGTATGCATTATTGGCACAAACACTTTTTGGCAAAAAGCCTGAACTGTTAGGCATATTTGAAACGTTAAAAAAAGGAACGGTCAACAATCACCATGTACTAAATGATTTAATTGCTGATTTACAAGAATCCACGTTCACAACTCTTTTATTTACCCAAACAGAGAAGAATTTCACCTTTAAAACTATCATCCAAAACTATGAAGATATTGCAAGATCAACAGCAGCTGGTAAAAAATGTAGCGAATATGCTGAATTAACGGATGAGATCATTGCATGTATTGGAAAACATAAAGGGGTTCTATTATGAATCATATAATTGCTGATTACTTAAATCGTCTTAGAAACATTTATCTAGCAGTGGATGATATAGTTTTAAAGCAAGATATAACTAAAATAGACCATTTAATTAAAACGTTAGAAGAATCAAAAGAAACGACAACTTCTTCACAACAACAGAAAAAAAAGAAATCATTTTCTGAATTGTTCAACCTTATAGCAGAAAAGAAATTTGAGGAGCTAAACGGAGTAAGAGTAGATTATAAAAATTTAAAGAACAAGGAAGAGGTTGAACATTTTATTGAAGCTCTGCCAAAAAATAAGATTCTTAAGGAGACAACTGCTTTAGATCTTAAGCTTTTATACAGTTTGTTAACTGGTGACTCGAGTGAAATAAAGGGGACAAAAACCGTTATATTTGACGCTATTCAACGAAACATTCGAGCAAGAAAAAGGGGAGAAGCTTTTAAAAACGCTAATTAAAGCAAGGAAATATTAAAAAATTTAAAAATGAGTGTTGAGGAGATTGAACTAACCATTTTGGTTGGTTCATTTTTTATAACTTACACAATAAAAGTGAAACACTTTATGTTAAAGTATAAATAAATTGGCAGAAGAAGACAATATAAGGGTATAAATTAGGGTAAGAGAATATCTTATAATCGAACTACTAAACGAACGAGATGAAGGAGATTTAAATGACAAAAGAAATCGAAACAAACCAATCAGGTTGGAACCTTATCAACAGTTATGCACGTCTCCCAGAATTGTTTTTTTCTAGTTTGACCCCACCAACTGTGTCTGAACCGGAGTTAGTCATTTTTAATGATTCATTAGCAAAAGAGCTTGGGTTAAACAGCGAGGTCCTAAAGAGTGAAGAAGGAGTCGCTATTTTTTCTGGAAACCGAATGCCAGAAGGTTCTGAGCCTTTAGCCCAGGCTTATGCGGGGCATCAGTTTGGACATTTTACGATGCTAGGAGACGGTCGTGCGCTTCTAATCGGGGAACAAGTAACTCCTCAAAACGAAAGAATGGATATTCAACTTAAAGGGTCAGGTCGAACACCTTATTCCCGTGGTGGAGACGGTCGTGCTGCACTAGGACCTATGCTACGTGAATACATTATTAGTGAGGCAATGCACGCACTTCGTATTCCAACGACCCGTAGTCTAGCTGTTGTTACAACGGGTGAGTCTGTTTACAGGGAAACCGAGTTACCTGGTGCCATTTTAACCCGTGTAGCAGCAAGTCATATAAGAGTTGGAACATTTGAATATGCTGCAAAATGGGGTACGCATGAAGAATTAAAAGCTTTGGCAGATTATACATTACAGCGTCATTATCCAACAATTCCGTTGGACGAAAATCGTTTCTTAGCCCTACTTCAGGCTGTAGTCAGCCGTCAAGCTGAGTTAATTGCAAAATGGCAATTGGTTGGCTTTATACATGGAGTAATGAATACGGATAACATGACGATAAGTGGTGAAACGATTGATTATGGACCATGTGCTTTCATGGATATTTATGATCCTGAAACGGTTTTTAGTTCAATTGATAGACAAGGTCGTTATGCTTATGGAAACCAACCACCTATAGCAGGTTGGAATCTTGCTCGTTTTGCAGAAGCGCTTTTACCATTGTTGCACGAAAATCAAGATCAAGCAGTTGAAATCGCTCAAGAGGCAATTTCCGTTTTTCCAGATCTGTTTCAAGCGAAGTGGCTTTCTGGAATGAGAGCAAAACTTGGGATTTTCAATGAGGAAGATCAGGATCAGACTTTAATTGAAGATCTCCTAGACTTGATGAAGCAGGAGCGTGCAGATTTCACAAATACGTTTCGAGCTTTAACATTTGATCATGTTCAGGAAACAGTTTTATCAGACGCGCCAGAATTTAGTGAGTGGGAAAAGCGTTGGGAAGCAAGACTAGACAGACAACCACAATCAATAGCTGATTCAAAGGAATTAATGAAAGAGAATAACCCTGCCGTAATTCCTCGAAATCACTTAGTTGAGGAAGCACTTGAGGCTGCAGAAAAGCAAAACGATTATAGTGTCTTAGAAAAATTCCTTAAAGTATTAACTAAACCATACGAGTATTCAGAAATACAAACTGCTTATTGTACAGTCCCAGATCCAACTCGTCCTTATCGAACGTTTTGTGGAACATGATGATTGTAATGAATTTAAATAAAGTGAGAAACGTGTGAATCTTTGTTGATTCATACGTTTTTTTTTTAGGAGATGGAATGAAAGTCTTATGTTACATCCTAGTTAATAAATATATTAAGGTTATAGCTAAGTTTTTAACTAACAAAGATTTATTTGGATTTTGCATTAGAAGACTAAATACTTTCCTATAATTGTAAAAATGTATGGGGATATTTTAGTATAATTAGTGCTTTTTATGAGATTAACAATATATAACATACAATTAATTTTTAGGAAAATGAGTATAAACTCTCATGAGTGAATATTCGCATTTTAGTAATATTAATTTAATAGTAAATAAGTTAATACATACATTTACTATTTGGTGGACTATTATTATTGCAAGTAAGAAAATAAAGGTGGTGGTAATGTTTATTGGTTAATGGATTTGATGAAGATACACATTAAAACAGATGAAAAAATGTGAAAAAGAGAGGGGAAAAACTAAATGAGTTTCAAACTGTTTCGTAAATGGTTCCTTGTAATCTTAGTGTTCGTAGTAATGATACCGCTTACAGTTCAGGCAAAAGGTGGACCGGATAAGGTTTATAATGTTTCTAGTGAAAATAGTAATAGGCCAGACCAGGATTATCAGGTTGATCCGATCCAATTTGAGAATGCTTCTGTTCATGATCCATCGATTATAAAAGTAGAGGATACATTTTACGTGATCGGTTCACATATTGATGGAGCCAAATCAGATGATTTGATTAACTGGACGAACTATACGAATGGTTACACAACACCAGGGAATACGATATACGGCGATTTGTCGAAAAATTTAGCAGGGTCGTTTGAGTGGGCAGGAGAAAATGATGCTGATAGTAGAAATGGCTTTGCGGTATGGGCTCCTGAAATCATTTGGAATGAGCATTATGAACATGAGGACGGTACAACTGGAGCTTATATGATGTATTATAGCGCGTCTTCAACATATATTCGGTCAGCAATAGGTTATGCGGTCTCAAAGGATATCGAAGGTCCGTTTGAGTATGTAGATACAATTATGTATTCTGGTTTTTTCAATCGTGATGCGTATGATAATAATAGTAGAGTTAATAAGCATTGGAAGAATACGAATATTGCAGACCTAATTGAAGAAGGAGTTATTGAAGATGTGAATCCTGAATGGTTTACGAGTAATGGTGGATATAATTATCGTCTTTACACGAACTCCATTGATGCAAACTTGTTTTTTGATGAGGAAGGCAAGCTTTGGATGACTTATGGTTCTTGGGCTGGTGGGATTTATATCCTGGAAGTCGATCCTGCTACGGGGCAACCGATGTACCCGGGAGAAGATGGAGTAACAGAAGATGGCCGAATGATTGATCGTTATTTCGGTACTAAGATTGCGGGTGGATACGGATACTCAGTAGAAGGTCCTTATGCGTTATATGATCAAGAAACGGATTATTATTATCTGTATGTAACTTATGGTGGATTAAGTGCTAGTGGTGGCTATCAAATGAGAGTCTATCGTTCTGAAAACCCAGATGGCCCTTATGTAGATGCATCTGGTGCAACAGCTGTATTTCCAGATTCTTTAGATGATGGAACAGTTCGTAATAAGGTTAATAATTATGCTCATGCTGAATATGGAAATAAGCTAATGGGGAACTTTTTATTTGAACGAAAGGTGGGAGATCCAGGAACAGGAGATGGCTATGGGTACCTTTCACCTGGACATAATTCAGTTTACACGGATCCAGACACAGGAGAAAGATTCCTAGTGTTCCACACGAGATTCCCAGAAAGAGGTGAAATGCATGAGGTTCGCGTTCACCAAATGTTTATGAATAAAGATGGATGGCCAGTTGTGGCACCGTATCGTTATACTGGCGAAAAGTTAGCAAAGGTAAACAGACAAGATCTCATTGGAGAGTATTCGTTTATTAATCATGGAAAAGACGTTACATCTTCAATAGAAAAATCAGTCTATCTTTCTTTAAATAAGGATAATACCATTTCAGGTGATGTTAGTGGAACTTGGAAGAAAACAAGTCATAATCAAGCTGAACTTGTAATAAATGGGGAGATCTTTGAGGGAGTATTTGTACGTCAATATGATCCGACATCAGAATTAGTGGTGATGACGTTTACAGCAATGTCATCAGATGGAATTATGGTTTGGGGAAGTAAGCTTCAAGATCGAACTGACGAAGAGATCATCGCAGATGTTGCTAATGACTTGAATCTTGGAGATGTTGAAAACGTTATTTCGAATTTAACGTTACCAACTGAAGGGACTCGATATACAGAAATTATGTGGGAATCTTCAGACCCTAGTGTTGTTACGAACACGGGAGTTGTAACTCGTCCTGCGGTTGGAGAGGAGAATGCTGTAGCCACTTTAACAGCGACGATTACGAAATCTGGTAAAACGGCAACCCAGTCGTATGAAATAACTGTTTTAGCTTACAGTGAAGCAGGTTTAGTTGCTCATTATAGCTTCAATGATCATTTAAAGGATGAGATTGGTAACTTTGGTGATGGAGTTTTTACTGGTGATCGAATTAATAACACTGGCGGAACAATCAATTACGTAGAAGGACTATTTGGAAATGCAGCCAAGTTTGATGGGAACTCGGGTGTCAAATTGCCAAATGGACTTATTTCAAGCAACACATATTCAGTTTCGTTATGGTTAAAGCCAGAACAACTGACTAATTTCACAACAACATTTTTTGGTGCAAGAGACGGTAATAATTGGATGAGTCTCGTTCCTCAGGGACCGGTAGGAAACCAAACGATGGTGTGGTCGGGAAGTTCAAGATGGTATGATGCGCCAATTGGATCTACAGTACCTACAAACGAATGGTCGCACTTAGTCATAACAGTTGATGAAGGTACAATAAAAGTTTATGTAAATGGAGTAGAGAGATTTAGTGGAAATAACTATCCGAACATCTTCACAAACACTCAGAGTCAGTTTAGCTTGGGTGTTAACTGGTGGGATACTCCTTATAAAGGATTAATGGACGAATTAAGAATTTATGAAGGGGCTTTGACACCAAATTATATTTTAGATTTAGCTAAAAGAGATTAGTCAAGGTGAAACCTGCGTCTATATACTTTAACTGACTGCGCTTAGGGAAAATTAAAGTATACTAGATAGCTTCAGAAAAAGTTCGAGAAGTTACCACTTCCCGAACTTTTTCCATAATAGTGACCGTAATTTTTGTTTTCACATAAGAAAAA
>NZ_BAUV01000052.1 GCF_000513135.1 Halalkalibacter akibai JCM 9157
GAACGTCGAGGAGGCTTGGCAACTCCCCTCGGAAAGCAAGTGCCCAAAGCGCAATGGAACGGATTAGTTAAGGGGAGTAACCAGGTAACGGCTTTTTATTTTTTTGACATTTTCACTCGAATCACACCTGCAATTAATACACCTGCAATAATAAGTGCTTTAAAGGCTAAAGTGAAATAAGGGTGTTGACTAAAAAGAGGTGCTAACATCTCCTCGTGAGTAATCATTCTGCTTGCTGTATAAGCCAGAATACCAGCTCCGATATAAACTATAATAGGGAAACGGTCAAATGCTTTTAAGATTAATTTACTACCCCAAATGATAATAGGCACGGAGACAAGTAGTCCAATTAAAACTAATACATGATCCCCATGAGCAGCTCCTGCAACGGCAATAACATTATCAAAGCCCATAACTAGGTCAGCAACAATAATAGCTTTGATTGCACTCCACAGGCTCGTTCCACCTTCAATTTGTCGATCATCAGCTTGTTCCGATAATAAACTGTAAGCTATGTAAATGAGCAGCGCGCCACTAACAGCTAGAAGAAAGGGAATCTCTAATAATTGAACAGCTACAACTGTAAGAGACATTCTCGTAATAAGAGCTAAGCCGATACCAAGGACAATGGCACGATTGCGAATTTCTTTTGGGAGATTTCGACAGGCTAGAGCTACGACGATAGCATTGTCACCACCTAGAATGATGTCAATTCCAATAATGGTTAAAAGAGAAATGAGAAAATCGGTATCCATATTATTCATCATCCTTTGTTGTTATGCACATAATTAGGTTCATATTGTCAAACATCTTTTCATATATTTCTTAAAGAAGATTCTAGAAAGGCTTGTCTGACCCCATTAACAAACAATATGGTTGTAGAGAAGAAAATATGATGGTTAAACGATGATTTTTTGAAAATATGGTTTAATCCAGTTTTTAGATTTCCAATTTCAAAGAATTTATCATAAAATAGAAGTAAGCATCTTATAGATGGTGATGACGAAGATACTCTTTTAGATTCAGACAAGTAGGAAGGTATTTCAATACAAGAATTGAAATAGTATGGTAATATGATTCTACTAAGGAATTGAAGGAGGTTAGGCATATACCTCATCAAGATGTAGTTAACGACTATTACTGATTAGGAGGGAGAGCGAAAAATGGATATTGAACGCGTCAATGATACGACCATTAAATTTTACATTACGTACACTGATATTGAGGATAGAGGCTTTGATAGGGATGAAATTTGGTATAATCGTGAGCGTGGAGAAGAGCTCTTCTTCGAAATGATGAACGAAGTAAACGATAGAGATGATGAGTTTGAATTAGATGGACCGTTATGGATTCAAATTCATGCTTTGGATAAAGGTTTAGAAGTGGTAGTAACAAGAGGTCAGGTGTCTGACGGAAATGTGAAACTTGAAATACCTGTTTCAGACAAGGAAACTGGGGAATCAAGCCTAGTTGATTTAATGGCAGGCAATGAAGAAGATGACCTAGAGCAAATCACAGAACATCTTGAAATTGTGATTGGTTTTAAAGATTTTGAAGATGTGATTTCTCTAAGTCATAACTTCTTTATTGATGATCTATATAATGAGCTTTATCACTTCGAAGGAACGTATTTCCTGCACGTGCTCTTTAATGATGAACGATATAATGAGGATGAGCAGGATGATATGTTGAGTCAAATGCTCGAGTACGGATATGAATCCGATGTTTCTATTTATCGTATGAAGGAATATGGAAAAGAGATTGTAAGAGATAATGCACTACCGGTTATCCGAAATTCTTTCGCAAAAAATTAATAAAAGATTTGGGATGTAACACACCCCAGATTCCATATGACGTTCGTATAGAATGGGGGACTCCTTTTTGGATTCCCTCATTTTTTATGAGCAATAGTGTTTTTTAGGGGACGGAGAGAGTGTAAATGAAAAACCAATTAAACATAATGTTATTTTTAATTTTAATTTTTGGCGTGCTATATATGACCCGAGTTTATTGGGAAGGTTGGTTCGTAGGGGTTATAAGTGTAGCGTTTTCTTTATCCGTTCTTTTTATTGCTGTTGTCATTTTTTTCGAAAACCGACACCCAACAAAGACGTTAACCTGGTTGTTGGTATTAGCTGCTTTTCCTTTATTCGGTTTTTTCTTTTATTTACTTTTTGGTCAAAATCACCGCAAAAATCGTTCATTTTCGAAAAAGGCACTACAAGATGAGGAAGCCTTTCAGCAGATTGAAGGACATAGACAGTTAAATGAAGATCAAGTAAAAAAAATGGGCGGACATCAACAACTTCTGTTTCGATTGGCCCATCGACTTGGAAATAATCCGATCTCATTTTCTACTGAGACAAAAGTTCTGACAGATGGCAAAGAAACATATGCTCATATTTTACAAGCGTTAAAATTAGCAGAACATCATATACATCTTGAGTATTACATCGTACGTGATGATAGATTAGGCCAGGAAATTAAAGACATTTTAATTGAGAAAGCCAAAGCTGGTGTTGAAGTACGATTTCTTTATGATGCTGTAGGTAGTTGGCGTCTATCCAAACAATATATTCGAGACTTGAAAAATGTAGGGGTGGAAATAGAGGCTTTCTCTCCGGTGAAGTTGCCTTTTTTAAATCATAAGCTTAATTATAGAAATCACCGAAAAATAATTGTTATTGACGGAGTAATTGGTTTTGTAGGCGGTTTAAACATTGGCGACGAATATTTAGGCAGACATGCTTATTTTGGAAATTGGAGAGATACACATTTATTTATTAGAGGAGAAGCTGTTAGAACACTTCAGTTAATCTTTCTTCAAGATTGGTTTTATCAGACTGGTGAAACAATTTTAAATCCAACTTATCTATCTCCCGTTTTAACGTCTGTTGAAGCCGATGGTGGTGTACAGATGATTGCAAGTGGACCTGACACTCGTTGGGAAGTAAATAAGAAATTGTTCTTTTCAATGATTACATCAGCAAAGAAATCGATTTGGATTGCAAGTCCTTATTTTATTCCTGACGATGATATATTAAGTGCTCTAAAAATTGCCGCATTAAGTGGTATTGATGTTAGATTGCTTGTTCCTAGTCGTCCAGATAAACGAATTGTTTTTCATGCGTCTCGCTCTTATTTTCCAGAGCTTCTTGATGCGGGTGTAAAGGTATACGAATATCATAGGGGCTTTATGCATAGCAAATTGATTATTGTCGATCACGAAATCGCCTCGATTGGCACATCAAATATGGATATGCGCAGTTTTCATTTGAATTTTGAAGTGAATGCCTATCTTTATCAAACAAAGAGCGTCACTACATTAGTGAGTGACTACATTTATGATCTTGAACATTCAAATCAGTTGAATGTTAAACAATTTAAAAATCGTTCTATTTTCAATCGCATCATTGAATCTACTTCTAGATTGTTATCACCACTTCTATAAAACTAAAAGCAACCTAGTCAGTGGTTGCTTTTTCTTTGAACAACTTAATTTATTTTTTTCATATGAAGGAATTCTATAAGATCCGGCGAATAGTTAGTTCATAATATGGAGGTGGTTACTTGTTTGTTGCAAAATTTAAAGACGGAACAATAATCTCAATGGGTGAAGATTGGCGAGTTGAGGAGTTGAAGGAATTAAGAAAAAAACGGAAATTTTACTGCCCTACTTGTCAACAAGAAGTTCAACTGAAATTAGGAAGAACAAGGTTGTGGCATTTTGCTCATCACTCAAATGAATGTCAAGGTTCATTAGAACATGAGAGTATGTACCATCTAAAAGGGAAGATGCAACTGTATAACTGGTTAAAAAAACAAAATGTAAAAGTAGCCTTAGAATGCTATCTTCCAATCATTAGGCAAAGACCTGATTTGTTATTTCGTTATAACGAGAAACTATACGCTTTAGAATATCAATGTTCTCCCTTGGAAACTACCTTAATGGAAAAACGAACACGCGGATATGAACAAATAGGAATCATCCCCTTATGGATCTTTGGTGGTAATCGTTTAAAACGCCACGGACCAAATACCTTCTCTTTAAAAGCCTTTGAATGGCTGGCTAGCCGAACCTCTAAGAAACACCATTTCCATCTTACTTATTTTTGTCCAGATCAGAATCGTTTTGCTCACCTTCATCAACTAACTCCCTATTCCCCTATTAAAGTTTTAACTTCTTATCATGAAACTCCTACTTTTCATACAACGATTGACTCTATCATTTACCCTCAAAGTAAAGAAAATATTAATATTCTTGAAAAATGGCTAACAATTAAGAAAAATTGGCGTTATCAAACTCTCTCCCCGTACCCTTCAAAGTTACAAAGGAATAGTAGAAACCTTCTTTATAAAAATCGTATACCACCGGGTTTCTTTCCAATAGAAGCAGGATGGCCAACTGCCTATCATTATCTTTTTGCCTCATCTCCGAAACATTGGCAACTCTTACTACTTTTTGAATGTTTGCAACACCAACCTTTGCAACGATCTTTCCCCCGAAGAATAGTCTCTCAATGTATGTATTTCTATATTGAACATAATTGGATTAATCTAAGACGAATGCCTAGTTCGACTCACTGGGAATTAGCTGTTAAAGGCTATTTGCATTTTTTAGTTAAGATAGGATATTTAGAAAAAATAAACGAAAAAGAGGAAGATTACAAAAGAGTGAAAGACATCACGATCCCATCTAGCTTAGAAGAAGCGATTAAGCTAGATCATATGTTAAAAGTGCAAGTCATGAATCAAAACAATCAAGGTTACAATAAAGGAATAAGTGTACGAAAGACGAATATATAGGTAGAAGGGATTTCCCTTGACCCGAATTTGGAGGTGCAATCTATTGTCAAAAACATTACCAAAACGCGATGAGATTCCAGTAGAAAAAACGTGGGATCTAGAAGACATTTTTACTACAAATGAAGAATGGGAGAAAGAATTTAAAGCAATTCAAATTCAACTTCCTTACTTAGAGGCTTACAAAGGAACATTGGCTGATTCAGCGATTTCTCTTTTTGTGGCGCTTGAAAAGCAAAATGAAATAACAGAAAAGCTAGGGCGTTTATATGCATATGCTCACATGCGCTATGACCAAGATACGACTAATTCCTACTACCAAGGATTAAATGACCGCGCCGCTAGTCTAGCTTCTCAAGTAGCTCAAGTAGCTTCATTCATTGTACCGGAATTACTTTCGATTGAAGAATCAAAAATTGAAAAATTCCTGAATGAACACGATGGATTAAAAATATATAAGCAAATGTTTGCTGAGTTAAATGATCAACGGGCCCACGTCTTATCTGAAAAAGAAGAGGCCATTCTTGCTCAAGCAAGCGAAGTGATGAGTAGCCCTAGTAATACGTTTGGCATGTTGAATAATGCAGATCTTAAATTTCCATCCGTAAAAGATGAAGATGGAGAAGAAGTTGAGATTACTCATGGAAGATTTATAAGGTTTTTAGAGAGTGATAACAGAAAAGTCAGAGAAGAAGCGTTTAAAGCTGTGTATGAGACTTATGATAAATATAAGAATACATTTGCTTCAACACTAAGTGGTCAGGTAAAACGTGATTTATTCTATGCAAAAGTAAGAAAGTACAATTCAGCGCGTGAAGCAGCTCTTAGTACAAATCATATTCCTGAAGTGGTTTATGACCAGTTGGTTGAGACTGTCAATAAACGTTTAGATTTACTTCACCGCTACGTACGTTTACGTAAAAAAGTGTTAGGTGTAGAAGAATTACATATGTATGATCTTTATACACCCCTTGTAAAAGATGTCAAAATGGAAATTCCGTATGAGAAAGCAAAAGACCTTGTTATTAAAGGTGTTGCTCCACTAGGGGAAGAGTACGTCTCGACATTAACAGAGGGCTTTACGAAGCGCTGGGTTGATGTGGAGGAGAACAAAGGGAAAAGAAGTGGCGCTTACTCATCGGGATCTTATGGTACAATGCCATACATTCTTATGAACTGGCAAGACAACGTAAATAATCTGTTTACTCTTGCTCATGAATTTGGTCATAGCTTACATAGCTATTACACACGTAAACACCAGCCGTACTTATACGGCGATTATACGATTTTCGTAGCAGAGGTCGCTTCAACATTAAATGAAGCTTTATTAAATGACTATATGGTTAAAAATACGAATGATCCAAAAGAAAAGCTGTATTTACTTAACCATTTCTTAGAAGGTTTTAGAGGGACGGTTTTCCGTCAAACGATGTTTGCTGAATTCGAACAGTTAATTCATGAGAAAGCAGCTGGTGGTGAAGCATTAACACCAGAATTATTAACGGCAACTTACTATGACCTTAATAAAAAATACTTCGGTGAAGATATTGTGATTGATGAGGAGATTGGTCTAGAGTGGGCAAGGATTCCTCACTTCTATTACAATTTCTATGTTTTTCAATATGCAACAGGATATAGTGCTGCTGCAGCTCTATCCAAGCAAGTACTTGAAGAAGGAGAATCTGCAGTTGAACGCTATAAAGATTTTCTAAAGGCAGGAAGTTCAGATTATCCGATTGAGGTGCTAAAACGTGCAGGAGTCGATATGACTTCTTCAGAGCCTATTGAGCAGGCACTAGCGGTCTTCGAAAAGACACTAGAGGAAATGGAACAATTATTAGAAGCAAACGAATAATAATAGAAAAAGGGCTATCCATACCGGATAACCCTTTTTCTATTATCGAAATCCTTTAAAGCGCTTTTGCTTAGAAAGGGGAGAGAAGGTAAGACAGAGAGAGCCGAGTAACAAGGGGATTGAAATCCAGAAAGGAAAAACACTAAGTAATGACAACATATACAAATAAAAGCTCACTAATGTGCAGAAAATCCCGAGAATAATAATAACCCGATTCAAAATAAAAACCTCCTAACTATCAGCAACATGATTATTACTAATTTATGTTGCATTGCTTTAAGTTAGAAGATTTTAAGTACAAGTTTAAATGATGGTTAGCACGATAAAGAGCGCCAGAACACACCGTATTTCACAGGAACTGCTTCGACTTTTTGTTGAAGAACTAGTGCTTTCAAACGTCTCTCTGCTTCTTCCTCTGAAATATCAAATACAACTGAAACTTCAATCGTCGCAACTAACTCAAAACGAGTTAAAAATTGTTCCAATGAAAGTTTTTTAGCCGGTTCAGGCTTAAAGCCAAGCATCTCTTCTAAAATTTGCACGTATACCTTATATGGATAATTTCCAGTCACTTTTATTCCATCATCTTCTACATTCGCGTTAAAGAAAACAAAAGTAGGTACGATATCAACACCCATTTCATTGGTTGTTTTAATATCATGCTGCAACGCTTTAGAAGCTGTTTGAGAAGATAAATCATGTTTAAATTCATTTATGTCTAATCCAGCTTTAGTCGCACAGTTAATCAAAACATCCTGTTGAGTGATATTTTGTTTTCCTAAAAATAAAGCTTCTCTCATTTTTCTCAAAAAACGAGCTCCGAGTTGTGGGCCTTGTAATTCAGCCGCCTTAATTGCGACAGAAGCTAAATAAGGTGAGTGCCAGTCATTTTCTAACCATACGTCACCGTCACAAGACATCCCAGTTTTGTGCGCGATTTGTTCCCAAATAGAAGCGATTTCTTGTTTCTTTGCAGCCACCCCTTTAGGAGTAGGTTTACACACATTCCAAGCTTGAAGACGTCCTGCAACAAGTGTTCGAATTCGAAAGTATTCTCCGTATTCAACTTGAAGTTTTTTTAGCATTGGTTCAAAAGCCCAGCAATCAGCACACAATGGATCGATAAATGTATATAGTTCTATCGGTTTATGGCGCTTACTTGAAAAATGATTATCCGGATCTAGACCACAAACGCCAAGGTGAGTATCGCAAGTTGAAGGAATATTCTTTTGGTTCAATGGTCATTTCTCCTTTCTATTACGGATGATTTACCATATGATGAGCGGTCATTGTTAATCGTTCAATCATGTACTCACGGATTGGGCCGTTAACTTGAGTTTCATCCATTGCTTCTTTCATACAATCAAGCCATGCCTCAGCTTGTATGGGGGTAATGATAAACGGCATGTGTCGAGCGCGTAACATAGGGTGTCCATGTTCGTTTGTATATAGGGTAGGTCCACCTAAAAATTGAGTTAAAAATTGCTTTTGTTTTCTTGCTGTCTCAGCTAAGTCTGTTGGAAATAAAGGAGCAAGATCTGAATGTTTAGAAACCTTGTCATAAAACGTATCTACTAATAAAGATAATTTTTTTTCTCCTAACGCATCGTATGGAGTTTGACTTGAATTGGTCATGACTTAAAATCTCCTCTGTAATGTAACTCTTCTCATATTGTAGCAATAGATAATGTGGACAGCAAATTTCACGATTTTTATTTATATTTAAGCACTACAAACCAAAAAAGAAGGGTTATCCAAAAAGATCTCAATTTTGACCTTTTTGGATAACCCTGACATTTTATTTTTTAGGCATTCATATACGTGTTAAATACTTTCGGAACATATGCTTGTGTCTCTTTAAATGGGGGAATGCCACCGAAACGATCAACATTACCTGGTCCGGCATTATAAGCAGCCAGGGCAAGGCGAACATCACCCTTATACTTATCGAGCATCTGTCTCAAATATTTAGCTCCACCATCTATGTTCTGAGCTGGATCATAAATGTTTTGAACATTTAATCCCCTAGCTGTAGCTGGCATGAGTTGCATTAATCCAATTGCACCAGCGTGACTTTTGGCATTCGGATTAAAATTTGACTCATGTTTAATAACGGAGTGAATGAGCTTAGGGTCTAAATTGTATTTTTTAGCGGCAGACTCAATTAAAGGTTGGAATCGTGATTCACGTTCAGTCAATGAGTTTGTCCAGTTTGAACTAATTTGTTTAAGCTGTATTGGTTCTTGATTCTGCAAAGTAGATTGACCTAGCGCTTGTTCTACTCGCTGTTTTAAGGTTGGATCAAGAAATAAGTCCATATTTCTGGGGCTTGGTGTATTCATTTGCAACCGACTCATTTGTTCCTCTAAAAACTGAGAAAACATTGTCTGTACCATATTGGTTTGTTGTGACTTATTAAAAGAAGAAAGTCCGTTTATCGACTGGTGTCGATTAATTTGCTGAAGGAATGCTAAATCCATTATGCCACCTCTATTATTCGATCTATACTTTATAATAGCAAATGAATGTAACACCTACAATTGGTTGTTTTTGGTTTGTATTACTTATGCCTGTTTCTTATACTTCGTATTAAAGAAGCGTCTTACTTTATTATGAGTGGGTGTTTGTTCTAAACCATAGCTACTAAGTAATTGTAATAAAGTTGATTTAGCGTGATGCTCAGTCTTACCTTCAAATTCAATCTCATAATCAATCTGATCAAAGTAACTGCTCTGATCAAAACATAATTGACCTTCTTCATAGTTTATTTCGATCCGTTTTGTTGTTAGAGTACCCACAAATTGTAATTGATCTGTTGGAATTTTTAAGTTCCTTAATTGATTCATTACTTTTCCATCAGGTAGAATACAGTTGTCTTTAGCATTAAGCCATTCATCATGGCTGACTACCTGATGGGTTTCTAGTTTACCTACTTCATGAGGTTGCTTAAGTGTTAACGTGAATATCCCTTTTTTTTCACGGATTCTCAGACCAGAACCAGTTGCTTTTAAAGAAAAACTAGGGGTTTCAAAATAATGATTATGTTGAACAATTGCATCAGCTTCAGTTAAATTAAATCCCTTAAGCAATTCATGATAGTTTTCTTTCGTTATCATCGACTTAACTTCAATTTCAATTTCTTGTGACATTGCTAACCCGCCTTTTCTACTTGTAATTCATTGTATTATTAGGTTTTTTATTAGTATAACAGTTGTTGTTTAACTTTTATGTGAAAAATGATTTTCAATAATAGACAAAGGCATTGATACGTATTTTTTTTGAGATTTATGGTAGAATAAAGTGAAGTCTTACACAGGTACGTGAATTGGTTGGAGGTACATAATGAAAAAATTAAATGTAACAGAAATTCAGGAGAAACCTGAAGGATTTGTAGCGTCAGTGAAAGAAGAATTGAACGTGGAATTAGCTAGAACATTAAAAGCTGGCAATCGCATGCTTGTAGACTCTGACGGGTTAGCTTTTATATACATAATTGAAGATGAATTAGATTATTATTATGTAAGTTTTGGGAAGGGAACATGGCCTTCTTTGAAGAAACTTTTAGCAAACCAAGGGTCACTAGACCTTGAACTAGGAAATAGCTTGAACATCGAATTAACGGCAATTGCTGATGAGCTTGCTTTTCTTACAGAGAATATTGAGGGAAATAGTAACTACGGCGAAGAAATGGAAAAAGCCGTTTCTGACATTTTCCTTTAAAGGTAATAGCGCTTAAGAGGAAATCATAGGCGTTCTTCAAGATAAGACGGATGGTGATATGATGAGTAATTGGGATATTTTCTTGACACCCTATAAACAGGCAGTGGAAGAATTGAAAGTAAAGCTGAAAGGAATAAGAGAGCAATATCAAAAATCATCTATGCACACTCCTATTGAGTTTGTAACGGGTAGAGTGAAGCCCGTTTCAAGTATATTGGACAAAGCAAAGCGGAAAAATGTGCCGCTTGATCAGTTGGAAGACAAGATGGAGGATTTGGCTGGATTACGAATCGTAACTCAATTTGTTGAAGATATTGAAACAGTAGTTGAACTAGTTCGAACTAGAACGGACTTCGATATTATCGAAGAACGGGATTATATTGTTAAGAAAAAACCGAGTGGCTATCAATCCTATCATCTTATTCTAAGGTATCCGGTTCAAACGATTGAAGGAGAGAAAAGGATATTAGTTGAATTACAAGTAAGAACGTTGGCAATGAATTTCTGGGCAACGATAGAACATTCATTAAACTATAAGTATAGTGGTGAAATACCCGAATACATAAAAATTCGATTGCAACGTGCAGCAGAATCAGCCTTTCAACTTGATGAAGAAATGTCTATTATTCGTGATGAAGTAAGGGAAGCTCAACGAATTATTACTAGAAAGCAGGAGCAAGGAAGGAAGCTGTAGATGGAGGGATATAATGAAATTTACGGTTACGTCTCGTGGAGATGATGTGTCAAATACATTGCAGCAGAGGATTAAACGCTACTTGCTTGACTTTGGATTAAAGCATGACGAGAAAGAACCAGAAATGGTTGTTACGGTTGGAGGAGATGGCACGCTTTTGCAGGCGTTTCATGACTACTGTGATCGTCTAGAGGACACCGCTTTCGTTGGGATTCATACTGGTCATTTAGGTTTTTACGCGGACTGGGTGCCTGATGAAGTCGAAAAGCTCGTGATTCATATCGCTAAAACTCCCTACCAAATCGTTGAGTACCCACTTCTTGAAGTGGTTATTAGAAGTGAAGGTGAAACCAGTACTGAGCGTCATTTAGCTTTGAATGAGTGTACGGTAAAAAGTCTGGGCGGTTCTCTCGTTAGTACTGTTGATATAAAAGGAGAACCTTTTGAAGTGTTCCGTGGCGATGGTTTGTGTATCTCTACTCCTTCAGGTAGTACTGCATATAACAAGGCTCTAGGGGGGGCTATTTTACATCCGTCACTTGCTTCAATTCAAGTAGCCGAAATGGCTTCCATTAATAATCGAGTTTACCGAACTGTAGGTTCACCTCTAGTGCTACCGCAGCATCATACTTGTTTACTTAGACCTATAAATGATATTGACATTCAAGTTACAATTGACCATTATACGCTTAACCACAGCAGAGTAAAATCTATACAATGTCGTGTTGCCGAAGAGAAAATTCGATTTGCAAGATTTCGTCCTTTTCCATTTTGGAAAAGGGTAAGGGAGTCTTTCATTCGTGAGTAACTATGTAGCGCTGCTTAATTGGAAAGTCGAAGATGACTGGAACAACCAGTTGCTTCGACTTTTCTTAAAAGAAAAATGTCATATATCGAAAAGAGCATTAGCTGATATTAAATTTAATGATGGTCTTATATTAGTTAATAACCAAGAGGTTACGGTCAGAACGACTTTAAGAACAGGTGATCACGTGCAAATTGGTTTACCTAATGAACAAATTAGCACAACACTCGTCCCAGAATTTGTACCTTTAGACATTGGTTATGAGGACGACCATTTGCTTGTTGTTAACAAAACTGCTGGGATGCCAACAATCCCTTCACGAGAACATCCAACAGGCTCATTGGCAAATGCTATTATTGGATATTACTCAATGAATCATCATCCTGCGACTTTTCATGCTGTCAATAGACTAGACAAAGATACATCCGGTTTATTGATTATTGCTAAGCACCGTCTAGCGCATGATCGCTTGTCAAAACTTCAACAATCTGGAAAAGTAAACCGCTATTACACAGCAGTTGTAAAAGGGGAACTACCAACGAATACAGGTACGATTGATGCTCCAATTGGACGTGATCCAGAAAGCATTATAAAACGAATGGTAACAGACTCTGGAAAAAGAGCAATTACACATTATTCGGTAGTGAACCAAGGAAATAATAATAAAGTGGTTGAAATTAAATTAGAAACAGGAAGAACACATCAAATACGTGTACACTTTTCCTATCTTGGGTTTCCTTTATTAGGGGATGATCTGTACGGAGGAAACACTGAAGAAATACAACGCCAAGCACTTCATTGTCACAAGGTTGAATTTATGCATCCTTTTACAGACGAACTAATTAACATTTCTCAGGGGGTACCGGAAGATATGAGGAAATTGGTAGTAAACTGATACAAAAGCGATTTTCGTAAGGTGGGCGAGGTCGAATAAGGAAAATAAGGCTTGTTCCCTTCGTCTTGGGAACAAGCCTTATTGATGCTTTACTCTGAGGTAACATGTTCTATTGTATGACTCGCTACGATTTGGTCTTTCTGATCATATATTTCTACAAGGACTGAATTGATTAAATCTTGTTCCTTTATTTCTGCTTCTAAGTAGAATGCTTCAGCAATAAAATAACTTGAGCCTCCGGAAATCTGAAATAAATTTGGTTCTCCAGCTGAATTCGTAAAAATAAATTCAGGTATTCCACCAATCGCCTCTTGTAGTGGTTGATCAATGATAAATCGTGCGTATAAATCATTGGCAGGTAATTGGCCGTTATTTTCTAAACGAACATAGAAAGAGATAAGATCCAGACTCTCGTCATAAATAATACGTGTTTGTTCTTGATCAAAATCAATAGATAATTCTGGACCACATCCTATTAGGAGTAGAAAGGATAATACAAAAACAATCAACATTCTCAATAGCATTACACCTCAATTAATCTGATTCAAAATCTTTAAATTTTTCTTTTACATAAGGTTGTAAAGAGGACACCTGTTCAATAGACATTTCGGGATAGCGTAATGCAGTTAATGCTCCGCCAAATACGCAACCAGTATCAATATTTACCGTGCGATGTAGGAAGCGTGGTTCTTTTACAGGTGTATGGCCGTAAACAATCCACTCACTTCCTTGATGGTGTTTAGCCCAATCGAGCCGTTCTGGTGTACCATCTGGGTTCTTAGCTCCAGTAATATCACCATATAAAACAAATGTTTTAACGCGTTTGTTTGTTTGTCCAATATAACTCGATTTAATTCCAGCATGAGCAATGACTAATTTATGGTCATCTAGTACTTGATAAAGTGGTGATTTTTCAACTAACGTCAAAAACTGATGACGTATGCGTTTAAAGTCTTTGTTTGGCAGGCCGTTTAACTCAGCAACGGTTGTTTCTAAACCATGGGTGATTTGAACTTTTCTACCTAAGAAGTACCTGTATAGTTTATCACAATGATTACCAGGACAATAGTAAGCTTGTCCGGTTTCTACTAAATTCGCTACGGTTTTGATCACCTCAACTGAATTTGGGCCACGATCCGTTAAATCACCAACGAAAGCTAATTTTCTTTCTTCTGGATGATCAAAGGAATTTTCCTTTTCTTGATAGCCTAGTTTGGACATAAGAGCTAGTAACTCATCATAACATCCATGTATATCCCCGATAATATCAAATTTCATGACAGTTCTCCTTTTCATCATTTTAATCATAGCTTAACCAAAGATAAAGAAGCAATGAACAGCATTTAAAAACAGAAAAATGGTGTAAGGGATTTCATTTGAGCTTGATATTGACAGGTCTACATTTTCTTCTTTAATATGAATAAGATCACGATTAAGTGTTGATCTTTGCGAGCATGAGAGTATGAGCAACATGCTAGAAAAGGAGCGCTTCTACAATAAAAGAAAAAGGTGTGAGAGCTATTGATTACACAACCTGTTACTAATCCTGTTCTTATTTTTGCTATAGCTATGTTTGTCTTTTTAGTCGCTCCGCTTATTATGGCAAAACTAAGAATTCCAGGAATTATTGGTTTTATTTTTGCAGGAGTCATAATTGGTCCAAACGGTTTGGGGGTTTTAGATCGTGATCCTACTATTATTTTGCTAGGTACCGTTGGACTTTTGTATATTATTTTTATTGCCGGATTGGAGATTGACCTTGAAGGTTTTAAGAAATACCGAAAAAGAAGTTTAACATTTGGGACGATGTCTTTTACGATTCCTTTTATCATCGGAACAATAGGAGCTTATTTCTTTGGTTATTCCATCGCTGGTTCTATCTTATTAGGTTCCTTATTAGGTTCACACACCCTACTTGCTTATCCAATAGCAAGTAGGTTAGGGATAGCAAAGAATAAAGCTGTTACCACTTCAGTTGGTGGAACGATTATGACCGACACTTTGGCTCTCTTAATACTGGCAGTTGTCGCCGGTTCAACTCAAGGTGAACTGACTCCTAATTTTTGGTTTGTGTTAATTGTTTCATTATTCGTTTATGTTGCTGCGGTGTTTATTTTTATTCCGATCGCAGCAAAGTTTTTCTTCCGCACATTAAGTACTGAAGGGACTTTAGAGTATATATTTGTTATGACGATGCTCTTCGTGTCTGCCTATTTTGCTACTGTTGCTGGGTTAGAACCTATTATTGGTGCTTTTTTGGCAGGTTTGGCTTTAAATCGGTTTATTTTTGAAAAGAGTCCATTAATGAATCGAATCAAATTCATTGGAAATTCGTTATTCATTCCGTTCTTTTTATTATCTGTAGGCATGTTAATGGATCTGAGGATTCTATTTAATGATCCAACCGCTTGGTTCAAAGCTTTATTTGTAGTCTCATTTGTTATAATTGGAAAATTTCTAGCTGCTTGGATCTCAGGAAAGATCTATAAATATTCAAAGGAAGAAGTCAAGTTGATGTTTGGTTTGACTATTCCACAGGCCGCCGCCACTCTAGCAGCGACATTGGTTGGTTTTGACTTAGGGTTCTTTGATCAAGGCACTGTGAATGCTATTATTGTAATGATTTTAATTACGTGTATGATCGGTCCGTATACAGTTGAGAAATATTCTAGAATAATTGCCATGAAAGAAGAGCAGAAACCTTACGAACCATCTTCAGCTCCTGAGCGCGTTTTAGTTCCAATCGCTAATCCTAAGACGATGGAGTCATTAATGGATTTGTCTTTCATGATTAGAGGTCATTCACCTCAACCGTTGTATACATTAGCTGTTGCTCAAGGTGGGAGAGAAAATTCCGAATCGAAAATTGTTGAAGCTGAAAAGATATTAGGTCATGCTGTTTCCTACGCTGCAGGAGCAGAAGTGCCCATTCAGATGCTGACTCGTTGATACGAATATTACATCAGGAATTATTCGGGCAATGGAAGAATCTAGAATTACCACGGCTGTAATTGGTTGGAACGGTAAGCTATCTACTCCACAGAAAATATTTGGAGGAATCCTTGACCAACTTCTAGAGAGAACGACGCAGATGGTTTTAGTTTCTAAGTTAGGACATCCACTAAATACAACCAAGAGAATTGTTATTATTATTCCATCTGGATTTGATCATAAGTCTGGTTATTACCAATCGGTTAAAGCAGCGAAATCTTTAGCAAATCAATTAGGAGCTTCCATTACTTGTTACGTTGTGAAGGATAATCTGAAAAGTTATGCTAGGACTTTTAATAAAATGAAACCAGATGTTAAAGTGACGATGACTAGTCTTCATTCGTGGAATGACTGGCATAATACGTATATGCCTTTACTTAGAACCGATGATGTTGTACTTGTATTTAGTGCTAGGAGAGGTACGGTTGCTTGGCATCCACAGCTTGAGCGATTACCACGTGTGTTAGCACATTCAGGTCCTGAGAGTTTTATTATCGTATATCCTCCGGAATCAGTAGAGGTCGACTTAAGAGGTACACGCGTACAGCACTTCCTAAAACGTTTTTATCAAATAGTTCATATGAGCAATGATTTAGAATACAGCACTGATAAATACCGAAGAAGACGAAAATCATATTGGTTTTCGTCTTCTTTTTATGAGCTGAAAAAACTAGCGTAATGGAAATAACACAAATATACGAAAAAATCTTATATAATAAGCTGGATATGAATGCGCAAAGCGCTAAAAGGGAATCATGGAGTGTAAAAAAGGAGGGAATAGAATGACCCCAGATATTATGGTTACATGTCCTAAATGTCAGGATCAAAAACCAATCAATCTTTTGTTTACAGCACAATCGAATCAAAATATTATCTATAAATGTCAGTCATGTCAGTTTGAACAAAGGAATATTGAAACAAAGAAGGGATAGTAACTTTAATGTTGAACTATCTAACAAAGAATGGATGTGTTATAATTCTTAGTATCTGGTATTAAGAACTACTCATAATGGAGGGGAAACAATGATTCAATTATCTTTAGAAAATCGTACATATGTAGTAATGGGTGTAGCTAATAAAAGAAGTATTGCATGGGGAATTGCTCAGTCATTAGCAAATGCAGGGGCTAGATTAATTTTTACATACGCAGGAGAAAGACTTGAAAAAAATGTCCGCCAATTAGCAGAAACACTAGAAAGAAAAGATCATTTAATTTTACCTTGTGATATTACAAGTGATGAAGAAATTGAAAAGACGTTCTCACAAATCAAAACTGAAGTAGGCAACATTCACGGAATTGCTCATTGTATTGCGTTTGCTAATAAGGAAGAGTTAGAAGGAGAATATCTAAATACAACCCGTGATGGTTTTCTTCTTGCTCAAAATATTAGTGCTTATTCTCTTACAGCTGTTGCAAAAGTTGCACGTACAATCATGACAGAAGGTGGAAGCATTGTCACACTAACTTACCTTGGTGGGGAAAGAGTAGTAAGAAACTATAATGTCATGGGAGTTGCAAAAGCATCACTTGATGCGAGTGTTAAATATTTAGCTAATGATTTAGGAAAAGAAAACATTCGTGTAAACGCGATTTCAGCTGGTCCAATACGTACATTGGCCGCTAAAGGAATTGGTGGATTTAATGATGTTCTTAAGGAGATTGAAGAAAGAGCACCGTTACGTCGTACAACAACTCAAGAAGAAGTTGGTGACACGGCACTGTTTCTAATGAGTGATTTATCAAGAGGTATAACTGGTGAACTTTTACACGTTGACAGTGGTTTTAATATTTTATCTATGTCATAAGATGTAGCTGATAAATAATAGTGATTTTAAAGCTTTAATTTAGCGAGGCGATACATTGCTTTAGGGTTATTCGAAAGGTCAAACTTATGACTTTTTTCGGATAACCCCTTTTGTTTTTATTTGATATTTAGATTAATAGTAGTAATGATCGTCTCTATATGGTTGCCCTGGTTGACCAAATACACCAGTTTGATAGAAGAGCCAAGGCCAGAAGCCGCCGCCAGTTCCAGGTTGCCAAGGTTGCCCTGGCTGCCAAGGTCTCGGTGGTCTCGGAGTTGGACGAGGTGGGATTGGCCCATAATAAGGAGCGATCCCAACTAGATCACTGTGATGTACTTGAATAAATTGTGGTTGATAAGATGGAGCGCGGTACATGAACATGGAAACCATACCTGTTCTGCGATTGTAGTCAGTAATATAAGCAGTCACTTGACCGTAAGTTGGTATGGAAGTCGTAATCCATTGTCCCACATACTGACTAACAACCGTAGGTGGTAAATACTGTACAGAAATATCTTGTGGACCATACATAGTTAATTCCTCCTTTTTAATTCTAGATATCATATGAGAAATCTATAAGTAGGTGAATGTCCACATCGATAACTCGTTGTCCATGTAACTAAAAAGTTGCCTTAAAATTCCCAGATACTTTTGGGTTTTTAAGACAACTATTTTAGGTTAATTGTTATTTTAACATTCGGTAAGCAAGCCAAGGTCTTAAACAGACCGGTTCAGTTAGATAAGAAACATTTGGTTGATAAGGACTACGTTTATAAAATGTCGTTAACATATGTCCAGAAGGAATCTCTTGTTCAAGTACTGAATTTTCTCCAATATCTTCGAAAGTAATGGAAGGATTGAGAATGGTTTGTTTAGCATTTACAAGAACTTTTAATGACTTCAAAGATTGATTTTGAATGTTATTTTCCTCTTTAACTTGTAGTTTTTCCAATAATTGCTTGTAGATGTGAGTTGCTTCTTCTACTTTAAGGAGCGCTTCCTGTAGTTGTTCATTTGTTCGTTCCATATTTTCACCGCATTTAAAATTCTGTTCCGATCCTAGTAACTATACATATGTGGCTTATCCACTTTTAATCATTGTTTATTTCACTAACATACATTTGTCCGTAGCTTAGTATAAATGAGGGGAGATCATTTTAGATCAAAGGGAGTGAGAAAATGGCAAAGAAAACAGTACCTTTATTGTACATTCATCAAAAGAAAGAAGCCGAAATTGAAGCTACTAGTGAAGAGTTTGTTTATAAGAAATTTAAGGTACAAGTAAAGGAGAATAAACAAAACGAAAAATCAGAGGGGTATCTATTAGATCTAGAAGAACTAGTATTAGAAAAAACAGACGACTTAGAAAATGAGAACGAAGGAAAACAGGAAGTAGAAAAATAAGAAAAGATGTCTCAGCGATTTGTTGAGACATCCTTATCTATCAACGTGTAGGAGACGTTCATCCTTTAGGGCTTTCTAATATTTCTAATAGAGAAATTATGACCATTCAGTTAAAAACTGATTTAAAAAATCTTCTAGAAATTTATGTCTGGTTTCTGCTCGTTTTTTTCCTTCATTCGTATTCATGAGATCTTTTAGCTTTAGTAGTTTCTCATAAAAATGGCCTATCGCACTTGATTGTCCATTTCGGTACTCTTCTAATGTTAAGCTTTCTCTAACAGCTAGTTCAGGGTTATACATGGGGTCGCCTTTACTGCCGGCATAGACAAATGTTCGAGCGATTCCAATTGCTCCGATCGCATCGAGTCTGTCAGCATCTTGTACAACTTGCGCTTCGGGTGTTGTAACAGGCTCGTTGTTTCCTCCTTTAAAAGACATTGTTGTAATAATGGTTAAAATATGGTTTCGTTGTTCAACAGTTGTTCCGATTTCCTCCAACCAATTAGTTACTTCTTTTAATCCTTCTTCTTCACTAACGACCACTTTATCATCAATAAGATCATGTAGTAAGGCTGCTAATGTAACAATAAATACATCTGCACCTTCAATTTCAGCAATTTCTTTGGCTTGAGTGGTGACTCGATGAATATGATGCCAATCGTGACCGGTACCTTCCCCGTCTAGTTTATCTTTCACCCATAACTCAGTGCGTTCAATTTGTTGTAAAGGTTCCATTGTATCTCCTTTCTTAATACGTAATTGCTTTTTTAGGTGCTAACCTGTTTATTTCTCGAACAAAACGAGAAACAAAAGCCTTTTTGCCTCGTCTCATAATTGGTACGGATATATATAGCTATTCTCAGCTCTAGTCATTGCAACGTACATAAGTCGTCTTTCTTCTTCGAGAGGCTTGTCGTCACCCTCTCGCCAAGCTTCAAGAGCATAATCGTGAGGTAAACCACCTTCAACGGCTCCAATTATATAAACATGTTTATACTCTAAGCCTTTTGCTCGATGAATCGTCATGAGTTGAGTGGAGTGATTGTTTGTTTTCTGAGTTCGTAATTCGTCATATTTGATGATCATATGATCAATATAATTGAGAAAGTCTTCAATTGTTGGATGTAGTCTTGCGGCTACTTTTAAATCACGAATATCATCGGACCCTCTATCCATTTTATTTCCTTCGTTGCCTTGCTTTTTTACATAATCATTAAAGCCCATCTCCGTTTCAATAAATGAAATTGCATCAACTGGAGTTTTTGTCGATAGTTGCTTCCACTTTTTCGGTAGGTCTGCTAGTTTTTTTGTTTGAAAAGGTTTTAAGCCTTCTATATATGGTAAAGCTTCAACGAATGAGCAGTCGTGGATAATACTTTTTGCTTTTATTTCTTGTAGCGTTTCTTGTTTCAAAAATAAGGCTCCAATCAAGTCCGATAAAGCTTTATTATCATCAGGATTAAGGGCAAGCCGTAAATAAGATAAGATTTTTCTAACGGCTTTACGGCGATAAAAAGACTCTCCGTCAGCCTCTAATTGGAAAGGAATGCTTGATGAAACAAAGCGTTCAATTAGAGCTCGAGCCGAAGTATTTGTCCGAAATAAAATAGCAAAGTCAGACGGACTGGAGCCAGCTTCAAGTTGTTTCTTTATATCAGTAACAATCATTGTCGCTTCTTCTTCTTCATCATATGGATAAAAGAAGATTGGCCGATGATTTGACGCTACCTGTGCTAACAATTGTTTGGAATAGCGTTCTTTATTCGCGTGAATCACGTTATTGGCAGATGAAACAATCTCATGTGAAGAGCGATAATTCTCATTTAGTACGACCATTTTTGCTTCAGGATATTGATCTTTGAATTTCAATATGTAGGAGGGGTCACTTCCTCTAAATGCATAGATAGATTGATCATCATCCCCTACAACACAAATATTTTTCTTTCTAGCACTTAACATGGTCATCAGTTCAACTTGGACTTTATTTATATCTTGAAATTCGTCAATTGAAACATAAGAGAAGCGCTCCTGATATCTTTTTAACAGACTATCGTCACTTTTTAGAAGTTCAAAAAGACCAACGAGCATATCATCAAAGTCAAAAGTGTTTTTTAATTGTCTCATTTGTTCATAGCGTTTATACAGATAGGTAACTCTTTCCTCCCAAACATCTTTAGCTTTTATTTTATCAGGAGAAAGTAAATGATTCTTCCACCAACTAATTTGAGTTAAGGCTTGATCAAAAGCAAAGTCTTTCTCATCTAGGTCAATCTCTCTGCCAGCTTCTTTAATCATAGCTTGTCTTTGCCAGTCTTGCTTTAAGAGTTTTGTAGGGCTCCATTTATCTGGATTATGGTGCATGAGCATTTTATAGAAAATACTGTGGAATGTTCCGATGACTAACTGATTCAATGTCCGGGAATCAAGACCTGGATACAGACGCATTCGATCTTTCATTTCTTTTGCTGCTTTTGCGGTAAAAGTCACAAGAATCATTTCTTTTGGTGAGTAGTTCCGTTCTGACAGCATAAAAGCTGTTCTTGTTGTTAAAACTCTTGTTTTACCACTGCCTGCACCAGCTAGGATGAGTAAAGGACCTTCCGTTGTTTGGACAGCTTCCCACTGATTGTCATCAAGGAAGATGCCACTAGATTTTAGAGACTGCCTATAATAGTCATCATTTGAGATGTTGGTTACTTTGTTTTCGTTCATAAATGGAGGGATAGCTTTTACTGCTTCGGGTTCTCTCCATAAACGAGCTGGTTCCATTTCAGTAGAAATTGGTCTTCTGATCGGTAGTTGAATTCCAGTAGACGATACTTGGACAGGGGGGGAATCTTCTTTTTTATGAGTTTCACTTAACTTTTTTTCCATTAGTAAAGATGTTTCCATACATTCTTTCGAAACCTGTAAGTGAACAAATAAAGGCGGTTCAAGGATACTAAGTTCCATTCGCAATGGAGAATGGCAATGTATACAAGTGATTTCTTGTCTAATACTAGCCATATATAATTGCTGCCATCTATCACGCTCATAGCTAGGTAGATAAATTACTTTATCTTGATAGTATGCCACTTGCATAAATACATATCTCCTTTCTTAATCACATCTTGTCCTATCGTAGCAAATTTTGTCGGTGATGTGTGTTACTTTTTCATATAAATAAGGAAATGATGATTAATATAGATGGAAGGAGGGAGAGAATTTGGTATCATTTTTTATTTTAGGCTGTATTGTTACTGTAAGTTCGTTATTTCTCTTTTTTTCAGGCTTGCAACAAGGTCAATTTCTTTTTGGGCCTTTTATTGCAATGATTATTGGTATGAACTTTCTATTAATTAGTTTTGTTCAGATGAAACGCGAGAAAGCAGAAAGGAACCGGGGAAAGGTGTCTTAGACGTAATGGTATTTTGAGGTTTATAGCTTCAGAACAGAAAGGGAACGGTCATGAGGAAGAAGATTGGTCAATGCCAGTTATGTGAGCGGGATGAAGTGGAATTAACACTTCATCATTTAACACCAAAAGAGGAAGGTGGAAATCACCTTCCTACAGTTGAGATTTGTATCCCGTGTCATAAACAAATTCATGCACTTTATACGAATAAAGAATTAGCTATACGTTTAATGAGCTTAGAACGGTTAAAAGATGATGAAGAGTTAAAGAAATTTATTAAATGGATAAAGAAACAACCCCCAAAAACGTTAATTCAAACTCGCAAGTCTAACGATAGGAAAGCGAAGTCAAGAAGATGATTTTCGTTGAACTCTCACATAAGTAGGATGCTGTTTTACCTTTGCTCTGAAATCTTCAAGATCTGATGTACAATGCGGGCACCTTGTCGCTTTAAAAGCTACAGATTGGCAGCAATGAGGACATAACTTTGTTTTCATATTTAATAAAGGATCTTCTTGAGGTCTTCTGATCCGGTTGACTTGTCTGACGAATAGAAAAAGTACGAATGCTACAATCGCGAAATG
Source organism: Halalkalibacter akibai JCM 9157 (assembly GCF_000513135.1). Taxonomy (GTDB): domain Bacteria; phylum Bacillota; class Bacilli; order Bacillales; family Bacillaceae_D; genus Halalkalibacter; species Halalkalibacter akibai. The sequence goes on from NZ_BAUV01000052.1 coordinate 22,952, forward strand.
AACGGCGTGGTTTAAAAAAGATCCGTAATTTAACATAGGAATTCCTGCTGCTTCTGCTTCTTGGAAGCTATTAAATCGACGATTTGAAAGATTAATGTATAAATTAGAGAAATCGACTTGGCCAAAAATCAAACTAAAGGGAGGCATTATAATATCAGACACTAATGATTCAACTATTTTTGCAAATGTTGTCCCAATAATGACACCAACGCTCATATCAATAACATTCCCTCGAACAGCAAATTCCTTAAACTCACTAAATAACTTAATAATAATCACCTCTAAAATTGACTTGACTAGAAATAGGTATTCTATTAAGGGTTGTCTATGTTTCAACCCTATGCAAGAAGGAGGATATTATTCGAAAAAAAAGGATGACTTAAGGTCGTTGGAACCTTAAGTCATCCTTTTTAAAAAACTGGGCTAGCTGGATTCGAACCAACGCATGACGGAGTCAAAGTCCGTTGCCTTACCGCTTGGCTATAGCCCATCATTATAAAGATAGTATGGCTTATGTTTAACTATGATATTTATTTAAATATGAAAACTCAGAAGAAAAAAAGTGGCTACTGACATTCAAAATATATTGTGAAACTTAAGGTGATTTTTTATGCATGTTAAAAGGATTTTGTAAAATATATGTTGAATCTATAATAAAATTGAAAGGAGTGATTAAAGTGTTTGAAATAGAAAATTACAGTCAACGCCTTCTAAATGAAGCGATTAGAATGAATGTTACAGATCTTCACTTTATTCCCAGTGAAGACGAGTACAATGTCATGTATCGCTTAAATGGGAAGGTTGAGAAATGGAAAAGGCTTCAATCCCACTTAGCAGAACGTCTTATAAGTCATTTTAAATATCGTTCAGGTTTAGATATTGGTGAGCGCCGAAAGCCCCAAAGTTCCTCGGTGATGCATATTGAAAATAATCAAACATATTCTCTTCGCTTTTCAACACTTCCAAGTAAAAACTTTGAAAGTTTAGCCATCCGAATTCTCCCGCATTTCTCTACTCAAACGATTTCCTCACTAACTATCCTTCAGACTCATTCCAATTTAATTAAGAGCATTACGAATTTCTCCCAAGGTTTATGTCTTATTACTGGTCCTACAGGATCGGGGAAAACGACCACATTATATACGATTATTGAAGAAATGTTACGTATAGGAGGGAAGTCAATCATTACAATAGAAGACCCAGTGGAAAGGTCCATTCCAAATCTTGTTCAAGTCGAAGTAAACAGCAAAACCGGTTTATCTTTTAATTCAGTGTTAACTGCTTGTTTACGACATGATCCGGATGTCATACTAATTGGTGAGATTAGAGACGAAGCCACAGCAGCTATAGCTATCCGAGCTTCATTAACTGGTCACGTAGTACTGGCAACTGTTCACGCTCAAAATTGTAATACGGCATTAATGAGAATGATGGATTTAGGGGTGTCTCGTTTTGATCTACTAGAATGTTGTAAATTAGTTTTATCTCAACGTATTATTAATATTAAATGTCCGCTTTGTCAGGAAAGATGTCACCCTCTATGCCGGGGAGTAAGGCAACGTGCGAGAGCTGCGCTTTTTGATGGATTAAGCGGAGCTAAATTAAAAAATGCTGTATTAAACAACTCAAGCATTAATGAAAAACCTTTTTCTAAAGCTGTTAACAAGGCTTGGGCTCTTGGCTTTATTGAAGACGTTGAGTGGCAGAGGGTTATTAATGAGAATGTTTAATAAACAAAGAAAAAGACAACATATTTTATTAATTGCTAATTCCTTACTAAGGATCGGTCGGTTATTGCAGCTAGGCTACCCACTTGAAACTGCTTTAAAATTTATACAATTGCACGTTAACCTTGAACTACAGATGCAACTTGGTGAAGTCCTGATTCAGTTAAAGGAAGGGCATCCTGTACATGTAGCGTTTGATTATGTTGATATACCCTCAAGTATTAAATCTTTTCTTTATTTTTATGAAAGACAAGGTCAATTAGCTGAAGGGTTTACTCAAGCGGGTACTTTATTGCATCACCAGTTAAAAATGACAAATGAACTTTGGAAACTCCTCCGTTACCCATCCACACTTTTAATGCTGTGTGGAGTTGTTTTACTTCTGATGTTCCATTTTGTTATTCCGCACTTTCAAACTGTTTTTAATCTAATGACAAATACCCCTCCTTTTTACACCATTATCTTTATGAAGATCCTCCTGTTAACTCCTTACTTTCTTTCTGCTTTCTTTTTGTTGTTACTTTGTCTCTTTGTAATCGTTCAGATTAAGTGGAGAAAATGGACAGCTCATGACCGAATTCAACTATTTTTGAAATTCCCAATTTGCAGAAGGTATGTTCAGATGATTATTTCCTATGTGTTTTCATTGCATCTTGGAAGATTACTTCAATCAGGTATGACTTTACAACAAGCTCTTGTAGAATTTGAAAATCAAAACTATTTACCTTTTTTTAGAGAAGAGTGTACGGTAATAAAAAGCGAGTTACTTCAAGGTCAGCCTCTTTATGAAATATTAAGGGAGAAACATTTCTTTTGTGAAGAACTCTCAATTGTTGTAAATAATGGTGAGAAAACAGGTTACTTAGCTGCTGATTTAGAACATTACGGTGATATTTTAATGGAAGAACTAGAGGAGGAAGTACAGAAGGGATTAAGGATTGTTCAACCCGCTTTATTTGTTGTAATAGGTGGTTTTGTATTTATATTGTTTTTAGTTACGATGTTGCCACTTTTTCATATGCTGGGTACAACTTAGTTGTAAAAGTATCGAGGGCAGCAGCTGAAAGTTTCTAAAAGGTGCTGACCCTAGCTACTTTCATTACTTTAACTTTTTATGAGGAAAAGCTTGCATATGAAAATAAATGTGTGTTATATTATTAAGCGTCGCTAACGAGATGTAATTAAACAAAAAAACTTTTTGTGATTTTTGTTTGACATCATGTTAGAGAAATGCTATATTAGAAAAGTCGCTGTTGAGCGACCTTCG
>NZ_BAUV01000051.1 GCF_000513135.1 Halalkalibacter akibai JCM 9157
TTTATGAGAGATAAGGTCATCTGAGTCCTCTCCGAAACCTGCGAGGACACAGAGGCTCTTATTAAAGCGGAAAAGAGCAAATGTTCAAGTCAAGCGGCCAGGAGATACCTTATTGGGAGAATATGAGCTAGGTGGGCGAGGAAACGGGGCGAATAAGGTCCTGTGAGTCCGCGAAGCCAAGGGAATCAGCTGTTTTATGAGAGATAAGGTCATCTGAGTCCTTATGCTAAACCTCGAGTAAACCAAAAACTCCAAAGCAGAAGAAAAAGGAAGAAGTCTACTGGGGTAAAATCCCTTTTTAGACTTCTTCTTTTTCCGCTTCCCTAACTTTTGGTATTCTACCCAAGTATCTGGTGGATAATAAAATCAATCAGATAATCGTAAGGGGATTTGTGTATGCCAGAACTACCAGAGATGGAGAATTACAAAAAATTGCTTGGGGAACGACTTACAGGAAAAACAGTTACTAAAGTAGATGTAACACGAGAGAAAACAATTAATGTACCCGTTCAGCAGTTCAAAGAAGCTGTTGAAGGGAGGAAAGTGGTTAGCATTACAAGAAAAGCGAAGCATCTGGTTTTTACGTTGGATTCGGGAAATCATTTATTGCTTCATTTGATGCTAGGTGGTCTTATGTATGTTGGAAGTGAGAATGATCAACTAGATCGCACTAAACAAGTGATTATTTCTTTTGGTTCGGTCAAACTTTGTTTTATTGGTTTGAGATTAGGATATTTGCATTTACTTACAAGCGATCAGTTAACAGAGCGTTTATCTGATTTAGGACCAGAGCCTTTGGATCCTGCTTTTTCGTTAGAGGCATTTATGAAATTAATTGATAAAAAGAGGGGGATCTTGAAAACGACGTTGGTGAAACAAAAGTTTCTTTCAGGGATTGGTAATCTTTATTCTGATGAAATTTGTTTTGCTGCACAATTGTTACCTAGTAAACAGATGAATGAGTTGAATGAGGAACAAAAAAGATCGCTTTATACGAATATACAAGCGGTATTAAAAAGAGGAATCTCGTTAGGTGGTTATATGGATGTACCTGTCTTTTATGGAGATACGTTAACTGGTTCTTATAACGAGCATTGTTATGTTTATGACCGGGAAGGGGAACCGTGCCCACGTTGTAACCAGAAAATTATAAAAGAGAAGATCTCTTCTCGCAAAGTTTTCTACTGTTTGAATTGCCAGCACTAAGTTAAACTCTAGCCATATAAACTATAAAGGGGTCACAAATGAGCTTTGTGACCCTATAACATTATTTCAGTTACAAGCTTGAAGTAACGTTGGTTAGTTTATCAGACGTTACAGCAACTTGTTCAGCTACTTGATGAATCTCTTCAAAAATAGTGGAAAGGTTTTTCATTTCATCAGCTATTTTGACGTTTTGCAACTTCATTTCTTCCATTGATAAGAGAATTTGATTGAAAAATTGATTGGTCTGGCTAGATTCGTTTGTGCCATTTTCTATATACTGATTATTTTCGTTTATAGAAGCCGACATCGTATACGTATAACGGTTAATCTCACTTACTAAACTTGAAACTTCTGAGACAGTCTCTTTCGTATTTTCTGCTAATTTACGGACCTCGCTTGCGACAACGGCGAATCCTTTCCCGTGTTCGCCCGCTCGTGCTGCTTCTATTGAGGCGTTTAAAGCAAGTAAATTAGTTTGATCAGCGATAGATGTAACAATTTGAGTAATTTGCTCAATTTTCTTAGAAGTCAAAATGAGTTGTTCCATTTCGTTTTGAGATTTTTTTCATATTAAGCTGGGTATCTAGCATGATTTTCTCTAAATTAATTAAACGATTTTGGCCGTCTTTGGACTTTGCTTCGGTCGAAATCGCAATGTTAGAGCTAGAGTCAGTTAATCTATTTATTTCCTGTGTTTTTTGAAGGATTGCTTGTAAGGATGAACTCGTTTCTTCACTAACAGCGGCTAATTCTTCAGCATTTCTACTAACTTCTTGTTTCATAAGTTGTTTTTGTTCTTCCGCTTCGTTGCGAATTCTCTCATTCTCTAATTCATAGGCTTCTAACACAAGTTGTTGCTCAAGATTTAAAATCTTTGTAACAGCCGATACAGATTTTTTAAATTCTTCCTTTGTTACAGTGTGTTGGTCAATCATATCTATTAACGATAAAAGTAGGTCTTGAAAAGCGCACATGTACCATTTGGGCTCTAGTCCAATACGAACATGAACATGGGCGATAATGCTTCGTTGTTTTACAAAAGCGTCATTTAGTTGTCCGCTAAACATTTCGAAAATATGATTGGTCAATGTTTTCTTTAACCGTGCAACTGTACTGTTGTCATTAATAATATTCATAAGTGACTGTTCTTTCGCAAGGTTAGCGTAAAATTGCTCAACAATCTCTTCAAGGTGTTGTGAGACAAGCGGTTGAAGTGTCCGAATAATCATCAAGTCTTCAATTGTTAATTGAATCAATTCAAGCTGTTTATAAATTGTTTTATTTGAAAGGTTAATTCCGACATGATCTCGTTCGTTCTCAACTGATGATAATAAATGATCTTTATTTTTAGCTGTTTTAAACGTGAAGAAATTACTCATCTGTTTACGTACACATCCTTTTATTGAGTGAAAAAGCTAAAGCCACTCTTATGTTTTGTTAAGAAGGTTATTAATTCTGAATCTATTAACGGTGGACTAAATAAGTAGCCTTGAATGTTATTGCATTTCTTTTCTTGTAAAAGGTTAAGTTGCTCTAGCGTTTCGACCCCTTCGGCCAAGACGTTGTATTTTAAAGTGTGACTTACTGAGATGATGGCCTCGATGATAGCTAAATCAACAGGGTTATCCTGAATATCTTTCACAAACGCGCGATCTATTTTCACTGTATTTATCGGCAGATTCTTTAAATAGTTTAAAGAAGAATAACCTGTTCCAAAATCATCAATGGCAATTTGAATGCCTAGATTCTGCAAAGAGTGAAGTACCTTGATGATATATTCCGTGTGGGACATGGCAACTGTCTCCGTTATTTCAAGCTCGATGAAACGAGCGGGGACTTGATATTCAGCTATTAATTGCTTGATTTTAGCAACGAAATCAGTTTGCAGTAGCTGAACAACTGAAACGTTCACAGAAACGGGGATAAAACATCCTGCATCCTGTAACTGTTTAACTTTTCGGAGAGACGTTTTTAAAACCCAATCTCCTATTTCAGTAATTAACCCAATTTGCTCTGCTATAGGAATGAATTCGGCAGGTGAAATTAAGTTTAACTGAGGATGTTTCCAGCGAATAAGAGCCTCTAGACCAACGACCTCTTTGTTTTTCACGTTAACTTTAGGTTGATAAACAAGGTAAAATTCATTTCTTTCAATGGCCTTTTGTAAACCATTCTCTATTTCTACTTGCTTGATAATGGTTTGCTGTTGTTTTAGTGAGTAGAAATGATAGTGACTACCAGCTTCTTTTTTGGCGCTGTACATCGCTATATCAGCTTGTTTAAGAAGATCTTCTAAATTAACCCCGTTTTCAGGGGATAAACTAATGCCAATACTTGTAGATAGGAAGACTTCTTTTCCTTTTAGTTTTAGTGGAGTTGAAATATCTTCAATAATTGATTGAGCTAATCTCTCGATATCTACTAGATTTTCATAAGGAGCGAGAAAAACAAATTCATCGCCGCCTGGTCTGAAAATCTGAACGTTCTCTGTATCCTTTTTTCTTAGTCTTAACGAGAGTTGTTTTAACAGTAGATCACCAAAGGAATGACCGTACGCATCATTAATTAGTTTGAACCGGTCTAAATCAAGAAGAAGCAAGGCAAAAGGTTGTTTGGTTACTAATAACTTATCAATAGATTTATGGAGGTGTAAACTATTTGGAACACCTGTTAGCACATCATGATAAGCTAAATAACGATAACGCATTTTGCTTTTTCTTAGTTCCTCTTCTGCTATTTTCTTCGCTGTAATATCGGTACGAATTGAAACATACTGATAAGGTTTTTGGCCTTCTTTAAAGAAAGGGACGATAGTTGTATCAACCCAGTAGTAAGTTCCGTCCTTTGTTTTATTTTTTATATCTCCTTTCCAAACATTACCTTGTTTAATGGTGTCCCACATTTCTTTGAAAAAAACTTTTGGATGATGATGAGAATTGATTAGTCGGTGTGTTTGACCAATTAATTCTTCTTTTTTATATTTAGTTATTTCGCAAAATTTCTCATTAACATATGTAATGATGCCATTCGCGTCAGTAAAGGCGAGTATGGATGATTGATCTAAAGCATATTTAATAGACAGTAATTCATTTGTCGTACTAACGTAGTCTGATCGACTATCAAACTGAATCATAAATATCTCTCCTGTGCTTTTGGGCTTGCTTAAAGATAAAGTTGAATAAACGTTTGTTTAGGTGAAAATCATTTTTATATAAGACAATTGTCGCATATACAATATGGAAATACTAATCCTTTTTTCGTGGGTATAATTTATCATTGTTTATACGGTGATAATAGTAAATATCTAATGTTTAACTCACCTGCTTAAAATTCCTCGGTAGGTTATATTACGAAATTCGTGTTTCCTTTAGTCGATTAGTACAAAATTGAAGGAAATAGTTGGGAGAGGTAATTTTAATAAACATGAAACAATTCAAATCGTATTTATGGTGGTCCGTAAATTAGTTTCTTTCTACAACTTAACGTTTTTAGTTTAGCTAATGTAAACAATGACGAATTGGGATAAGTCACTTTATAATTGCAAGAATATTCAATTAAAAAAGTGAGGCTTTAAGGAAAGAGGTGTGTCGATCATGCTAGTTTCTACACAGAAAATCTGGAGACCGCTCACGTTAGAAGAAGCTTGGGAAGTGATAGAGAGCTTGGATCAAGAAGAGTATTGTTTTGTAGCTGGAGGAACTTGGCTCCGTACACAATGGGAGTCGAATCTTCGTCCGTATGCACCGAATCTTATAAGTCTAGAAAATATCGAACAAATAAGTGAAATAAGAGAAGACTTTTCCAGTGGCCAGCATGAAATAATCATAGGTTCTGGTGTAACGCTAACCAACTGTCTTAAAAGTGACTTATTGAAAAGGTATGTTCACACGCTCATAGAGGCCATTAAGAAGATTGCTGCACTGTCTATTCGTAACCAAGCAACCATAGGTGGAAATGTCATGACAGCTGCTGGTGATTCCATTACATCATTATTAGTTGAAAAAGCAGAGCTAATCTGGTTTAAAGCAGGGTTCTTTGAACTAGAAACACTTGAGGGGTGGCTCGATCATACTAAAACGAACGATAAGCGAATTTTAGCTGGAATTAAAATAAAAACAGAGGAAAAACGTAAAGATTCTTTTTCTTTCTTTACGAAGGTAGGAAGAAGAGAAGCGTTTACTGCCTCGATTTTGACGATCGCGGGAAAAGGGACAGTAACCGAAGATGGGGTTTATCAAGATGTTGTTTTAGCAGCCGCGGGTGGAAAGAAACCAGGAAGGTTAAAGAATACGGAAAATCGGCTTTGCAACACAAAACATTCAAATGGGTTATTACAATGGGTACACAAAGAAGTTCAGGCTGAATTTCAAGCTACATCAGATCCGTTTTCAACAGCTTCTTATAAGAGGATGGTAGCAGCAAACAGTATCGTTAGTGAATTTTATCAACTTCATCAAGAGGTACAGAAGGGAGGAGGCAGTCTTGTGGTTGAATCATAACTCAAGCGGTGAAAAGTGGAAAGTTAGGCCTGATGGAGTAGACAAAGTAACAGGCAAGCTTCGTTATTTAACCGATATTACATTTCCGAACATGCTTTACGGCAGAGTGTTAAGGAGCGGGGTCCCGCATGCTCGTATAAAGTCTATTGATATCACCGCGGCTGTTTTGTTGCCTGGAGTTGAAGCTGTCTTAACGCATGAAGATATTCCTGGACTTAATGGGTTTGGGATTAGTACACCTGATCAGCCTGTATTTGCGCACGAAGTAGTTCGGTTTGAAGGAGATGCTGTTGCAGCTGTTGCAGCAATCTCAGAGGACATCGCCAAGCAAGCATTAGCTCTCATTCAAGTCGACTATGAACAGTTGCCGATTATTGATACTCCAGAAAAGGCTTTAGCAGCAAAAGCTCCTCAGTTACATGAAACAGGCAATGTTCTTCACCAAACGGAATATGTAAGAGGGGATATTGAAGAAGCGTTTAGCGAATGTGTCCATATCGTTGAAGAAACGTATACAACACCAAGACAAATGCACACGTATCTTGAAACAGAAGGTGGTATTTTTGTTTTTGACAAAGAGAGATTAATCGTGTATGCGCCGACTCAACACGGTTATAAGGACCGGATGCAGCTTTCAAGAATTTTAAATATGACTGAGGAAAGTATCCGAGTTGTGTCAAGTCCAATAGGTGGATCATTTGGAGGAAAGGATGAATTAAATTGCCAACCGTACGGTGCTCTTTTGGCAATTTACTGTGGAAAACCCGTTAAAATGCATTATTCAAGATGGGAGTCAGTGGTTGCTGGGTTGAAGCGTCACCCTATGAAGGTAATGATGAAAACCGGCATAGATGATAAAGGGAAAATTTTGGCCCATCAAGTTCAGATTCTCTCTGATACAGGTGCGTATTCTACTCTTGGGGGACCAGTATTAAATTTTGCAACCGAGCATGCAATGGGGCCTTATCAAATAGCAAACGTTGAAGTGAAAGGGAAAGCTGTTTATACGAACAATGGTGTATCAGGAGAGTTTCGTGGCTTTGGGGGCAACCAAGTGATTTTCGCCCTTGAAGGTCAAATCGACCGTCTTGCTGAAAAAGCAAAGATAGAAGCGTGGGAACTAAGGAAAACCAATTTACGAAAGCATGATGATCTTGGGCCTTTAGGGCAAAGGATTGTCCCAACAAAAGGGCCAGATCAAGTGTGGGAAGCAATCAAACAATCTTCTTTATGGAAGAAAAGAAAACAGAAGGTAACAGGAGAGCTTCCGTGGATTAAAAGAGGGATTGGTGTGTCGATGGCGATGCATGGATCTGGTTTAGGTTACGGGATTCCTGATTATGGTGGTGGAACGATTCGGTTAAATGCTAAAGGGCAAATTGAGGTCGCATTTGGCCATGAGGAGTTTGGGCAAGGACTTTTAGCTACGCTTGAAATTCTTTTAATGGAGCATTTTCAGTGTGCCAAGGAAGATATAAGTATTGTAATAGGGGATACCGATCTCGTTCCATCTAGTGGTTCATCAACAGCTTCTCGGACTACGAATATGGTCTGGCAATCTTTAAATAGATTAAAGAAACCATTCTTAACATCACTATTTAACGTTGTCAGTGAGAAAACGGGTTATCGTAAAGATACTTTAAAAACAGGGAAAGGTGGAGTATGGAGTTCGGATCAAGGTGAGGAGAAACTTGTTATGACCTTCTTAGAACTTATGAAAATAGGAGGAAGTTTCGAGGAAACAACTAATTTCCATTATCCTGTTACACCAGATCCGATCATGGGAGGGCATTATCTTTATACGAGTACGTCCGTAATTGCAGAGGTGGAAGTGAACGTTTTAACCGGTATGGTTGTCGTGAAAAAAGTGGATCATGCTGTAGCAGCAGGACCTGTTGTCAATCCTATGGGTTACTTAGGTCAAATTGAAGGTGGAGGTATCATGGCACTTGGGTTCACTTTGACAGAAGATTCTGTTATGAAAGCGGGTAATTATATTACGAAAAATCTAGATTCGTATCTGATTCCAACTATTTATGATGTGCCAGAAGATCACGGAGTTTTGGCGATTCAAGAGCTGCCGGAGAATGATTCATTTGGTCCTCGGGGTGTTGGAGAAGTGGGGTCAGTTGCGTTAGCCCCGGCAATCATTGCGGCTGTTAAAGACGCTACAGGAGTATGGATTACAGAATTGCCGATTAAGCCAGAGCTATTAATACGACCGTTTGAAGGTGAAAGCGTTGAGGTGGGGGGAGACTATGGATTCAAAAGTGAATGTGAGTGAAAAGTCTAGTTACTTGCTGAATACGAAGGTAAACGGAAAGGTATTAAGTTTGAACGTAGATCCATCTCGTAGATTAGTTGATGTGATTAGATCCGATTTACAGTTAACAGGAACGAAAATATCGTGTGAGATGGGCCGATGTGGAGCGTGTATGGTTTTAATAGATGGGAAGCAACAGAATGCCTGTTTAACCATGGCTTATCAATGTGAAAACAAGGAAATTCAGACGATTGAAGGAGTGTGTGATGAAAAAACAGAGCTTATCCAGCAAGCGTTTTTAGAGGAGGGTGGCTTCCAATGTGGTTATTGTACACCTGGAATGGTGATTTCAATAAAAGCAATGCTTGAGGAAAACCCGAAACCGAGTTTTGAAGTACTGAAAGAAGGACTAACAGGAAATTTATGTCGCTGTACAGGTTATGGAGGAATTTACCGAGTATTAAGACGCTTAAGTTGCTCGACCTCAAGGTAAAGGAGAGTGCCACTATGAGAGAATTTTATCGTTATTTAAAGAGGCTGAAAAATGATCCGGAACATCATGGCGCGATGGCGACGATTATCAAGGTACAAGGATCCTCTTATCGTCATGAAGGAGCCAAAATGCTTTTTTTGAAAGATGGTTCACAGCATGGTTTAATAAGTGGCGGTTGTCTTGAAGAGGACTTGAAATATCATGCTGATGAGGTAATGGTAAAACAAATCTCAAAGACTGTTCATTATGATTTAAGATCAGAGAATGATCTCGATTGGGGGCAAGGGGCAGGATGCAACGGAAAGATTACCGTTTTACTTGAGCCTATCAAATGGGAAGAGACCTTCTCTAGTGTTCTAAAAGTTCTAGAAGCTGGTGAAGAGGTAATTTCAGTATGTAAAAGGGATGAGGGGCACCAGTGCGCTAGATTTTATTACACTCTATCAGGAGTGAGTATCGGTGCAGGTCTGTTTAATCCACCTAGGATAAAGCAAATTATAAAGGAATTTGTCCAAAATGGAAAAACGATAGCGAATTTCTATTTAGAGGAGCACAAAACATCTATTTTACTCGAGCTTCATAAAAGCAAAGAAGATTTGATTATTTTCGGAGCAGGCCCAGATGTCGAGCCGATTGTGAGAAGAGCAGCTGAATTTGATTTTAACCCAATTGTTATTGATCCAAGAGAAAGCAGATGTCAGCCATTATACTTTCCAGATGCATCTAAATTAATTTGTGAACACCCTGAAAGTGTATTAATGAAAAAAACGATAGATTTATCAGGGTATGTTTTGATTATGACTCATCATTTTATGAAGGATCAAACATTACTAGAATACTTTGTTCAAAATAAACCGCAATATTTAGGTGTGTTAGGGCCGAAGCGAAGAACAGCAAGGTTGTTATCTACAGACCAAGTTCCAAGTTGGATTCATTCTCCGATTGGGATGGATATTCAAGCAGAAGGTTCGGATGAGATAAGCATTAGTATTTTAGCTCAACTCATTTTAGTTCGAAATCAAAAAAGAGCTAAAGAATGGGGAAAGGATTTTAAAACAACCGCAGTTTGATGTGAGGAAGTGGCACGATGGAAAAACAAACAGTTTGTGCCGTTATTCTGGCGGCTGGGAAATCAACTCGGATGGGAAAAACGAAGCAACTGCTCCCGTTATATGAAAATGAGAGCATGCTTGAACTAGTCATTAATAAAGTAGTAGACCAAGTGTTTGATCAAGTGCTAGTAATCATTGGTCATGACGCAAAGGAAATTCAAAAAAGGATTGGAACAAGAGATGACTGCCAATTTATAACTAACGATCAGTACTCGCTTGGACAAAGTACCTCTTTTCGGAAGGCCTTTATTCACATGTCACCTTCCACTGATGCGGCCATGTTTTTCCTAGCTGATCAACCTTATATTAAAAATTCAACAATTAGAGAAGTGTTAAAAAGGGGAGTAATGAGACAACTGTGTGAACCTAATCCATTTGTGATTCAAGCGTATTATCAAAACGAGCCAGGCCATCCTGTTTACTTTGGTAATGTGAACGAAATAGATTTCTCATCCTTAACAGGTGATGAAGGAGGAAAGGGGTTATTTAAACAGTTAAATAAAGAGCAGTTGCCTTTAAATGATTCAGGGATAATCTTTGATATTGATACTCCGCAAGATTATCAGAAAGCCCTACTTAATTTAAAAAACAAAAGCTGATCCTACCGAGTTAAGGAAGGATCAGTTTTGTTTAATTAGCTGGTTTCTCTAAACGTTTGTTAAAAATCGAATGAATAAATAACGCTGTTCTAAGTCTTAATGTTTCGTCAGAGCCTTTAATCTCGAGTCCTAATAATTCTTCACATTTTTTAATCCGGTAAATCACCGTATTTCGGTGTATGAATAGAATTTTAGCAGTCTCAGCTATTTGACAATTGTTGTTTAGAAAAACAGATAACGTTTGGACTAAATCTTCTTTTTCTTTATCCTTTGGATAAGCTAAATCTCTTAACGTAGATTTATAGAATTCTTTTAATTTTTGAGTAGGAATGGTTTTATAGATCTCAGCCAATTCTTTAATCCGGTAGCTTTTGATAAAACGCCTTTTATTCTCGCGATAACCAGCTCTTAAAGCATCAACCGCTTCTTGATAGGAAGTGGGAATTTCTTTTAAGTTTTCACTATAGTTGCTAATTCCAAACGACATGGCCGAATCTATCGTATGATATAGATCGGTTTGAAGTTCAGTAAGTGCCTCTAACACAATTCTTTCTTTCTCTTCGTTATAGAAATCAAATCCAACTAAAATAGTAAACAGATCTCCTTTGGTAAACACGATCGAGTTTTCAAGTTGTTTTGTTAACATAGATTCGACCATTTCATAAATGCGATCTCGTCTTAAACTCATTTCTTTTTCGGCTTGTAATGGGTGAGTATCATGATAGAAATCAGAGGCATCATCGAGTTTACATGTGATGCAAATATATTGTAGTGACTTTTTCAGATGATAAGCTTTGCCCCGGTTTATGATTTCCTCTTCACTAGGGATGGCCCCCTCAACCAGATCAGCAAAGAACTCATTTTTAAGTCTTCGTGAATGTTGCTCAAGTGCATGAAGTTTCATAAATTCAAAGGAAATGACGTTAGCTGCTTGCTCGATCGCTAAGGTAAAAGGAGAAGCGGTTGCTAGTGTTTTTCCGAAGATAATGATGTATCCCTTCTGTTGGTTCGTTGTATTAATCGGGTATATGGAAAACTCAGTAAATTCATTGCCTTTTCCTTCGCGAGGTAAAGTGAGAACTTTATAAATATCCAAATCCTCGTGATGAATTCTCTCGTGAATGTACCAATAAATCTCAAAAAATGCATCTTTATCAATGTTGTGAGAGTAAGCCATAATATCAAGTCGGTAATTTAATAAAATAACAGGGAGTTTTAAGATAGAAGCTAAACTTTCAATGATATTAGAAAAGCCGCCTCCTGAAATAACAATGTTGGTAAATTCTCTATGGATATTCAATGCGTAATCTAATTCATGTGTACGTTCTTTTAGAATACATCCTAAGGCTTCGTTTAGCATTTCCCCTAAAGAGTAATTTAAAGGGATTTCGATAATAGGGAAATTGAGTTCATTGGCTTTTTGAAGAACATTAGTAGGGATTTCATCAATGAAACGCTTGGTTTTTAACCCTAAGCCTGCGCAACCTTGTTTTGCCATTTGTTTGACAAGCTTCATAAGAGCATTTGGGTTATTTTTTATGGAATAAGCTGTCGTTAATAAAAGCTGATTATTCGTCAAATAATCAATGATATCAGGAGCATCCATTAGGTTGACGGACTGGACTTGATTGCTTAACCCATTTTCACCTGCAACAACAGTCGCCTCTTGAAATGTCGGTAAGTTCAAAACATCTTGTAATCTCATAACCATCACTTCCACCATTCAGTCTTAGTCTTGTAGACAATGTACAAGAAATTGAACAATTCTGAAAGATTTTCGTCAGGAAATATAACAAGATATATCCAATTATTAGTTAAAACGTACAAAATGAAGAGTGTAAAAACTAATTTGAATTGAAGTTTCTTTGTTAAATGAAAATCGAAAATGGTTAAAAATGAGGTGAATTAATCTTACATTAAGTTGGGGGATAAATTGGTTAGGTATTTCAAATAGCTGGTTCTAGAAGCGTTGTAAAAGCTAAAGTGGAATGGAGCGGAAAGCAAGTGCCAGCAGCGCAATGGAACGGGGCCGTAAGGGAATTGTAGAGAAACTAATACTTTTCACCTCAGCTTTTTGTTGCTTCTAACCAATACTTCAGTAAGTTATTGTTTGATTCGAACAATGACTGTCAATGGGGTTCATTTTATGATGTGTGTAATCAAATAAGAGAAGAAGGTGGATCACTTGAAGTTGACGATGGAGAAGGTTAATGAAATGACTCGAAAACAATTTGTTGAGCAGGTTGGATGGGTTTTTGAGCATTCACCATGGGTAGCTGAACATAGCTTTGATGAACATCCGTTTCAAAGCCTTGAGCAAATGTATAAGAGTATGGTCGGACATATGTATGCTGCTAATCAGTCCTTACAACTACAACTATTAAACGCTCATCCTGATTTAGGAACGAGAATAGAGGTTTCGCCTTCTTCTGAAAATGAACAGAAGAATGCTGGGTTACATCAACTTACTGAAGTGGAATTTCAGGAGTTCTCTGTTTTAAATCAAACGTACATAAACAAATTTGGCTTTCCGTTTATCCTAGCTGTTAAAGGACATGATAAATCTTCAATAAAAGCAAGGATGATATTGAGAATTGAGAATGATGTAGATTCGGAGCTGGAAACAGCTTTAAAAGAAGTTAGAAAGATTGTGAAGTTTAGACTTTGGGAGTTAATTAGTGATCAATATATAGAAAGTAAAATGGCAGAGGAGGGAGCTTAATGTCAGGAAGGCTATCGACGCATGTACTTGATATAAGTACAGGAAGGCCTGCTGAAAATGTGGTGATTGAATTATGGAAACGCACTGAATCAAAAGAAATGATTAAAGTACTAGAAACGAAAACAAATAAAGATGGTAGAGTTGATGAGCCATTACTAGAAGGAGAAAGAATGATAGTTGGAAGTTATCAATTACTCTTTCATATCGGAGATTACTTTAACGCTTTAGAAGGTGAGAGCTCTCCGATTTTTAATCAGGTTCCCGTGCAATTTGAGATAGCAAATGAAGCAGAAAACTATCATATCCCCTTATTAATAGCGCCAGGCGGATATAGTACGTATCGAGGAAGTTGACTTACACATTGAAAAATTAAAGGAGTGGAATTTGATGACGGGGAAATTCAGAAAAAAGGTTGGGATGGGTTTAACTAGTTTAATGTTGTTGGTTTCGTTATCAGCATGTGGCGGAGAAGATGTGGTGAGCGAGTCAGGAGAAGCAGAGTCAGTGAAACTCGTATTAAACTGGTTTCCTAAAAGTCAACATGGCGGAGTTTTTGCTGCTGATGATCAAGGGATTTTTGCTGAGAATAACTTAGATGTTCAAATAGAAGCTGGTGGCCCACAAGTTTCCTCTATTCAAATTGTCGCTTCTGGAAATGCAGAATTTGGTTTGGCGCATGCAGATCAAATTGTGATTGCGAGAAATGAAGGTATTGAATTAGTAACGTTAGCTACCGTTATGCAAAATAGCCCCGCTGCTCTTATGTTTCATGAAGGAAAAGGAATTCAAAATTTTGAAGATTTGAATGGCAGAACAGCTTATATCCAACCCGGAATTCCTTATTGGGATTATCTAAACAGTAAATATGATTTAAGTGAGGTAACTGAACTTGGTTATACAGGGCAGCATGTTAACTTTATAAACGACTTGGAGTCTGTAAGTCAGGCTTTCGTTACTTCTGAACCGTTTTTCCTTGGTAAGGAAGGGGTAAACACAGAAACGATGCTAGTTTCAGAGTCTGGTTTTGATCCATATAACGTAGTGTTGTTTGCAACGAAAGATTATATTGCTGCTAATAAAGACACGGTTCAACGTTTTGTAACTTCGTTTGTAGAAGGTTGGAACTATTACGAGGAATCTCCTTACGAAATTAATGAAATCATCCACGAAGCCAACCCTAATCTAGCAGTAGAAGACCTTGAATTTGAAACAGATGCACAAAAACCTTTTGTTTACGGTGGGGATGCTGAAGAGCACGGTTTTGGCTATATGACAGAAGAACGTTGGAAGCTTCTAATTGAACAACTAGTAGAACTAGGATTACTAGAAGAAGAATTTGATGCCAACGACATTTTTACAACTGAATTTCTACCTTCAGCGAAATAAATTTTAATAAGTAATTCCCAAGGTCCACTATGAAGATATCGTAGTGGGCTTTCTCCTCCCGTTTCATTACGCTGCAGGCACTTGCTTTTTGCGGGGAGGATGTCAAGCCCCCACGACTTCGTCTGTGTGGTCTTGCCCTTTCCTCTCTTCTCGCAGGAGTCAAGTGCCTTCCGCTCCATTTCACTTTGTTATTACTTGGCAATTGAATTTTAAAAGTATACCTCAAGTAGCTTTCTATTCTCAAACAATAACCAATTGTGACTAGTGTTTTTATAAAAATGTGGGAGTTAATCTCACATTATATGAATCTACTTTGACCTACTATGATGTCCTTCCCTCAGAAACCCATCGGATTTTTGGTTACTTAATACAAAAAATAAGCCTTTTATTGGCTAGTTTGAATAATGACTAACCGATTTAAATTTTCTACAATGGTAAAAATTAAGCGCTATGTAAAGGGGTGTTGAGTGATGATCACAACCTGTCAAATAAATAAGAAACGACTTTGGGATTCCCTGATGGAACTAGGTGAAATCGGAGCGGACCCGGCAAAGCCGGAAGAAGGAGTAACAAGACTTTCTCTGAGTTTAGAGGATTTAAAAGCAAGAGAGTTTACTATTAATTATATGGAGAAAGCGGGACTTGAGGTAAGAGTTGATGCAGTTGGAAATATTATTGGGAAGTTTGCGGGAAAAGATCCTTTGGCGCCAATTGTGATAGCTGGTTCACATATTGATACGGTGATACAAGGTGGGAAGTTTGACGGGGCTCTTGGGGTATTTGGGGCGATTGAAGCCGTTCGATCCATTAAAGAATCTGGAATTAGTCTTACACACTCTATTGAAGTGGTTTCGTTTACGGATGAAGAAGGGACCCGCTTTGGTACAGGTTATATTGGAAGTAAAGCCATCGTTGGTTGTCTTGAAGAAGAAACGTTTCAATTAACAGATGACCGAGGAATTTCCTATGCGGAAGCATTCCGTCAAGCGCAGTTGAATCCAGCATTGTTTAAAGAGGCAATGAGAAAAAAAGAAGATGTTAAAGCATATGTTGAACTGCATATTGAACAGGGAAGAGTGCTTGAGGACCAAGATGTAGCGGTTGGAATTGTCACGGATATACAAGGCCCCGTTTGGCTTGAAGTAACTTTTCAAGGGTTTCCTGATCATGCAGGGGCTACGCCGATGAATATGAGAAGAGATGCTGGTCTCGCAATGGCTGAGTTAATGTTAGTCGTTGAAGAGATCGCAAAAAAACATAACGGAGTTGGAACCGTTGGTAAAATGCATGTCGAACCTGGGGGAGTAAATATCATCCCTGGAAAATCTGTTCTATCTATAGATTTAAGACATGTTGATAAGAATAGCAGAAACGAGATGATTGAAGAACTTTATCAAGCTATTTCAAGAATTAATGAAAAAAGGGATATTAGCGCTTCTGTGGAAATAAAGAAACAAGTAGATCCAACTTCTTGTTCTCCAGAAGTAATGGAATTAATAGAAGAAAGTTGTCAAGAGTTAAAGGTCAAAGCGATTAGGCTTCAATGCGGGGCAGGGCATGACTCCTTAATGATGACAAAGTTAACCCAAATGGGCATGATTTTTGTTCGATCAAAAAATGGGATTAGTCATAATCCTGAGGAATGGACAGACAAAGAAGATTGTATGATTGGAACACAGGTGTTGCTAAATACATTGGTGAAACTAGCTAAATAAGGTGTTTGAGGGGGATTACGATGCGAGAACTAAATAGATTGAAAGTACCTGCTAGAACGATTATGACACCAGGACCAGTAGAGGTTGATCCGAGAGTTTTGCAAGCCATGTCTTCTTCTATTCTTGGTCAATTTGATCCAAGTTTTACTTCGTTAATGAATGAGACGATGGGGCTGTTGCGACAAGTACTTCAAACAAATAACAAATGGGCTTATCCTGTAGATGGCACATCAAGGGCGGGGATAGAAGCTGTGTTATGCAGTATCATTGAAGAAGATGATAAAGTTCTAATTCCGTCTTTTGGACGATTTGGTGGATTATTAACCGAAATTGCAGAACGGTGCGGAGCTGAAGTGCATTTGATGCATTGTGAGTGGGGGACGGTTTTTGAACCTGAACAAGTGATAGCTGAGTTGAAAAAAATCCAACCGAAAGTGCTCGCGATGGTTCATGGAGATACGTCTACCGGAAGGATGCAACCGTTAAAGGAAATTGGCATGGCGTGTAGAGAATTAGATATTTTATTTGTAGTCGATGCTGTAGCAACCGTCGCTGGAACAGAAGTGAAAACCGATGAATGGATGATAGATGGATTAATTACTGGTACGCAAAAGTGTTTGTCGGTTCCTGCTGGAATGGCGCCTTTAACGTATAATGAACGGATTGAACAAGTGTTACTGGAACGGAAGTCAATCGAAAAAGGATTGTTAACCCAAGACTTGGCCGTTAGCTCAAGTGGGAGGAGAATTAGAAGCAATTACTTAGACTTAAGTCAGTTGCAAGATTATTGGAGCCCTGCCCGCTTGAATCACCATACGGAAGCAACGACGATGTTGTATGGTTTGTATGAGGGTTTAAATATTATTTTAGAAGAAGGCTTAGAGAATCGTTATCAAAGGCACCGTTTAAATGAGCAAGCGCTTGTCTCAGGTATCGAAGCGATGGGGCTGACTTTATTCGGAGACAATCAATTTAAGTTACCAACTGTAACCTGTGTTCAGATTCCGGATGGAGTGGACGGGGATTCTGTTAGGAAAATGCTGTTAGAGGACTTTGGGATTGAAATCGCAAGTTCTTTCGGTCCGTTACATGGAAAAATATGGAGAATTGGTACGATGGGTTATAGTTGTCAACAGAGAAATGTTCTAATTACCTTGGAGCCTTAGAGGCAGTTTTACTGCGTCATCAGGTGAGCCTTAACAGAGGTGATGGAGTTCAAGCAGCTTTAGATATTTACAGTCAAAGAAGTGCTATTGTTAGTTAGGAGGCGGAAAATGGTTAATCCTTTTAATGCTTTTGTCGATCCGAATTTAAAGATCACCTCAAAACATGAGGGAAAGTTAACCGGTTATCAGTTTGCGGTTAAGGATGTTTTTGCCATCAGGGGAATTCAAGCAAGTGCAGGAAATCCAGATTGGCTAAAAACGCATCCACCGGCTGAACAACATGCAACAGCAATCAAAAAGCTTTTGAGCGCAGGTGCGGCTTTGCAAGGAACAACGATTACCGATGAGTTGATGTATAGCTTAAATGGCGAAAATGTTCACTACGGAACACCAGTGAATCCACAAGCTAAAGGCCATATTCCGGGAGGCTCTTCGAGTGGTTCTGCCGTCGCAGTCTCAGCTGAATTAGTAGACTTTGCGCTAGGAACCGATACAGGCGGATCTGTTCGCGTTCCAGCCGCTTACTGCGGAGTCTATGGGTTTCGTCCAACTCATGGAGCCGTTGATATAAATGGGGTTATTCCTCTTTCTGAGAGTTTTGATACCGTAGGCTGGATGACAAGAGATTCAAAACTATTACTAGATGTAGGGCTGGAATTACTAGAACAAAATCAGAGTGAAACTTCTTCTTTTTCTACTTTTCTCTTCGGAACAGATGCGTGGGAGTTAGCTGATCTATCTAGTAGATCGACCTTATCTCATTTAATCAATCATTTGATTAAAAACGCAGAGGAAAGTAGTTGGATTCAAATTGCTCCTGAGGGTCTCGATCAATGGGCGACTTGCTTTAGAGCTTTACAAGGAACGGAGATTTGGAAAACACATGGAGACTGGATTCAATCGATTCAACCTTCTTTCGGTCAAGATATTGAAGAAAGATTTAAATGGGCTAGTATGCTTACTGAGGTAGATGGAGAAAAGGCGAGGACTTTGAAAGAGCAAATTAAATATAAGCTGATAGAATTGCTTGGAAAAGACAATGTGCTAATCATTCCGACCACTCCAGGAGAAGCTCCACTTTGCGGTCTATCAGGTAGTGAAATTGAATCGCGACGGTCGAAAACGATGCAGTTGTCTTGCATTGCTGGCTTAGCTGGATTGCCCCAGGTGACGATTCCGATAAAAGGGGATGGTCCACCAGTTGCTTGTTCGATTATTGCCGGTCTTAACCAAGATCTTAAGTTGTTAAGATGGGTTTATGAAAATGAATTCATGTGGAAGACGGAATCGTAAATTCTTTATCTGTTGAGGGTTGATCTAATATAATGTATAAGCTGGTGATATGATTTAGGAGTGGGTGTTTTTATGGCGAAACCGATGATTGGTGTTTTACCGTTGTATGATAAAGAGAAAGAGAGTTACTGGATGCTACCGGGATACATGAAGGGGATTGAGGATGCTGGCGGGATCCCAGTCATGTTACCGTTAACTACAGACGAGGAAACAATTGTAAAAATAGCCCATACGTTTGATGGCTTTTTATTTACAGGAGGTCAAGATATAAATCCAGAGTTGTATGGTGAGGAATTAAATGAGATTTGCGGGGAGATCTGCATCGAACGTGATCTTATGGAATCGGTTCTTTTTAAATATGTCATTGAACTGGATAAACCGACATTAGGAATATGTCGTGGTTTGCAGCTATTTAATGTCCTGTTAGGTGGAACCTTATATCAAGACATTCCAACACAGCAAAGGGAGAGTCAAATGAAACATAAGCAAAATCCTCCCTACACAGAACCTGTTCACGACGTGTACATAGAAAAAGATACCCTTCTTTATCAAATTCTTCAGATAGATACTCTTAAAGTTAATAGTTATCACCATCAGGGAATTAAAGATATTTCAAGACAATTAGTGCCTGCCGCAAGTGCATGTGACGGGTTGGTTGAAGCAGTTGTGATGCCAAATAAAAAATTTGTCTTAGCTGTTCAATGGCACCCTGAGTTTAATTATAAGTTGGATGATTCTAACTTTAAGTTGTTTTTAGAGTTTGTGAGAGCGTGTAACTGATCGGAACTCAAGTAGATTTCTTGATAAAAAGTTAAAATGTGTTAGTGCACTAAGAGCGATTGCTAATTAAGAAGCAATCGCTCCTTTCCTTGTTAAATAAACGTTTGAATAACTTATTTTTTTCTTGTTTTTATTATTTTGTTAAAATAACGTACAAGAGGTGATCAAATGTATAAAAAAATTAGAGTAGCGATTATTGGATTAGGGGTTGTAGGACAAAGGCTGATAAAGGATTTTAATGAAAATCAACATACAGTCATTACGACAGTTTGTGACCTTGATGAAACATTGGCCCAAAACATCGCTACAGCAAATGGCGATGTTACCTATTACACCGATTATAAAACATTGTTAGAAGCAGAAGATGTCGATTTGGTCTATGTTTCCGTCCCGCCTGCCCTTCATTTTGATATTGTCATGGAAGCGATTCGGCATAACAGACACGTCCTTTGTGAGAAGCCTTTAGCAAATTCGATTGAAGAAGCAGAAACAATGTGGAAAGCAGCTGAAGAAGCAAATGTTGTCCACGCGATGCACTTTCCTTTGCCTTATTCTGCTCCCGTTAGAACAATACAAGAATTAGTGGAAGAACAGGCATTGGGTGAAATAAGAAGAATTTCATTACAATTGCATTTTGATGTGTGGCCAAGGCCGTGGCAACAAACACCATGGATTGGGACAAGAGAGCAAGGTGGTTTCATCCGTGAAATCCTGCCTCATTACGCACAGCTCATTCTTCAGTTTTTTGGACCCGTTCAAACGGTGCATTCAAAAGTAGAATTCCCTGAGAACCAAAGCATTAGCGAAACCGGTTTAATTGCTCATCTCACATTAGAAAATGGAATAGAAGTATTAATTGACGGCTTAGTAGGACAAGCAGAAAAAGAAAAAATTCGCTTTACCATTCATGGAACACAACAATCTATTTCATTAGAAGATTGGAGAGTTCTGAAAAGCGCTAAACGAGGGGAGAACATAGTTGAAGTTGACCAAAGCCAAATTAAGCCCTCTTCAGTGAATCTGATAGAAGAGTGTGTAAAAGCTATAAGCGGGCAAAAAGCTTTTTTAATAGATTTTAAAATGGGTTACGCTGTACAAAAGATATTAGAAGAGACAAGAGGAGCTACATTATAGATTGGGGTATTTTCCCAGTAAAACTTTTTGAGATTAATATTGACAGAATGTTCGTTAAAGATTAAAGTGAATATATTGATTAGACTGATAATTCAATAAAAACTCTTATCACGAGTGGCAGAGGGACTGGCCCGATGACGCCCAGCAACCGTTCTATTAGAATTGGTGCTAATTCCTGCAAAACAGAAATGTTTTGAAAGATGAGAGAGGCATTTATCTATTTTGATGATGATTAACCTCTCTATCTAGAGAGGTTTTTTGCTTTTCTTTTAGACAAAAAAAAGAGAAAAAGAAAAAGGGAGAGAGACACATGAAAAAGGGGTTTTTAAAAAGAGCGTTAGTACCAGCATTAGGGTTAGGATTATTGTTAACTGGTTGTTCGGCAGGAGGAAGTGCTTCTGAACCAGCAACAGGCGCAGTGAGTTTTGATAATGTACCTGAGCGATTTGCAAGTGGTGATGGAGCTAGCATTAAAGTCATTCGTAAAATTGGTGGAGACGATCATACGGCTCAGTTTCTAGCAGGGGCAAAAGAGGAAGGCGAGAGCTTAGGCTTTAAAGTAGATGTGTTTACAGCAAATGGTGACTCAGCAAAATTCCACGATGCGATTGCTCAAGCGTTAGAAGAAGATTATGATGGCTTTATTATTTCTCACGGCGACGATGCAGCAACTGTAGATAGCGTACAAGCTCTAGTTGAAAAAGGAAAAAGCGTCGTAACATTTGATTCAAATGGAGATTTAGCAAATGTTGAGGGGGTAACACTTACTTCTCAAGATGACGAAACCCTTGCTTCGCTTGCTCTTGATCAATTAGTAGAAGACTTCAATGGTGAAGCAAATGTCGTTTATTTATGGGTTGACGGTTTCCCACCAATGGTTAGAAGAAACAATGTGTATCAAGATGTGTTAGCTAATAACCCAGGTATTACAGAAGTAGAACGCTTTGGTGTAGCGGCAGCTGATACGTCGGTTCAAACGCAAAACGCTGTAGCAGCAATGTTGACGAAACATCCTAAAGGTGAAATTGATGCGATTTTTGCTACTTGGGATGCATTCGCCATTGGGGCTGCTCGTGCGATCAAAGAAGCTGGTCGAGATGAAATTAAAATTTACGGTATTGATGTTTCCAATGCGGATCTTCAAGAACTACAAGAAGAAGGTAACCCATGGAAATATACAGCTGCAGTTGATCCGAAACTAATCGGCGCAGTTAATATGAGACTTGTTGCTAAGAAGTTAGCAGGAGAAGAAACTCCCGAGTCATATGATCTTGAAGCATCACTTATTTCACAAGAACAGTTACTACAGTCTTCTGAAGCTGTAAACATGGTTAACCTTGCGGATACGATTGAAGGCTGGGGACAATCTACTGCTTTTGAAGAAGATTGGATGAAAGTGTTAAAAGAACACTATTCTAAATAATTGATAGCTAAAAGGATAACGAACTTTCGATTCTGTGTTAATGAACAGGTCATTGGGAGTTATCCTTTTTTCTTTTGGGTGTTTATGCATGCTTGTTGTTTTTGTGGTTTAGGTGTCCTTCACATGTTCGTTTCATTGCGCTGCAGTCAGTCGCTTTCAAGTCCACTGAAAAAAAGGTGTGTTTTTCACCTTTTCTCAGTGGACTCTAGCAATGAGCGGAACCGTTACAAGCTCTTAAAGCCTACTATGAGTGGGTTTCTCATAGTAGGTGCGTAACGTGTGGAGCCATTGCTGCTTCCTTGAGTAAACTTTCAAGTTTTTTTCGGTGGCCTCCTCGGCTGCGCCTGTGGGGTCTCGGCCCTACCTCTTATTCCCGCAGGAGTCGAGTGACTTCCGCTCCATTTCACTACGAGGAACGAATGTCGTTATAGCAACGAACTTTATGAAAACAAAGATTTTTGATGAGGGATAACCAGGATAACAGATGCTAAACAGTCGAAAATAATCTGCCACCGAACGGGAATTGGCCGGAAAATAACAACAATTATTAAAGAGACTTTTATATTGGCTATTTAAGGAGGGATACAAAGTGGATAAAACAATTCTAGAAATGAAAAAGATCTCAATTGAGTTTCCGGGTGTGAAAGCGCTCGATCAAGTGGATTTTGAGGCGGAGACAGGGAAAAGTCATGCACTGCTTGGTGCTAATGGTGCTGGGAAATCTACTTTAATGAAAGTTTTATCCGGTGCTTATAGTCACTATACGGGTGAGATTTTTTTAAATGGAAAGCAAATTGAGATTAGGTCTCCGAAGGATGCTCAAGAACAAGGGATTCAAATCGTTTATCAAGAGGTGGATACAGCGTTAGTGCCTTCATTATCTGTTGGAGAAAACATTATGTTAAATGACACAGTCAATGAAATGGGTTCTAAACAGTTTATGAGATGGAAGAACCTTCATAATAAAGCCACTGATATCTTGAACAAGATCAATATCGAGGTTTCATCTAGAAAATTAGTTAGTGAATTAACACTAGCCGAAAAACAAATGGTTTTAATTGCAAGAGCTGTCTCAACTCAATGTAAATTTCTCGTTTTAGATGAACCGACTGCTCCTTTAAGTCATGCGGAAACAACCCAGCTCTTTAAAATCGTCAAAAAGTTAAAAGAAGATGGGGTTGGTATTATTTTTATATCGCACCGTCTTCCAGAGATTTTTCAGATTTGTGATGAGATAACGGTGATGAGAAATGGGCAATTTGTTATAAAAGAGCAAACTTCTGCAACAAACAGTAATAAAGTGATTGAAAACATGTTAGGTGAAAAGCTTGAAGAGCAGTTTCCAACTTATGAGTTTACAATCGGACATTCGCTCTTAAAGGTAAAAGGACTTACAGATAAGGAAAAAGTGAAGAATGTCAGTCTAGAAATAAAAGAAGGCGAAATTATTGGGATTGCTGGATTGGTTGGTGCCGGTAAAACGGAACTTTGTAAAGCGCTCTTTGGGTATTCAAAACTAACAGCAGGCACAATCGAACTGAGAGGGAAGGAATTGAAACTGAAAACACCTTATGACGCAGTCCGAGAAGGAATCGCACTTGTTCCTGAAGAACGGAGAAAAGAAGGGGTTCTAATTTCCGAATCAGTTGCAACAAACTTAAGCTCAGCAAGCCTTCAGCAATTCACTACTCCCTTATCATTTCTAAAGAAAAAAGCAGAAAAACAAAAAGCGATTGAGATGATAAAGCGGTTAGGGGTAAAGACGCCGTCTGAACAGTCAAAAGTCGAACATCTATCTGGTGGAAACCAACAAAAAATAGCAATTGGAAAATGGCTGATTGCTGATGCCGAAGTTTATATTTTTGATGAACCGACCAAAGGTGTAGATGTAGGAGCGAAAAAAGATATTTTCGAGTTGATTGTAGAACTAGCGCAACGAGGTAAAGCCATTATCTATGCTTCGGCTGAACTAGCAGAAGTAATGGGGATTACAAACCGGGTTTATGTTCTTTACGATGGGCAAATTGTGAAGGAAGTAGCGACAGACCAAACATCGGAAGAACAATTATTGCATTACTCAACAGGAGGGAATTAACATGAATTCTCGTGAGACTAGTCAAAGAAAAACGTTTGATCTTTTTCAATTTCTTTATAAATATGGAACTCTGTTAACCATTCTCATATTAATCATTGTATTTGCTTATTCAAACCCAGCTTTTATTCAAAGTAATAATTTAATCAATATTCTAAGGTCTATTTCGATTGTAACAATTATAGCTATTGGGATTACCATTTCCTTATCTGTAAATGGATTTGATCTTTCTGTAGGGTCAGTTGCTTCTTTATCAAATGCAGTGGTCATTTCGATGTTTGTTTGGTTTTCTCAAAATACGACGGTTGCGATTTTCTCGGCTATTATAGCGGCTTTACTTGTTGGGGCTTTTAATGCTTTATGATCGTAAAAGTGAAGATTCCTGATATGCTTTTAACTCTTGCGACGATGTTCATCGTTCAAGGTATCGCACTAACGTACACAAGAGGGGCTACCGTTTCACAAAATATGGTGATGGCCGATGGATCGTTTGCAACAGGAACGATTAGTCCGTTTTTCGCGAAAATTGGACAAGTCCCTTGGATCATTTTAATCATGATTGTTGCGGTGATTTCGGTACATTTTTTTCTTAACTATACAAAGCATGGGAGATATATGTATGTAATCGGTGGAAATCAAGAAGCAGCGAGGCTATCTGGAATTGCGGTTAACAAATATAAAGTAGTGGCATATTTACTGTCTGCCCTATTCGCCTCTATTGGTGGGATCGTTTTAGCTTCTCGAGTCATGACAGCAGAAATTGGGGCTGGTTCTCCTTATTTAATGGATGCAGTTGCTGCTGCTTTCATAGGATTTTCTGTGCTAGGAGCAGGGAAGCCGAATGCATTTGGGACGTTTATCGGAGCGGTTTTAATTGGGATCTTATCAAATGGTCTGGTTATGATGTCAGTACCTTATTACGCAATGGACATTGTCAAAGGAACAGTGTTAGCATTCGCCTTAGGCTTAACTTACTATAAACTAAGATCTTAATTATTTAACACTATTAATATAGTGTATATTGAATTAAGATTGTAAGTATGCTAAAGTATTAGTACTATTAAATTTTTATTTGAGGCAAATTTCATATAAATATTGGTAAATGAAAGAATAATATACGAATGTATAGAAGTCTTAATCATGACCTAACTTTTCTCCCGACAGGAGGAAGTTAGGTCATTTTTTGGTTCTAGGGTATAGGAGGAAATTGGTACAATGATTAGAGAAGGAAAGCAGGACCAAGATTTAACCCATTTAAGCAGTTATATAAGTAAGGTCTTAAAGCTTAAATTTGGTAAGGGACCCGAAACATGCATGGCAGCGATGGGAAATAACCTGCTAATCGTTCGAGTTCACCACTTTATGACACCTACAGAGAAAGTTTTATATGAAGAGAATGAAGTTGGACTTGCTTTAAGAGTAAGAACCATATTAATGGAAACCATTTTTAAGGAGATCAGTGAAGATGTGGCGATGTTAATTGGACTTAAATTTACTTCCTTTTATCATGACTGGGATTACAAAACAAACCAAGGGATCTTATTGTTTATGGCAGGAGACTCGTTTGAACATGGTGATTGGTTGAAAAATGAAGGGTATGAATTAGCTCTCTGTGAAAAAGTGCAAAGTGTGTGCGGAAATGTTCATAAAAAACCTTCAATTGTAAATATCATAAAAGTAAGCCCAAATCTGTGTGTAGTCGAATGTCTTGATGTTTTAATTAAAACGGAACACCTCTTACATAGTGGTGGTTATCATGATATATTATCTGAACGTTCTTATGAAATCAGAGAAAACTTCACACGATATAAAAGTGAATTTCAGTCAATTCTTAATATGAATATCACCCAAATGTTTCTCGTATGGGATTATAATAAAAACAAAAGTTTTCTTGTTTTTTGCATGAAATAAAATTTACATCCTATAAAAAAATTAGTATAATTTAATGTAGAGGAAGAGATATAATGCTCTTCTTTTTAATTAAATGTTAAATAACAATTGATAACTAAATTAAAGCTTACATTGGTCGAAATGATTTTAGAAATAAAGCTAAACATAAGCCAAAACAGAAATGAATTAATTCTATTCTGTTTTGGCTTTTTTTTAATGTTCTGATAATTTAAAATGAATATTTGGGGAGAAAACAATGACTGAAACTAGGGGAACTGTGTCGCACCAGCTAATAGATTATGAATATAAATATAGCAACAGGTGCTTGTCTCAGTTAAAAGAAAAATTACATATTCTAATAAAGATTGAAACAGAAATGAATAGATTGATTGTAGAAGGTAGTTTTGATTTCGATTCCTATTCGCTTTCTGTAATTTCTAGTACATTAGAAGAGTTTAATATGATAGTAGAAGTTATTATAACTATAGAAAAAGAGTTTAACACTATTGGTTCTAACAACAATAATAAGCAGCAAGTAGAGTTGATTACTTCACTAGGAGTTTCGTTAGTGAAAGAAGTCATTAGTTTAAATACGGTCTTAACACAACTGCAATTACAAGTTAGAAAAGGTAACTTTAAAGGAAAAGTAGAAATGGAAGTGTCTACAACGTTTGATTATCTTTTAGAGTATGGTCGAACGGTTTTGTTAGAGATCATTAGCTAAAAGTATAATTCAAGTGAAACAGGTCGATACTGATTCCGCAGATGTTTTAGACGGGAGTGCTTATCATGGAATTATCTGAAAAAGAACTTCAACAAGAAGTTGGCGGATATATAGGCCGAATGTTACGGGAGCATTTCGGTAAAGGTCCTGAATCAGTATTCGTATCTGTCGGATATACGTTTATGACGGTTTACTTGAGAAATTTTATTACACCAGCGGAACGGATTCTAATGGAACAAGATCAAGTGATGGACATTCTACAAATAAGAGCTAAATTAATGAAATCCTTAATGCCGGAATGCAAGGCTTATATGGAAATCATAACGAAAAGAAAGATACGAGAGGTTTACTACGACTGGGGATTGCATAATAAATCTGGCATGATTGTGTTTGTTAGTGACGAACCATTTACAGGGAAAGAAGCAATTTCAGAGAATTTCACAGGTAAAGCTCAACTAAATGGAGAAATCACGAATATTAGTAAACAAGCTCAAAAAGCACCTGAAGAAACGTATTCTTGTGAATTAAATCCACGAACGATTGTCAATGTAAGAAATGGCATTTTAGTGAGGATTGAAAAAGAGCTAATAAGGTTAGGCTATAGTGAGCTACTAAAGCGGGTAAAAAGAAATCTGGAAAAGCAATTTCTACATAATAACAACCATTTCCACACTATATTTGAAAGAGAAGTTATTGACTCATTTGTTGATTGGGATTTTGAACTTGATAAAAGTGTCATAGTATTTATTGTTGTACCATTATCACAGGGAACAACCACAATGAAATAAGTTGTGGTATAATGATCAAGGTTAATGTCTTAAAGTCATTAATTTTTGATGTTTCCCTTTCTGGAAGAGGGATAATATGGGTGATCTTCAACAAGAGCTTAACCATATAAGTAGTTACACAAGTAAATTACTCCGTAAAAAGTTCGGAAGAGGACCAGAGTTATGTTCTGCGACTTTCTCTGGTAACTATCTCATTTTACAAATCCGTGGATTTATTTCGCCAATGGAAGAGGTATTACTTGAACAAGGGAAAATGGCAGATGTAACGAAAGCAAGAGCTTCAATTATTGCACAAGCAATAGAAGAATTGCGAGGAGTTGTCCAAGTGACACTTAACGTAGAAGTGGCCGATTGCTATAATGACTGGAACTTTCCTAACAATACTGGAGTAATTATATTAGCTGTTTCAGGGGATAAACCCCAAGTTCAGCTGTCTTACATACCACAATTTGAAGCAGAAATTGCCCGAATTAGTCAGTTGGTCCAAAAGATTCCGAACTCCATTGAAACGTTTGTCATTTCGGAAAAACTATTGGTCGTGAACAGAGAGGGGATCTTGATTCCAATTGAAAAAGCCCTGATTTCTAAAGGCTTTGAAAAAGAGTTGATTCTTACAAAAGATGAACTTGAGAAACAATACTTCCATCGGTTTGGAAAGTTTGATGAAATATTGTCCCGTAATGTTCGTGATATATTTATTGATTGGAATCTAAAAGAAGACAAATCGTTGATGGTTTTTGTCTTACAATAATAAGGTAAATGTGGGGATTCAAAGTCACGCATGGCCTAACTTCTTACTATAGAAGTTAGGCTT
>NZ_BAUV01000050.1 GCF_000513135.1 Halalkalibacter akibai JCM 9157
GCCCTACCTCTATTTCCCGCAAGAGTCGAGTGACTTCCGCTCCATTTCACTTAGAGGAAAAATATTCTTTCACAGCAAAAATACTACGAAATCAACTCTTTTACTCAGTAAGTACCTCTCTCATTCATTGAAGAACTATACCGCTCTCCATAATTGGCCAAATAGGTTAGTTAATGAAAGAGAAAGTCTAATTTCAAGAGGAAAACGTGATAAAATGATCAATAAAAATAAATTTAAATTAGTGAAAATTTTCAAAATAGGCTATGATTATATTAATTCGATTTGCGAATAAATTAACTAAATGGGGGAGAGCTATGAAACTCTTTTCATTTTTAAAACCATATAAGTTTCCTATCGTGATTGCTTTATTTCTCATGTTTGTTGAATTAGTTGTTGAGTTATTGCATCCTTTATTACTCGCCAAAATCATTGATGATGGCATTATGCAAGAAGATATGAGTGTCATTTTAAATTGGGGAGCGATCATGGTTGGGATGTCACTTCTAGCTTTTTTGGCCGGGGTTGTTAATTCTTTTTACGCTGCGCACGTTAGTCAAAGTACAGGCTATGACATTCGCTCTGAATTATACGAGAAAATTCAAACGTTTACATACACCAAGCTTCAACGATTTCAAACTTCTTCGCTCATTACAAGGATGACCAATGATGTCAGTCAAATTCAGAATACCATTTTTATGAGTTTAAGAATTATGTTAAGAGCACCCCTACTTGTTATAGGTGGAACGATTATGGCGTTGTTAGTCAACGTTCAATTAGCCCTTATTCTAGTAATCACGATACCGATTTTAATCTGTTTTTTAATTTGGATGATGAAAAAAGGGGGAGCTTTATTTAGTCAAGTTCAAGCTAAATTAGACGGTGTGAACCATGTAATGAGAGAGAATCTCGTTGCGATGAGACTTGTAAAGGTATTCGTTCGCCATCGTTTTGAGGAAAGTAGATTTAATAAAAGCAATGATGATTTAGTGAAAACGACGGTTTCTGCGCTCAGATTAATGGAAATTGCTATGCCTGTTCTCCTTTTGCTGATGAATGTATCTGTTATGGCTATTCTTTGGTTTGGTAGTTTCGCTGTCAATACAGGAGGAACTCAAGTCGGTGAGGTTGTTGCGATTATTAATTATGCTACCCGGATTACATCGGCTCTTACAGTGATCTCGATGATTGTTATCGTGTTTTCAAGAGCCCGTGCCTCTGCAGAAAGGATAACAGATGTATTAGAAACCAATGTAGATGCTGAAAAATCAACAAAGGCAATAGAAATTAAAGACGGTTCACTTGAATTTAAAGAGGTATCCTTTCAATATCCTTCGACAGATATTGAGGTATTAAAGAGAATAAATTTCAAGGTTGAGGGAGGAAAAACCCTAGCGATTTTAGGATCTACGGGATCTGGAAAAACGACCCTTTTTCAACTGATACCAAATTTATATGAAGTTACATCTGGTGAGATCTACATAGGTGGACATCCCGTTCATTCATTGGATCTAGATGAATACCGAAAGAAAATTGGTTATGTACCACAAGATGTCTTTTTATTTTCTGGGACCATTAAAGAAAATCTCCAATGGGGAAAGCAAGATGCCACGATGGAAGAGATTGTTGAAGCAGCAAAAGATGCTCAAATTCATGATGTAATTAGCCAGCTTCCTGATCAATATGAGACAAAGATTGGTCAAAAAGGTGTGAATCTCTCTGGGGGCCAAAAACAGAGGTTATCGATTGCTCGAGCTCTTGTTAGAAAGCCAATAATCCTATTACTTGATGATAGTACTAGTGCGTTAGATGTAAAAACAGAAGCGCTACTTCTTCAAGCACTAAAACGTTATAACTGTACGACTTGTATCATTACTCAAAAAATAAGTACAGCCAAAAAAGCAGATCAAATCATCTTATTAGATGAAGGAATGATTGTCGATGAAGGCAGTCATGAAATACTGATAAAACAGTCGAGTCTTTATCAAAAAATAAATGAGTCACAATTAAGGGAGGAGGAACTTCAAGATGTTTAATCAATTAACGAGACCTTTTCGTTATAAACGAATTCCTTTAACCAACATAAAGACCAATAAGGAAACGCCACAAGCGAACCGAAAAGTTCGACCGAAAAACTGGTTTTCAACCCTAAAACGGATTTGGAGTTTTCTCTCTGTTCATAAAACTTATTTATGGCTCGTCATTTCAATGGTCATTCTTAGTTCATTTTTCAGTTTATTAGGACCTTTTTTGATTGGGATGGCAATAGATGACCTTCTTGTTTCTTATCAATTAAATGAGTTGATGAAGTTATTAATCTTTCTTTTATTTATTTACCTTTTTTATTCTATTTCTACCTGGTTACAAAATTATTGGATGATTGGCATTGCACAGAAAACTGTCAGTGAAATGAGAAGTCAATTGTTTAAGCGACTGCAACGTTTACCTATTTCTTATCTAGACAAAAAGCAACATGGAGAGCTTATGAGTCGGTTAACCAATGATATTGAAAATGTGAGCACCACCTTAAACACATCCGTGATTCAGATTTTCTCAAGTGTTCTTACTTTTATTGGAATAATCGCAGTGATGTTTTATCTTAGTCCTTTGTTAACGGTTATAACCTTGCTGGTTATTCCTTTAATGGTATTTGGGATGAAGTGGATAACAAAGCGTACAGGATTGTTTTTTAAAGAGCAGCAGAAACATTTAGGAGATGTAAATGGCTTTATAGAAGAAACGATTTCCGGACAACGAATCGTAAAAGTTTTTTCGCAAGAGCAGTTTGTTATCAACCGTTTTCGAGATAAAAGTGAGCAGTTAAAACGAGCTAGTTTTTGGGCGCAAACGTACTCTGGTTTTATTCCTAAGTTAATGAACGTTTTAAATAATTTAAGCTTTGCTTTAATTGCTGGAATTGGCGGGGTTCTTGCTTTTAACGGCGTCATTACAATAGGTGTGATTGTGATCTTTACTGAATACTCAAGGCAGTTTACTCGTCCTTTAAATGATCTTGCTAACCAATTTAATATGCTTTTATCAGCGATTGCAGGTGCTGAAAGAGTATTTGATATTTTAGATGAAGAAGAAGAAAAAGATCAGGAGTATGCATCTTCTCTGCAAGAGGTTGCGGGAGATGTAGAATTCCAGCAAGTGTCATTTTCTTACGAGAATAACGAAAATACCATTAAGAATGTTAGTTTCAGTGTCGAAGCAGGAGAAACTGTTGCTTTAGTTGGTCCAACAGGGGCAGGTAAAACGACGATTATTAACTTGCTCTCAAGATTTTATGATGCTAGTAGTGGTGTGATCACAATTGATGATCAAGATATCATGAACTTAAAAAGAGATTCTCTACGTCAACATATTGGATTTGTCTTACAAGATTCCATTCTTTTTAAAGGAACGATTCGAGAAAATATCAGATACGGAAAGCTTGATGCAACCGACCAGGAAGTTGAAGAAGCAGCTAAGCAAGCAAATGCCATTTCTTTTATAAATAGACTTCCTAATAAATTTGATACGGTTCTAGAACAAGACCACACCGGCATTAGTCAGGGGCAGAAACAATTGCTTTCGATCGCTAGAGTCATTCTGGCTAACCCAGCTATTTTAATTTTAGATGAAGCTACAAGTAGTATTGATACGATTACTGAAATTAAAATCCAAGAGGCGCTAGAGCGATTAATGAAAGGAAGAACGAGTTTTGTGATCGCCCATCGATTAAATACAGTTAGGAAAGCGAACCAAATTCTTGTTTTAAAAGAAGGTAGGTTAATTGAGCGAGGGTCGCATGAGGATCTAGTTAAACAAAAGGGATTTTATTATGAGATGGTAGAACATTCTAATGGATAGTTTAAGAGGACAGAGGATGCTGAAAAGGTTAAATGGAAACCTTTATAGACATCCTCTTTTCTATGGTGTGATTTTCTTTAGTTTTTTCTTAATGAATTATATTTAGTAAATTTTATTTCTTTTTGTATAAAAAACTATTAATATAATTAACAAATGATATTATAATGGATTATATAGTTACGAGGAGGTATTTAAATGACAATGCCGGCATATCGTTCCACGACGATGGGACCTAATGGAATGATCACAACTCCACATTATTTAGCTTCACAGGCTGGAGCAAATGTCTTACAAAATGGGGGGAATGCAGTTGAAGCAGCAATTGCTGCAGCGTCAACGATTGCTGTAGTTTACCCTCATATGAACAGCATTGGCGGAGACAATTTCTGGTTACTTTATAATCATCAAACAAAGCAAGTTAAGGCTCTCAATAGTAGTGGAAGGTCTGGGGAGCATGCTGATATTGATTTTTATCAGACTCGTTCATTAGATAAAATTCCTGTTAGAGGTTATTTGTCGGCTAACACGGTACCTGGGGCTGTTGCTGGCTGGAATGAAGCTTATCAATATGCACAAAAAAATCTTAAATCTACATATCAATGGAAAGAGTTATTACAGCCTGCAATCAACTATGCTAAAAATGGCTTTGCAGTGACGCCTAGCCAGGAGTTTTGGACGAAAGTGAACTGTCAGGATGATCTTGAGTTTAGGTGTTTACAACGTTTTGAGGAATTTAGAAAAACGTTCTTAAAAGAAGATGGATCTTCTTTTAAAACGGGTGAATTAATGAAACTCCCTGATCTTGCAAAAACGTTAGAACTTATTGCTAATGAAGGAAGCAAAGCTTTTTATGAAGGGGAAATTGCCCGGCAAATAGTGGCGGATGTGCAAGCAAATGGAGGCTTGCTAACAATTGAAGACTTTAAAAATCATCGATCTGATTGGGTGACCCCGATTAGTGTTGATTACAGGGGTTATAAGGCTTATAATCTACCTCCTAACACGCAAGGATTTGCTTCTTTGTCGATATTGAATATTTTAAATAACTTTGATTTATCAACAATTGAGGAAGGTTCAGTTGATTATTATCATCTATTGGTCGAGGCTACAAAACTTGCTTTTGCTGATAGAGATAAGTGGTTAACGGATCCTAGTTTTGTGGATATTCCATTAGACGACCTTCTTTCCAAATCGCATGGAATGGATATGGCGAACCAAATAAACAAAGATTTTAGTAGGAAAGTTGAGAAACAATTAGATCCAAAGGGTGACACAGTTTGGTTTGGAGTCGTTGATAAAGAAGGGAATGCAGTATCTTTTATTCAGAGCATCTATCATGATTTTGGTTCAGGTATTATTCCGAAGAATACAGGAGTATTGTTGCAAAACCGGGGTAGCTTCTTTTCCTTAGACGAAAATCATGTTAACTGCTTAGCTCCTAAAAAAAGAACATTTCACACGTTAAACCCAGCCCTATTGCTGGATGGCAACGACTTAAAACTCGTTTACGGAACGATGGGCGGAGAGGGGCAACCGCAAACTCAAGCAGCGCTTGTAACAAGAATTATAGATTATCAATTTGATATCCAAAAAGCTATAGAAGCGCCGAGGTGGTTATATGGTCGAACATGGGGAGCGGATTCAAATAATCTTAAGGTTGAATCACGAGTGCCAGAATCGGTTATTGACTCATTGAAAAAACTTGGTCATGATGTTGAAGTAGTTGATGAATTTTCTGATGTTATGGGTCATGCAGGAGCAATCTTAGTAAATGAGGAAAATAACGTAAAGCTAGGTGGTGCCGATCCAAGAGGAGACGGTGCGGCAATTGGGTACTAATTTAATCAAATAATTGAAAAATGATTTCACAACGGGGGCTTCAAATTGAAAACTCATATAAATTTATTTATAGCTTTTTTTAGATCGGGGATTTTGGGCTTTGGCGGTGGCCCTTCTGCAATACCGCTTGTTCACAAAGAGGTCGTTACTATTTTTAAATGGATGAATGATGATGAATTTAGTGATGTTTTAGCGCTTGGTAATACGTTACCTGGGCCAATTAACACCAAAATGGCTGGGTATATTGGTTATCGTGTCGCAGGTGTTGCAGGAATGATTAATGCGGTCCTTTCTTCGATTGTTCCATCTATCTTGATGATGATCGTTTTATTAACGACGTTAACGAGCTTTAAAGATCAGCCCTGGGTTGCTGGTATGACTAAAGGAGTTATCCCCATTGTTGTTGTAATGATGGCTGTATTGACGTGGGATTTCTTTAAGAAATCCAATCAGGGGCTAGGTTGGAAAGTTAGTGTGACGATTCTATTAATTAGTTTTTTATTAATTGAAATGGTTCATGTTCATCCGGGTATTATAATTGCGATTCTGCTTTGTTATGCTCTATTCAAGCCAGAAAAAGCTAAGAACGCAGGCAACAAAGAGAAAGAAGGTGCACAATGATTTATTGGGAAATCTTCCTTGCCTTTTTTATTCCAGGAATTTTAGGATATGGGGGTGGACCAGCTTCCATTCCTTTAGTTGAGTATGAAGTAGTCGCTAAATATCAATGGATGACGGTTGAAGAATTTAGTGAAGTGCTCGCTCTTGGTAATGCGCTACCTGGTCCAATTGCAACGAAAATGGCTGGTTATATTGGTTATGAAGTTGGAGGTATATTTGGAGCGGTCGTTGGAGTTTTTGCAACAGTGGCGCCATCGCTCATCTTAATGATCGGTCTTCTTGGACTTTTGTATAAATTTAAGGACTCACCAAAGGTTAAACGAATGACAGCTCTCGTTCGACCGACTATTGCGATTTTATTAGGAGTGCTAACATTCCGATTTCTAGAAAGCTCTTATTTCGGAGCTGGGATAGGGCATACCATCTTTTTGCTTATCGCCGCATTTTTATTGCTAGAAAAGTGGAAAGTTCACCCTGCATTTGTGATAATAGGTGGCTTAGGTTACGGGGCTATTTTTTTAAGTTAAATATGTAGAGAAAAAATTAATCAATTGAGAATTAGAACAAATGATGGATAGTGTAAATATATCGCTCCTGAATATACTCCGCTTTCCGCGGGAAGCTGGTGAGCCTCCTCGTGCTTCGCACTGTGGGGTCTCACCTTTGCTTTTCAACCAGCAGGAGTCTCCGTATATTTCATCCGCTAAAACAGTGCATTGTTTTGAATTTCAGTTAAACACTTTTGTGTTCGATTGTCGCGTTTTAGTCGAATGATTTCCAATTTTTATACATATGCTTGGTTAGATAGGAGGGGATAAGATGAACATTTTAGTTCGAGCTGGAGATAGTTTATGGTATTACAGCCAAATTTTCTCGCTGCCTCTTCGGCAATTGATTGAAGCAAATCAAAGCCTTGCCTCTAATCAACTACAAATTGGAAAAGAAGTATCTGTTCCTGGCTACATCCTTGTTCCTTACGAAATCCAAACAGGTGATTCACTATGGGATATCTCAAGGAAGTTAAGAATGCCGCTAGATCGACTTTTACTCGTTAACCAACAACTAAACCCAGCGACATTGAAAGCTGGTTATACCATACAAGTGCCACAACGCATTCATGAACAGTAAAAGCAAAGGTAGAAGAGCTTTTATTAATAATAAAGCAAACGACAAAGGGGCTATCCAAAATAGGATAGCCCCTTCTTGTAATGAAGGAATCTCTGTTAGATAAACTACTTAAACAAAAGAAAGACTTTTGCAAGCGTGATAGGATAGTAAAAAGATTATATGCACTTACTGAATTCAGAAAAATCAAAAAACACTATTGACGAGAACACAACGGGAGGAGGTTTTTTCTGAAGAGCTACTATCCGAATGAAACTACTCAATCTCGACTAAAACTTAAGTGGAATGGACCTGCCAGACATACAGACATTCACAGAACCATCTCAACCAGAATAGTTAATCACGACAACTTAGAACTCAACCCCAGAAATACTTCTAATGACTTGATTAGTAGAAGAACTAGTAGACTTTTTATTTCAAAATTGTAATACCAGGTCTTTTCGTTTTACCTACTGAAAAATTCATAATAAAGGAGATTTCCTATGAAGAAAAATGATCAGTATTTAAAATCACCAGATTTATTGCCGATTCCTCAACGAGAGAAAAAAATAAGCTCGCTGGGATTTGCCTTCATATGGGTTGGTATGGCAATCGTTTTAGCTGCATTTGCAATAGGTGGGGCAGGGGTTGTTAGTCTGCCACTAGGATGGGTCGTGTTAGCGACTCTTATCGGTACAATCACTTTAGGTGTTTTAATGACTCTAACAGGTGATATTGGTGTTGAGCATGGGTTATCATTTCCTGTTTATATGAGGGCACCATTTGGAACGGTAGGAACTCATATTCCATCTATTCTTCGTGGTTTTGTAGCTGCTTGTTGGTTTGGTGTTAATACTTTCTTTGGATCAACGGCTATGAATGGAATATTAAATGTGCTGTTTGGTTTTGATAACTGGTTTATCTGCTTTTTTATTTTTGCAACATTACAAGTGATTAACACGTCACTAGGTATAAAAGCTATTGAACGCTTTGCTGATTTGGCAGCCCCTATCATCATCTTAATTTCCATCTGGATGTATACAACTTTATCTCAAGAAGCTTTGCAACAAGGAAGAGAAGTATGGAGTTGGGTGGAGAATCCAGCCACAGGAATGACGGCGGTGACAGCTTTCGTTGTTGTCATCATGAGCAATATGGGTTTTTGGGGTACGTTAGCAGCAGATATGCCTTCTTTGTCACGATTCGTTAAGGCACCAAAAAATGAGAGGAACTGGTTTAAAAGAAATAAAGCTCAAATCATTGGGAATTTAATTACCTTACCGATCGTCCAAACATTTATGGTTATTATAGGTGCTGTATCATATATTGCGGTAGCGAATGCCGATCCAGTTGTTGCTCTTCAACAAGCTGCTAGTGGGCTAGTTCTAGGAGTTCTTTTATTAATGATTGTCCTTGCACAATGGTCAACAAACATATCAGCTAATCTAGTACCAGCTGCAACAATCTTCTCCAATGTTGGAGGACCGAAAATACCCTTTTGGGTAGGCGTCGTAATAGCGGGAGTGATAGGAGTACTAGTTCAGCCATGGAACTTATTTGCAATTATAATTCCTGCATTATTAATTGTCGGTGGAATTCTATCAGCAATTGTTGGGATATTAATTGCTGACTATTATTGGTTACGCAAAAGACGGGTAAATGTTCAAGAATTATTCAAGCTAGAAGGTCAGTATCAATATTACAAAGGTTTTAATCTAGCTGGTTTTATATCTTGGATTATTGGAGGTTTGGCTGCTACAGCACTTTCAAATTACTCATTTATTGTTGGTTTTTTAGTAGGAAGTATATCTTATTACTTTCTTGCAAAATATTGGTGGTTTCCTAAATATGCACAAGCTGAAATTATAGACCCTGATGATCAAAAATACCTTGGGTTAACTGTAGGACGAGATTGGGAAATTGAATTTGAAGAAAATTTAGAAACGGAAATTGATCCAGTAGCTGTCACAAGTAAAACGGTGTAGACATTGCTTATATCTATGAATTTATAAACTATATATAAACTGAGAATTAAGAGGCTGGGACATAACTAAAGTGTTTAAAAAACTCTTTGTCCCAGCCTCATTCTATTATCATACCTGAGGGAGAGATGGTTAGTAGAGTACATTAACAACATAATTACTCATTTATCCTTTATTTTTACAAGAAAAATCAAAATTTGCAGGATTTTCTATATAAGGTGTCGAATCATAAGTACCATATAAAATAAAAAGATGCTAATAAAAGGTGGGGAGCCCTTTAATGATCGCAGAAAAACTCCTATTACACGTGTTGATTGTATTAATGCCAATCTTAGTAGTGAGCTTTTTTTTAACTGATCGTAAAGAAAAACAATTAAAGCGGTCTTTAGTAACGCTTTTAACTGTTGCAGCTGTATTTTGTATGGTGTTTGCTTTTGAAGAAAAAGGTCTTCATTGGGATCTAAGATATGTCTTGATTGTACTGGCCTTTTTTTATGGGGGACTAAAAGCAGGCTGGATTTTGTGTGGGGTTGTTCTACTCACTAGAGCGTTAATTGATTTTGATAGTTTCTTTATTGGATTTGTAATGATTTTAATTACAGCTTTATTATCTCACTTTTTTTATCACTCGTACCAACATAAAGTCCAAAAATGGGATAGAGTGCGTTTTTCAATTAGATTAGTTCTATGGCCGGGTATAATTATAGTAGTTTCAATGGGAATCTACCTAAAGATTATAGGCGATTTGCAAACGACAGTAGGTCATTATGCGACATATGGACTTGTCTTTACGAGTACACTTGTTATTGCTATGGGGTTTGCTACTTTGTTACTCGAGCAATTACTTGAAAGAGAGCGGTTGCAAGAAGAAATGCGACGAGCAGTTAAAATGAATGCAATTAGTGAATTGGCTGCGTCGATTGCGCATGAAGTAAGAAACCCATTAACAGTAGTAAAAGGATTTTTACAATTATTAGAGCGCGATGAAAAAGGAAAGAAAAAAGAGTACTTTTCGATCGCCTTAACAGAAATGCAAAGAGCAGAAGAAATAATCAATGATTATTTGAATTTTGCCAAACCGCAATATGGTTCTAGTTCCATAAGAGCAGTTGAAGTGAATCAAGTAGTAAAAGAAATCATTTCTATTCTAACTCCTTATGCTTTAAAGGAGAATGTGGAATTAACGACAGAAGCCAGTAGGGATATGTTTGTCCACGCCGACCGGAATCAGCTAAAGCAAGTGTTAATCAATTTAATTAAAAATGCAATTGAAGCAACACCTAAAAAGGGAAAAGTGAAGTTACATATAGAGGAAGACTGTACGTTAGTGAAAATTACGATTACGGATACAGGCAAGGGCATGTCCGCGGAGCAATTAGCCAATGTAGGAACACTGTTTTACTCAACAAAGGAAACAGGAACGGGCCTTGGTACAAAAGTATCCTTTCGTATTATAGAAGAAATGGGTGGAACTCTTAGATTTGAAAGTAAGTTACATGCAGGCACAAAAGTGACCATTATTATGCCACAGGTCTTCAACAACGAAGAGGTAGGAGAATTAATTGAAAAGAGGACTGGAACACAGTAAGTTAAGAATGATATAAACGAAGTGCTTGCGAGAATGAACTATTCATTCTCTTTTTTTTGGTTCTTTATTAAAGGTTTTGATTCAATTATAAAAGCTAAAGCGTAATGAAACGGCGCCGGTGGAGGAGCAGTAATAAAAAACACACTTTTATTTTAAATAGAATCGTTTCCCTTTTTTTAACCATATTTAATGGACTTGTCTCATATATATATGATGACAGGATAGGGGAGAGAAACAATGAACATTTTTTTTAAAAGTGCATTATTATTAATCGTCGTTGCTTTTTTAGGTGAGTGTATCGAGTTCTTAATTAATCTAGTTTTAGCCAGGGAATTAGGAGAAGAAGGTCTTGGACTATACATGTCAATCTTGCCGACAATTATCTTTGTCGTCGTAATAGCAAGTTTAGAATTGCCGATCTCTATATCGAAGTTTGTAGCAGAAAAAGATGTGGTTTTCCACCGAAGTATGCTTATGCATGCCCTTAAATTTGCTACAGTATGTACCATCATTTTTTCCGTGATAGCCGTACTATTCTTACCTCTTATTCCTGTATTTGAGCGCTATCATCCATTCGTACCTTGGTTAATTATTTTACTCATACCGACTATTGCCTTTTCCTCTGTTGCTAGAGGGTATTTTATGGGAGCGCAGCGGATGAGTAAAATTGCGATTGCGAATTTTTTAAAGAGAGCAGGGCAACTAGGTTTACTCGTATTCATCTTTACGTATACGAGCTTTGAAGCTGAAACAGCTCTACTAGTAGCACTAGGTACTTTAATCGCAAGCGAAATTCTCGTTCTTGGCTATTTATTTATTGCTTTTATCCTGCAAATGCGTGTCTTAAAGAAGGGACCAAGAGCCAATTTAAATGGGAAAAAAGTTAGGAAAAGTTTGTTGGAAGTGTCAATTCCAACAACGGGATTGCGAATTTTTCACGCTGCAACTTTTGCGATTAAGCCATTTTTTATTAAAGAAACATTAGTACGAGCTGGGATGATAGATACGGTAGCAATGGTTCAATATGGAAAAATGGCAGGGGTCGCTTTTACCATTGGTTTTTTTCCCGCTTTTATCGCACACTCGTTGTTAATTGTTCTGATTCCAACAGTCTCAGAAGCCTATGCAAATAAAGATTTAGATCGCCTGCGGTCGTTGTTAAGAAAAGTCATGATTTTAACCTTTATCTATGGGATACCAGCAGTTTATCTTTTCTATTTTTGGGCAGATCCTTTAACAGCTCTTTTCTTTGAAGATTCACCTGCCGTAAGGTATTTACAATTACTCGTACCCTATTTCTTATTTCACTTTTTTGTTATCCCTATGCAGGCTTATTTAATCGGCCTTGGTCTAGTGAAAGATGCTTTCTTACATGCTCTTTATTCAACGGTTCTTTCTTTCGCTTTAATGTATTTTCTCGGTTCAATGCCATCTTTACAAATGGATGGAATTATTATTGGCATGAATGCAAGTGC
This sequence comes from Halalkalibacter akibai JCM 9157, assembly GCF_000513135.1. GTDB lineage: Bacteria > Bacillota > Bacilli > Bacillales > Bacillaceae_D > Halalkalibacter > Halalkalibacter akibai. The sequence goes on from NZ_BAUV01000050.1 coordinate 12,462, forward strand.
TGTTCTTCTTACTTTGCTACATTACGTCACGATCTGTAAAAAAATTAATGTTGATTTATTGCTTAGAAAAAGAAATTAATCATATTTAAGGCTAGCTCAAAATGAAAATTTTGAGCTAGCCTTTTGTGTGTGATCAGTTAGACACTCGCGTATATTACTTAGTCTTACAGGTAAAATAACACTAAATATGGAGAAGGGTCAGAATGGTGAATAAAAAGATTCACAAATAAATAAAGATTGACAACCTTGTATATACAAGTTAAGATGAAAACGCAATCAATTTGTATATACAAGTTAGGAAAAAAGGTCTTTTTGAAAGTTAAGGGGGTAATGGAAATTGAGTAAGTACACTGATTCAGCAAAAGAATTACTTGAGCATGTGGGTGGTAGTGAAAATATAAATGTTGTGACTCATTGTGCTACAAGACTAAGGTTTGTTTTAAACGATCCTTCAAAAGCAGATGTAAAAAAGGTAGAGGAAATTGGTATTGTAAAGGGTACATTTACACAAGCAGGACAATTCCAAGTCATTATTGGTAATGAAGTACCGTCCTTTTATAATGAATTCACGAAAATTGCAGGTGTTGGTGACACATCTAAAGATGAAGCGAAAGTAGCGGCAAAGCAAAACATGAATGTCCTTCAACGTTTAATCGGGCATCTCGCCGATATCTTTACACCATTAATTCCAGCTTTAGTCGTTGGGGGTCTTATTTTAGGTTTTAGAAATGTTATTGGTGAAATTAACATGATGAATGGTGGAACTCAAACATTAGTTGAAGTTTCACAGTTCTGGGCAGGAGCTCACGCCTTTTTATGGTTAATTGGTGAAGCGATATTCCACTTCTTACCAGTTGGTATTACATGGGCTATATCAAGAAAGATGGGTACAACGCAAATTTTGGGTATTGTTTTAGGTATTACGTTAGTATCACCGCAATTATTAAATGCATATGGAGTGGCAGGTTCAGATGTTATTCCAGTATGGGATTTCGGATTTGCACAGGTTGAAATGATTGGATATCAAGCACAAGTTATCCCTGCTATTTTAGCTGGTTTCGTATTAGCGTATCTAGAATTAGGCTTGCGTAGAGTGATACCAAGCGTTGTTTCAATGATTTTCGTTCCGTTTTTTGCTTTAATTCCTGCTGTATTAGTAGCACATGTTGTTTTAGGACCAATTGGTTGGACAATCGGTTCTTGGATTTCTAACGTCGTTTATTCAGGATTAACTTCGGCATTTGGTTGGTTATTTGCAGCTTTATTTGGATTCGTTTATGCACCTTTAGTTATCACAGGTCTTCATCACATGACAAATGCGATTGATTTACAGTTGATGAGTGAATTTGGTGGAACGAACCTGTGGCCAATGATTGCGTTATCGAATATTGCACAAGGTTCTGCCGTTGTTGCGATGATTATTCTTAATAGAAAAGATGAGAAGGAAAAGCAGGTTTCTGTTCCTGCAGCCATTTCTTGTTATCTAGGTGTTACAGAGCCGGCGATGTTTGGTATTAACTTAAGATATGTATTCCCATTTTTAGCTGCTATGATCGGTTCTGCAGCAGCTGCAGTTATCTCTGTAGCAAGTGGAGTTATGGCTAACTCAATTGGAGTTGGTGGGATTCCAGGTATTTTATCAATTCAAGTACAACACATGCTTATTTTTGCGATATCAATGCTTGTAGCGATTGTGGTACCAATTGTACTAACGATGGTATTTGCTAAAACAAAGATGGGTGTAAATGCATACAAGCGTTTAGGAAAAATATAAAGAGAAAAGAAGAGGCTAGGACATAGCTAAAGTGTTTAACTTAGAAGGCGAACAAATGCAAACCTTAGCGGAGGAAATATACGTAGACTCTTGCGGGATCAAAGGCAAGGGTGAGACCCCGCAGTGCGTAAGCACGAGGAGGTCCACCAGCCGCCCGCGGAAAGCGAAGTATATTTCCGGAGCGAGTGTTAAGCAGTAACTATTGCGTTCGGATTTCTTAAGCAAAGACTTTTATGTCCAAGTCTCTTCCTGTTTTTCAGTCATAAAAGGAAGGGTGTAAATAATGAACGAGTGGTGGAGAAAATCAGTAGTCTATCAAATCTATCCTAAAAGTTTTAATGATACAACAGGAAACGGGGTAGGTGATCTACAAGGAATTATTGAGAAACTTGATTATTTGAAAGATCTTGGAGTTGATGTTTTGTGGTTAACGCCTGTTTACGCATCCCCTCAAAAAGATAATGGCTATGATATATCGGATTATTATTCGATCCATGAAGAGTATGGAAACATGGATGATTTTGATCGGCTTTTATCGGAAACTCATCAGCGTGGAATGAAACTTATTATGGACCTAGTTGTGAATCATACTTCAACAGAGCATCAGTGGTTCAAAGAATCTGCCAAATCCAAGGATAATCCGTATCGTGATTTTTACATTTGGAAAGATCCTGTTGACGGGAAAGAGCCGACAAATTGGGTATCGAAGTTTGGCGGGAATGCTTGGAAGCTAGATGAAAAAACAGGTCAATATTATCTACATCTTTTTGATGTTACTCAAGCCGATCTGAATTGGGAAAATGAAACACTAAGAAAACATGTTTATGATATGATGCATTTCTGGTTTGAGAAAGGAATTGATGGCTTTCGCTTAGATGTTATTAATCTCATTTCCAAGGACCAATCCTACCCAAATGATGACGGAAGTGTACCGCCGGGAGATGGCCGAAAATTCTATACAGATGGTCCGCGCGTACATGAGTTTCTACAAGAGATGAACAAGGAAGTATTATCTAAATATGATAGTATGACCGTTGGAGAAATGTCTTCTACGTCGATAGAGCATTGCATTAAATATTCTAATCCTGATCGTCATGAGTTAAGTATGACATTCAATTTTCACCATCTAAAAGTCGATTATCCAAATGGAGAGAAATGGGCAATTGCAGATTTTGATTTCCTCGCTTTAAAGAAAATACTCACGACTTGGCAAGTGGAGATGCATAAAGGTGGTGGGTGGAATGCGCTATTCTGGTGTAACCATGATCAACCACGGATTGTAACTAGATACGGAAATGATACAACGTTTCATAATGAATCGGCTAAAATGCTAGCAACGACTATTCATCTAATGCAGGGAACTCCTTATATTTATCAGGGCGAAGAGTTTGGCATGACCGACCCAGCTTTTGATTCTATTGAGGATTATCGTGATGTTGAGACATTAAATTATTACCGAATCATGAAGGAAAAAGGTTTATCTGAACAAGAGATTATGGCGATTATCAAAAGGAAGTCTCGTGACAATTCACGTACCCCAGTACAATGGAATAGCACAAAGAACGCTGGATTTACGACGGGAACACCTTGGATTCCAGTAGCGGCTAACTATGAACAAATCAACGCTGAAAAAGCAGTGGAAGATGCGAACTCTGTTTTCTATCACTATAAAAAGTTAATTGAACTTCGTAAAAACTACGATATTATCACGGTAGGAGCTTACCGCCTTGTTGGAGAAACGGACCGCCAAGTTTTCGCTTATGAACGGACTAGTGATAAAGAAAAAGCATACGTCATTAGTAATTTCTATGGAAGTGAAACGACATTTACGATCCCTGAAGAATGGACAACACAAGCAGAAGAAGCCCAATTACTGTTATCTAATTACAATGATGCCAAGCCTCTAGAGAAGGAACTGAAGCTACGACCTTATGAGTCACTCGTTTATTACTTATGTTAAACTAAACTGGGTGATATGAATGACAAAAAATAAATTTCAGATTATATATGATGATCTCGCTGAAAAAATTCAAAAAGGACAAATCCCTGCAAATGACCTTCTCCCATCTGAAAATGAGTTAGCTCTAGATTATCAGGCTTCAAGAGAAACGATTAGAAAAGCCTTAAAACTTTTATCAGAACATGGTTTTATTCAAAAAATCCAAGGTAAAGGTTCGGTTGTTCTAGAAATTAATAAAATTAATTTTCCTATTTCAGGTTTGGTTAGTTTTCATGAGCTCGCAGAAAAACTAGGAAAGCGAGCAAAAACAACGGTCGTTTCTTTAAGTGAACAATTGATGGATGAAACGATGAAGGCAGAATTTCAAAGTAAAGATTTAGAAGCCGTTTGGAAACTAATTCGCGTTAGAACAATTGATGAGGAGAGAATTATTCTAGATAAAGATTTCCTTTTAAGTTCACTAGTTCCTGGATTAACAAGTGAAATAGGAGAGCGATCCATTTACGCTTATATTGAAAATGAACTAGGTTTGACCATTAGCTTCGCTCAAAAAGAAATTACAGTAGAAGTACCGACCGAAGAGGACTATCAACTCCTTGATTTAAACGACTACAACATGGTCGTTGTGGTAAAAAGTCATGTGTATTTAGATGATGTTACATTATTTCAATATACTGAGTCTAGGCATCGTCCAGATAAATTCAGGTTTGTTGATTTTGCTAGAAGGCAGCGCTAACTGAGCATTTTCCTCGAAAGCTTGATGATTTCTCTTTATAATGAAATTAATTCGAAGCAGGAGGAGATAGCGTGAGTGTGCATGATTTCTCTGTTAAAAAGGCAAACGGTGAGGAAATAAAGCTTGATTCATTTGAAGGTGATGTCCTTCTAATCGTTAATACAGCAACTAAATGCGGATTAGCCCCACAGTTTAAAGGGCTTGAAACGTTACATCAGACTTATAAAGAACAAGGTCTTAAGGTACTTGGCTTCCCGTGTAATCAATTTATGAAACAGGAGCCTGTCAGTAACGAAGAAATGGCAGAAACATGTCAGTTGAATTTCGGGGTTACTTTTCCGTTATTTGCTAAAATTGATGTAAATGGAAAAAACGCTCATCCTTTATATAAACACTTAAAACAATCAAAGCAAGGGATACTCAGCTCTGAGATTAAGTGGAACTTCACTAAATTTCTCGTCGACCAACAAGGACAAGTGGTAGAACGCTACGCCCCAACTGTAACTCCAGATAAAATAGAAGACGATATAAAAAAACTATTAAATAAATGATTCATGTTCATGTCTCAAAAGGGTGGTACTCCTTTTGAGGCTTTTTAAAAGTTGTTGACCTTCTGGCCCCGTTCCATTGCGCTACAGGCACTTGCTTTCCGCGGGGAGAAAGCCAAGCCCCCATGACTTCGTCTATGGTGTCTTGCCCTTTCCTCTTTTCCCGCAGGAGTCAAGTGCCTTCCGCTCCATTCCACTAAAATATTTTGTATACTTAGTTATCATTATTTCTGAAATTAGAGTGAGAAGCAGCAATGTTCGGTTCATTCCACTTTATTTAGTGGCAAGAACTATATTCCAACAACAAAATATCTAAACAACATCTTAGGTCGTGAAAAGGTTAAAATACTAAATCTCGCCTACACTAAAGAGAGAAAGCATTGATGAGGTGGAAGAAATGTATGAGGAAGCTAAACAGTTTATTGAAGCTTGTTACACAGAACTCGGAAAAAATAAAGAAGAAATAGATGCCCGATTAAAAGAGATCAAAAAAGAAATCAACCAAAGTAATTCCTACAATCATACATATAAAGAGCTCTCTCATGGTGCACGAATGGCTTGGCGGAACAGCAACCGATGCATTGGTCGCTTGTTTTGGGAATCTATGCATGTGCTAGACGAGAGAACACTAGAAACAGAAGAGGACGTGGCGAATGCTCTTTTTTTTCATTTGAAGTATGCAACCAATGAAGGCAGGATCATTCCTACTATTTCAGTTTTTAAACCAAATCACATACGCATCTGGAATCACCAACTGATCAGATATGCAGGCTATGAAACAGAAAAAGGAGTGGTTGGAGATCCAGATTCCATTGCTTTTACAAAGCTTTGCCAATCTCTCGGTTGGAAGGGGAAAGGGACAGCTTTTGACATTCTTCCTCTAGTGGTCCAAGCAGGAGAACAAAAGCCGTTATGGTTCAACATCCCTAAGAATTGTATAAAAGAAGTGAAGATCACGCATCCAACGATTTCAACTTTTAGCGACCTAGAAATTAAGTGGTATGCAGTCCCTTTTGTTTCTGATATGAAGTTAGAAATGGGCGGAATTACTTATCAAGCTGCTCCGTTTAACGGTTGGTATATGGGGACAGAGATAGGATCGCGAAACTTCGCTGATCAAAAACGATATAATCTATTGCCCCGGATTGCGGACATTTTACAGTTGGATAAAACTAGAGATTCGACTCTTTGGAAGGACCGGGCATTACTTGAGTTAAATGGAGCTGTTTTACATTCATTTAAAGAAGCAGGTGTAAGTATAGTTGACCATCACACTGCAGCAAAACAATTTAAACAATTTGAAGATAGAGAGCAAGCAAAAGGACGTCCTATAACTGGGCGATGGTCATGGCTCATCCCTCCGCTTTCTCCAGCAGCAACTCATATCTTTCATTCCAGTTATGAAGATAAGATTGCTACACCTAATTACTTTTATCAAGACCGCTTGTATTGATTGTTAAAGTAATAAGTGATCATGAACCTTGTTTCTTGGTCTATCAACCTATTCTAAATTCAGGTACACTAAAGGAAAGTAAATAAATGAAGGCGGCAAAAATAGATGAGTATGTTACAAGTAGAACAACTTTCAAAAACGTATGGAGATAAAGTTTTATTTAACGATCTTTCTTTTACAATTCGAGAAAAAGAGAGAATCGGGTTAATTGGCGTAAATGGAACGGGGAAATCAACTTTATTAAAAATTATAGCGGGACTTGAATCGGCGGATAAAGGCGAATTTATTCATGCGAATGACTTTCGAATTGAGTATTCACCACAACAGCCTGACCTTGATGATAATTTAACGGTCATTGAGCAAATTTACTTTGGCGGATCAGCCATTATGGAAGCGATGCGGCAGTATGAGCAAAGTTTGCTTTTATTTGAGAAAAATCCTGATAGTGAAGTCTACCAAAAACAGTATACCAGGGCTCAGCAAAAAATGGATCAGCTTGATGCTTGGGAAGCAAATACCTTGGCTAAAACGATTTTATCGAAGCTTGGTATTCACAATTACGAAGCTTCAATCAAGCAACTATCTGGTGGGCAAAAAAAACGGATTGCGATAGCAAAGGCTCTAATTCAACCAGCAGATTTGCTTTTATTAGATGAGCCAACCAACCACTTAGACCATGAAACGATTGAATGGCTAGAAGGATATTTGGCAGCTTATAAAGGCTCCATTCTCTTAATTACACATGATCGTTATTTCCTTAATCGGGTGACAAACCAAATGTACGAACTTGACCGAGGCAAGTTATTCAAATATGAAGGGAATTATGCGGTTTTCTTAGAGAAAAAGGCTGAAAGAGAGCTACAAGAAATTCAAAGTGATCATAAAAGAGCCAATATTTTAAGAAAAGAACTTGCTTGGTTACAACGTGGGGCTAAAGCAAGAACAACTAAGCAAAAAGCTAGAATTCAGCGGGTTGAAGCATTAAAAGAAGAAGAGAGTTTTGTAGGTCGTGGAGAATTTGATTTTTCAATTGGCTCTAAACGTTTAGGTAAGCAAGTAATCGAAATGCAAGGGGTAACAAAACAGTTTGAGGAAAAAGTGTTAGTGCAATCGCTTGATTATCTAATTGTAAAAGGCGAACGACTTGGAATTGTTGGACCAAATGGAACAGGGAAAACAACATTATTAAACATGCTAGCGGGCCGAGTGAGCCTGATAACGGTAGTATCACCACAGGTGAAACGGTTCAGATTGGTTATTATACACAAGAAGACACGGAGATAGATGGAACTATTCGAGTAATCGACTATATTAAACAAATTGCTGAAGTCGTATACACGGTTGACGGAGATGTGATCACAGCTGAACAGATGCTTGAACGCTTTTTATTTCCAAGGTCTAGTCAATACACGTACATCCGTCGATTGTCAGGGGGAGAACGAAGACGGTTATACTTACTTCGAGTGTTAATGTCAGAACCGAATGTGCTCTTTTTAGATGAGCCGACGAATGATCTAGATACAGAGACGCTGTCTGTGTTAGAGGATTATCTTGAACAGTTTCCAGGTGTCGTATTAACGGTATCCCATGATCGCTATTTCCTTGATCGTGTTGTTGATCACCTTCTCGTGTTTGAAGGAGAGGGAGTTGTTTCCCGTTTTCAAGGCATTACTCTGATTACTTAGCAGAACAGAGTGCCAAAAAGGAAATGGAGCAAAAGAAAGAGGTCACGCCAACAGTTGTAAAAAAAGAACCGAGGAAAAAACTATCTTATAAAGATCAACTTGATTGGAATCAAATAGAAGATAAAATCATGTTGCTTGAGCAAAAGATAGAAGAGTTGGATTCAAAGGTTACGGAAGCTGGTAGTGACTACGGTAAAATACAAGAATTCTTAAAAGAAAAAGAAGAAGTTGAGAGACAATTAGAGCAGGCAATGGATCGCTGGACTGAATTATCTGAGCTCGTTGAAGAAATTAATCAACATTCATAAAGAAAAACATAGTTTTAGTTGAAAGCGGGAATTCTACAAAAAGGATTCCGCTTTCTTTTTTGTGAATATTGGTTGAAAATGATTGATTATGATTGTTATTGATTGTATACTGATCGTGTAGTTGGTAAGAGGTGAGTAAATGTTAACGATTGAACGACATAAAAAAATCCTGGACTTATTAAAAGAACGGTCTATTGTCAAGTTACAGGAATTAGTTGATGAAACGGGTGCATCCGAATCAACGCTCCGAAGAGATTTAACCGACCTTGAACAAGCAAAAAAATTAAAGCGTATTCATGGCGGGGCTACTCTTTTAAAAAAAATATTAGAAGAGCCTACTGTTGCTGAAAAAACAATCAAAAACAGTCATGAGAAAAAGAAAATTGCCGAAAAGGCAGCTTCCTTCGTTGAAGATGGAGATTGTATTTTCTTAGACGCAGGAACAACAACAGTTGAAATGGTTGCTTTCTTAGAAGGAAAACAGGTCACAGTTGTCACAAACGGTTTAACGAATATTGCTTTATTAGCTGATCTAAATGTTGAAACTCATGTAATTGGTGGGTTTGTAAAATCAGGTACTAGAGCGTTTGTTGGTCGAAATGCGATCCGAGCTTTGGAAACGTTTCGTTTTGATAAGGCGTTTATCGGAGTAAATGGGATTACTGAACTAGATGGCTGTACGACGCCTGACCCGGAAGAAGCTTTTATCAAGGAATATGCAATTGCAAGATCAAGACAAAGCTTTATCCTTGCTGACCATACTAAATTTGGAGAAGTTTCTTTTTCAAAGTTTGCGGATTTGTCAGAAGTCACTATCATCACAGCTAATTTAGACGATGAAACTTACAACAACTATAGAACGATGACAAACATCGAGGTGGTAGATTAATGATTTATACAGTTACGTTGAATCCAGCACTTTGATTATTTTGTTCAGATTGAACAGGTGAATTTAGGTGCCGTGAACCGATCAGCCGGAGATCACAAAGCACCAGGAGGAAAAGGAATTAATGTATCGAGAGTGTTAAAAAGACTAGGACATCAAAGTGAAGCCTTAGGCTTTGTAGGTGGCTTTACAGGCTCGTACGTTAAAGATGTTCTTCAAAAAGAAGAGATTCAAACTAATTTTGTAGAGGTTCAAGGAGACACTAGAATTAATGTTAAAGTGAAAGGTCTTGAGGAAACGGAATTGAACGGGACATCACCAAACATTAGTGAACAGAATCTTAGCCAGCTTCAAGATCAGTTAGCTAACCTTTCAGAAGGGGACGTTCTTGTGCTAGCAGGAAGTGTTCCTTCTACAGTGCCAGCAACCATCTATGAAACCTTATGTAAAGAAGCACTTGAAAGAAAAGTTGCCGTATATGTTGATTCTAGTGGTGATCCGATGATGAAGGTTTTAAACGTTGGACCGACTTTTATAAAACCTAATCATCATGAACTTGGGGAAATGTTTAATGTAGACATCAAAGAGCCTAAAGACGCGGTTGTCTATATTAAAAGATTGTTAAGCTATGGTATTCAATATGTGCTTGTTTCTTTTGCGGGTGATGGCGCAGTTCTCGGAACGAAAGAGAGAATTCTATTTGCTACAACACCAAAAGGTGAAGTGAAAAACTCTGTAGGGGCTGGTGATTCATCGGTTGCTGGTTTTTTAGTTTCGCAACTAGAGAACATGCCGTTGGAAGACGCCCTTAAGTTTGCGGTTGCGTCTGGAAGTGCAACAGCGTTCTCTACTGAATTTGCCTCAAGACAGCAGGTGGAATCACTAATTAAAGACATCACGATAGAAGAAATTGGAAAGGGTGAGTAAAGATGAAAATTTCAGATCTGTTAAAAAGAGAAACCATCGTTTTAGATATGAAAGCAACAGATAAAGATACTGCGATCAATGAGCTTGTCTTAAACCTTGATAAAGCAGGTAGATTAAATAGCTCTACTGAATTTAAAAAAGCCATATGGGAAAGAGAAAATCAAAGTACAACGGGGCTAGGTGAAGGGATTGCCATTCCGCATGCGAAGAGCGAAGCGGTTAAAACGCCTTCGATTGCGTTTGGACGCTCAACAGCTGGTGTAGATTATCATGCTCTAGATGGCCAACCAACTTATTTATTTTTTATGATTGCCGCATCGGCGGGTGCAAATGAAGCTCACTTAGCGACGCTTTCAAGATTATCCACTTTCTTAATGGATGATGGTTTCCGTGAAACGTTATTAAAGGCGAGTTCGGAAAATGATGTATTAAAAGCAATTGATCAAAAAGAACAAGAGTTTTTGGAAAAAGAAGCGCAAGAACAACAAAACACACAAGATGGTTATACGATTTTAGCCGTAACAGGTTGTCCAACGGGAATCGCTCACACATATATGGCTGCAGATGCGCTAAAAGCTGAAGCAGAAAAACAAGGCATAACGATTAAGGTACAAACGAATGGTTCAGGCGGAGTGAAAAATCGCTTAACGGATGAAGACATTAGAAATGCAAAAGGAATTATCGTGGCAGCTGATACCAAAGTCGATATGGATCCATTCCACGGGAAACCTGTGTTACAAGTTCCAGTAGCAGATGGGATTAAAAGACCAAAAGCTCTGATTGACCAAGTGCAAAATGGCAATGCGCCAATCTATAATGGTGGTTCTGGAAAATCAAGTGATGATGGTCAGACGTCAAAAGGAAAGTCTGGCTTTTATAAGCACTTAATGAATGGTGTATCTAACATGCTTCCATTTGTTGTCGGTGGAGGTATTCTAATCGCGATTTCCTTCATGTTTGGTATCGAAGCATTTGATCCTGAACATCCGACTTATAATGCGTTTGCTGAAATGTTAATGACAATTGGTGGCGGAAATGCATTTGGACTAATGATTCCTGTTCTTGCTGCATTTATCGCTATGAGTATTGCTGATCGTCCTGGTTTTGCAGCTGGTATGGTTGGTGGTTTGATTGCTTCGACTGGTGGAGCTGGATTCTTAGGTGGTTTGATCGCAGGTTTCTTAGCAGGTTATTTAGCATTAGGTGTTCGTAAAGCTTTAGAGAATTTACCGCAATGGCTTGAAGGAATTAAAACCGTTCTTTTCTATCCGGTCTTAAATATTTTCTTAACAGGTATGGCAATGCTTTGGTTAGTTGGTCCATTATCAGCTTTCAACACAGGTCTTGAAAACTGGCTTGGCGGAATGGGAACAGCTAATATGGTTCTTCTTGGTGTGATCTTGGTGCAATGATGGCTGTTGATATGGGTGGTCCGATTAATAAAGCAGCGTTTACGTTCGGGATTGCGATGATTGACGCTGGTAACTTCGGTCCTCATGCTGCTGTTATGGCAGGGGGAATGGTACCACCACTTGGTATCGCATTAGCAACTACGTTATTTAAGAGTAAATTTACGAAACAAGAGCGTGAAGCAGGGAAAACAAACTATGTATTAGGAGCTTCATTTATTACAGAAGGAGCGATTCCGTTCGCTGCTGCTGATCCTGGTCGAGTAATCCCTTCGATCATTGTTGGTTCTGCTGTAGCAGGTGCGTTAACAGCTATCTTCAATATTGGTTTACCAGCACCACACGGAGGATTGTTCGTTATTCCTCTTGTATACGGAAATGCGTTTATGTATTTAATTGCCATTATTGTTGGTGCGATTGTCACTGCATTAATGCTAGGATTTTGGAAGAAGAAAACAGTATAGTTAAGATAAGGGCCACTGGAAAAGGATGTTTTTACCCTTTTTCAGTGGCCCTTTAAGAAATGAGCGGAACCGTTGCAAGATTTTAAGCCTGCTATGAGTGGGTTTCTCATAGCAGCGCGCAACGCGTGCAGCCATTGCTGCTTCCTTGAATCGGCTAAAAAGGTTATTTTTAGCCTGATTAACAGGAAGGGGCTTACGTTCTTTCCTGCTTTTTATTTAACATATTCCATGCTAAAATTTGTTTAGAAATCCGAAATAGAAGAGGAAAGTAGGTTGGGGAAATGGTAAATCCAAAATTAATAAAAATTGAAGAAACGTGGTTCCCTTATGCAGCTATAGATGAAATTCAGCAAAAGATGGAGGAAGGCGAGATCACCTCAAAAGAGCTTGTTCTCATTTATCTAGATCGAATTGCACGTCTTGACCAAGCTGGACCTACATTAAATTCCGTTTTAGAAGTAAACCCTGATGCTCTTCACATTGCTGAAGCCATGGACTTTGAAAGAGCAAAACAAGGCAAACGAGGTCCACTTCACGGAATTCCTGTGCTGTTAAAAGATAATATTGATACCGCTGATAAATTACATACAAGTGCTGGCTCTCTTGCGTTGAAAGACTCAATAGCCCAAAAAGATTTATACTTAGTAACAAAGCTTCGTGAGGCTGGTGCCGTTATCTTAGGGAAAACGAATATGTCTGAGTGGGCTTATTTTATGTCAACGGAAAATATGCCGAGTGGCTATAGTTCAAGAGGTGGACAAGTTCAAAATCCATATGGTTCTTCCTTTGATATTGGAGGCTCTAGCTCTGGATCGGGAGCTGCTATTGCCGCACAGTTAGCAACGGTAGCGATTGGAACAGAAACATCAGGTTCAATTTTAAGTCCGTCTAGTCAGAATAGTCTTGTCGGAATTAAACCTACTGTTGGTTTGATTAGCCGAAGTGGAGTAATCCCAATTTCTCACACCCAAGACACAGCGGTCCAATGACTCGGACCGTGAGAGAAGCAGTGTATGTACTAGCCGCCATGATGGGTGAGGATCCTACTGACCCAGCTACATTGAAAAATCCGTTAACGCAAGATCAATTGTTGTCTGCATTAGATAAGAGCTCTCTTGATCAAGTGAAAATAGGGATTGCGCGAGAAGGATTTTTTGATCATCTGAACGAAGAAAAGAAAGAAATCATGAACAGGGCCATAGAGCAATTAAAGGGAGCGGGTGCTTCAATTGTAGATGATGTGGTCATTCCTTCAGCTAAAGAAAAATGGTCCATTGATGTATTGGTCTATGAATTCAAAGCCAATCTAAATGCTTATTTAGCCAATGTGAGTGCTCAAGTTCCGGTACGTACACTTACTGATGTAATCCGATTTAATCAAGAGGATAGTGAGCAGAGATTGCGCTATGGACAAAGCTTATTGACTAAATCAGATAAAACCAAAGGCACGTTAACAGAAAAAGAATATTTGGATGCCTTACAATTTGATCAATACCACTCTTCCATTAATGGAATTGATGCAGCTTTGGAGAAAGATCAGCTGGATGTTCTTGTTTTTCCTAATAATTACGGGGCGGCCATCCCTGCAAAAGCAGGTTATCCTTCAATTACTGTTCCTGCAGGTTATACTGCTGAAGGAGAGCCGGTTGGGATTACGTTTACGGGAACTGCTTTTTCTGAAGAAAAACTGATTCAAATTGCAGCTGCCTTCGAAGAGTTGACGAAAGCCAGATTGAATCCAACTTTTGAATTTTAAAATAGAAGTAAGTAGAGCAAAACTCGAGATAAGTTTAGCTCTATTCTTATTGGATTCGCTTTCCAAGTTCAATGTATAATAGAAGAAAGAGTAATATGTTAGGAGAATGACGATGGAATTACATCCGACTATTAAAAAACTACAATGGAAACCCGACTATAATCCTGTGTTAATCATCGGTGCTCCAAAGGAATATGATGAAGTAATGAATCAGTTTGGCGAAAATGCCGATACAGAAATGGCGAAACAGAGTTATGGCTTCATTCATATTTTTGCAACGAGTAATGATGAGCTTAAGGAAAAAGCGACAGAAGCAGTGTCACTGTTAAAGGATAACGGCTTATTTTGGCTGAGCTACCCGAAAAAAGCATCCAAAAGATATAAAGGCTCAGATTGTAGCCGAGAAACGGTCGCACAGCTACTAGGTGAACAAGGATTTGAGCCAGTTCGTCAAGTGGCCATTGATGAGGATTGGTCAGCGTTACGTTTTCGTCACGTCCAACACATTAAAACGATGAAGCGTACATTTGCAGCAACAGAAGAAGGGAAAGCACGAACAAGTAAGGAGGATTAAGATGAAAATAGCTAGTTACCAAATGGAGTTAATCCCAGGGCAACCAGAAAAAAATAGAAAAAAGGTTCAGCGATGGGTGGAGCAGGTTTGTGCTGATGAAGAAGTTGATGTTTGTGTTCTTCCTGAAATGTGGACGACAGCTTATACGCTGCCTGAATTAGAGGAAATTCTAACAGAAGATCAAGGCGTGACCGAAGCATTTTTACAAGATCTTGCAAGAAGAACTAAAGTGAATATTGTAGCAGGATCTATAGCAGTTAAAGAAAATGGAAACATCTTCAACCGTTCGCTAATTTTGGATCGGAAAGGGAGTATTATTCACACGTATGATAAGATGCATCTGGTCCCGATGTTAGATGAGCATTTGTACTTGAAGGGTGGTTTGAATTCAGGGAAAGTGTTTGAGTTAGACGGTAGAAAAATGGGTTTGGTTATTTGCTATGATCTGCGTTTTCCTGAACTAATTCGATCATTAGCTTTACAAGGAGCTGAGGTTGTATTTGTGGTCGCAGAATGGCCAGAAGCAAGGGCGCTACATTGGGAAATTCTTCAGCAAGCGCGAGCAATTGAGAACCAAGTTTACATGGTGAGTTGTAACTGTGTAGGCACGTATAATAATGTCGAATTTGCGGGTCGTTCGATGATCACTAACCCTTGGGGAGAAGTGCTAGCAAAGGCTTCGGGTAAAGAACAGGAAACGATAGTTAGAACGCTTAATTTAGATGAAGTTACACGGATTAGAAAAGAAGTACCGGTTTTTTCAAGTAGAGTACCTCATTTATATGAAACGCATTAAAATGAGAAAAGAGGTCTATCTTATGATAGATCCTCTTTCTCGTTACTCTTAAACTTTTTGAAGTTTATCAATAAACTGTAATGATCGACCTGTACCGATTGCTACCGCTTCAAGAGGATTTGGGGCAATATGGACAGGAACAGAAATTTCTTCCTTAAGCCAATCCTGCATACCATTAAGGAGCGCCCCGCCACCGGTTAAAGTCACGCCTTGGTCGACAATATCTCCACTTAACTCTGGTGGACAATCTTCTAGTGTTACTCTGATTGCCTCAAGCAGCTGTAGCATGCCTTCTTTCAAAGCCTCTTGAATTTCTTTAGAGTGTAAGGTAACGGTCTTCGGCAATCCGTGTATGAGGTCTCTTCCTCTAACCTCAAGTTCGATGGTTTCGTGCTCAATAGGAGCATATCCAATTTCCATCTTGATTCTTTCTGCCGTACGTTCACCAATGATAATATTATAAGCTTTTTTTACATGCTGAATAATACTCTCATCGAACTTGTCCCCGCCGATTCTAATCGAGCGACAAGTAACAACTCCGCCAAATGAGATAATAGCGACCTCGGTTGTTCCACCCCCGATATCCACGACGACATTGGCGATCGGCTCTTGGACAGTCAGATCAGCCCCAATCGCAGCCGCTAACGGTTCCTCAATAATATGAGCTTGTTTCACACCACAACTTTTGACGGCGTCTAAAATAGCACGGCGTTCAACAGATGTTGAGCCAGAAGGGGCACAAACAACAACACTTGGCTTTCTCATGGCAAGATTTAGTTTCTTGCTTGCTTTTTTCATAATCTCTTTTAGCATCTGAGAAGTGGTTGTAAAATCAGCAATGACTCCATCTTTTAATGGCCTAACCGTTACAATATTCGCTGGGGTTTTCCCGACCATGTTCTTAGCCTCAATCCCAATAGCCAATACTTCGTTCGTGTCCACGTTTACCGCCACTACTGAAGGTTCATTTAAAATAATTCCTTTATCTTTACTGTATACAAGTGTATTAGCAGTTCCTAGATCAATTCCAATCACTGCATTTTTCCACATATAGTTCATTTCAATCACCAACTTTTTTAAGTATTACTAGGTTTTGATTGTAACAGTAAAGAGGTAGGCTATTATAGTGTCGGTGTGCTCATCTTCTATGTAAGAATATGAGAGGAATGTGGGACTAGCCACGAATTTTGGCGAAAGAACAGATGGAATAGGTCTTTAGTACTGGTAGAGTGTAAAAAGAGTGGCGATTTTTGAGGGAGGGTGTTTGCTGATGGGGGCTTCAAATGTGAAGTGGACACAGAGGCCCTTATTAGTGTCAAAAACCTTGTTTGGGAGGGGTTGGAGGACACAGGAGCTCTTATTGTATGAAAAAGTGGGTGGATCGACTTGAATATTGGTAGATAAGGTCATCTGAGTCCTTGAACTGCGCTAAACCTATGATATTTAAGAAGATAAGGTCCTCTCAGTCCGGAAGAGGTTGGGG
>NZ_BAUV01000049.1 GCF_000513135.1 Halalkalibacter akibai JCM 9157
CTAGTTTTGAGAGAGTCATTCTTTCAAGGTGTTTTTAATAAAATGCCAATAGTCTGGTGGCGATAGCGAAGAGGTCACACCCGTTCCCATGCCGAACACGGTCGTTAAGCTCTTTTGCGCCCATGGTAGTTGGGGGCTTCCCCCTGTGAGAGTAGGACGTTGCCAGGCAAAGTGTAAGCATTCCATTAAGGAGTGCTTTTTTTATTGTTTAATTATAATTATAAACTTAATCAATGAGGATTATTTCATGCCTATACCCTTTTTATTCACCAAAACCAAGAACTAACAGAGTAAAGAATCCTCCCTCGAGACATTTTAATAAAAAAGGGAGGATTCTAACATGAAAAAAATTACTCTAACTGTTGCGGCATTATGTTTAATACTTAGTGGGCTTTCGGGCTGCGGGGCAAACAATCAAGCTGGTGTTGGGATAGATGGTCAGCGGTCAGGTGCTATGGGCGTTGATCAACATGGTACAGGCATGTTAAATGAACGTTACAATGAACAAGTCCATACCTTAGAGGAAGCCGGACTTGGTAACGAACTCCCACAAAATTTTGGTACTGACTTAAATCAAGGACAAGGTGAAGGCTTTTTGGGAACGGAAAGAAATAGACAAGGGCAATTTGGTGTGGCTCAGGATAATGGAGGAATGTACCGAGCAGGGGATCGAAATTTATTATCTGATCATGATCCAATAGCAGGTCCTAACCAAGTCCAAGAAAATCAAGTCACTGTCCAACGTACAATAAAGCAAATTGAAAAGTTAGATGGAGTAAAAGAAGCTCGCGTAAGTGGGAGTGTTATCGAAATTAGAGTAGCGGAAGGAACAAACGAAGAAACTGAAGCGAATATTGAACGTGAAGCCCAGTTATTATCTGGACGTCAAACTGTACGTATTGTTAATAGATATTAAATGAAAGAACCAGGTATTTTATACTTGGTTCTTTTCACTATTGATTTTCTAACTATAACCTTTTTCTACCAAAAATGAAATAGTAAGAGTCACTTCTAAAATTGGTAAGAATGGGAACAGTAACTTTAAAAGGGGTGTAGTTCTATGAATACGTTTAGTCATCACAAGATCATTCAGAGTGAAAAAGGTCTTGAGATTATTTTATATGTAGATCAGCATCTTGAAGAGTTTGCTTTTGAATTGGGAGCTATCCAGGAAAGGAAAAAACAAACGCTAGAGCAAGAAGCATATAATTACATAAAAGCAAAGTGTGCAAATATTAAAGTTCAAGCAGTGAAAATTATGGGTGGTACGATTCTGATTTCCACAATGGTGTTAGGAGTGTTTGAATCAAATGTAGCAAAAGCAGCAGGGACAACACAAAATGTTCAGCAACAACCATACAAAGTCCAAGCTGGTGATACGTTATGGAATATTGCATCAAGGTTTAATACAACAGTTCATATACTAAGGTCCGCTAATCAATTAACTACTGATATATTGCAAGTAGGTCAAACAATTCTTGTTCCAAGTTCCGTTGATACTAACCTTGGTGTTAACATATATCAAGTGGTTGCTGGTGATACACTATCTGGAATTGCAGCCAGATATGGAGTCAGTGTTATCGCATTACGGGAAGCGAATCAATTATCAACTGACTTTTTAAGAATTGGACAGAGTCTTACGATTCCAAATGGTGTTCATATACCTACTCAGCAGCCTGTTACCACAGGTCAAAGTCATCAAGTAGTAAATGGCGATACTTTATCAGGAATAGCGGCAAGATATGGCACGACGGTAAATGCCCTTCGAGAAGCAAATAGGTTAACAAGTGATATCATTAGAATTGGCCAAACCCTCACGATACCAAACGGGTCGCAACCTCCAGTCCAGCAACAGCCTGTAACAACAGGTGCAAGCCACCAAGTAGTAGCTGGAGACACGTTATCAGGAATAGCGGCAAGGTATGGAACAACGGTAAACGCCTTACGAGAAGTAAATAGGTTAACAAATGATATCATTAGAATCGGGCAAACCCTCACGATACCAAACGGACAGCAAGCCCCAGTTCAGCAACAGCCTGTAACAACAGGCTCATCAAGTCACCAAGTAGTAGCTGGAGACACGTTATCAGGAATAGCAGCAAGGTATGGCACGACCGTAAATGCCTTGCGTGAAGCAAATGGCTTATCAAATGATATTATACGAGTTGGCCAAACACTCGTAATTCCAACAAGAAGTGCAGCTACACCGACCTCTACTGCACCTACGGATGTGGTAGCTCCAGTTAATCAAGCAGAGCTAGATTGGCTAGCTAGAATTATCTTCTGTGAAGCAAGAGGAGAACCGGTCCAAGGGCAAATAGCGGTAGCTGCAGTTATTTTGAACAGGGTAAAAAGTAGCTTATTTCCCAATTCAGTTGAAGGCGTCATTTTAGAACGTAACAATGGACATTTTCAATTTACGCCTGTTGGTACTGGTGCCATTTATACCGCAAATCCAACTACTGCCAATTTTGATGCAGCGAGACGTGCTTTAACTGGGGAAGACCCAACGAATGGCTCCCTTTATTTCTACAATCCAAATCGAACGAATGACCAGTGGATTAGAAGTAGAACGGTCTCAACGCAAATCGGGAATCATGTATTCGCTTTTTAATCCAAGACGCAAAGAAGAGCCTCCTTTTTTAAAGGGGCTCTTCCTGAACTTGAGTCAATTATTCTTTTTCTTCTGGATCTTTTTTAACTCTTTTAATTTTGAAAAGGTTCTTTGTTGAAATCTTTTCCTCAGTCTTTTCTACTTTTTTGGAATCCTTTTGCTTATGCGCGTACCATGAAATAATCTTCAAATTAAGCACCACCATTCTTTGATTGCTAGTTTTTTTACGCTTTGTCCATTTATATGTGATAGATTCATGAATATGCTTGTTTCTAACAAAAAGCCTGAATCTCATTAAGAGAATCAGGCTTATCATTTAGTGGATTTTTTCAACGTTAACACGACCAGAGAAGAAGGTCGCTCCACCGCCCATATCAGCTAGTCGGTCAGGTGTTAATGCATTAACGGTTTGTTTTTTACCGGGCATATCCGCCCATAATCCTTGTGTAACGACAACACCAGGAAGAACATTCTCACCAACAGAAGCAGTTAATTCGCAATCCCCGCGAGCATTGAACACTCTAACTAGTTCACCATCTTTAATGCCTAGATGTTGTGCATCCTGTTGGTTCAAATGTAGCTTCGCTTCTTTTTCAAGCTTTATATGCTTCTCGTTATTAGAAAAAGTAGAATTTAAAAAGTTGTGATTCGGTCCTGGTACGAATAAAAAAGGAAAATCACTGTCAGGATTTAAGGGAGTATACGTTGGTAGAGCAGGAAAGCCGTCCTTAAGCATGCGCTCAGAGTAAAGTTCAATTTTACCAGATGGCGTATTTAAATGGTCGAGACGAAACTTTGTACGGTCTGCTTTTAAATAAGTGTGTTTTACTAACGAATCAAAATGAATTCCATTAAGAAATGGATTTTCTGAAAAATTAAGAGCTTGGCGCATAAGCTCCTCATCAGAGTCCTTAAGCGACTCGTCATCAAAATCCAACGCTTTTGCCAGTAATCGAAATACGTCCATGTTTGATTTGCTTTCCCCATATGGCTCAATTACAGGCTGTTGTAGGTGTATGTAATGATGCCAATAGGAAGTGTAAAAATCGCTTTGTTCAAATGAAGACTGCGCTGGTAAAACGATATCAGCATATTGCGCTGTCTCAGTTAGAAATAAGTCATGAACAACAGTAAATAAATCATCTCGTTTTAAACCAGCTCGCACTTTATTATTTTCTGGTGTTACGACAGCTGGGTTGCAACTATAAACAAATAATGAATGTACAGGAGGGTCGGTTTCGAGTAAGGCTCGTCCTAATTGATTCATATTAAAGGTTCTTGTCTTTTTGTTTTCTAATAAGTCAGGTCTTTGTAAAGCCTTGGTATTATAAGCCAAAAAACCACTATTCCCTTTGATAGCCCCACCACCTTTTTCAGACCAAGCGCCGGTAAGGCAGGTAAACAGGAAATGGTTCGGACGATCATTCCACCATTATCATGATGTTGAAGACCATTTCCGATTCGAATAAGAGAAGGTGAGGTTGATCCGTACATACGAGCTAACGTATAAATATCATCAATTGGAACACCTGTGATTTCAGATACAACTTCTGGCGTGTATTGTTTTACATGTTCCTCTAATTCTTTGTAGCCAACGGTAAACTTTTGCATAAATTCTTGATTAACCATATCTTCAGCAAATAAGATATGCATCATTCCAAGGGCAAGAGCACCGTCAGTTCCGGGAAGAATAGGAATGAACCAATCAGCCATGCGACCTGTTTGGTTCTTATGAACATCAATAACAACTATTTTCGCTCCTTTTTTGCGAGCTTTATGAGCAATCGCCATTTGGTGCATGTTGGTACTAACAGTATTTATTCCCCACATAATAAATAATCTCGTTTCAGTCGTTTCTTCAGGATCAGTCCCGAAACTACCACCCATTGTATAAGAATACCCGACACCACCAGCAGTTGAACAAATCGTTCTATCTAATTGGCTAGCACCTAATCGGTAAAAAAAGCGACGATCCATACCTTCTGCGTTAAGGTTACCCATATTACCATAGAAACTATAAGGCAGAATCGACTCAGGACCATGCTCGTTAATTAAGTCACGCCATTTTGTTGCGATCGTGTCAATAGCTTCCTCCCAAGAGATAGGGGTGAAAGCACCAGACCCTTTTTCACCCACTCGTTTTAAGGGTGTAGTTAATCTTTTTTCATCATATAAACGTGAAGCCATATGTCTGACCTTATTACAGATGCTTCCCTGCGTCACAGGGTGGTCGGGGTCACCTTCAATCTTAATTATTTTACCTTCCTGCTTATGTACGAGTAAGCCACATTGATCAGGACAGTCTAGTGAACAGACAGATGGAAAAATGCCATCTTTTTGGCTAGCGTAAGTTTTCATAAATAAAATCCTTTCATTGTAATTAATTACTAGAATTATATCATAGAAGAAATAATAGCTAGCCAGGAAAGAACCCTAGCTAGCTACTTTTTATTTTCATTATCTAATATAAGCTGAGCCCACGATAACCAATAGAATGAATAATACTACGATTAACGCGAAACCTCCGCCACCATGTCCGTAGAAACCCATAATGGAAAACCTCCTTTTTGAGTTGCTATACTATATGGTTATGCTTACCTGTTCATTTTGCTTGGGGAATAACCTAGTTAAAAGCAAAATGTTCAACTGCCTATTATCACAGTTATTTTACAAAAGCTGTACCTACGATAACTAGTAGGATAAACAGCACGACGATTAATGCAAAGTTACTTCCCATCCCTGGGGTTGGGGTTGGATAACCATAACCTTGCATTTGTGGTGCGCCGTAAAAACTCATCAAGAATCCCTCCTTTTTGAGTTATACTACATGCTTATGTAGAAACGAGGAAAGCGGGTGGGCAGTTGTCTAAAATAGGAAAGGTTGATGAATCAGCCTAGAAAAATAAAAGGCACTAAAGTGTTGAGTAATCATAAGTGATATATATATGTGTTGATCAAATCATTTATATTATTTATGGTAAAATAATATAAAGAATACAGACAAGGAGAACGAACATGATTATCGATCCATTAAAAATATTTGTTACCGTTGTAGAACAAAGGCACTTTTCAAGAGCAGCGAAACTTCTAAATTTGTCGCAACCAAATGTTAGCTTACATATTCGCAACTTAGAAAATGAACTAGACACAACCTTATTCATACGATCCCCGAAACAAGTGAAAATTACGGAATCAGGTGAAATGCTATATTTACGGGCAAAAAAAATACTTTCTTTATATGAAGAAGCGAAACAAGAAATTGCTAGTCAAAAACAGATCATTCAAGGGACGATTACGATAGGAGCAAGTTTCACAATAGGGGAATATATTTTGCCGCGGTTATTGGCTGAATATGCTAATGAAAATCCACTTGTCCATGTTGAGGTAACCGTTGGAAATACGGAAGAAGTCATTGAAAAAACGAAAAGCAATGAACTTGATATTGGTTTGATTGAGGGAGAGCGTCACGATTTAAATATAAAAGCCATCCCTTTTATGGAAGATGAAATGATAATCATAGCTCCATCTAATCATCAACTAGCTCAGCTAAGAATGGTGAAACCTGAGATGCTACATGATCAAACGTGGATTTGGAGAGAAAAAGGATCAGGAACTCGGGCATACAGTGATCAACTCATCGCAAACTTGAATCTAAGAGTAAGGCGTTCATTTATCTTTAGTAGCAGTCAAGGAATAAAAGAGGCAGTATCTGCTGGACTTGGGATTGCAATGATTTCAAAATTGACGGTTAAGAAAGAATTACAATCAGGTGAAATTAAACAAATTGATATAAGTGATCGAACGTTCACTCGCCAGTTTTCTATGATTCAGGGAAAGAGAGATTTTATAAATCGAGCCCATGATATTTTCATTGAGAAAATAATGAATGTGAAAGATTAGCTGATTTTTTCAAGAGGTAAGTAACTGTAAAAAGATATGGCATGAAACTTGCATTCTTTAAATGCGTCAGTTTCATGCTAGAATGATAGACAGAATAAAGTAAGCGCATACACGAAGGGGGATTAAAAATGAGAGAAGTTGTAATTGTCAGTGCAGTAAGGACACCTGTAGGAGCTTTTGGAGGAGCGCTAGCAAGTATTTCAGCTGTTGATTTAGGAGTAGTGGCAACAAAAGAAGCCATTAAAAGAGCTGGTATTCAGCCAGAGCAAGTGGATGAGGTGTTAATTGGGAATATTCTTTCAGCTGGACTCGGTCAAAATGTGGCTAGGCAAGTAGCAATTTACGCTGGCCTGCCTGAGACGACTCCGGCAATGGCGATTAATAAATTATGTGGTTCTGGTCTTCGTACAGTCAGTATGGCTGCGCAGTTTATTGCTTTGGGAGATGCTGATGTTATTTTAGCTGGAGGTATTGAGAGCATGAGTAATGCTCCTTATGTGATGCCAGATGCGAGGTGGGGTCAACGCATGGGAAATGCGGAGTTAGTTGATACCATGATCTACGATGCATTAACGGACAAATTCAATAATTATCATATGGGAATCACAGCTGAAAACATAGCAGAAAAATGGCAGATTACTCGTGAAATGCAGGATGAATTTGCATTAAAGAGTCAACAAAAAGCAGAAGCAGCTCAAAAAGAAGGACGCTTTACCGAGGAAATTGTCCCAGTTGACATTCCACAACGTAAAGGTAACCCCATTAAAGTCGATACGGATGAATACCCTAAGCACGGCATGACCTTAGAAAAACTTGCGAAATTACGACCAGCTTTCAAAAAAGATGGAACCGTTACAGCCGGAAATGCTTCAGGTATCAATGATGGAGCTGCAATGGTTGTCCTTATGGCCAAAGAGAAAGCAGAAGAATTAGGGATTAAACCGTTAGCAACGATTGTTTCTTATGGAAATGCAGCACTAGATCCTGCAATAATGGGATATGGTCCAGTACCAGCAACTAGAATAGCACTTGATAAAGCCGGACTTACCATTGATGATCTTGATTTAATTGAAGCGAATGAAGCGTTCGCCGCTCAGTCATTAGCAGTTGTAAAAGATCTTAAACTTGATCCAGAAAAGGTAAATGTTAATGGTGGAGCTATTGCGTTAGGTCATCCAGTAGGTGCTTCAGGAACTCGTGTACTTGTCACGTTATTACATGAAATGAAACGACGCGACGCGAAACGAGGATTAGCGACATTATGCGTTGGTGGCGGGCAGGGAACCGCTTTAATTGTCGAACGAAACTAGTCATAAAAGGGGCTCTTTTTAAGAGTTCCTTTTTTTGTCTATGGTATAATAGACTCAATATTCTAAAAGGAGGACCAGAAGCCAATGAACATTTTAGATACAGTAAACCAAATTACTCGCTCATTTGATCAAGTAGAATCTATCGTACAAGCGCTACCATTCGCGGTGGTCCTAACTAATGAGAAAAATGAGATATTATACCATAATGAAATGTTTGAACAAATGCTTGGCAAAAAAGAGATCGCTTACTTACTTTTACAACCTCTTAAACTACTACTTAACCAAGAGAGTCTTGAGTTTATTCAAATTGGGATGAACTTACATACAGAAATCAATGGTAATCCATATGTTGTGCGTAAAGAAGCGGCTTATGTTCATGGTGAAAAGCATTACTTATATGTCTTCTCTTCTGTTGAACAACTAGAGCAACTATTGAATATAAATCGTGAAAAGAGTGTTCTGCAAGAAACCGTGATGGAATATGCCTATGACGGGAATGCAATCATCGAAGAAAACGAAAGCACTAAGAATGAATTTAAAGAACAAAACAAAGCTTTGTTTAACCTACAAGATATTATTGGGGACAGTTCTTCCCTAATCAAAGTGAAGCAAGAAACAGAAAAAGTTGCCTTGAGCGATTCATCTATCTTACTGATCGGGGAGAGTGGAACAGGGAAGGAATTGTTTGCTCATTCTATACATCATGCTAGTAAACGGTCGTCTAGTTCATTTGTTAAAGTGAATTGTGCGGGAGTTCCTGCTGACTTACTTGCAACTGAATTGTTTGGAAGTGGTTATGGAGAAGGGTCAGCTACAGCCACTCGAATTAGCAAGGTTGAAGCCGCTGATGGAGGCACCCTTTTTCTAGATGAAATTGATGAATTACCTCTTCATATACAAGTGAAATTATTAGATTTTCTACAGGAAACAGAGGTTCAGAATGTCGGTTCAAGTGTAACGAAGAAATTGGGTGTACGCATTGTAGCGGCTACAAATAAAGGACTTGAAGATTTGGTTGAAGAAGGAGAGTTTTCTTTAGATCTTTATAATCGTTTAAATGGAGTCTCTATTCAAATACCTAATTTAATAGAGAGAAAGCGGGATTTAACCATCTTGGTGAATCATTTCATACATAAATTTAACTCGCTCATGCAAAAGCAGGTTAAGCGCTTATCGAAAGAAGCAGAAGAGAAACTTTATCAGTATCAATGGCCAGGTAACATTCGTGAACTCGAGAGTGTTCTTGAACGCGCGGTCAATCTTGTTGAAGGTGATTTGATTGAAGTTACTCATTTGCCAGATAAATTACTCACAACTACTTTAAACCCCATTGTACCTTTGGCAGATTTGATTGAAAAAACGGAAAGAGAAGCGCTACTTACAGCGATAGATCAAGCAAACGGAAATCGCTCAAAAGCTGCGCAACTTCTTAATGTTAGCCGAACCACTTTTTATGAAAAATTAACAAAATACGACTTAGTTTAATCGCTAAATAATATCATTACTAAAAGACTTACTAATTTTGTAAGTCTTTTCTTATAAACAAAAGTTGTTTTAAATTCCTATGTGTACGGAAATGCGAACAAATAAGAATTTTCTAGTCGCGAGCTTTTTTATAATGAAATAGATTTTCTTGAACGTGAGGAGGAAGTTAAAATGAGATTGAAAGGTAAGATAGCGATCATTACGGGTGCAGGTAGAGGAATAGGAGAGGCGACTGCGAAAAAATTTGCTCGAGAAGGTGCAAAAGTATTGGTTGCTGATTTAAACCAAGGAGACATTGACCAAGTAGTCAAATCCCTTACAGAAGAAGGTGGAGAAGCCTTTGGAATGATTGTAAATGTAACCAAACGTAAAGACGTTAAAGCTTTAATGAAGAAGTGCGTGGCATTATTTGGGAGAATTGATATTGTCGTCAATAATGCAGGGATCACAGCGGATGCTCAACTGTTAAAAATGACTGATGAGCAATGGGACGAAGTTATCGACGTTAATTTAAAAGGGGTATTTACGGTTTCACAGGAAGCTGCAGCTGTTATGAAAGAACAAAACGGAGGTGTTATATTAAATGCTTCGTCTATTGTTGGAACATACGGCAACTTCGGTCAAACCAACTACACTGCAACGAAATGGGGCGTAAATGGAATGACGAAAACATGGGCAAAAGAATTAGGCCGTTTTAATATCCGAGTGAATGCGGTGGCACCTGGATTTATCATGACACCAATGACAGCTAAAATGCCTGAGAAAGTGTTGAACATAATGAAAGAAAAATCAGTCATACAAAAGTTAGGTACTCCAGAAGATATCGCAAATGGTTATGCTTTTTTAGCTTCAGATGAGGCTCGATTTATCACAGGAACGATCTTAAGTATTGCTGGTGGAGCAGTGATCTAAGTTAAAAAGCTGTTGTATTATTTTGAAGTTTTTTTCCGGTAAATCCATTAAATAGACTATAATGGAGCGTATAGTTTTCAAAATATGGCTCGGGGCGCATAACCCATTAAAATAACAATGTATGTAATAATTAATAGGGGGAATTGAAATGAAGGTGGTTGTTCTTGGTGCAGGCGCAGTTGGAGGCTTCTTCGGAGGCAAGTTAGCAGCTTGCGGCTTTGATGTAACATTCCTTGTTCGTAAAAGAAGATACGAGCAATTACAAAACACAGGTTTACATATAAAAAGTATTAAAGGGGATTTCTCAATTAAGCCGAGTCTAGCAGTTGATGCGAACGATATAGACCAACCTAAACTTGTCCTAGTTAGTTTGAAAAATTATCATATCGAAGCAGCACTCCCTGAGTTGGAAAAATTAGTTCAAAAAGGTGCAATTATTCTCCCGCTATTAAATGGGATGAAGCATCTGAAGGTTTTAACTGAGAGACTTGGTGCTGAAAATGTCCTTGGTGGTCTTTGTTACATAGAGTCTACATTGAATGAAAATGGGGAAATCATTCATACAAGCGCCTTACATGATGTTGCTTTTGGGGCAATATCTGACATTGACAATTCATTTTTGCAAGACATTAAAGCAATGTTTGAGAAAGCAGAGGTCCCTGTCACATTATCAGAAACGATTTTAGAAGACATGTGGAAAAAATATATTTTTCTCACATCATTAAGTGGAATTACAACCGCAACTAGAAAACCAATTGGTGTTGCTTTAGAAGATCCTGTTACGTTTCAATTTCTAAAAGATTTGGTCAGTGAAGTGTATACAACAGCTCAGACTCATACAAGCAATCTTCCTGAAACAACAGTTGATCAAGTTATTTCAAAATTACAAAGTCTCTCGCCAACAATGACTTCTTCCATGCATCGAGATTTAGAAAAAGGACTGCCAATTGAATTAGAAAGCCTTCATGGCTATTTTATACAACTAGCTGAAGAGGCAAATATTGAAACACCATCAATTCGAGCAATATACTCCTTGCTACATCCTTATGAACAAGGTGAAAATTAATTGAGATATGGTTAGGCGTGGGCAAGATCATGCCTAACCGGATATCAATTTTAAAAAGGAAAATTATAGTACTACTCGTACCAAGTTCATGATACTATTAAAGAAACTAGCATGAATATGAACTAATATTTTTTTATTCTATATATGAATGACTATTCATTCATATGCCAGATCAAATATAAGTATATAGGAGATGATGAGAAAATGAAGGGGAAAGTAGTAATTGTTACAGGTGGAAGCAATGGAATGGGTAAGGCAATGGCTAAGCGTTTTGCGGAACAAGGCGCATACGTGACCATTAGTGGACGCGACTTGGAGAAGTTAGAAAAAGCAAAACAAGAAATAGAAACATTTGAAGGTCAAATTCTCCCGGTCGTAATGGATGTTCGCGATCCTGACAAAGTACAGGAGATGGTAGATAAAACGAAGGAGACATTTGGTACAATTGATTATCTAGTGAACAACGCTGCAGGTAATTTCCTTGTTCGAGCTGAGGAACTTTCTGTTAATGGTTGGAATGCTGTCATTGACATTGTTTTAAATGGAACATGGCATTGTACACAAGCAGTAGCAAAAGAGTGGATTAAAGAAAAGAAAGCAGGAAGTATTACTAATATTGTAGCCACATATGCATGGACGGCAGGACCAGGTGTTGTCCACTCCGCAAGTGCAAAAGCAGGGGTGCTAGCGATGACGAGAACGCTTGCTGTTGAATGGGGAAGCCAATATGGCATTCGTGTCAATGCGATCGCACCAGGCCCAATAGAGGACACAGGAGGAGCGGAGAAGCTGATTTTAAACGATGCCGCATACCAAAAAGTGTTAAAAGGTATTCCAGCAAGACGATTTGGAAAAGTCGAAGAAGTGGCTGGTCTAGCTGCATTCCTTTTCTCAAAAGAAGCGCAATACATCAATGGTGACTGTATAACAATTGATGGTGGACAGTGGTTGAACAACTCAGCTTTTCAATTTTAATTGTTGCAAATAAAGGAATCTATGACTATTAAATTGAAAAAAGTACACGATAAAGCTGAAGGAGTGAATGTACTTGAGTATGGAAAATCCAACGAATGAAGAAATTAAAATATTGTTACATGAAAGCAAAAGGATTGCAGTTGTAGGGCTATCTGATAACCCCGACCGTACGTCATATATGGTATCTGAAGCGATGCAAAAAGCTGGTTATGACATTATTCCAGTTAATCCGACTGCAGACACAATTCTTGGTGTAAAAGCGGTAGCTTCCCTTAAGGATGTTGAGGGAGAAATTGATATTGTCAATGTATTTAGAAGAAGTGAGTTTTTACCAGAAGTAGCAAAAGAAACAATTGAAGTTGGAGCTAAATCATTTTGGGCACAGCTAGGCTTGGAGAATCAAGAGGCTTATGATATGTTGCAAGAAAAAGGTGTGCAAACTGTCATGAATCGTTGTATCAAAGTTGAACACGCTAAATGGAAATAATTTTCAAAGCTCGAGACTTTTTAGAAAAGTCTCGTTTTTTCTTATCAAAAAACTCAAATAAAATAAAGGATAATAGAAAAGGTGTTGCGAATACAGAAATAACCGCTACAATAGATTAAGCAGCACTGTTCTGGAAAAAGAAACATTTGTTCGTTTGTGCTACAATATGTGTAGCATGTTGAAAGGGGTCTCAACTTTGGCGAAAAAACAACATATGGATTATAACGATGATTCAATACAAGTACTAGAAGGACTAGAAGCAGTAAGAAAACGTCCAGGAATGTATATTGGGAGTACGGACTCGCGCGGGCTTCATCATCTAGTTTATGAAATAGTGGATAATTCAGTTGACGAAGCGTTAGCTGGCCACGGTACCCAAATCACGGTTACAGTACATCAAGATAATAGTATTTCTGTTACTGATGAAGGGCGCGGGATGCCGACGGGAATGCATAAATCAGGAAGACCAACACCGGAAGTCATTTTAACTGTACTTCATGCAGGAGGGAAATTTGGCCAAGGAGGCTATGCAACAAGTGGTGGCTTGCACGGGGTAGGTGCCTCTGTTGTGAACGCATTGTCTGAATGGTTGGTTGTTGAAATTAAACGAGATGGCCATGTATATAAACAAAGGTTTGAACATGGGGGTAAGCCTGCGACTACACTTGAAAAAGTAGGAACGACGAGAAAGACAGGGACAACCATCCACTTTAAACCGGATCCAACGATCTTTAGTGCAACAACTTATAACGTTGAAACTTTAACAGAGAGACTACGAGAAGCTGCCTTTTTGTTAAAGGGTTTAAGAATAGAATTAATTGACCTTCGTGGTGAAGGCCATAAGGAAGAATTTTATTTTGAAAATGGAATTGAGGCATTTGTTGAATACTTGAACGAAGATAAAGAGACGATAAGTCCAGTTGTTTTCTTCCAAGGTGAACAACATAATATTGAGGTAGAGTTTGCATTTCAATTTAACGATGGCTATACCGAAAATGTTCTCTCATTCGTAAACAATGTTCGTACAAAAGACGGTGGAACACATGAACTCGGTGCGAAAGCAGCCATGACAAGAGCCGTAAATGAATATGCAAGAAAAACGAAATTACTAAAAGAAAAAGATAAAAATCTAGACGGTTCTGATATTCGTGAAGGGTTTACATCAATCGTTTCGGTCCGAGTACCAGAAGAAAAGTTACAATTCGAAGGACAGACAAAAGGAAAATTAGGAACGACCGAAGCACGATCTGCTGTTGACAGCGTTGTATCAGAAAAGTTATCATTCTTTTTCGAGGAAAATCCTGATGTCAGTTCCATGCTTATTAAAAAATCAATTAAAGCTGCTCAGGCTAGAGAAGCGGCTAGAAAAGCACGTGAAGATGCTAGGAATGGAAAAAAGAGCAAGCGTCGAGACGTTTTATTAAGTGGAAAACTGACACCAGCTCAATCTAAGAATCCACAACGTAATGAATTATATTTAGTTGAGGGTGATTCTGCTGGGGGTTCCGCTAAACAAGGGCGTGACCGTAAATTCCAAGCTGTCCTTCCGTTACGTGGGAAAGTCATTAATACTGAAAAAGCTAAACTTGAAGACATCATGAAAAACGAAGAAATTCGTACCATCATTCATACGATCGGTGCAGGCGTTGGCTCAGATTTCACGTTAGAAGATGTCAACTACGATAAAGTTGTCATTATGACCGATGCCGATACAGACGGAGCGCATATTCAAGTTTTGCTATTAACGTTCTTTTACCGCTACATGCGACCGTTATTTGATGCAGGGAAGATTTATATTGCTTTACCACCACTTTATAAGGTGAGTAAAGGCAGTGGAAAAAAAGAAGTTGTTGAGTATGCCTGGGATGAACGTGGATTAGCTGAAGCTACGAACAAAGTGGGCCGTGGCTATATCCTCCAACGTTACAAAGGTCTTGGAGAAATGAACGCAACACAACTTTGGGAAACGACAATGGATCCAGAGACAAGAACTCTTATCCGAGTTAAATTAGAAGATGCTGCACGCGCAGAGAAGCGTGTAACGACCTTAATGGGCGATAAAGTTGAACCAAGAAGAAAGTGGATAGAATCTCATGTCGCATTTGGTCTCGACGAAGAATCGAACATCTTAGAAAATGAAAACTTAGCTGTCATTGAGGAGGAGTAAGCTTGGCACAAACAGAGCGTTACTTAGACCTTCCGTTAGAAGAAGTCATTGGTGACCGTTTTGGTCGCTATAGTAAATATATTATTCAAGAACGAGCGTTGCCAGATGCGAGGGACGGGTTAAAACCCGTTCAACGACGCATTCTTTATGCCATGTATCGTGAAGGCAACACGGCTGAGAAGCCTTTCCGTAAATCGGCTAAAACAGTTGGTAACGTAATTGGTAACTATCATCCGCACGGAGATTCATCCGTATATGAAGCCATGGTTCGAATGAGTCAGGAATGGAAGCTTCGAAATCTATTAGTAGATATGCACGGAAACAACGGATCAATTGATGGGGATCCCCCAGCTGCAATGCGTTACACAGAAGCTAGATTGTCTAAAATCGCCGCTCAACTTTTACGCGATATTGACCGAGATACGGTCGATTTCATTCCTAACTTTGATGATTCAGAAGAAGAACCAGTTGTTTTGCCAGCGATGTACCCGAATCTTTTAGTAAACGGCTCAACAGGGATTTCAGCTGGTTATGCAACCGACATTCCTCCACATCATTTAGGGGAAGTTATTGATGGTGTTATTATGCAGATGGAGAATCCTTCTACAACATTAGATGATTTATTAACGGTCATTAAAGGCCCAGATTTTCCTACAGGTGGGACTGTTCAGGGACTTGACGGGATTCGTCAGGCATATCGAACAGGAAAAGGGAAAGTAGTTGTTCGTTCGAAAACAGAGGTCGAAGAAATCCGTGGTGGTCGCGAGCAAATCGTGATTACTGAAATTCCTTACGAAGTGGTTAAGTCAAACTTAGTAAAGAAAATGGATGAGCTTCGTTTTGATAAGAAAGTCGACGGAATCGCTGAAGTACGAGATGATACGGACCGGACGGGATTGCGTATTGTCGTCGAGCTTAAGAAAGAAGCAGACGCCGGAGCTATCTTAAACTATCTTTTGAAAAATACAGATTTGCAAGTTACATATAACTTCAATATGGTTGCAATTGCTAACAAAGCACCGAAGTTAATGGGACTTCAGCCTTTAATTCAAGCATACATTGATCATCAAAAAC
The DNA here is from genome assembly GCF_000513135.1 of Halalkalibacter akibai JCM 9157. GTDB lineage: Bacteria > Bacillota > Bacilli > Bacillales > Bacillaceae_D > Halalkalibacter > Halalkalibacter akibai. The sequence continues at coordinate 15,991 of NZ_BAUV01000049.1, forward strand.
TCGTATTCACTAGAAGAGCCAAATTTGATCTAAAAAAAGCCCTTGATCGTCAACACATCGTTCAAGGTTTGATTAAAGCCATTTCTATCTTAGATGAAGTGATCACGACCATTCGTGCTTCAAAAGACAAAAAGGATGCAAAAGATAATTTAATAACAAAATATGCTTTCACAGAAGCACAAGCTGAAGCAATTGTTACGTTACAGCTTTACCGTTTAACTAATACAGACATTACAACTCTAGAAGAAGAAGCAGCAGAGCTTGAACGTCGAATCCATGAGCTTGAAGCAATTCTAGGTAGTGAGAAAAAACTGATTTCTGTTATCAAGAAAAGTCTTCAAACGATAAAAAAAGATTTTGCTGAACCAAGACGAACGATCATCAAGGAAGAAATCGAAGAAATCAAAATTAACATGGATGTTCTTATAGCGTCAGAAGATGTCATGGTAACAGTTACGAAAGAAGGATACGTCAAACGCACAAGTATCCGTTCGTACGGAGCTTCTAATGGCGAGAACCCAGGCATGAAAGAAGGCGATTACCTTCTTGGCTATTATGAGCTAAATACGACCGAAAACATCTTGCTGTTTACGAAGCTAGGTAACTATTTGTATTTACCTGTTCACCAACTACCAGATATTCGGTGGAAAGACAATGGTCAACATGTGGCGAATCTCGTTAGTGGCTTAGACCGTGACGATGAAATTATAAAAGCTTTACCGGTTAAAGAATTTAAAGAAGATGAATCACTATTGTTTATTACGAAAAACGGCATGGCGAAACGATCTCAACTTACTTTATACCAAGCACAGCGCTTTTCGAAACCGCTTGTTGCGATTAAACTGAAAGACGATGATGAAGTCATCAACATGATGCATACAAATGGGAACGAAGACTTGTTCATCGCAACGAATCAAGGGTACGGTTTATGGTTTAATGAAGAAGAAGTCAATCTAGTTGGTCAAAGAGCAGCAGGAGTCAAGGCGATTAACCTGAAAGAGGGAGACTTCGTCGTTGGTGCTGACACATTCTCACCTGACAACAAAAAAGTTGAATTTGTCATTGTCACTCAACGTGGGGCAGTGAAGAAAATGCTTGTTACAGAATTTGATAAATCAACTCGAGCCAAACGTGGTCTTGTTATGTTGAGAGAACTCAAATCAAACCCACACCGTGTTATCGCAGCAAAATTAGTGACAAAGCAAGTTCATACCTTTACAGTACGGACTAAAAACGATAGTCTCGAAACCTTTGATGCTAAATCGTATCGAAACAGTGATCGCTACAGCAACGGATCGTTTATCGTAGATGTCAGTACAACCGGAGATGTAGTAGAAGTAAGAGAGAACATAGATACCACTTTAAAGGCCGATGAGGAGTAACTCTCATCGGTTTTTCCTTTGATGTAGGTTTTGCATAGTTGAAGGGAGTGGGGTGGTATCTTGCTTGTTCTGCAGATATCTACTATTAGTTCGATATTATCTACTAATTTTAGAATATATCTACTATTTTTCTGATTTTATCTACTAAGCAACTATAATTATGTTATGTAAACCAACCAACTAGCAAAGGACTGAAACCATGCAAGGAACTACTCACATCATTGGAGGAGTCGCAGCAGCAATTGTTCTGCATTCCCACTTTCAACAACCAGTGTCAGAGCCAATCATTTATTATTCAGCCGCTATAGCAGGAGCGATACTACCTGATATTTGTCATCCGAAATCAATGATAGGGAGGAGACTACCGATTCTCTCTACCGCTTTTAGTAAAATTTTTGGTCACCGCTCTCTCAGTCATAGTCTGCTTTTTATGGTCGCTCTATACCTACTAACGGCCCAAACTTCTTTTTCATTTCAAACAGGTTTATTAATTGGAGTAGGTAGTCATCTACTACTTGATATGATGACAGCACAAGGAATCAAGTTATTATACCCATTAAAACTAAAGGTTCGAACTCCACTTTACGTGAAGACGGGTTCTTTATTAGGAGAAGGATTGGTCAACATAGGATTAATTCTTATTATCACCATGAGTTTATTTCATACATAAAAAAGTTCCTCCTTATGAAGAGGAACTTTTTTGTTTGTTCATAACCAACACTATCAAAACAGCTATGAATGCAACAAAAGCACATAAATAAAAGATAAAGGAAATATGAACAACCTCCGCAATTTCACCTGCTACTAATGGACCTAGTAAAATTCCTATGGCATAGAAAGATTGATAGAAGCCCATCGCACTGTTTTTCAACTCAGTAGTACTCACCTGTATAACCATACTTAATAAAAGCGGGAATATGATTCCAAGTGTTAACCCGAAGCCTGCATGAATGAACGATAGTGCAGTTAATGATTGTGAAAAAGGAACTAAAACGAGTAACAAAGTGGTGACAATAAAACTCCATAATAAGATTGTCTTTTGGTTGTTCACATGAATTTTATAAAACATAAGTAGAAAAGTCGCAAGTGCATGTGGAACAAAAAAAGCACAAACTAAAAAAGTAATCGCATGATTAGAAGAAGATAGTTGACTGGCATACATAGGTGAAAAGCCAAAAATTGTAATAAATAGAATTGCGTGTCCACATAACGAAAGGAACGTAATCTTTTTTAATCCTTTTAATTTAACGGTTCTTTTCATGTGAGAAGTCAATTTAATCGTTTTAGAAGTAGTAACAGGACTTGAAATGTCCTTAATTTGATAAGCTAAAATAATTCCTATAATAGAAGTGATAACAGCAAGCCAAAAAGGAAATTTCCATCCAAATGATAAAACCAAATAGCCACTAATCATCATACTAAAAAATTGGGCAAATACAGTTATAAACTGAACTCGACCCATTGCTTTAGCTACATGTTCTGCTTGGAAATACTGTGAATACAAAACGGTAGCCATAACCCACATTGCAGCTGTAATGCCAGCTAACATTCTAGCTGCAAAAACAGCCCAAAAGGCTTCCGAAAAAATGAGCAGAAGACCGCTTAGCAAAGCTGCGTAAAACCCGATTATTAAAAGTTGCTTACGTATGCCCACTAATCGGTCTGAAAGGACACCGAGTGGAAAGCGAAGTATAATCTGTGTTACACCATAGCTTCCTAGAATAATGCCTATTAGCGCATACGTAAATCCAATGTCTTCTAAGTACAACCCAAATACGGGTATGTAAATATAAGTAGCAAACCAAAAACAAAAGACAGTCGATAAAAAAAGGATATGATCTTTTTTAGTAGCAGTCGGTTCTTCTTGTACAGTGCAAAGAGCTTGTTGCAATTAAAAACCTCCTTTAAATATAAGGTGTAAAAGCGGTTACACTTAAATGTAAAACAAATATCACAAAGTTGCAAATGAAATAATGGAGATGGCTACAACGCAATAGATGATGAGTATATCTACGTTTAAAAAAAGCAATACTTTTAACAGAGTGAAATTCTTTCCAAGGAGGTTGATATCTTGAGACGTATTGCTGTTTTAACAAGTGGAGGAGATTCACCTGGTATGAACGCAGCCGTTCGAGCTGTTGTTAGAAAAGCGATTTATCACGATTGTAAGGTGTTTGGAGTTTACAGAGGGTATGCAGGTATGATTGAAGGAGATATTAAAGAACTTCATCTTGGTTCGGTGGGCGATATTATTCACCGTGGTGGGACGATGTTACATAGTTCAAGAAGTGAAGAATTTAAAACAGCAGAAGGACAACTAAAAGCCGTGGAGCAACTTAAAAAGCACGGGATCGAAGGAGTAATTGTTGTCGGAGGTGACGGCTCTTATCGCGGAGCGCAGAAACTTTCTGAACATGGGATAGCAACAGTGGGTGCGCCAGGAACGATTGACAATGATATTCCTGGTACCGATTTTACGATTGGCTTTGATACGGCTTTAAATACAATCATTCAGTCCATTGATAAAATTCGGGATACAGCTAGTTCTCATGAACGTACATACATAATTGAAGTTATGGGACGTCATGCAGGGGACTTAGCTTTATTAAGCGGACTTGCAGGTGGAGCTGAAACGATCTTACTTCCTGAAATTGAAAATAACATGGGTGATATTATTGATCGTTTGGACCGAGGTGCTAAACGTGGCAAGAAACATAGTATCATCGTCGTCGCTGAGGGAATTGGCAGTGGCGTTGATGTTGCGAAAGACATTGAGAAGAGAACAAATCTTGAAACACGTGTAACCGTTCTTGGCCATATACAACGTGGAGGTTCGCCAACTGGTTTCGATCGTGTATTAGCTAGTCGATTAGGCGCATATGCAGTCGACTTGTTACTAGAAGGTAAATCGGGTGTGGCTGTTGGTCTTGAAAAACACCAATTGGTTCATTATCCTTTTGAAGAAATATTCTCGAAACCTCACCAAATTGATAAGCAAATTTATGAGTTATCTGGTCAGTTATCAATCTAATTAAATGTATAAGAACGCTCGGGACTAAGTCCCGGGCGTTGAATAAAGCAGTTTAGGTGGTTAGTTACGTTGAAGAATAGATTGAGTTATTTTAGCTTAAGTTTTATATCCATACTAATGCTTCTGTTTACATGGAAAAAAGCCAAAAAGAAAGAACACCCTTATGTTTTGCCATTATTCTTTGCTTTTTCAGGGTTGAATTATTTGTTTGAATATATTGTACTTATCCTTAATAAAGCCTATCAATATAAACCTAATATCTTTAAGAATAACTATCAAGATAATCTCTTTGGTGCAATTACTTCACAATTAATAGTGGTACCAACAGCAGGACTGATTGTGTCATTATTTCAATTAAAATATAAATGGTTTCTTTTGTTTTCCTCTGTCTTATTTGGTGTTGAGAAAACGTTCGTTAAAAAAAACTTCTTCAAACATTTTTGGTGGTCCCCTTATTATACGTTAATTGGTCTGCAGGCCTTCTTTTTTATATCAAAGGTCTGGAAACATCAATTAGTTGATAAGAAAAATCAAATTTTTACGATTCTTACTGTGTATTTTTCATTTCTTGTCCCTTTATCAACACTGAACTTTTATTATGGAACTGTGTGCAGAGCCTTTTTATTTAAAGGTCATTGGTTTCATAATCCGATTCGAAGTTCCATTGCTATATCAACTATTTATACAGCGTTATGCTCACTCTTATTCACATTAGCTATAATGGTTAAGAGATCCTATGCTAAATTATGTTCAATTTTTCTTATGATGGGAGTCGATTTATATTTAGTTAGAATTAACCGTTTGGAAATTACAAGAACGTACTACATCGGTTCATTTGTTATTAAATACATTACTGTTTTAATTGGACAAAAGATTTACGAAACATTAATTCGGGAAGTTAAACGGAAAGATAAGAATAATAACTTATAAAACTACGTACCACTTCAAACATTGGGCGTAGTTTTTATTTTTGCTGTGCACGACAAAAAAGAACCGCCTATATGGCAGTTCAGTTCTATCCTTTATTTGCTTCTGTTTTATTCTGTAATTGATCTTTTTTAGTGAACCAAGCATATAGCAAACCTGCAAAAAATAGAAAGCCACCATACCCAACAGCGGGGTATAAGTATTTCACTAAAGTGGAAAATCCAACTTGGCTTACAAGAAAGGCCGCCGCAGTCGTTCCGATAATGACCCATATTTGATGTTGATCTGCAACAAAATGCATTCTCGAGACAAATCCATATAAATTACTGACAGCCGTAGAAAACACTGCTGCAAACAGAACGACAGCGAATAATAATTGAATGAAAGGAGAGAGCAATGAAGCGATATAGATCATTGGAACTTCTACAGCACCTACTTCTGTAATGTTAGATAGAATACTAAAATAAATCGCTACAACACCTATCCCTAAACCGAGCGCTCCCATTAAAGAACCCCAAAATAACGTTTTTGTTTTTTCTACATTGGCTCCCATTGGTGCTAAAATCGCAACGGCAATGACTAAGTTAAAGGACGCGTAATTCAACGCTGCAACAACCCAGTTTGGGGCAGCTCCCACTAATGAATGCGTAATCTGAATGTCTTCTGCCGTAATAGGGCTTCGATAAAATCCGTATATTGCGATAAACAATACAGCTATTAACAAGACAGGAACTACTATACTAATTGCATTAATAACTCCATCTATCCCTCGAATGACTGTGATTAAAGTGATTACAGCCATTAATGTTGTACCCCACCAAGGTGACAAATGAAATTGTTCATCAAATATAGCTCCTGCCCCAGCAATCATTGCAGCTAACGCTCCAAATAGAAAAATCGTAATAATAAGGTCAATAATAGTTCCAATCACCTTACCATTTGAAAAGCGTACAACCTCGACATAGGCAGATGCTTGTAGGGCATAACCAATTCTTAAAATCATATAACCAAATACAAAAAACAATAAGGTAGACAAAGAAATGCCCAAAATGCCATTTAAACCGAATGCGCTGAAGAACTGGAGAACTTCTTGTCCTGAGGCGAAACCAGCACCAACAATAGTACCGATATAAGTTGCAGCAATCTTAAATGAACTTAGATTCTCACCCGTCTTCTCTGACACCTTCATCACCACCAAATTATGGATTGAATCTTTATTATTTGATAACTTTCTAAGAACTATACAATTGACGATTTCCTATTGATTTTAACTCATATCTGCTTTATCATTACCTAAGGACTGATACTTAAGTTGTGATTATTCTTTGTTATCTGAAAACGGATGGGTGTTACTTGTTAAAGGGTCTCAAGGATTAGTCTTATTATCCTGATTGAAATAGAGTATGATTTGTCTAATTGAAGATCGACCTTATGGTACGATCTGGGCAAAGCTACGGAAACGTGGTGACGCAAAACTAAAGGGGCTACAGCATTTTGCTATGCCAGCCAGTTGCCGTTTTAGGACACACATCCTATTCGACGGATGTGTATTTTTTTAGAACGATAGAGGTGTGAATGATGTCCGTAATAGCGAAGCAAAATGATGAGATAAAACGATGGCAAGACAAAATTGTAGGATTAATTGCTGCAAATAAACCACTCTCCGATATACTAGAAGAAATTGTTGTCATCGTAGAAACATATATGCCTGATACAATTTGTTCGATTTTACTTTATAATAAACTTGAAAACAAACTTGAAAGAGCTACAGCACTTAATCTTCCAAAAGAGTACTTACTAGCAATAGACGGCATTAAACCAGGGCCTGATCAAGGTTGCTGTGGAACAGCTGTTTTCAGAAAGCAAACGGTTATTGTAACGGACATAGAAAACGATCCACTTTGGACTAGTTACGCACCATTAGCTCTTAAGCATGGATTACGCTCTTGCTGGTCTGTACCCATTTTCTCACCTAATCAAGATGTGGTCGGTACCTTTGCGATTTATTACACTGAAAAACGCCAACCAACAGCAGAAGAAGTAAATGAACTTTCAAGCTACGTTCAATTATCCGGAATAGCGATAGATTATAAACGTTCTGAAGCAGAGATTAATAAAATTAGATATTTTGATCCGTTAACTGGGCTTGCTAACTCCAACTTGTTTCGAAATGATGTCGAGCAAGCGATTAAAGAAGCAGAAGAAAGCAAATCTTCATTTGCGGTTATGTTTATTGATATGAACCGTTTTAACGTTATCAATAATTTAGGTGGCTATGAGGTTGGAGATTATGTTCTAAAAGATGTAACAAGTAGAATTTTAAATTGTATCGATGAACAAGCCATCCTTTCGCGCTGGAACAGTGATAAGTTTATTTGTTTAATCCCTCACACAACAAAAGAAAAAACAGAGATTGTTACCAATAAAATCACGGAGGAACTCTCTCGTCCATTTAAATCTGATCACCATGAATTTATTCTCACGACAAGTATGGGAATTTGTTTTTACCCTGAGGATGGAAATGAAGTTCATCAATTAATTAAAAATTCAGAAGCTGCTATGAATCAAGCAAAGCGCCAGGGGATGAATGAGTCTTACTACTATACAACTGAAATTGATGGGGCTTTGACAAACAGAGTAGTGATGGAAACAGAATTAAGATTAGCTCTTCAATCTGATCAATTCATGTTACACTACCAACCACAAGTGAACCTTAAAACAAAAAAGATCGTAGGAGTGGAAGCGTTAATTCGCTGGAATCATCCTACAATGGGGAATATTCCACCTTCCAATTTCATACCGATTGCTGAAGAAACAGGTTTAATTATTCCGATAGGTGAGTGGGTACTACGAAAAGCATGTGAGCAACTTAAACAACTTGAAATAGAGGGCTGTGCCCCTTTACGACTCTCAGTAAATCTTTCGAGCATTCAATTAAGGCAAAGTGATTTAGTAGACAAAGTTAAAAAGATATTGGAAGACACTCAATTCAATCCAGAAAATCTGGTACTAGAAATCACTGAAAGTACGTTAGTAAATCAACTTCAGTTAACAATTAGTCAACTAAGCGAACTACAATCACTCGGTATTCAAATTGCATTAGATGATTTTGGTACGTTGTATTCATCCCTTAACTATTTAAAAAGTTTTCCATTAAATATTTTAAAAATAGATCGTTCCTTTGTACACAGCGTCGCAACCGATACGAAAGATACAGAAATTGTAAATACTATTATACGTCTAGGGAAAACATTAGACTTGAAGGTATTGGCTGAAGGGATTGAAACAAAAGAGCAAGCAGAAAAGCTTCTCGAACAACAATGTGATGAAGGCCAGGGATATCTGTTTAACAAGCCATTAGAACTGAAGTGGATAAGAGAATTACTAGAACCTTAAAATAGTACACGAAGAAGCTCGGTTAAAGCCGAGCTTCTTCCTTTTGTTAATAGTTAATATTATAGAGATCACAACTGCCTCTAGTGGTTCATATATTTGTTTAGATTGAAACCTTTTAACACCTAGTCACGTTCAATGAGGGATGATGTTGCGAAGGAGATTGATTACAATGAAAATTATTAAATTTCTGCTTTCGGCTCTTATCTTTATGATTATGGTGACTGCTTGCTCACAACAATCGACTGTTCAAGAAGATGAACAATACCTTGAGTCTGTAGAAGTATCGGAGTTTTCTTACGTAAGTGGATTCTCAGAAGAGCACCTGGCATCGTATGAACGATTCAATCAAGATAAAGATGTCCAACACTTAAGAGAATTTCAAGCCGATGAAATGCTTTTAGTTTACATGGATTTAATTGTAAAAAGCGATACAGAAGGAATCTATGCGATTACAGCTAAAACTGATATCCTACCAGAGTTGGATGTGTTTCAAAAAGAGTACGATGAATATTTACACGAATCAAATATAGACACGGTATTTACGTATCGCTTTTTTGATTCCATAACTGTTAAGGAAACAGAAAATGCTGATCGCGTTCTAGTGGAATTGACAGTTCATTTAGGAGCGAACACAACTACAGTTTTGTATGAACTAATCAAAGAAGATGAATTATGGAAATTAATGGTGTACGAACAGATCGAATATTTCAAAAGCAAATAATCAAAAGAGGCACGCTCAACCAATAAATTGAGCAGTGCCTTTTTACTAATCTTGATCTTTTTCTTTTGACGTCGCTGTCGCACCGTCATATTCACGATCAATTTGTCCAGTTGTTTTAGGTTTAGCAGAAAGCTTATAATCGGCAATTTCGTCAGGACCTGTTAAACCGAATAAGCCATTTGTCCTTGACCCATTCGAACATGTTCATATACATCGCTTTTTTTATGATTAGCCAACTGTCTCACCTCATCTTAAATTAATCAGCTGGATTGGCATCTACTGCAATCTCATACGCGTGTAAAATGGCATCACGCTCGTTTTCATCTGTTATTCCAATAAGATTCTGTCCGTCTTCCTCTTCTTCAACCCGCATTAAAATCGTATCCTCATTAGAAGACAATAGCGCATAAGAGTGATCTTCCATATCAAATAATGCTTCAACTGAATAATCCTTTGTTTGTCCATTTTCGTCTTCAATCGTAATTTGATCTCGAATTTCGTTTGATTCCATGTCAATCACTCCTTCAAAGGATCTACCCTTACTTTGCCCTGATCAGACGTAATTATTTTTACAAGAACTTCCCATACTACATAGCATAAGGAGGTTTTTATGAAAAGCATTCCAGCACTTATTACTTTTTTTATAGTTATTCAAATGTCTCTGATTGTTCAGGCCCAAAACTTTCAAAAAATAGAAGAGATTATACAAACGGATCCGATTCTTGATGGAGCGATGGTTGGAATAAGTGTTAGATCAGGAACTACGGGAGAGGTGTTATACGAACATGCATCTTCTAAACGATTGCGACCAGCGTCAAATATGAAACTCTTCACAGCAGCTGCTGCTTTGTCCATTTTAGGTGAAGAGCACACGTTTACAACGAAACTCTACACAAACGGGAAAAAACGTTGGAAAGTACTTCATGGAAATGTCTACATAAAAGGAAATGGTGACCCTACATTAACAAAAGCAGACCTAGACCAATTCGCTGTTCAATTAAAAGAAAAGGGGATCAGTTTAATCAGCGGAGATCTCATAGCTGACGATTCGCATTTCGATCAAGTAAGATATCCGGTTGATATCCCATGGTCCGATGAAGAAGCTGGATACGGAGCGCAAATATCAGCGTTAACAATGGCGCCCAATCAAAATTTCGACACAGGGACAATTGAAATAGAGATTGCACCATCGAATAAAATAGGTCAACCGGCTGTTATTAAAACAAATCCTGTTAGTGATTATGTTACGATTTTGAACAAAGCAACTACTGTTAAGGAGGGAGATTCCGAAGACCTGTTTATTACGAGGCATCACGGCACTAATATCATTGAAGTAAATGGCTTGATTCCACAAGAGAGTCAACCATACCAGCAATTGATTGGCGTATGGGAACCTACTGGTTATGTTTTAGATGTATTGAACCATGCTTTAAAAGAACAAGGGATTACCGTGCTTGGTGATTTAAGACTAGGAAAAGTGCCAGATGAGGCAACGGAACTTCTTTATCACCATTCCATGCCACTTTCAGAATTAATCATTCCATTTATGAAATACAGTAACAATGCTCATGCTGAAACACTTGTTAAACAATTGGGCTTTGTAGAAAGTGATGAAGGAAGTTGGGACAAGGGATTAGAAGCTTTAACAACTGAGATCAAACAATGGAATGTTGATACTGACAAGATGATGATTCGTGATGGATCAGGTATCTCCCATATCACCAGTATTCCCGCCAGTCAAATAACGCAGCTGTTGTACAGCATCCAATCGGAACCGTGGTTTGCCTCATTTGAACAATCTCTCCCTTTAGTGGTGGATCCTCACGCTTAGAACGTGGAACACTTTACTCTCGTATGCAAGATGTAACAGCGGAGAACATCAGAGCCAAAACGGGCACCCTTACATCGGTAAGTTCACTCGCGGGTTATATGAAAAATGCGGAATGTGAGTCGCTTATTTTTAGCATTTTGTTAAATCAAGTCTTAGATTCTAAGCAGGCTAAAGAGATCGAGGATCGCATCGTTCAAGCGCTTTATGACACTTAAGCTTTATCGCATATGATTTTTTCAGATGAGGAATGATATACAGTATAAACGGAGGGGGAGAACCATGGAACACGAACCATTAACGTACTTTGAAAAATTAGAAAATGTCTATGTGTTAACAGAAACAAAAAACATGCTTCAAGCAAAATTAAATGAGCAAACCACACCTGTTGAGGAACGTGCTTTGCTTGAGGACGATTTGCGTAAAATTAATGAAGAAATAGAAGAGTATACGGATGGTCAAATAGTAACACCTGGTCAATTTACAGTTACTTCTTTATTCAATCCAGCCGTTTTTGATGAGGAGTAGAAATGAGCATGATGAAAAGATTAATGAGCTTCGTTTTGCTCCTTTTCGTCCTTCAACTTTCAGCTGTTAATGTACATGCTCACGGAGAAGAAGGACAAGCCTCTTTAATTGTAAAATCATCAAGTGAATCATTTCATCAAACAGTACTTAAAATCAAATCAGATAAGCTGGTTCGAACATTATTTGAAGCTAAACCCGTAGACCAAGTCAAGGAAGTACCGTTTAGTAACCAATATATTTTACTTGAAGATTTAGGAGAAATTCATTTTTATTCAGTGGACGAACATGGTACGTTTTACGATGTTGAAACAAAACACAAGCTAGAAGTCCCAGTGAAAACAAAGAAAAAAGTGATGAGTTACTTTAAAGGCTTACACCAACACCATTTCGGAACCTTAAAACCATGGAAAGAAGTAAATGAGCTTCTTCCACGCTATGCAAGCTTTACGATTCTTGACTTAGAAACAGGATTACGATTTCAAGCGCAAAGAAGAGCCGGCAAAAACCACGCCGACGTCCAACCGTTGACAAGAGCCGACACAGCTATCATGAAGAAAATATATGATGGCAAATGGAGTTGGAAAAGGAGAGCGGTACTTGTTTTCCATGAAGATACGGCAATCGCAGCTTCCATGCACGGAATGCCACATGGAGGAGGAGCCTTAGCTAACAACTTCCCAGGACATTTCTGTATCCATTACAAAGATAGTCTCACACACTCAACAAGAAACTTGGATCTATCACATCAAATCATGGTCAACAAAGCAGGAGGCAAGCTCGCACCATTTGTTCAGCAGCTATCAGCACCGCAAGTGGTAGAAACGTTTATGATTGCCTTAAATCAACAAGACTTAGACTTACTTCAATTAGTTCACAATGAAAACCCTGAACAATCTAAAGTTTTGATTGAAAACGTGGAGTCGATTCGTTTGGTAAAGAAAAACAATCCGGCTTCCCTCGATGGAGATCTAGTATACGAGCTTCCATTAAATTTTAAAATACAGGAAAAAGGCCATAAAGAAAGAGATTCATCATTCGTATTTCGTCTTAAGCGAACATCACCAACCGATCCTTGGAAGATTGAGCCTGTTTTGGTTGAACAGCTTCTTAACTAAGGAAGAGGCGCACAGTTGTGAGTGAACTGTGCGTTTTTTAGCGCGCCTATGTGGAAGAAATCATGAATGGTTAACTTAAGATAGGTGATTAGAATATCAGGAGCAAACTTGCAAACCTCCGAGCTGAGGAAGAAAACAAAATGAACGATTTAATATAATGTGGTTGTTGATTAAAGATTAAACTTATGATAGATTATTAAATCTAGCCGCAAAAATTAATTCCAAATTAACCATTGCGCAGAATTATAAAGTGTGATATATTATTACTTGTCGCTGTAAACAACTTATTATTAAATAGCGACGCGCAATAACTTTTTTAAAAAAAAGTTGCGCAGAATTAAAATTCGTGTTATGATAGTAAATGTCGCTAATGAAGTGACGTAAATAGTT
>NZ_BAUV01000048.1 GCF_000513135.1 Halalkalibacter akibai JCM 9157
GAAGAAATTTCGAGGGGAACCTATTCATCTGAAAGTATTTTTGCTTGAAAAGATTCATGGTTACGTGATGTTCTTCTTAAGACTATCTTTAAGAAATGACGTACCTACATTTGTAGTGGATGCTCCTGGTGGAGGAGGTAAAATTACATTACAACCTAATTATTTACTTTCGCAAAGCCCAGAAAAAGTAGTCCTCAGAAACTTTGAAGGTGTTATAACAAGCTATCCAGAGCCACAGGGCTATGTTGCTGGTCGGGCCGATGAATATTTTGAGCAGACATATGAAGGTTTTAAAGAAAAGCAAAGTAATACAGGAATTTCCGCCATATTACAAGAAGAATGTTCGACTCTTATTCCAAACTCGTTGGAACGTAACAACCGTAGGTTATCATTTCAACAAACAGAAGGCTATTCTACATTAAAGGATAGACGAGAAAAAAGAGATGAACTGAAGGAAAAAAAATATCTGACCGAAATCAAAAAAAGAACTGAAAACTAAAAAGTTCGGAATAGGAGTCAATCCATGAGATGTGAATGGTGTGAAGAAAATAAAGCAAGAGCAATTTCGTGCACAGTTTACTGGGAACTGCCAGATGGATCAAGAGCAATAGAAATTACCGATGCACCAGGGTTTGTATGTGACTCTTGTGGAATGGAATATCAAGAGGAGCAACTAATAAATGATATCGAAGATCAACTTTTATTGATAAATGTAAAGCTGGTCGAAAAAAGCATTACGTTTAAGGAACTAATGGCAAAACCGAAAACACTAAAGCGAAATTATTTCCGTTTTTGATTCTCTAATCTTATCGCTCATCGGTGAAGAGAGGAATTCAGATGAAAAAATCATTGTTAATCAAACCATTTATGGATGAAATATATCCAAAAGCTGTTAAAGGATCCGGTATCTATTTATATGATGAAGACGGTAATAAGTATATAGATGGCTCATCAGGAGCTGTGACCGCAAGCATTGGTCATGGAAACAAAGAAATCATTCATGCGATGCTTGAACAAGCAAAGAAAGTATCTTTTGTTTATCGCTCACAATTTACAACAGAACCAGCAGAAGAATTAGCATGTAAATTAAACAATCTAGTTGATGCGGATGAGCCGTACTGGTCCTTTTTGGTTAATAGTGGTTCAGAAGCAACTGAAACCGCAATGAAAATGGCCATTCAACATTGGCAGGAACAAGGATTTGACAAAAAAAATAAGATTCTTTCTAGATGGATTAGTTATCACGGAATAACAATTGGTGCGTTATCAATGTCGGGGCATGTGTATAGAAGAGCTCGCTTTGCCCCGTTACTTGATGAGTGTCCGGCAGTTTCTGCGCCGTATTGTTTTAGATGTCCTTTTAATCTAAACTATCCAACTTGTGGCTTATTTTGTGCCAGTGAACTTGAAACGGCGATTAACCGAGTTGGGTCAGAGAGAATTGCAGCTTTTATTGCTGAACCCATTGTAGGAGCTGCAGGAGGGGTTATTGTGCCTCCTGAAGGATATTATCAAAAAATCAAAGAAATTTGTGAGAAAAATAATATATTATTTATTGCGGATGAGGTAATGACAGGAATGGGGAGAACAGGAAAAATGTTCGCGATGGAGCATTGGAATGTTAAACCGGATCTGATTGTACTTGGAAAGGGAATCAGTTCAGGTTATTCACCTCTCGCAGCAACTCTCGCCAGCAAAAAGGTAATGGATCCAATATTGAGCGGTTCAAAGTCTGTTATGAGTGGTCACACGTTTAGTGCAAATCCACAATCAGCTGCAACGGCACTCGCAGTTATTCACTATATAGAACGTATGAAGTTAATAGATCACTCCTGTAAGAACGGCTCTTATTTGATTGAGAAATTAAAAAACATGGCAAAAAACAATCCGATTATCGGAGACGTACGAGGAAAAGGGCTGATGATTGGTGTTGAGTTTGTTGATCCTTTGACGAAGGAACCTTTTCCAACTGTTGAACAAATGACAACTCGAGTAATAAAAAAAGCAAGAGAAAAAGGATTAATTCTTTATCCAGCAAATGCTGGAAAAGACGGATTAGTTGGTGATGCTGTCATCATAGCTCCTCCACTTATAATAAAAAAGAAAGAGATGAAGCAATTGCTCTCTATTTTCGAAGAAACACTGAGGGAAATTCAGCTTAAATAGGGAGGAATTAGATATGACTAATGAGCTGAAAAAGTTTAACAAATTAGTAACGTTAGAGGAAGCGTTACATTATATCCAAGACGGGTGTACGTTAATGTATGGGGGATTTGGTGGAGTGGGAAATCCTCCAACACTCATTAACGGAATTATCGAGAAAGACCGAAAAGAATTAATACTAATTGGAAATGATGCTGGATTTCCTAAAATCGGAATTGGGAAAGTTGTTAGTCAAGGAAGGGCGAAACGCCTTATTGCTTCTCATATCGGCTCAAATCCGGTTGCTGGACAATTGATGGTAGAAGGAAAATTAGATGTGGAGTTCTCCCCACAAGGGACATTGGCAGAACGAATTCGTGCAGGGGGAGTTGGACTTGCAGGCATTTTAACAGATATAGGAATAGGAAGTATGGTGGAGGAAGGAAAAGAAAAGGTAGAATTAAATGGAAAAACATATTTGATCGAGACAGCTTTAACTGCAGATGTTGCAATCATCCACGCTAAAAAGTCCGATTATTTCGGAAATTTAATTTATGATACGAGCGCAAGAAATACAAATCCATTAGTGGCAATGGCTGGAAAGATTACAATAGCAGAGGTTGAAGAAATTGTCCCACTCGGCTCATTATCCCCAGAGGAGATTGTCACCCCTGGAGTGTTTGTTGATTTAATTGTTGAGAGTAAAGGAGTCGATTGGAGATGGGCATGGGAATAGATATAAGGAATCTGATGGCTAAACGAGCTGCTGAGGAAATCAAAGATGGTATGATCGTGAATTTAGGGATTGGCATTCCTTCACTTGTTGCTAATCACATTCCAAATGACTGCAAGGTGATGTTTCACTCGGAAAATGGGATTCTCGGTATGGGGAAGTCCCCTGAAAAAGGATTAGAAGATCCTATGCTATGTAATGCAGCCGGTTTACCGGTCACAATCACAAAAGGTGCCTCTTACTTTGACAGTGCTACGGCCTTCGGTATCGTTCGATCTGGTTATATAGATCTAACGATTTTAGGTGGGTTACAAGTAAGTGAACGAGGAGACTTGTCAAATTGGATAGTACCAGGTAAAAGAATCCCTGGTATTGGTGGTGCGATGGAGCTAGCTAAAAAAGCAAAAAAAGTAATTATTGTCATGAAGCATGTAGATAAGAATGGCGAATCAAAAATAAGGCAGAAATGCAGTTTTCCACTAACAGCTAAAGCTTGTGTCAACCTAGTTATAACCGATATGGCTGTCATAGAAATAACAAAAACGGGTTTGTTGTTAAAGGAAGTATTTAACCCATACACGCCAGAAGATGTGATAGAAAACACAGAAGCGAAGTTATTACTTCCAAACGAACATATTAAGGTAATAGAGTGCTAAGTTGGGAGGAGTTTATATGAAGCTGAATAAGCAGATTCATCAGTGGCTTAATTCACATAGAGCTGAGGGGATTGCGTTATTAACACAATTAGTTCAAACAGAAAGCACACAAGGGAATGAAGCACAAGCACAAAAAATCGTTTTACATGAGCTAAAGAAACTCGGATTAGAAATCGATATGTGGGAACCAGATGGACAGCGCTTAAAGCAACATTCCTTTTTTGCTTCCCCACGAACGAACTTTAGTGGGAGCCCAAATCTAGTTGGTGTACTAAAAGGAAGTGGAGGAGGCCGCTCTATAATCTTGAATGGTCATATCGATGTGGTTCCTTCAGGAGAACTAGAGCAATGGGAACAAGCCCCGTTTAGTGCTCATATTAATGAAGGACGATTATATGGACGTGGAGCTACAGATATGAAAGGAGGCAATGTGGCTCTAATTCTTGCAATGAAAGCACTACAAGCTTTAAATATTCAATTAAAAGGTGATGTTATTTTCGAGAGTGTGATAGAAGAAGAAAGTGGCGGTGCTGGTACATTGGCAGCGATAGTAAGAGGCTATAAAGCAGACGCAGCTTTGATTCCGGAACCTACAAATATGAAAATTTTCCCGAAACAACAAGGATCAATGTGGTTTAGGTTGCATATTAAAGGACGTTCTGCGCACGGTGGAACACGATATCAAGGAGTTTGCGCGATTGAAAAAAGTTTACTAGTTCTCAACCATATTAAGGAATTAGAAAAAAAGAGAAATGAAAGAATTACAGACATTCTTTATCATGATATACCTATACCTGTTCCAATTAATATTGGTAAAATTGAAGGTGGAGAATGGCCTTCATCTGTCGCTGACTTAGTGAAAGTAGAAGGGAGAATGGGTGTTGCTCCTGACGAACCTTTAGAAGTGGCTAAGGAAGAAATGAAAAAATGGCTCGTGCAATTAGAGAAAGTTGATCCTTGGTTTATAAAGCACCCGGTCAAACTAGAATGGTTTGGTGCAAGGTGGCTTCCTGGTGCAATTGACATAAATCACCCATTAATGACTATTCTTGCAAGAAATTATGAAGAAGTTATACAGAAATCGCCCGTTATAGAAGCATCTCCTTGGGGCACAGACGGAGGACTGTTATCATCAGTAGGAGAAACTCCAACAATTGTATTTGGACCAGGCGTGACGGAAAAAGCGCATTACCCAAACGAATACATTGACCTTGATCGTGTTTTTGAAACTGCGGAGATTATCGCTTTAACTTTAATTGATTGGTGTGAGGAAAAAGAACAATTGTAAAAGTACCCTAGAAAAAAAGAACCTCAATTATGAAGGTTCTTTTTTTCTTTTTTTATTTATTTTTGAAAACATCGTGTAGTGCATGAATAAATTCAATCCCTTGATATAAAAAGATGCTCAATGCACTAACAGAAAACATACATATCGTAAGCAATCGTAACCAAAACATAATTATTCCTCCTCTTTTTTACTAACTAAAGTAAGTGTGAAAAAAGAGAGTTTTTTTTAAGTTATTAGATTGATAAAAAACAGCGAGAAGAAAATACTTTGAGGCGTGAGCCATAGGAGGTTGGAATGTTAATTGAGTTGTGAAAGGTAGATCAACAGTACTCAGTGATGTTAAAAGCAACCCAGCTAATTCAGTGGATAGACTATTTTCACTCGTTAAAGTATCTTGACTTATTAATTCAGTTTCATAGACAGATAGCAGATGTTTGCTACTTAAATCAACACATGAAAAAGATACAGTCCACAACATCATTGATACTACAAACACGGATATCTTTTTCATAACTGTCACCTCTCTCAAGTAGCAAAATCATATCATGAGGTTGAAAATTATAAAACTAAAATGTTAGTAATTAAATAATTTTCCACAATGTACAAGATATTAAATTAGTAATTTCTTTTCGATTTAATAGGTAGACTATTAAGAGCAATTATTAAAAATGTATTGAAAAAAGCTAACATGTTTAAAGTTCTTCGACATATAAATGTTAGGACAAACTTTTGGAGAGGAGTAATGACTGCATGTCGGACATTGCAAAGATTCTGGTTTTCTCAATGTTTTTAAGCATACTCTGGTTAATTCCACGATTAGACCTTGCATTACAATGGATGTCTAGTCATATTTGGCAATCCATTCTAATTGGACTAGGCATATTTGGATGTCTGATTTTTGTTAACTGGGTTATTCAAAAACGATCACATCGAAGAAACTTCATGAGAGAACAAAAATTAAAAATAGAAAAATCTGAAGGACTATAATACTGAGGTGACTTATGAGTACGGAAATACAATTTAAACAGTTACAATCTTATTTTGAAGATCACTTAAATAGATCGTTAACGATCCAAGAAAAAGATGTTATTATTTGGATGGTATCTAAACATTACGGTTCGAAAAAATAATATCTATGAATAGGAGTTAACATGAAAAAGATTTCAATTTACCATGTAGATGCATTTACTTCTGTAGCTTTTGGTGGAAATCCTGCAGGGGTTGTTCCAGATGCCAATAATCTTACAAGTGAAATGATGCAAAAAATAGCTAAAGAGGTTAATCTCTCTGAAACAGCTTTTTTGCAAACATCTGAAAACAGCCATGCTGCAGATTTTCGCATTCGTTATTTTTCTCCAACCAATGAAATTGATTTCTGTGGACATGCTACTTTGGCAACTACATGGATTTTATTAACTGAACTCGGCTATAATAATAGATCTTCAATTACGCTGGAGACTAATGTAGGATTGATAGAAATGGAATTGTCTTCGGAAGGAATTATGATGACTCAGTTGTCGCCTAAGCTAAAAGAAATTAACTCAGATCTTGAACATATTGTTGAATTAGTGGGTCTCCGGATAGACGATATTGATCAAAGGTTTGCTTGTAAGCTTAGCTATACAGGGAATTGGCATTTATTAGTTCCAGTGAAAACAAAAGAAGCAGTTGATCGGGCAAAGCCTAATTTTGAGTTTTTATCTCAGCACAACCAAATGAATAATATTTGTACGACCCATCTATTTACGTTTGATAGCCAAGAAGAAGGTTGTTTGCTTTATACTCGGGATTTCGCACCAGCTGTAGGAATATTAGAAGATCCAGTTACTGGCTCTGCGAATGGAGCATTAGCTGGTTATTTATATCTAGAGGGAATCGTTCCTTCAGATCGAGATTATAAATTTACCATTGCTCAGGGGCACAAACTTGGTAGGCCAGGATATGTGAAAGTTGAAATATTACAAGGGTCCGAATCCGCTAAATTTAAAATTGGAGGTAAAGCTGTAACGACTATTGCTGGAATTTTTCAAATACCTCTTTAATCAAGTGGGGCTGAATTTCCCTGCTTTTTTCGTGTAACGATTTGCGTAACTTGATGCCACAAATGCATCTGGTTTAATCTTTGGTTCCACCCCCATCATTTCTAAACGAGCAACCATTTCCTTAACGAACTCACGTGTTTTATTTCGTGGACCAGAGCCAATATCTATATGACCTTCTATTGAAAATGTTGCGCCTTGGTAAAGATAGGGGAGAACAATGTCGATCATTTTTGATTTCTTCTCTTCTGTAAACATGGAGACTACTTCTTCAGTTAAACTTGTTTCAAGTGAAATTCTTTCATGTAAATGAAGCATTTTTCTAGGAACAATTGCTTTACGGATACAAGCCCATGCTCCTTTACCTTTCTGTTGAATGACGATTCCCGTAATGAAAACGGTGCTTGTTGCATGTACTTGAGAGTCCGTCCCTACCATTAAACGGTAATTACCACTTGGTTTAATTTTCATAAATTTAATGATTCGCTGATAAACACGATCAAAGGTCATGTTTTTCTCTTGTAAGTTCTGAAAATTATATTGTATTATTCTTGGGCGTTTCAAAGAATCACCTACCAATTCTTTTTTCATTTAATTCATCATATGCAAGCAAGCTATATTTATTAATCAGTTAAAGACTTAAAAAGGCTGAAAAGAGCATATTAACTATTTATTTGGATTTAATTTACAAAAAATAATTATTTTGGTTTTATTTTGGCGTTAATAAGGTATTTGCGATTAAAATTAAACAAAAGATTTGCTAGCAACTAGTAGTTGATATAATATATACAAAGAAGTCAAAAAACTTTTTTCATGTATTAAGGAAGTTATGAGCACACTAACGAGAGACTTAATTAGGAGTGGTAGAGAATGCAAAAACAACAAATTGGAGTCATTGGACTCGCTGTTATGGGGCGAAATCTAGCGTTAAATATTGAGAGCAGAGGTTATGCTGTTTCAGTATTCAACCGGTCTTCTGATAAGACAGAAGAAATGTTAAAAGAAGCAGAAGGAAAGAATGTTGTAGGTACATATACGATCGAAGAATTTGTGGCTTCATTAGAAACACCAAGAAAGATCTTATTAATGGTTAAAGCAGGACAAGCTACTGATGCTACGATTGAGCAACTTTTACCACATTTAGAAAAAGGCGATATTTTAATTGATGGTGGTAACACGTTCTTTGAGGATACTCGTCGTAGAAATAAAGATTTAGCTGAATCTGGCATTCACTTTATCGGTACAGGCGTCTCTGGTGGTGAAGAGGGAGCACTTAAAGGCCCATCTATCATGCCAGGCGGTCAAAAAGAGGCTTATGAGCTTGTAGAACCAATCTTAAAAGCAATCTCAGCAAAAGTTGGAGATGACGCTTGTTGCACATATATTGGACCAAACGGTGCGGGTCACTATGTTAAAATGGTTCATAACGGAATTGAATACGGAGATATGCAGTTAATCTGCGAATCATATCATTTAATGAAGGATGTACTTGGGTTAAGCGCTCCCGAGTTACATGAAATTTTTAAAGAGTGGAATCAAGGAGAACTAGATAGCTATCTTATTGAAATCACAACAGATATTTTTACAAAAGTCGATGAAGAAACAGGGAAGCCGATGGTAGATGTTATTCTTGATACCGCAGGTCAAAAAGGGACCGGAAAATGGACAAGTCAAAGTGCATTAGATCTTGGAGTTCCTTTATCAATTATTACAGAGTCTGTCTTCTCTCGTTTTATTTCTGCAATGAAGGAAGAGCGTGTTAAAGCTAGTGGTATCTTACGTGGTCCGAATGCAGTGTTTGAAGGGGACAAAAAGGAATTTGTTGAAAAAATTCGTAAGGCATTATATTTAAGTAAAATCTGCTCGTATGCTCAAGGTTTTGCTCAAATGAAAATTGCTTCTGAAGAATATGATTGGAATTTAAATCTTGGAGAAATCTCAATGATCTTTAGAGGTGGATGTATTATTCGTGCGCGTTTCCTTCAAAATATCAAAGAAGCATACGACCGCGATCAAAATTTAACGAACTTACTTCTTGACCCATACTTCCAAGAAATAGTTGAAGGATATCAAGAGGCTGCTCGTGACGTTGTTGCAACAGCAGTTAAGCTTGGAATTCCGGTTCCTGGTCTTTCAAGTGCATTAGCATACTATGATAGTTATCGCACAGCAACGCTTCCAGCTAATCTGTTACAAGCACAACGTGATTATTTTGGGGCTCATACTTATCAAAGAATTGATAAAGAAGGAACATTCCATACGAATTGGATGGAAAAATAAAAACTAGAGATGGATTCGTTCTAGAAGAGCGAATTCATCTTTTTTCTTGTTTTCATATAAGGAAGGATTTGGTACGATAAACTCATAAATGAGGAAGGGGTTGCCCATGACAAAATTCTACATAGAAACTTTAAATTTTAAAAATCAACAACAAATTGAAGCTGCATTTGAGCAATTATTAAACGAGTCGATTGATTCAGTTGAACAACTGGAAGGTTGGTTAAAGCAACAATCAGAATTAAAAGAAGCGATAGATGAAGCAATGACAGGTCATTATATTGACTTTCAATGTCATAGTGAATCTGAAGAAGCAAAAGCTGTATTCGAACATGACCAAAATGTTATTGACCCTATCTACAAAAAATATACATCACTACTTAATGAGAAGTTTCTTGCCTCACCTTTGATTAAACAGTTAAATCCTATTTCTTATAAGCAGTTAATTAAAAGTAAAGAAAATGCTAAAGCTTTATTTAGATTGGAAAACATTGATCTTGAAGTACAAGAAGATGGACTTGCAACGAATTATTTTGAGCATACGGGTTCCTTAACTGTTGAAATGGATGGTGCAGAGTTAACCCTAAGTCAATTAACACCGTTTTTTCAGGATTCTAATAGAGAGAAACGTGAACAAGCCGCTACATTGGCAGCGGATGCTTTTATCCAAATAGAACCAGAGCTCCAAGCGATTATGGATCAGTTAATTAAGATTCGTCATCAAAAAGCTCTAAATGCGGACCTTCCTAACTATCGAGATTATATGTTTAAAAAGTATGAACGATTTGATTATTCTCCTGAGGATTGCAAACAGTTAGCTGAATCTATTCGTAAATATGTAAAACCTTTAAAAGAGAAACTGCAAAAAGATCATCAGAAGGAATTAGGACTTGAAATCTATAAGCCCTGGGATCGAATGGCTGTGGCACCTGGAGAATCTCCCCTTCGACCCTTTGTAGATACGAAAGAGCTAATCAAAAAGACAGCTTCAATTTTCGAGACGTTAGATCCACGCTTTTCGGAATTATTATTAACAATGGATCAAAGAGGGATGTTGGACTTAGACAGTAGGAAAGGAAAAGCGCCTGGTGGCTTCTGTTCCGACTTACCACTTTCTCAATTATCATTCATTTTCATGAATGCATCTACAACTCATGATGATATGATTACGTTGTTGCATGAAATGGGACACTGCATTCATAATGATCTGATGAAAACACTTCCAATTAGTGATTATCGGGATATTCCAATGGAGTCTGCAGAACTTGCAAGTATGTCTATGGAACTGTTAACAATGGACAAATGGAACTTATTTTACCAAGATGAACTTGATTTAAAGCGAGCAATAAAATTGCAATTAAAAGGTATGATTGATTTCCTGCCACAGGGGATGGTCATAGATCAGTTCCAACATTGGTTATATGAAAATCCCGACCATTCAGCGGAAGAAAGAAATGCTAAATACCAACAACTTGTTCAGGAACTAGATTCAACTGTAGTAGACTGGTCCAGTCATGAGAAGTGGATTCAAACTAGTTGGTTAAGAGTTCTTCACATTTTTGAAGTTCCCTTTTATTATATTGAATACGTTATCGCTCAACTTGGAGCCATTCAAATGTATAAGCAATATCGCGAAGATCCTAAGAGCGCCCTAGCAAATTATAAACAAGCATTATCTTTAGGTGCGTCAAAGTCGTTACCTGAAGTGTATGAAGCTGCGGGCATCCGGTTTGATTTTTCTGAAACGATGATAAAAGAATTAATGAATTTTGTGGATAAAGAATTGGAATCTGTTGTTTTGTAAAACAAGGTGAAACAATAAGGAAATTATTGTCCGTTCGTTCTCAAAGCATATAGTCCTATTAAAATGATTAGGAAAATATAGTATTCATATTATTTTTAGGATGTTCTAAGGGTTATACAAACTTTTGAGCATCCTCTTTTTAATGAACTAAGTTTTAGTTGAGTTTCTTTAAACAGAAAGGACTACCTTATATATGAAAGAAATATTCAAGTGGATTTTAATTTTACTAACGCCAATTGTTCTAGTTTATTTTATTATTATACATGTTCAAATACAGCGTTATAGTTACATGGAAGTACCTAAACAAGCTGATTATCTAATTATATTAGGAGCAAAAGTAGAAGGTTTAATTCCTTCTTTATCATTGCAGTACCGGATAGATGCTGCGGCCAATTACTTACATGAGAATCAACATACAATAGCAATTGCTTCCGGAGGTCAAGGCTCAGGTGAAGACATAACAGAAGCAGAAGCGATCAGAAATGGCCTAATGGAAAAAGGGATCGATGCATCGAGAATCCAATTAGAAATGAAGTCAACAACTACAAATGAAAACATTCAACTTTCAAAATCGCATCTGCCTGAAAAACAGGATATCGGAATAATTGTCACGAATCATTATCATGTTTATAGGGCTGTGTCCATTGCGACTGATGAAAATATGATTGTTCATGGGCTATCAGCGAAAACACCTTTGATTTCATACCCCAAAGCTTATCTTCGTGAATATTTAGCGGTGTCAAAATACTATGTTTTAAAATTCTTTTCAAAAAAGGGGTAAGTATCAATGGCAAAAGTATTAGTTTTAGGGGGAACAATGTTTTTTGGAAAACGACTAGTTGAGCAATTGTTAAATCACGGCCACAAGGTTACAATTGCCACGAGAGGGTTAACTAAGGATCCATTTGGAGATCGAGTAGAAAGGTTAAAAATAGATCGTATAGACCGTGAGTCTCTAGATCAAGCATTTGTAAACAAAAGCTGGGACATTGTCTTTGATCAATCCTGCTTCTCAGCTAAAGAAGCCCTTGATTCAACAGAAGCATTAACAGGAAAGGTGAGAAAATATATATTCACATCTTCTCAAGCTGTTTATGATTTTGGAATACAGTGCAAGGAAAAGGACTTTAATCCTTTATTGTATAAATATGAACTGAAAACTAGACAAGAATACAAGGGCTACATCGGGTATCAAGAAGCGAAACGAGCAGCTGAAGCTATTTTGTTTCAAAACTCCAATTTTGAAGTAGTGTCTGTTAGGTTGCCAATTGTTGTTGGAGAAGATGACTATACAGATCGACTGAAGTTCCATGTTTGGAACATCATGCACAATAGACCTATAGGAATTACAGATCCTAAAGCCAGGTATAGTTTTATTCAGTCGAAGGAAGCAGCGAATTTTTTACTTGAAATTGGATTCTCATCTTTCAGTGGGCAAATTAATCCAGGGTGTTCAGAAGATCTTTCTATATATGAACTTTGTGAAAAAATTGCAAGAAGAGTAAAAAAAGAATGGACGATCACTCAAGAAGTTACACCTGACAACCAATCTCCTTACTCCTTTCCAGGTTCATGGTCAGTTAACACACAATTGGCAGAAGAAATGGGCTTTACGTTTTCAAGTATTGATTCAACTTTAAACCAATTAATTGACTATTATAGAAATGAGTTATAACTAAAGTGGGCGCTTACTATTGTAAGCGCCCTTTGCCATTATATGAAATTAAAACTGAGAGCCACCCATTTGTTGCTCAGCCATTTGAACTAAGCGTTTTGTGATTTCTCCACCAACAGAGCCGTTTGCACGAGAAGTTGTGTCAGCACCTAATTGTACACCAAATTCTGATGCAATTTCATACTTCATTTGGTCCAATGCTTGCTGTACACCTGGAACTAATAATTGGTTTGAATTATTGTTGTTACTTGCCATGATCAATCACCTCTTTCTTGGATTTAACGTTAGTATGGTTTGTGGGAAAACTTTTTATGTAGATGAAGTGTTAAAAAAGAAGTAGAAATTTTTGGGATTTTCCTTTATTGTTTTTCGAGTTCTCATGATTTTGCCCTTTTCTGGTAAACCTTTAAGGTAAGAAACTAATTTATATAGTAGAGGTTAGGGTTGATGAGAATGAAGCTGAAAAAAAAGTCACATTTCGCACTCCGGATTAATGTATTATTCTTTTTAATCTTTCTTTTGTTTTCTGGTTTAATTCTTAGGTTAGGCATTGTTCAAATTGTACAAGGAGAAGACTTTGTGGGTGAATTAGCTTCTACCACAAATATTACATCAAAAGTAAGTGCACCTCGTGGCATTATGTTTGATCGTTACGGACATGTTGTGGTTGATAATGAGCTTGAGCTTTCTCTTACATTCACAAATCCTTCTAGAACAAAAGATATGGCTCAAATGTTAAACCTTGCAAAGGAATTAGAACCAATGGTCGATATGGAAATTGATCATATAAGCGATCGAGATATTAGGGAATACGTATTAATGCAACTGGAGGAAGACGAACGTTACGAGCTTGTTAGCAAGGAAGAAAGAAAATTGTATGAAAATCATTCAGATATTTATAAATTAGAACTTGAGCGAATTTCTGATTTGGCTATTTCTGAACTCACTCAAGCTGATTATGAAACCATTGCTATTTTTCGTCAAATGCTTCGTGGACATGTGAATAGTCCGCAACGCATTAAGGAGAATATTACGGAGCAAGAAGCTCATATTATCAGTGAAAATTTGGACCATTTGCCAGGAATAGATATTCTACGTGATTCTAAAAGGGAGTATTTGTATGGTGATTCTTTCCGTAGTTTCTTTGGGTCTATAAGTGCGATACCAAAAGATAAGATTGATTACTTCTTATCACGTGGCTATGAAAGATCGGACTTTGTTGGGAACAGTTTTCTTGAAGCTCAATATGAAGAAGTCCTAAGAGGAGAGAAAGCCATTTTTGAGAGAATTACGAGAAAAAATGCGGGACAAACCGTACAAAGTGAGACAAAAGTAAGGATGGGAAAAAGGGGTAATGACCTTGTTCTTACTCTTGACATGGAGTTACAACAAAAATTAGAGGAAATTCTCGAAGATGAAATGTTTAAAGCGGGAAAAAGTGCTTTTATTGCTGACCGTTCTGCCTATGCCGTTCTAATGGATCCAAAAACAGGTGATATTTTAGCGATGGCAGGTTTTTTCGATCCTGCAGACTATGAAGTGGAAAGTTATGAGGATCATATTGGAAATGTGGCTAAAGCTTTTGAGATGGGGTCGACTGTCAAAGCCGCATCTGTTTTAACTGGCTTTCAATCAGGTGTCATTAAACCAGGTGAGCAAATTTTAGATCAACCTATCCGTTTACCAGCTACACCAGTGAAGAAGTCTTGGACTAATACATTAGGTTATGTAAATGATTTACGTGCGTTGGAGCAGTCTTCTAATGTTTATATGTTTCAAATTGGAATGAGGATGGCAAAGTGTCATTATAGAGGGGCGAATCAACATTGTGGTTGGAATACTAATTCGATTGGAAGTGCCTACAATACAGTGCGAAGTAGTTTTAGTCAATTTGGACTCGGCTCTGAGACAGGGATAGATTTGCCATATTCTGAAACTGGTTTACAAGGTGGGAGTGAAGTTGGAGGTAACTTAATGGATTTAATGATTGGACAATATGATACGTATACACCATTACAATTAGCACAATATATTGCAACGATCGCTAATGATGGATACCGAATGGAACCACGCCTGGTTAGGGAAATTCGAGAACCTGCTATTAATGAGGGTGAACCTAGTATTGTTGTCAAACGGTATGAACCGACCATTTTAAATCGCATTGATATGAATGATGATTATATTAAAAGAGTTCAAGCAGGACTGAGAGCTGTGATGACTAAAGGGACAGCCGCTAAGAAGTTCGCCGATGTATCTTATCAACCTGCTGGAAAAACGGGTACGGCCCAAGTAAGAGTTGCCGTCGGAAAAGGGACTGATAGACATTTCATCGAGGGTAATACCCAGACTCTTGTAGGTTACGCACCTTATGATAATCCTGAGATTGCTTTTGCGGTAGTTGTACCATTCGCTAAGCTAGATGATGAAGGTGGTAGAAAAGGGATGGCTCAAGATATTTCACATCGAGCATTGAAACAATATTTCCAATTAAAAAATGGTCGTAAAGGACCTAAAATCGTTAGAAATTAACAGAAACTACCACGTCAAAAATGTTGCGTAGAATTAAAAAGCTGTGTATACTTATCCATACAACATCTGATTTAACGTTCAGGTAATCGCTGCACCTTGTTTGGTGTAGAGGAAAGTCCATGCTCGCACGATCTGAAATGATCGTAGTGTTCGTGCCTAGTTAATAAATAAGCTAGGGCAATCTAGTGGTTACTCAGTAACGAACTGGATTGACGGCGGGGAAAATCACCTAAAGCTTGTTAAAAGTCATGGTTTAGTACCCCTGAAAGTGCCACAGTGACGAAACTCTTTTGGAAACGGAAGAGGTGGAACGCGGTAAACCCCACGAGCGAGAAACCCAAATTTGGTAGGGGAACTATCTCAATGGAATAACAACAAAGAGATGGACAGGTTTCATAGCCTGTAGATAGATGATTGCCACCGGAGTACGAGGTTAAAACCGTTCGCAGTACAAAGGAACAAAACATGGCTTATCGAACGTTATCGTAACAGATTTTGTCCAAACACATATATAGTCGCTGCGTTGTTCGTTTTTAATATATGTTTCAACCTTTATGCTTATATAGGGAGTTTAATATTGAGATTTAGATGTCTAGCCTTCATTACGTAGAGGAAGACAGAAGAATCTTTGCGAACACCCACTTTTAGGAGTGGTGGTTTGGAACTCTATTATGAAACGGCATCGCGGCATTTAATGAATATTTCAGGTCAGTCTCTTTTGGACTGGTCCTTTTCTGTTAAAAAAAGGAATATAAAGAGTTTAAACTTGAAAAGTCAAGAATGGTCAAATATAATGATAATATAATCAAGTATCCAATTGTCCTTAGGGACTTTTTATTTACTTCTAAAGGTCAAATAAAGTCAAAGTCAAAGTCGAATTAATCAAGGAGGACCAAAAAATGTTATGTCAAAATTGCCAAAAAAACCAAGCAAATGTATCAATGAATCTCATAGTAAATCAGACGAAAAAGCAGTTTGCATTATGTAATGAGTGTTATGGTTTAGTTACGAATCAAACGGGACCTTCTATGAATTTTGATGAGTTCTTTAAAGGTTTTTTAAGTGGACACCAAAATCCGCTTCATGGATTCCAGCCACAAAATAATAAAGTTGAGTCCACTAAAACAGGAAATAATGGTTTTCTCGATCAACATGGACGCAACCTTTCTGAAGAAGCAAGACAAGGGCGAATCGATGGAGTGATTGGTAGAGAAAAAGAAATTGAGCGTGTTATCGAAGTTTTAAATCGACGCTCTAAAAATAACCCTGTTTTAATTGGAGAAGCTGGTGTAGGGAAAACGGCTATTGCAGAAGGGTTTGCTTTAAAGATTGTAAAGGGAGAGGTACCCGTTAAACTATTAAATAAAGAAGTTTATGTTCTAGATATTAGTTCATTAGTTGCTGGTACGAGTTATAGAGGCCAATTTGAAGAAAAAATGCAACAGCTTATCACCGAATTACAACAACGTGACAATGTTATCTTATTTATTGATGAATTGCATATGATGGTCGGAGCAGGCGCAAGTTCTGATGGTTCAATGGACGCAGGAAATATTCTAAAACCAGCATTAGCCAGAGGCGAGTTTCAGATTATTGGAGCTACCACTTTAAAAGAATATCGGATGATTGAAAAAGACCCAGCGCTTGAGCGTCGCTTCCAACCTGTCATTGTAAAGGAACCGACTGTAGATGAAGCTTACGAAATCTTAAAAGGTATTCGGCCGATCTATGAAAACTATCATAATGTTAAATTTTCCGATGATGTGCTAAAGGCTTGTATAACTTTATCTGCGCGTTATATTCAAGATCGCTTCTTGCCTGATAAAGCTATTGATTTATTAGATGAAGCAGGATCAAAGTTGAATCTAACTCAAGGTAATACAGATAAAAACAAAATTCAAAAACGGTTAGACGAGTTAATTCGTGAAAAAGAGCAAGCGACAAAAGAAGAAAATTATGAGAAGGCTGCGCAACTTCGGGATGAAGAAAATAAGCTCAAACTAAAGTTAGATGATGAAGGGATTCCAGTAACTGAAGTAACAATAGAACATATTCAAGATATTATTGAGAAAAGTACAGGAATTCCAGTTAAAAAACTTCAGAAATCTGAGCAGTCTAAAATGAAGGAGCTACAAACAAATTTAAGTAAAAAAGTGATTGGTCAGAAGAAAGCGATAGAAAAGGTCTCGAAAGCCATTTTAAGAGCTCGCGTAGGGCTTAAACCTAAGACACGTCCGACGGCTTCGTTTCTTTTTGTAGGTCCAACAGGTACCGGTAAAACAGAGTTGACTAAAACGTTAGCTGAGGAATTGTTTGGTAGTAAGGAGTCAATGATTCGTTTAGATATGAGTGAATACATGGAAAAGCACTCTGTTTCTAAATTAATTGGATCGCCGCCCGGGTATGTAGGGCATGACGAAGCAGGACAATTAACTGAACAAGTTCGACGTAATCCTTATTCGATCATTCTTTTAGATGAAATTGAAAAAGCACATCCTGATGTTATGAATATGTTCCTTCAAATAATGGAGGATGGACGTTTGACAGATAGTCAGGGTAGAGTTGTTAATTTTAACGAAACAGTTTTGATTATGACCTCTAATGCGGGTGTAACTGATAAAAAATTAGGTTCAATTGGCTTTAATGAGGCAGAAGGAAGTGTGCTTGCAACAGAAACGATACTAGATAGCCTAAGAGAGTACTTTAAGCCTGAATTTCTAAATCGTATAGATTCGATTATTGAGTTTACTCACTTAGAAAGAAGTGATTTGTTACAAATCATTGATATCATGCTTACTGATTTACAAAAAACACTTCGAGATCAAAATTTCGAAATTGAGATTACGGATGAAGCTAAAGAAAAAATAGCTGAATTAGGTTACCATAAAGCGTTTGGTGCTCGTCCATTACGACGTGCTATTCAAGAACACATTGAAGATCAAATTACGACATTAATTATTGAATCTGATGTTACACTGCAACTCTTTAAAGTAGAGGTAGAAAATGAAAAAATTAAGGTAATATCTGCGTAAGGTATTTTGACAGTTAAGAGAACCGATCTTAACTGTCTTTTTTTGGTACAGTCATTTTATTAGTTGCTATGAAAGTTCTTATATTCTAAGTAGATTGGGTAATTATAATAGAACATTGTAATCACAAAGGAGTGTTCAATCTATGTCGAAAAAAGAGAAGGATCCTCAATTCCAAAGTGGAGAGCAAACAAAGGATGTATTAAAAGGACTTTATGGATTAGAGTCTGACGAAAGCTTATTATCAGTTAATTTTGCTACAACGGAAAATCCATATTTAGCGGAGCATTATGCAGAAGACTCAAAAGATCAAGAGTAAAAATAAAAAGGAGCTTATTTCCAATTGCAAGAAACCTTTTTCCTTATAAAGTAGTCTAATATTAGATACTTATAAGAAAGACGGTGATTATATGAGTAAGTTAGATCAAGTTGATGTAGAAATTTTAAATTACTTAAAAGAACACGGGAAACGGCCATATACTGAGATAGCAAAAAGTTTGCGTGTGAGTGAAGGAACAATTCGCTCAAGAGTTAAACGTATGCTTATGGATGAAGTCTTTGAATTTAAAATACAAGTGAATCCTACTAAGGTTGATTTATGTGTTCAAGCTCTTATTGGCGCTTCAGTAAAATTAGGAAAACAGGATGAAACTGCAATGAAACTATTGCAGTTTAAAGAAGTTACATACGTAGGTTCTGTTTTAGGGAATCATCAACTATTGATTAAAGCTTCTTTTCATTCAAACGAAGAATTAGGTAATTTTATTAATCAGCAAATTCCTGCTATTGATGATATTACGAGTATTGATGTATATGTAGAATTAAAGCAATTCAGTGAGAACTACGTAGCTTTTTAGGTTGATCTAATTCCTAGTTAAATTTGTTCTAAAGGCACTCCTTGAAAGGAACTCCCATTTAAATATCCAGTTACATACGTTTCAACTGTTTGCTTCACTAAATGAGGAAATAAGCTACGCTCATGGCGATATCCACGATTGACAACTAAATAGGTACAACGCCCTTCTTTAATACCTTGATCGTAAACAAAGATACGTTTGTTTTTTAATTGTCTTTTTACTATTCCTAAATCATAGCCAACCCTGATGATAGTTCGCTCAACTATTGTGAGATAAGGTTCGTGGAATTTCAAATCAGCTTGCTTTATTTTTTCCATGTCTCGCTCGAGGACTTTCCTTACTAAAGGTAAATAAATTGATTTTGTCACCAATATTTCCGCTTCTTGTTCTAGCAACAATGAGTCCACCTCCTATTAATGATTATACAGAATATATGTTCGTATATCAATGAATGTTGCATTTATCTCTTTTTTTATTAGTTGTTTCAAGGGATAACTATTATGTTTTATAGAAGTGAAATGCCATCAGGTTAAATAATTCTAAGATACATGAATGAAAATTTCGGATAAACAAAATCTATTACTTGAGGTGAGTAAAATGGACAAAAAGAAGAAAACATTTGATATGCCGACTCAAGCAAATACAGGTGGTCAGTTTGGAGTGCGGACTGAATTAGATCCTCACCATCCAGCTAATACAGTGGATCGTTATCCTGGTGATTCAGTGAATGAACACAAGGACTTAGAGAGAGCGAATGAGTACATTGCCAATGATGAAATTAAACAAATCAATGAGAACACGTAATACAAAAGAAAGGACCGCTTACGTTAAGGCGGTCCTTTCTTTCTATCCAGC
This sequence comes from Halalkalibacter akibai JCM 9157, assembly GCF_000513135.1. Taxonomy (GTDB): domain Bacteria; phylum Bacillota; class Bacilli; order Bacillales; family Bacillaceae_D; genus Halalkalibacter; species Halalkalibacter akibai. The sequence continues at coordinate 19,885 of NZ_BAUV01000048.1, forward strand.
AATTAATGTTCTACTAAGCTTGATAAGTTTACTTCTTGTTCGTTTTCTGGTTCTGCAAGTGGGAAAATTCTAGCGGTATCAGTATCCTCACTTACTCGTTGAATATAAACTGGAGTATCATTGTAAGTTACATGCGCCATCACTGGTGATTCAGAAATTTCTTTTGCACGTTGTTTTAGCATGTTGCACCCTCCAAAGACCGTTATCAATTCTTAAAATTTGCACAAAAGAAAAATTCTATTCATAATTTAATTAATACTTTAGAAAAAACCTCCATTTTAAAAATGTATTTATTGAAATTTTACTGGTTTTACCTCATGATTGTATAAGGCTATTTATTAATTGACTTAAGGAAGGTAATTTATGTCAGAGCAAAATATTACTAGGTTAAACTTATATGACAAGGAATTTGTTTTGATTGGAACAGCTCATGTATCAAAGAAAAGTGCTGAACAGGTAAAAGCCGTGATTGAATTTGAACAACCAGACTCTGTATGTATTGAGTTAGATGAACAAAGATATCAGTCCGTTTTAGATGGAAACAAATGGAGAGAAATGGATATCTTTAAAGTTATAAAAGAAAAGAAAGCTACATTATTGTTAATGAACTTGCTTATCTCCTCTTTCCAAAAAAGAATGGCTAAACAATTTGGAATAAAACCTGGGCAAGAAATGATTCAGGGAATTGAATCTGCTAAAGAAGTAGGAGCTGAGTTAGTATTAGCTGATCGCAACATTCAAATTACGTTTGCCCGTATCTGGCATGGAATCGGACTTAGCGGTAGGGCTAAACTATTAATGCAAATTGTTTATAGTGTTTTTAACAAAGAAGAGATTTCTGAAGAAGAATTAGAGAAGTTAAAATCACAGGACATGTTACATACGATGTTAGATGAAATGACACAAAGTTTTCCAAAATTAAAAGTTCCTTTAATTGACGAAAGAGATCAATATTTAGCTCAAAAAATAAAAGACGCTCCTGGTAAAAAAATTGTTGCTGTTTTAGGAGCGGCGCATGTTCCTGGTATAAAGGAAGAAATTAAGAAAGATCACAATTTAGAACAGTTATCTAAGAGACCCCCTAAATCAAAAGCGCCTAAAATAATAGCCTGGGCGATTCCTTTGCTTATTCTTGGAATTATCGGGTACTCTTTTTGGGCTAACCCTGAGGTTGGTGTCAACCTAACAATGAGTTGGATGATTTGGAATGCTCTTTTCGCGGGTATTGGAGCAGCAATTGCATTTGGACATCCACTGACGATCCTTTCAGCTATTTTGATTGCACCTTTTAGTTCTTTATATCCTCTTTTAGCAGCTGGATGGGTTGCAGGCTTGGTGGAAGCTTATTTCCGAAGACCTAAAGTAGCTGACTTTGAGAACCTTTCAACTGATGTATATAATATAAAAGGATTTTGGAGTAACAAAGTGACAAGAATCTTACTGATTGTCGTATTGACGAATTTAGGAAGTACACTAGGGACAATCATTGGTGGTGCTGATGTCGTCCGTATCTTCTTTCAAAATATTTTTGGGGTATAGTTAGTAAAGGAGCCGTTTATATTGGATAAACTTACCGACCGTGAAATTGAGATTAGGCTAGTTGAATTGGACCGTTGGAAGATTGTTGACGAAAAATGGCTTGAAAAGAAATATCGCTTTGGAGAGTATCTTAATGGAATAGACTTTGTTCAGAAAGTAGCGCATCGTTCAGAACAAGAAAATCATCATCCTTTTATTTCAATAGATTATAAACTTATTAGCGTTCGAATTTCTTCTTGGAAAGCAAGAGGCTTAACTGATTTAGATTTTCAATTAGCGAAACAATATGATGAAATATTTGAGCACATAATAACTAAATAAGTAACATATTAAACGCTTGGGATTTAAAGTCCAAGCGTTTTCTATTCAAGTGAACGAAAAAATTACTTAGGAGAGACGTCAATGAAGTTAAGTATCTTAGATCAAGCGCCTATATCTAAAGGACAATCAGGTCTTGAGGCTTTAGGTAACTCAGTACAGCTTGCTCAAACAGCTGAAAAATGGGGTTACAGCCGTTATTGGGTCGCGGAACACCACGGCTTCCCTTCTTTAGCATGTTCGGCTCCAGAAGTACTTCTTGGGTTTATCGGGGCAAAAACAAAAAAGATTCGAATTGGCTCTGGTGCGATTTTATTGCCTTATTATAAACCTTATAAAGTGGCTGAAATGTTCCATATGCTCGCTACACTGATGCCAGGGCGAGTAGATCTTGGGATTGGTAGAGCTCCGGGTGGTTCTGCTGAAACAACCAATGCTTTATCAGAAACTTTTCTAAAACAAGTATGGGATATGCCTGCGCTGCTAAAAGAACTTTTACATTTTTTAGATGACTCTTTTCCAGAGGATCATAAATTTGCAAAAGTTAAACCTATGCCTTTCCCGAAAATAGCTCCGAAGCCATGGTTACTAGGTACAAGCAAAAAGAGTGCACGTCTCGCTGCCGAAAACGGAATGTCCTATGCATTTGGACACTTTATGAGCGATCTTCGTGATGGTGATTTTATCCGAGAATACAAGGAGTCTTTTATTCCTCGGAAGGAGGGAGACCAACCTGAAGTCATTCTCACGGTTTCTGCGATTTGCGCAGAGACAACAGACCAAGCAGAGGATCTTGCTATTGAGAGTTATTTATGGAAATTGGAACTTGAAAACGATAAAGGGATTTCTCAACAGTTAAAAAACCGTAAAGAAATAATAGCCAAAATAAAAGAAAAAACATTACTCGGAACGTTATCTGAATTAGAAGTCCAATTAAGTCAGCTCGCCAAACAATATGAAGCAAACGAAATTATGATCGTAACAACGACAAATCAATTCCAAGATCGCTTAAGGTCGTATCAATTACTAGCTCAACTCTTATAGTTTTCTTGAAATAGAACATACTAATGGCAAAAACAGGAGTGAGTAAAATGACTTCTTGGAATGGCCAGATATTATGTGGGGAATATGATAAGACAGGGAATGAATTTATTGTGCGGAAAGTCAAAAATCAGTCAACCCAATCTGTTTTAAAGAAGAAGCAAGTAGACAAGCTCTACCGGTATTTAAAAAATCACCATGAGGAAGGTCACATTATCACTCTTTATGATCAGATGCTTTTAACTTTGTCCAAAGAAGACGTTGACTCTTTACTTAATGATTTAGAAGAAATCGAGTCTTTCTATCATTAAATATAATAGTACGATAAAAAACACCCACCTGCCTTTGTTGATAAGTAGGTGGGTGTTTGTCTATGCTTAATTTTAATCTGGGTTGACAGGATTCTCAAGATAAATATCAGGGATTAAACGATTGTTATCAACGTCATTATTGTTAGGTAAATCTGCTGGTAGGATCATACCGCCACCTTGGGAATAGAACTGTGGCACCTCACCTTGAATTGTAATTAATCCAACCGGTACCGTCGTTTTTATTGCTTCTGTATCTGTGGCAAATGGAATAACGATTTTCACATCAACGATCACATCAAAATTAACCGATAGTGTTGTATTATTAATGCCGGTGTTAATCACTTCTAAGTTTAAATCTGTCTTTACATCCCCAATTGCTGAAAAGCGAACAGGAATTTCAGGACCTAACTGAGCTAGCAATGCATTATTCGTTGCTAACCCTAATGGAATTTTATAAATGATACCATCCTGATAGCTGTGGCTATCGGAAACCCCTTCAACTGAAAATTCTTCTCCTTGTTCTATCGCTTTTAAATGCCTCTGAACTCGGTTAGTGGCTTCAGATAAAATTCGATTATAAATTTGAGTGTTAAATTGATAAACGTTTTTTCCACTTGAAATAAATAATTCTTCTTGCTTTAAGTCTGATGATACTTTTTCAAAAACGGCGTCATTTATCGCCCTTGTAGCAATAACTCTTGTTTCCGTTGTTGCAATATGCATAAGAGTAGGTCTTATACTTTGATCTATTATCCATAATCCTTTAATGGTTAGAACGATAAATATAGCGAAAGAAATCATGAAAACATAACGAAAGGGAAGTGGCCCCTTTTTAGTTCGTGGTCGCTTAAGCCTACTTGGTGTCCTCATTTTTGAAGTCCCCCTTACGCCATGTATATGAATTAAGTGGGGGATCTTTCACAGAAAATTATTTTGAGTCAGACGGATTAATTTCTCATAATAATATAGACAAGGTATGCGACGTAAAAGAGAGTTAAGGCAAGGCCTTCATATTTAGCAATTTTATATTGAGTTCTTGAAAAAATAAATAAAAATACCGTTAAGATTAGAAGGACAATAATATCAAAGAACATTTTAGGATCAACGGGCAACGGAGCTATAAGTGAAGCTACACCGAGTACAAATAATATATTAAATATAGAGCTCCCGACTATGTTACCTAAAGCAATTTCACTCTGTTTCTTTAAAGCTGCTGTGACAGAGGTTATCAACTCGGGTAAGGAAGAACCGATAGCTACAATTGTTAATCCTACTAACGTTTCACTCATTCCAAAGCGATAGGCAATGTCTGTACTTGATTCAACGACTAAGTAACCACCTAATACAATCGCGGCTAGGCCTCCAACTGTTATTAAGATATTCTTGCTCCAAGAGCCTACCTGTTCATGATTAACTAGATCTGTTTTATCTTGTTCTCTACTGTTTCGGGCAGCTTCAATAACATAGTAAAGAAAGATGGAAAAAAACAAAAGAAAAATGATTCCATCACTTCGAGTGATCATATTCTCATAAGCTACACCGAGTCCTATATCACTGATCAAGACAAATAGAGCAATCGTTGCTAAAAAGGCAAATGGAATTTCTTTTTTTATTGTTGGTCTTTCTACTGATAAAGGAAAAATAAACGCTGTAATACCAATGACTAGTGAAATGTTAAGTATATTACTTCCTACTATGTTTCCAATGGTCACATCAGCACTACCTTCTAGGGCGGCGATTATACTAACTGTAGCTTCTGGTGCACCTGTTCCAAAAGCAACGATCGTTAAACCAACAATTAAAGGTGGTATCCGAAAAAGTGCTGCAATATTAGAAGAACCATCAATAAAATAATCTGCACCCTTTATCAATAAAATAAAACCTATGATTAAAAGGATATAAGTCATTTGTTTACCCCCACTTCTAGCTTTTTTTCTATTGTTTACGAAAAAGAGAATCTAATGAGTTTTTTTATAAAAGGGTTTCAAAATGATATGTCGAATTACGAAATAATAAAAAGCATTGGATAGGAGTGGTATTTCTTGTTTACAGAATGGAGAAAAAAGCTTTTTGAAGAAATCTCAGGAAGGCAAGCATTTAGATACGCGGAAAGAATAGCTCAATTTCATAGAATTCAAGCATCGGTAGGTTATAGAGAAGCAGCTAATGCTGCAGTAAGATTATTAAGAAGAGATGGTGTAGAAGCAGAAATCGTCTCTTATCCCGCTCAAGCCGGGGAACGTTTATTAGCTCACAGAAGTTTTCAAGAATGGCATTGTCATCACGCTGAGCTCTGGCTTGAAGGAGAAGAACGTATCAGACTTGCTCGCTTTGAGGAAGAGGAAATCTCTCTCGTACAAAGAAGTGTTGCTACACCAGCAGAAGGGGTTCATACAGAGCTTGTTGTGATTGAGAATGCAGAAGACCCTATGAGCTACGAAGGCGTTGATTTAAAAGGCAAAATAGCTCTAGTGCGAGGAAATCAATTTCTGATAAACGATTTGGCTGTTGAGGAACATGGTGCGATTGGTCTAATATTTGATAATTTAAACGAATATCCACCAATACGAACAAGGCTAGATATGCCAGATGCTATTCAATACACTTCTTTTTGGTGGCTAGGAGAAGAGAGAAAAGCTTTCGGATTTGCCGTCTCACCAAGAGTTGGGGAACAACTTCGTTTAAGAAATCAAAAGGGGACTGTTAAACTTTCTGCAAAAGTGGATGCCGAATTATCTGATGGCTCTTTTGAAAATATTGAATTTTTTATTCCGGGTAAGAAAGAAAAGGAAGTGTTGCTTGTTAGTCACCTATGTCACCCTTATCCGGGAGGTCAAGATAATGCTTCTGGGCCAGGTACACTCATGGAAACGATGAGAACTATGAATCGGTTAATAAAAGAGGGACATTTGCCTCAACCGGATTTAGGTATTCGTTTTCTAATGATGCCGGAAATGACAGGAACCTATGCTTATTTTGTTCAATACCCAGAGCGAAGACACAAAACGATTGCAGCTCTAAATTTAGATATGGTTGGAGCTGACCAGAAAACAGGTGGTGGACCTTTATGTATAGAACAACCTCCGATGGCTACACCTAGTTTTGTTGATCGTTTTGCTTTTCAACTAGTTAAGGCAGTGGTTAAAAATACTAGTAATTTTACAGGCACATCATCATATAGTACAGTTCATTACCAAAAAACACGATTTTCAGGTGGAAGTGATCACTATATTATTTCAGATCCAACAATCGGGATTCCATGTCCGATGTTTATTCAATGGCCAGATAAACACTACCACACTACAGAGGACTCTATTAGCCATTTAGACGAAAAACTGATGAGTCATGTTGCGCTTACAACGGCTCTTTACGCATATGGTTTAGCAAATGGTAGTGAGGTAGAATGGAAAGAACTATTAACAAAAGATATAGGGTCAAGATATGGAGAACTTGTAGAACAATTAGAAACAACTCCACAGAGTTTTGTAGAACAGGAAAAAGACAATTAATTTTCTAGAAGATTATGAAAAAAAAGTTTTGAGTTCTTACTATCAATATGCAGAAGTTAGAAAATTTGATCGTTTAAAAGAAGTTATTTCTGAACTTTCTCCACTATTAGATAAACAAATTGATTTGTTACATTCCTATGTAAAAGTACAAAAGCTTCATTATTCTAAAGTTAAAGATAACTTGCTTAAACCTTTACCGTTGAAATGGAGCGATAAAGTAGTTTTTCGAACTTATGATGGCCCTTTTATGATTAGTCATGAATTAGAGCGACTAACACTAGAAGAGAGATTAAAGTGGTATCATTTTTCTAAAATGAATCATGTGCCCATTGGATATGATGTATTTATACAGTATTGGATGGATGGCAAGAGAACGGTAGAGGACATTCTAGAACTTATTTTTTTAGAAACAGGAGCTTACCATCAAGAATATGCAATTGAATTTTTAGATTTGAGTTTAAAGTTAGGGATGGTAAAAGTGGTATCAAGAGATACAGAATCCGTCAAAAGAGACGAGGAAAAAATTCAATAAATTATTAAAAAAGTGCTATTTAGCGCTTTTTTTTATGACAATTCAATTTTGGGCTTGATAAACTAATAAGATTAGTTTATCGTATTAACTAATCTTATTAGTTAATGAATGGAGTGTATAGAATGAACCAGTTTCAATTTTTAACGCAACTAACTTTTCTTAAACATTTCTTTCCTGTAAATTGTTATATAGTTGAAGAAGAAAGCGAGTTAACTTTAATTGATGCCGCTTTGCCATATTCCTCTAAAGAGATAATGCAAGCAGCAAAAAGATTAGGTAAACCAATTACTCGGATCGTTCTTACACATGGTCACGAAGATCACGTAGGCTCATTAGATCGTTTAGCCAAACAATTACCACAAGCAAAAGTATACATTTCAGAAAGGGAATCGCACCTATTAGCAGGAGACAGAAAAGTTTTACCTAATGAACCACTAATGCCAATAAAAGGTGGACTTTCAATAAAGATAAAAACAAAGCCTGATGTATTTATAGCAGAAGGAGACCGGATTGGTTCATTATTAGTAGTTTCAACACCAGGTCACACACCAGGAATGATGTCATTTTTTGATACTCGTACTAAAGCAATTATTGTAGGAGATGCGTTCCAAACCAGAGGTGGGTTAGCTGTTAGTGGCCAATTCCAATGGTTGTTCCCGTTTCCGGCGTTGGCAACTTGGAACCGAGTGATGGCACTTGAGAGCGCACGGAAGATTCTTAATTTAAATCCAAGCCTCCTTGCAGTTGGGCACGGAAATATGCTTTTAAATCCATCAAAATCTATTAGTAAAGCTATAGAAAAAACACAAAAACATCTTCAATTAGATAGGAAAAGGGTTGTTTAAAATGTCACCTAGAACTGGTTTAAATTTAAATACAATTTTGAAGGAAGCTGCACAAATCGCCAATGAAGACGGGATAGAGGCTTTAAGTATTACAACACTAGCTACTAAGTTAAAAATAAAACCGCCATCACTTTATAACCATGTAGACAGTTTACATGACTTAAAGAAAAAATTGTCAACTTTTGGATTACAACGCTTGCTTGAATATTTGACTAGGTCTGTAGAAGGGTTACATGGAGATGAAGCTGTTGTTGCACTCTCAAAAGCCTATATTACTTTTGCAAGAACAGAACCAGGCTTATATGAAATGTCTTTAAATGCACCAGATGCTAAAGATGTAGTTATGCATCAAACTGGTGAAAAAATTATTGAATTAGTTTTAAAGGTCTTAGATTCTTATCAACTTAGTTATGAAGAGTCCATTCATGTTGTCCGTGGTTTAAGAAGCATCTTGCATGGCTTTGCCTCTTTGGAACAAAGAGGTGGTTTTGGCTTAAGTTTAGATGTCGATGTTAGTATTAACCTTTTAATAGAAACTTTTTTGTTAGGGATCCATTCAAAGATTAGAGGCAAATAAAAAGGTTGTTAGCTGATGTAAGGAGCATAGATTGTAATTCCTCTTATGTAGAAGGCGTCTATCCCCGTAAAAATGTTTAAGTGACATCTAAAAGGGGATAGCTAACGAATTCTACTTTTCACTCGGTTAGCTTTGGTTCGAGTCGAATTAACTAAATTTTTGCTGATTTTTGCGGTTGCCCAGGAAATCAGACTATTCTGTATTTAATGAAAGAATTGAGGAAGCCATAAATAAACAGCAGCAACGATTACAAACACAGCAAGTAGGTTCATTCGAAGTCCTGTTTTGATCATATCCTGCGATGATAAATAGCTAGTACCATAAACAACAGCATTTGGTGGAGTCGATACAGGTAGCATAAAAGCACATGTAGAACAAAGAGCAACAAGAGCCATTAACCCATATGCTTCGACACCGATAACACTAGAAATGCTGATAGAGAGCGGTATAAATACATTTGAAATGGCCGTATTTGACATAATTTCAGTCATAAATAATATCGTTAATGCGAAAATGAATAAGATTAGTAAGTAGGGTAAATTTGAAAGATTGCTTAAATGTTGTGTAAACCAAATAGTTAGACCAGATTCAACAAACGCAGAGGCGATGGATAACCCCCCTCCGAACAATAATAAAATGCTCCAAGGTAACTTCAACAAATCTCTCAATGTTAATATCGTACCTTTATTTGCGGGCAGTAGAAGCAAACTAACAGCACCAAGCAAAGCTATACTCGTATCAGTTAAGCGAAATGGGAGAAAATCACTGAAAATCCATAACCCGATTGTAACTAGAAACACGAAAAAGATTTTTTTCTCCTCTTGTGAAAGTTTCCCTAATCGAGAAATCTCATTTATAACGAAAGTTTTTGGTATTTTAGCCTGAGTTGAAACTGGAAAACGTTTGACGATGTACAAAAATAAAAGAGTAAGTAAAACAACCGTAATTGGAAAAGCAAATAAAAACCAAGTGGCGAATGTGATTTCTGTTTTCAAGACCTTTTTAACGACTCCAGCAAATACAGCATTAGGTACAGAACCTATTAATGTAGCGAGACCACCTATCGACGCTGAATAAGCTATTATTAATAATAGAGATTTCGAAAAAGATTGAAAGGATTTAAGATCAAATAGGTTTTTTTGTTGTACTTCAGTAATTAAAGCAAGAGCAACAGGTAGCATCATTAGAGCCGTAGCAGCATTTGAGATCCACATCGACAAAAAAGAAGTGGCAATCATCATTCCAAGTAATATCCGTTTTGTAGTCGTTCCTACAATTAGTAGGATCCACATCGCCATACGTTTATGAACATTCCATTTTTCAATGGATAGTGCAATTGTAAATCCACCTAAAAACATTAAGATTAAAGGGTCAAAATAA
>NZ_BAUV01000047.1 GCF_000513135.1 Halalkalibacter akibai JCM 9157
CCAAAGCGGATGGGGAAGCGGGTTCCCACAAACCCCAGCTCAAAGCGGATGGGGAAGCGGATTCCCACAAACACCAGGCCAAAGCGGATGGGGAAGCGGATTCCCACAAACACCAGGCCAAAGCGGATGGGGAAGTGGATTTCCACAAACACCAGGCCAAGGTGGATGGGGAAGTGGATTTTTACAAGGTCAGCACTGGGGATCAGGGTTTGCAAGACCTAACACAGAACTTGATTACGATTTATAACTAAATCTTAACAATAAAATAAGAAGAGACGGATTTATTTAAATTCGTCTCTTTTTTGGGGTATATGTGTTTGTGTATAAAATACTGCTATGTAATTAAAAAGGGGGAATGAAAAATAAGGAGAATGAGGTAACGCATGTTACCCCATTCAAAGACCTATTAAGATTGATTACGGTTTTGATTCATCATGTCTTTAATAGGCTCCATCATGTTGTTCATGTTCATGCCATTACCGTTAGTACGGTTTCTGATCATGCTATAAGCAGCTGCGCCAACTCCGATTCCAACCATTGACATCATTAAACCATTTCCGTTCTTTTTCTTACGTTTAGACCCGAACATGTTCATTGCTATTCCCCCTTTAAAAAATGTGTTTGATCTTCTCAAACATTTTATATGATCAGTTAAAAACAAGGAATTTATGCGCGAACATCGGGATTATCATAATGTAACTATATTCCTTTCAATAGAACAGATACAACACAAATATCATCATTTGTCTGTGAATAATCAAATTTCTTGATTTGTTCAAGCGTTTGTTCTCCGGCCATTAAAGGCTGTAAATCCCTCTGGAGATGATCGGTTAATCCATCGGTATAAAGTAAAAGTTCACAATCTTTATTATAAGAAAAGCTGTGTGCCTCACAGTCAAAAAAACGAAGTAACCCTATTGGGGTAGTTGTTGATTCAAAGGCCTGAATATTATTGCCATCTTTTTGATAAAAGGTGGGGTGACCAGCATTAATATAATCCACTTTTCGCAATTTAGTATCGACAAGAAGATAAATACAAGTAAAGTAATGGCGTAAAATGTTAGTTTCTTCAGGGATAATATCAAACATATGATTATTCAAATTACACATAACATCTACTGGGTTGATAATCCCTTGGTTAATACTTGACTTGATTTCTGCATTAAGCGACATCGTTAGAAGCGATGGAGAAATTCCATGGCCCATCACATCAATAATGAAAATGGCATACTGATTTTCATTAACTTTTTCCCATTTATAAAAATCTCCTCCGAGGTTTTGACAAGGTAAGTAAAAACCAGAGATTGAAATGGAATGATCTGTTATGGAGTTACTTAACATCATTTGTTGCAGATTTTTTGCTAGTTGTAAATCTTGTTGCAATTCCATGTCTAAGGCTTTCTTTTCGGTTACATCTTTTTGAATTCCAACGAAATGAGTGACTTTATTATCTATATGTGAGTGGACTGGATTAATGGTCAACTCATTCCAAAAGGGGGTTTGGTCTTTTCGGTAGTTTTAGAATTTCTGTGTTTATTCTTTTCTCTTGTTCAATAGCTTGCTTAATTTTATTGATTTCTAAATCTGATGTGTCTTTTCCTTGTAATAGGTTGCAATTTTTTCCTAATACTTCACTTTGTGTGTAGCCTGTTATTTGTTCAAACCCTTTATTTACATACATAATTGGGTTATTCTTTTTCCGGATATCCGTAATTAGAACACCAATACCAGAATAATCAATGGCTTTAGCTAAAAGGTTGTTTCGTTCTAATAAGCTTTCTTTTTCTTTCCGGAGCTCTAATTCCCTTGTCACATCTTCTAAAACAATAAATAAGAACAAAGAATCTAGAGTGTCAATCACATGAACATTTACTTTAAATGGAATTTGTTCCTGTTCACTGGTTATAGCTGTCACAGTAAAATCTTTTAACCTTTTTCCTGCAACAATATCAGGGAATGCGTGTAAACAAAAATGACGAGACTCCTCAGTCATAAAAGGGCTTTCAGAAAAGTGCCTACCAAGCCATTCTTCTTTATCACACCCAAGTATGAGTTCTGTTGTCTCATTAATATAATGGTATTCTCCCTCACCATTTAAAATTAAGATGATATCCGGAGAATGATCTATTAGTTTCTGAAAAAAATCTGGTTTCATTTAAGCAACCTCACATTAGATGGATTGTATCTATTTTCATTATACTGTCAAATCTTGATTTAAGATATGCTTATTCCAACAACTTTCAATTCATTTATCTAATTTGTACGGTAATCCGTACATGCTTTTGGTTATTATTAATTTGTGTAATGGAATTTCTTTCAAAAAGAAAAACAATTTAGAGTATAGAAAAACAAACAAACATTCGCTAAAATGAAAGTAATAGAAACTGAGGTGGAGCGGATGTTTAAAAAAAATTTGCAAGAGATTTTAGAGGACTTAAAAACAAACCCAGATTGGAAAGAGAGAATCGTCCATTGGCATGAACTACCTGCTGTAGAGGCGAAGACGGCACCATTTCCAACTGAGATAGACAAACGAATTGAACAAGCTATGAGGCGAAGAGGGATAGGATCATTATATTCACATCAGGCAGAAGCCTTTCATTACACTAGGAAAGCCGAAAATGTTGTTGCTGTTACTCCAACAGCTTCAGGGAAAACCCTTTGTTATAACTTACCTGTTCTACAGGAAATAGTAGGAAATGAAGAAAGTAGAGCTTTATACTTATTTCCAACAAAAGCACTTGCTCAAGATCAAAAAAGCGAGCTTAATGAAATCATTGACGAAATGGGAATCGACGTAAAATGTTTTACTTATGATGGTGATACGGCTCCAAATATTAGACAAGCTGTACGGAAAGCAGGACATGTTGTGATAACAAACCCAGACATGCTCCATTCAGCAATTTTGCCACATCATACGAAATGGGTAGCTTTTTTTGAAAATCTTAAATATGTTGTGATTGACGAGCTTCATACTTATCGTGGCGTTTTTGGAAGTCACGTTGCAAATGTAATAAGACGTCTTAAAAGGATAGCGCGCTATTACGGTAGTAACCCTGTGTTCATTTGTACTTCAGCGACAATTGCAAATCCAAAAGAATTAGCAGAAGAATTAACAGGTAATAACATGCGTCTAATTGATCAGAATGGTGCACCACGTGGGAAAAAACACTTTTTGTTTTATAATCCACCTATCTTGAATCAAGCATTAAATATTCGTCAAAGTGCAACAGTTGAAGTTAACCAACTAGCGAAGTTATTTCTTAAAAATAAAATTCAGACGATTGTTTTTGCGAAAAGTCGAGTTCGAGTAGAGATTATCTTAAGCCACCTTCAAGAACTAACGAAGAAGTACTTAGGTCCAGAAACAATCCGTGGATATCGTGGTGGATATCTTCCGAAACAACGCCGTGAAATTGAAAGAGGGTTACGGAAGGGTGAAATTATTGGAGTAGTGAGTACGAACGCACTAGAACTAGGTGTCGATATTGGACAACTACAGGTTTGCGTTATGACAGGTTATCCAGGTTCCATTGCGAGTGCATGGCAGCAGGCGGGAAGAGCGGGACGGAGACAAAATGAATCAGTTATCATCATGGTTGCGGGGTCAACTCCTATTGATCAGTACATCGTTTTGCACCCAGAATATTTCTTTGAGAAAACGCCAGAATCAGCTCGAATTAACCCTGATAATCTCGTAATCTTAGTTGATCATTTGAAATGTGCTGCATATGAGCTTCCCTTTAAACGAAATGAGACGTTTGAAGGCGTGGAAATAGAAGAAATACTTGAATTTTTAACAGAAGAACAAGTGTTACATGAGCGAGCAAATAAATGGTATTGGATGAACGACGCTTTTCCAGCTCACGGAATTAGTTTACGTTCCGCTTCACAGGAAAATGTAATCATTATTGATCAAAGTGATGTTGCAAACAAAACAGTTATTGGAGAAATGGATCGTTTTAGCGCCATGACACTTCTTCATGACGAAGCTATTTATTTACACCAAGGCGTTCAATATCAAGTTGAATATCTTGATTGGGAAGAGAAAAAAGCATTCGTCCGGCAAGTTGATGTTGAATATTTTACGGATGCGAATTTGGCTGTTCAACTGCGTGTTTTAGAAGAAGATAACCGGAAAGAGGAACAAGAGGTTGCAATTAGTTTTGGTGACGTAATGGTTAATGCTAAAGCAACTATCTTTAAAAAAATTCGACTATCTACGTTTGAAAACATTGGATCGGGTCCGATTCACCTTCCGGAAGAAGAGTTGCACACAAATGCGATGTGGATCAGCTTTTCTGAAGAGCTTACAAATCGTTTTGATGGAGGGGCTTTTGATCAAGCTTTAACAGGATTAGCTCAACTATTACAGCAAGTTGCGCCAATATTTGTTATGTGTGACCGTCATGACCTTCATGTCATACCACAGATGAAAGCGGAGCATTCAGAGCTCCCAACCATTTTCCTCTATGATCGTTATCCGGGTGGCATTGGATTAGCGAAAGAAGTGTATAAGCATCTACCGTATATCTTAGATCAAGTTGAAAATCTGATCTCCGCTTGCCCTTGTGAACAAGGTTGTCCAGCTTGTGTTGGTGTTTCAGAAACAAGGACAAAAACATTAGTCAAAAGATTTATACGGCTATTAAAAGAGAGTAAAGAAGGTCTTTTATCATGAGCATGAAAAACAAACTTGCTAGAATGAAACAACACTTAGCTATAAAAGAACAACCCAAACAGCTCGAATTAAACGAGCGACATAAGGAAGAGAAGCCTCTATCAGAAGTACCGTTCGAAAAAGAATGGGGGCAGTTTCAAGCAAAGCCATTTTGGTTTGATGACAGTTATACACTAATCCGTGAAAAGGAATATTCGTTAAATCATAAGCACGGTCGCTACTTTTTCTCAGAGCTTCAATCAATAATTGACCGTTGGCAAGAGCATAAGGTGAATCACCCTTTATCAGCTAAAGGACGGTCGGTGGGAGATTTACTTTTCTTTGATACAGAAACAACCGGTTTAAGTAGTGGGGCTGGAAATACAATTTTCATGTTAGGGTTTTGTCAGATTAAGAATGAGTCTGTACAAGTAAAACAATATTTTTTACCAGGGCCTGAATCAGAGGTGGCTCTTTACCATCATTTTTTAACAGATGTAGGGTCACTTGGCAATCTGGTTACTTATAACGGAAAGGCTTTTGATTGGCCTCAAGTAAAAACACGTCATACCTTTGTTCGTGATCAAGTACCTAAACTGCCTTCCTTTGGTCATTTTGATTTGCTTCATGCTTCAAGAAGGCTTTGGAAAAATGTTCTGCCAACTTGTAAGCTTTCAGTAGTCGAAAAAGAAATCTTGCAATTCGAACGAATAGAAGATACACCGAGTCATATGGCACCTATGCTGTATTTTGATTTTTTACAAGAACAAGATCCTGAATTTGTGAAAGGCATTTTTCAACACCATGAGTGGGACGTTCTCTCATTAATGACTTTATATACACATCTTTCAAACCTCATACTTGAATGTGAAACGAATGTATTCTTACCTCGTGAACAATATGAGATTGCAAGATGGTATGAAGCGATAGGGGAGAAAGAAATAGCGTATCGACTTTATGAACAAATAATGGGGATCGGTAGTTTTGAACAAGAAGCTAGTTTATACCAATATTCTTTAGGAATGAAACAAATAGGGGGAATTGAAACAGCACTTAATGGTTTCTTAAAGCTAGTTGGTACACAATCATGGACTTATCATGCTGCTATTGAGACTTCTAAAATCTATGAGCATCAATTGAAAGACTATGATAAAGCTTTATATTATACAGATAAGGCGTTATCAGATGAAAAATTTTTCTCTTCTCAGACAAAATCAAAGCAGATAAAATTATTAACAGAACTTGATAAAAGAAAAACTCGTTTACAAAAAAAATCAAATTAAAGTGGTTTTTTTCATAATTCTGAAAACAACTAGAAAATAATCACTCCATTTCCTGGGCAAGCGCAAGAAAACCGATACTTGGACAAAAATCAACAAATTCATTTCTTATACTTGTAAGTTTATGTAATATTTCAAAAAGGAATTGTCATTATGTGTAGAAACGATTACAATATGTTCGATATTCTTTTTATAGAAAGAAGTGAACGAAATGTATCGTGCTATTTTAGTTTTATTTTTTGTCATGATAGGGCTGACTGTGTTTATTATGAGTGAAATGCGTGAATCGGCACTGTTATTTATTTAACAACTGATTACTGTTGATCATATATGGATTAGGCGCTGAATTAGGTCATTTGACTAGTACGTCTGGTTTCAATGATACATAGGTTATTAATGACTCAACTATTAAAGGAGGAATTAACTTATGTTTTGCAAACCAAGACCTAATTTCTGTAAGCTTCCAACAACTTCTCAAGTGATGCCAGCACAAGTTGCTCCAACTCAACAAAATGTGGTAGAAAAAACGTGTGAGTATATTGTTCCGCATGTATTCCCGTCTCATACTCATCACCAAACGAACCATGTTTATAAGCATGTAGCAAGTTTCCCGCACACTCAATCAGCTGGTCAACAAGTATTTCATCAACAAATGGCAGGTCCTGCTCCACAAGTAGCAGGTGCAATGTCTCCGGCAGGCCCAGGATTTGGTGGTCCACAAGTAGCAGGTGCAATGTCTCCAGGATTCGGTCCAGGATTTGGCGGTCCACAGGTGGCAGGTGCAATGTCTCCAGGATTCGGTCCAGGATTTGGCGGTCCACAAGTAGCAGGCGCAATGGCTCCACATATGCATGGCAAAGGCTGTGGCTGCAAGCGTTAGTACTACACTAAAGAAGAGCGAACTGTGAGTCCAGTTCGCTCTTTCTTTTAGGTTGTTTTCTTACCGATTGTTGCTTTTGAAAGGGTGTCTTCCACTGTATGACTGTAGTAGAATGGAACGAACCCACCATTTCTCCCCCAAGCTAACAACAAAAACACCAAAATATGAGAAAATAGCTTTCTTTATGGAGGAGGATGTACATGAAGACGATTGTTGTATCAGGATATAAAGGTCATGAGCTCGGGATATTTGATCAAAAGCATAAAGGAATTTATTTTATTAAAAAAGCAATTGAACAAAGACTAAGACTTTTAATTGAGGAAGGATTAGAGTGGGTCATTATTAGCGGTCAGCTAGGTGTAGAGTTATGGTCTGCAGAAGTAGTATTGCAATTAAAGCGAGAATTTCCACAACTTCAACTAGCCGTATTAACTCCATTTTTACAGCAAGAAGAAAGATGGCAAGAAGCAACAAAAACCTATTATCAGGAGATTATTCAACAGGCAGATTTTCAAGATAGCATCACTCGCAGACCTTATGACAATCCTGCGCAGTTAAAGCAGAAAAACGAATTTCTTATTTCAAAGGCAGATGGTCTGTTGTTACTTTATGATGAAGAAAAGCCTGGATCCCCAACTTATTATTTAGAAATAGCTCAAAAAAGGCAATTAAAAGAAGATTTTCCGATTTTAATCATAACTCCTGCTGATCTTGATATATTAGTACAGGAAGAGCAATACGAAGCATTTGAAGGGTAAATAACATTAAATCAAATTGACAAGATCGTAATTCTTTGGAAAAATAGAAGAGAAGCCGTACATATTAAGAGGTGATGGGAATGAACCAACAGCAAAGTATCCGATTTACTGCTAAGGAGATTTTGGAGAAAGATTTTAAAACGAGTATGCGGGGATATAATCCAGACGAAGTAGATAAATTTTTAGATTCTATCATACAAGATTACGAACTCTTCCAAAGAAAGGTTGAGCATTTAGAACAAGAAAACGCCGCTTTAAAACGTGAAGTTAAAAAACTCTCAGAAAGAAGTCAGCGTCAATCGCCAGCTCAAACTGTTGGGAGTACAAACTATGATATTCTTCAAAGATTGTCTAATTTGGAGAAAAAGGTATTTGGTAGCAAATTGTACGAGTAGGAGAATTTAAATGCTAGTTGATGTTTATATTGATGGAGCTAGTGCAGGAGATCCTGGTCCATCGGGTGCAGGTGTGTATATCAATTTCAGAAATGGACAGGTAGAGAGTCATTCTATTCCACTTGAAATAATGTCTAATCATGAAGCGGAGTATGAAGCGTTACTATTAGCGTTAGACCTATGTTTAAAGCAAGGGTTAAAAATGGTTTCATTTCGAACCGATTCAAAATTAATTGATGACGCAATTGAAAAACGCTATGTCAAAAATAAAAAATATCAATTATATTTAAATCAAGCTATTGAGAAAATTGACCATTTCGATCTCTTTTTTATGAAATGGATACCAAGTAACCAAAACAAGCAAGCCGACGCGCTTGCAAGACAGGCCATTAGAAAAAAGAGAAAATAAATACATGTTGAAAGCTTCAGCTATTCAAGGTATACTATTATTTGTCGTTTGACAACGTTAAACATTCAGGTAACCGCTGCACGTTTACGTGTAGAGGAAAGTCCATGCTCGCACGAGCTGAGATGCTCGTAGTGTTCGTGCCTAGCCAATTCATAAGCTAGGGTAGTCTGGTTTCGACTGGTCTAACGGCAAGGGAAGCACCTAAGTCTATGGATATGGTGTGATACCTTTGAAAGTGCCACAGTGACGGAGTCCATTTGGAAACAAGTGGAGTGGAACGAGGTAAACCCCACGAGCGAGAAACCCAAAATATGGTAGGGGCATCTTCTTATATGGAAATGAACGATTAAGAAGAACAAGGGAAACCTTGTAGATAGATGGTTACCACCGGAGTACGAGGTTCATCACCGTTTGCAGTACAAAGGAACAGAACATGGCTTATCGAATGTTTAATGGATGCTAAAGATAAAATTAAACCTCTTTAAACAGAGGTTTTTTTTATTGTTGTTACATATTTGGAGAAGAGCGAAATAAACGATTGTTACAACAAGATAGCAATCAAAGCAATTTCCACTGAAGCTACTAGAGGGAGAGGACACTAGTCAGTTAAAGCATTTAAAGTGTCTCAAGCTTGAAGCGGTATTCAAAGTCAAAACAATAAAAATGCTAAGTTCATTTGTTTTCACTATATGGAATACGTATAATGAAAGTAATAAGATGTTGAAGGAGTACATAATGGAAAAAGTGACATTAATTGCAACAGCAACGATGGGGCTTGAGGCGCTAGTTGCTCGTGAAGTAAAAGATTTAGGGTATGACGATGTACAAGTAGAAAATGGAAAGGTTACTTTTACAGCTGATGTTACTGCTATTCCGAGAGCCAACCTTTGGCTTCGGACAGCAGACCGTGTCAAATTAGTTGTAGGAGAGTTTAAAGCTTTTACATTTGATGAGTTATTTGAGAAAACAAAGGCTTTGCCTTGGGCAGATATCATTCCTGTTGATGCAGAGTTTCCGGTTATTGGGAAGTCGGTTAAGTCAAAGTTATTTAGTGTCTCAGATTGCCAAGCGATTGTGAAAAAGGCCGTTGTTGAAAGTTTAAAAAAGCGTTATAAACAAGGATGGTTTGATGAAGATGGTCCATTTTATCGAATTGAAGTAGCCCTTCATAAAGATGTAGCTACATTAACCATTGATACAAGTGGACAAGGTTTACATAAACGTGGATACCGTTACTTACACAATCAGGCCCCCCTTAAAGAGACATTAGCTGCGGCCATGATTATGCTTACACCATGGAAGGCTGATCGTCCATTTGTTGACCCTTTTACAGGTTCGGGTACAATCCCAATTGAAGCAGCGATGATTGGACAAAATTTGGCTCCAGGTTTTAATCGAGATTTTGTTTCGGAAGATTGGCATTGGATAGGGAAGGAAACTTGGGATACAGCGCGTCAAGAAGTTGAAGACAAAGCGAATTATGATCAACCTTTAGATATTCTTGGGACAGACATTGATCATCGTAGTGTAGAATTAGCGAGTAATAACGCGATGGAAGCTGGGTTTGGTGATTTGATTAAATGGAAGCAAATGCAAGTTACCGATTTAAGGCACCGAGGTGAGTATGGTATCTTAGTTGGAAATCCACCTTATGGTGAACGATTAGGAGAACGTACTGAAGTAGAGCAAATGTATACAGAGATGGGCAGAAGTTTTCAAAAACATTTGGAAACTTGGTCTGTTTATATGTTAACATCGCATGAAGGTTTTGAGGAGCTGTACGGAAAGAAAGCAACAAAGAAACGTAAATTATATAATGGTAATATTAAAGTTGATTATTATCAATTTTTTGGACCAAGACCTCCAAGAGATTAAATTTCAATTACCGTATTTTACTATAAGGCGTACGGCATAAATTTAAAGGAAAAACACATTCTATAAAACGAGGTCGACATATTTGTTTGCCTCTTGAACCATATCCCATCAAGTTGATGTTCACATATACAACAGGAAAAACAACGATTGAGTTTACCTTTAGGTAAAAGGATCTACAGAGACAGATTTACACATGTTTTACTACAAGCATGTATAGACTGTTCTGACAGAGAGAGATCGTTACAACCCAGATTGTAACATGAATTATGATGCTTGAATTAGATTTGGTTTGAGTAGAAGATCACACATAAAGTGGTCTTCTTTTTTTATTATGATCACCTTGATTTACAATACAAAAAGGGATGACCAACGTAAACGTGGTCATCCCCTTCATTCACCTACAAGAACTCAAACACTCTGCGGCCGTAACGATTATTGTCTTCCACAGACACCCCTCCAATTTCTTGATGCTCTAGGAACATGGTTGAAATTCTCGGACTCTGTACAATGCAATCACCTCATTAAGAGATACATCGTTTCTTCAAGCATTAGAACAATCTGCGGTCGTATCGATTATGCTCTTTCACAGACACCCCTCATTTCTTATATGCTACATAGAACACGTTAGAAATTCTGGAACCTGCGCATTGCTACCACCTC
This sequence comes from Halalkalibacter akibai JCM 9157, assembly GCF_000513135.1. Lineage (GTDB taxonomy): Bacteria > Bacillota > Bacilli > Bacillales > Bacillaceae_D > Halalkalibacter > Halalkalibacter akibai. The sequence goes on from NZ_BAUV01000047.1 coordinate 10,918, forward strand.
ATTAGAGTTGATAAAAATCGATAGAACTTAATGACTATTCGAATTACTCTCTGCGGCCGTAACGATTATTGTCTTTCACAGACACCCCTCTTTTCATGATGCTACTAAGAACATTTTTGAAAATCATGGATCCTGTTCAACCCAACCACCTCATTCAAAGTGATCAATCGTTAATCGTATTGTTTCTTGTTATGGTGTGTGAGAAGCAATTGCTTGCCCCTCGGTTATTATATTGTCCTGCTGAAACTGAATTATGCAGATGTTTTTAATTTTTTTTTTTAGAAGTTTCAACAAAGGAAGAGATAGTATGTTTTTTTATAGGATGGACAACCTTAACTTGAAGTTGGTAATTGCAAAAAGGAGGAGATAATTATGACAAATCCATCAGGCTTTAACGATGTAAAACAAGTTGAGATGTCAGTACTCTCAGCAGAGCACATGGTTGGACAAGCAACTAGAACGATGGATGAGGAGCAGCTGGAAGCGGCTACTAACGCGCTTAACGATGCAAAAGCTCAGCTTAACAAAGCAATGGCACATCAAACTGGTGTTGACGAAGCATTCTTCGAAATGTCTCATGAGCTAATTGCTAAAGCAGATCATCAATTAAAGGAAGCAAAAAAATAAAAGTAAAAAAGGCTGGGAACTAAAGAGGTTAAATGAGCGTACGAACGATGTAGAACCATTAGCGGAGGAAATATACGTAGACTCCTGCGGGTCAAAAAGGCAAGGGTGAGCCCGCGCAGTGCAAATGCACGAGGACGGTCACCAGCCACCCGCGGAAAGCGAAGTGTATTTCCGGAGTGATTGCTACGCTGTGTTTCGTTCGGAATTCTCGCTATTAAAACTCTTATGTCCCAGCCTCTTTTTTTTCTAGCTTTCAGGATGATCAAGTTGTGAAAACTTAGGATTTGCAAAATCTAGGTAACCACTGTCTTCATCATATGTGATGGACATGCCATCTAAATACCAAAAATCATCTTCTGTTACGAAAAAGGTAATACCTTGTTTTTCAAGTATAAAAGCATGCTCTGGAGGCTGATCTTTTATGATCCCTACTGAAAAACCACCGGAACCAATTCCTCCAACACGTACATAAAGTCGAACGGAATCCCCTTTTATTAAAGGAATTTCTTTCTTATATAAAGCAACTGCCTCATCAGAAATTATAAAATTCATATCCTTACCCCCTATGGTAGACAATAACACATGATTCGACATTTTTCTAGAAAGTTAAAAACAAAGAAGGAATAACAATTCGGTCGTCGAAATAATAAAGGCAATATATTTTTTATTAAAATAAAAAAAGGATGGTTTAGATGACAGATATTCAAAAGCTAGAAACAGAATTTAGACAATACATAAAAAAAATAGAGGATTATGGTCAAGCATTAGCTGTTTTAGCGTGGGATTCAAGAACAGGGGCTCCTAAAAAAGGAATTGTTCAACGGTCCGAAGTAATTGGAACATTATCATCGGAGGTATTTGCCTTATCTACTTCTGAGCAAATGGGAAGTTATTTAGCTGAGTTAAGAGAAAAGACTGTTTACAACCAGCTTTCTGAAATTACACGGAAATCGGTAGATGAGTGTTATAAATCTTATCAGCGCAATGTGAAAATTCCAAAAGAAGAATACAAAGAATATGTGATGTTGCAATCTCAATCAGAATCATTATGGGAAGAAGCAAAAGACAAAGCTGATTTCGAATTGTTTCGACCTAACTTAGAAAAATTGGTTGAATTTAAAAAGCGTTTTGTCGGATATTGGGGTTACGAAAAACACCCTTATAACACATTGTTAGATGATTATGAGCCTGGTGTCTTTGTCGATACGATTGATAAAGTATTTGGAGAACTGCGTGATCAATTAATCCCACTTGTTAAAGGCGTAATGGAATCTTCGCATCAACCTAAAACAGATTTCTTATTTAAGAAATTTCCACGCGCAAACCAAGAAGCACTAAGCTTAGATATCTTAAAAGAAATTGGTTATGATTTTGATGCAGGAAGATTAGATGAGACCGTTCATCCATTTGCAATCGGTATCAATCCAAATGATGTTCGTGTAACAACAAAATACAATGAAGACGATTTCCGTGTTGCCCTATTTGGAACGATTCATGAAGGTGGCCATGCTTTGTACGAACAAAATATAGCGCAAGAATTAATTGGAACACCTCTTGCTGATGGTACTTCAATGGGAATTCACGAATCTCAATCTTTATTTTGGGAAAAGTTCGTTGGGAAAAACTATGGATTTTGGGAGCGGAATTATGATGTACTGAAGAAACATTCATCAGGTCAGTTTGACGATGTATCGCTTGAAGATTTTTATTTTGCTGTAAACCAAGCAAAACAATCTTTAATTCGCATTGAAAGTGATGAACTAACATATTGCCTTCATATCATCTTACGTTATGAACTTGAAAAGGCATTAATGGAAGACAAAATTACAGTTGCGGAACTACCGCAAATTTGGAATGATAAAATGGAAGAATATCTAGGGGTACGTCCTTCTCATGATGGCGAAGGTGTCTTACAAGACGTTCACTGGTCGTTTGGTGCTTTTGGTTATTTCCCTTCCTATGCTCTTGGATATATTTATTCAGCTCAAATAAAAGAAGCAATGGTAAAAGATCTACCGAATTTTGATGAATTAGTTAGAAAAGGTGACTATGCACCAATTAGAGAATGGTTAACTAGTAAAGTTCACCAACACGGAAAAATGAAGCAACCTGCTGAAATTATCAAAGATATTACTGGTGGAGGGATTGATTCTAAGCCTTTGGTCAATTATTTAACAGAGAAATATCGCCGTTTGTATCAATTCTAGTTTGAAGTATAACTAATCCAACATTTGTTAATAATAACATTCACTATGTAGTTGGAGTGAATGAGAATGCGTGTTGTAGAAATACTTCCAAAAGAAGAGTGTCATGTGACAGCAATAGAAGCAAGCGTACAAGATTACTTCAATGGAGACATGGTTGTAGTCAGTTGTATTCTAGCTGGTAAAAGTTACGACTTTGTATGTTATGAAGAAGGGTTGCAGGTTAAAAATAACCAAGTCAAGGCCATTTATGGACCTGCGATTGTTTGTAACGCACAACTTGAGGAACTAAGTGATGATGAAGCGGTTCTCGTGCAAAATTACGTGAACGAAAATAAATTTGACTTGAATAACATACATCTTCATTAGAGAAGAGGTTGCATGGGAGAGTATATTCTTTCATAGCAGCCTCTTTTACGATAATTTGTAGTTTTTTGATAACCAAATCAATGAATTGAAATATATTATATTGTTGTTTGTAAAGCATCCGGAATGTCGTTAATGCAAAATTTCTTCTCCTTTTTCATTACATATCTGAAACGATTTGAAATCTTTAATCGTTTTATGTGTAATAAAGGAAGAAGGTGAAGAATAAAATGGTACTTACATTGACACTTGGATCCATGCTTTCGTTTATCCTTCCGTATTTCCAAGCTAAACCTGTGCATATGAATGGTAGTCCAGTAGGTAAGCCGGATTTAATAGGAGAAGTGATAAATATAGAAGAGCACTGGCTATTAATAGATGGAAAAGCCTATGTTGATATACGTGAAGCCATATTAATAAGTGAAAGTCATGTTAGACTTGGATTAAAAGATTTCGCAGAAGGAGATCATGTACATGTTTGGATCTCTGAGGGTGAATTAATAGGTACGTCTCCAGCTCTTGGAACCGCAGTATTTGTTAGACGATTGAATTCAGAAGGGAATTGAAAATGAAACGAGTATTATCAGTCTTATTAATTCTATCATTCTTGGCATCTATGACTGCCGTTGTTTATGGTAGAAGTGAATCGGTGCCTAGTTATATAGAAGAAGGTGTAACATCTTCCAGATGAGGAGATGTTACATCTTTTTTTTTGGACATTTGCCCAATTATCTTTTTTACAAAAAAAGGGTTTAGATTTTATCTTTTGTGTGTTATTGTGTGTATATTGATATATACACTATAACAGTGAAAAGAGGTTGTATTATGGATAACAGTTTAATTTGGGCTTATTTTCTGGTATTTGTATTATCGGCGATCCCCTTTTTTGAGGCAATCGCCATTGTTCCGGTTGCAATTGTAGGTGGGCTTTCGCCAGTGCCAGTTATTATTTTAGGAATGGTTGGGAATTTACTAACCGTATATCTTGTAATTGTGTTCATTGATTACATTAAAAAATGGAGAAAAAGTAAAAAAGATGAACAGGAAAAAGAAAACAAGCGATCCATAAGAGCTCGTAAAATTTGGAAGAAATATGGGTTACCAGGGCTCGCTATCATCGGGCCACTCTTTGTTGGAAGTCATCTCACAGCATTAATGGGTGTTACTTTTGGCGGAACCAAAAAGGCAACAGCTGTTTGGATGACAGTAAGTTTGGGGGTGTGGTGTATGATGTTAGCTTTGTTAGCATTTTTCGGCTTCGACTTTATGCATGTGGAAGGTAATGGGTTTATCAAAGACCTTTTTCAAAACTAAAGGAGGTTAACTGAATGTGGGCAGATACATTCTGGTTTGTAAAAAAAGAAGTTAAGTACAATTGGCCAGCTTTTCTTCTAACAAGTTTATTTGTTTTGTTTTTTGGCTATTTAACTGCTAGGCTCTTGGATATTTTTTTTGTTGAAGGGTGGAGGTCGAGTTTTCTTCTAGATATTATTTTTATTGGGGGAACTCCGTCCTTATCAGCGTTATTTATGTCGGGGCCTTACACATCTTTTCAAACAATTAAGACGGACCCATACAGTAAAAAAATTAGGTTTTATCGCTCTTTTGCAATACCTATTAATGTTATAGCAAGAAGTAGAATGATCTTTATGTTACTTACTTTAGTCAGCATGTCCGTATTATATTATTTTTCTATATTTATGTTTTTACCAACTTCATTTTTAGAAATTTACAATGTAAAAGATTTTATCATGTTTGCTTTGATATGGTTTGGATTTGCCTTAACTTTAAGTGGTGTAACACCATTTATAGAGTATGGAACAAGCGGAAAAATGCTATATGTGTTCTCGTTTTTTACGATGATTGGGTTAATGGTATTCGTTTTTTTGTTCACAGCACTATTTAATCAAGGAATAGTTGGTTTAAGTTTCCAGTTAATGAGATATTTAGGTTGGTACGGGGTATTTCTATCTTTGTTCTTAGGTTGTTTAGCCTGTTATCTTTGGCATAAGCTTCTGTGTTATCGATTATCGAGGCGAGATTATGCATGATGAGAAGGAGTTAAGGAATGAAGTTACCAATTCGAGTTTCAGAGCAAAGTAGGGAACCTATTTATCACCAAATTGAGGCGCAAATTCAAGCACTGATTGTTGGTGGACAATTAGCACCAGGCAACCCACTTCCATCTATTCGAGCTCTAGCAAGTGATTTGGCTTGTAGTGTAATTACAACAAGAAGAGCGTATCAAAATCTTGAATCAGCAGGCTATATTCAAACGGTCCAAGGAAAGGGAACGTTTGTTAAAGAGATCGAGAGAAAAGAAAAAGAAGAGGCAAAACATAGAGTGGTTTACGATTCGTTAAAAAAGGCAATCGAACAAGGGAGTCAGCTAGGTTACTCAAATAGCGAATTATTGTCTATTTTTAAAGAGATTATGAATGGGGATGTTGACTAGTGAATTCAATTATTAGTGTAGAGGGGCTTGCGAAACATTTTCAATCATTCACACTTGGTCCTTTGGAGTTTAAACAAGAACAAGGGACCGTTGTTGCACTCGTTGGTCCAAATGGTTCTGGTAAAAGTACATTTTTTCAATTGTTAATGAATGTATTACAGCCAAATGTAGGTCAGATAAAATTATTTAATCAAAATAGGAAGGATGATACCATAGCGAAACAGAAAATTGGTTTTGTTGGAGATCAGATGGAACCTTTTGCGCATCTGAAAATCAAAGAAATAGCTTCTTTTATTTCTCATTGGTATCCAAGTTGGAACGAAGAAAGATATCAACAATTGTTAAGAAGATATGAAATTAATGAGAACATGACTCTTCAAAGGTGTTCTAAAGGTACCCAAAAAAAGTTTGAATTTGTTGTTGCTCTTGCCTATAAGCCTGATTTACTCATGCTTGATGAACCATCTACTGGTTTAGATTTTATTTCAAGAAGAAAAATGATAGAAGATCTTCAATACTTTCTAGCTTCAAATGATACAAGTGTATTATTAGCTACACATAACCTAGAGGATATAAAGCAGATCGCAGACTATATATGTGTTATGGATAAGGGTAAAATCATTCAATTCACTGAAAAAGATGAACTCCATCATAACTGGGCAAGATTATGGGTACCTTCTTTACCGGAGCAGTTTGAAAGTCATCCCAATGTCTTGCATATTGATATGAACCCTCTCCAAATTGTCACAAACAATCACGAATTGCTCTCAAGACACTTAAGTGACCATGGAATTGTAATCAGTCATAGTAGCACACTTGCCTTGGATGAAATAGTACCTTATCTCATTAGATCACATAGTTCAACTAAAGAAACAGGCTAAGTAGTTTGCTTAGCCTGTTTTCGAAAGGGTAAATAAAGAAGGATAAACATAATAAGGGCAAGCAGTTCGAGGGATAAAATATACCAGGGGTAGGGTCCTAAATAATCAAGAATACTTGGATTAGCTGGCTTTCTGGCTAAAAACATATAATTGGCACCTGTCATTAAGTTAGCAATAAACGCAATCATAGCCAAAATATTTAAGACAATCATTGATTTAAATACTGACTTCATAGAAACCGAAAATTCTTCTACCCACACCATATATAATAAAATGGCTAATATAATCGCGATATGAGCTATGAAAAAATGAAAAAAACGAAAATGTGGAAACGTGTAAAAGAGGTCAGGTGTAAGCATCGCTTGTAGTGCACCAGCAAGTCCGAAAAAATAAACAACTTCAAAGATGAAATAATTCCTAGTAATCAACATCACCAAACAGAAATAAAGGCTGATCGTGCAAAGTTGCAAGGGTAGATTAAACCGGATATCCCATTGTCCTACAGCAAGACTCCACACAATGAGACTTATTTCAGATCCTGCTAATAAACCAATTAGTAACCAGCGAATTGGATCTTTAATCGAAGACCTGAAAAGATAAAGAGAGAAAACAAATACGATAAATATAAACAGGACTAACAGGTGGTCAATTGATAAAAACAGAGCACGGTCTTGAAATGTACCAATTTCAAAATATGGCATTGAACAACTTCCCCCTAAATTACCATGTGACGTTAGTTTGGTGATTGTCTAGAAGGACGGTCTAAATGTCTAAATCGGGAACGTTTATATTTTTTATAATGATTTTGAATTTCTTTATCTGATAGTGAGTTTTCTTCTAATGGAATGTCATCAATAAATTTAATAAATAAGGATGCTGTATTTAAGGCATCATCAATACCCCTGTGTGCCTTACCTAATAATTCAATTCCGGCAATTTCTAAAGCATTTTTCAAACCGAGCTGATTATTGATATCTTGAGATAAAAGTTTACCGATAGGTCTTTGGATATCATTATAATTTTTCAACCAAGTTAAATCTAGCTTGTTTCTAACCGATTGATTGATAAAATGGGCACGATCGTCCTTGCCCCAAGAACATAAGTAATAAGGCTCATCTCCAAGCCAATCTTTGAACAGTTCAATACCCGTTTGATAAGAAACAGCTTTTTCAACATCTTCTTCTTTCATTTTTATTAATTTCCGGGTGCTTTTTGAAATATGTCCTTTACTAGGCAATATATATACTTGAAGCTGGTCTATAATCTTCTTAGTTCCTAGGTCTACTTTACAAGCACCGATCTCGACAATTTCACTAGGTTGTCCTTTCCTGAAACGTTTCATCAGTTCCAAATCAAAAATAACAGCAATCACCTAAATCATCCTTTCATCTTCTATGTTTACTCTGCTCGAATCATATGTAACTCATACAATGAGGAACAAACTCTTGACCATCTATAATTGCTACTTTACTATTGAATTTTAAAGTTCTTTCTCTTTTTTTCGATAAGAGAGAAGTGAATCAGACATTGAATATCGTCTTAACAACTGATGACCTTAAATTTTTGTTAGGTTTTAAGAAGAGGGTTTGTAGTAGCGTAACTGATTGTCCTAGTTTACGCAGAAACAGTTCTCTCTCATGGTGGTCTTTATTTTAATAAATTTTTAGCGATTCGACCAAGAAAAGCTTATCATACTTGAACGATAACATGCACACATAATTAGTCCTAGGATTTAAAGAGTAACGGACTGTATAAAGTACAATACAATTGTACACGAACGTTCTAGAACAGAAAGAGTGAGGGAAAGCAATGAAAAAAGTTGGGCTAGTAATGAGGAAAATACAATTTACCGAAGCGCAAGGACCTCGAGTTTTTGCAGAAAGATTAAAGGGGATTGCTGCAGAATTAGGAATAGAGATTGTCTTTATCTCACCTGAAAGACATGTAAGTGGCTATGATTGGCTTCCTGGCTACGAACATGAGAAAGGTGACTTAGTGAATTATGACATTGTTTTAGATCAAATAAATTCTCATAACATTGATCATGTGATTTATACGGTTTCTGGATTTACTTATTTAAAGATGTTTATTGAAAAAAGTGTATTGTTTCCTCATAGTTTTCCAGACCCTGCTCTAACAGGCTATGAAATGATGAAACCATTTTATCAGATCGTTGATAAGGCAATTGTTTCAACGGAGTTTCTAAAAAAAGAATTAAACCGTAACTTTGGAGTAACAGATGTAAATGTAATTCCAATCGGATTCAATGAAGCTTTAGCTGAAAAACATTACAACCCTTTGCAAATTAAAGATAACAGAGTACTCTGGATCGGAAGAGATGAAGAGAATAGAAGACCAGATCTTGTTTTAGAATATGCGAAACGAAATCCGGACAAAGATGTTGTCATGGTGTTTGGTGGAGTACGCTATAAGGAAAGTATGAAAAAATATGACATTCCACAAAATGTCTCACTTCAATTTGCGCTTTCGCAAGATCAGATATTCGAGTTAATGAACTCCGCTAAAGTTTATTGGAGTTGCTCAAAATTTGATACGTTTGCGATGCCATTAACTGAGGCTCTTGCAATGGGGAAAATAGTCGTAAAACCTGAGCATCCTTGCTATGATCATATTAGTTCAACGCATTCATTTGCTGGTAATGAAAAAAATTGGTTTGAACTAGTCAATATGGCAGCAGCAGTGCCGATTAAAGTTTCAAGTGAAAATCGTGAACACGCATTCGAACGCTTCTCAAGCAAAGTAATGAAAGAGGGCTATCGAGATTTTTTTGATAAGTGGTTGCAATAATATACTAAAAGGAGAAAAAACAATAATCGTTCTTTCTCCTTTTTTGGTTTATTTGAAAAGGCTACACCAAAATTTCACGTACCGTATTTATAAACCAATTTACCAACTGAAAGCAGGCGACATCTCGAGTTTAACACCAGGTGTGTTAAGATCAATTTTTCCATTTTTAATTAATTCGTAAACTCTCAACACCGATTCATCTTTTCTTTTCGATTCGAACATGATGTCAGCTTCTCTATTTCCTATTAGGCGAATAAAATCTATAAAATCATGTTCCAATATGAAATCATGGTGGGCGCTATCTGTTTCTGCGTTCCGGCCTGAACTAATATGCATTTTAGGTCGTCCAGTGGACTCCCAAGATTCAAAAACAATTGTTAGGGCTTCTTCAATAGTGATACCATCAGTTGGGTTACAGCGATTGTGGTGATAATCAAACAATATTGGAACACCTGTTTCTTTATAAATATCAATTACATCTTGAATATGAAAGATCTTATCGTCATTTTCTAAGCGTAACTTAGACTTGATGTCTGTTGAAAGTGTGTTGTAAGTCTTTATAAAACGACTTTTTGCTTCCTCTTTGTTTCCGTATGCCCCGCCAACATGGATGATCATATCGGTACCGTTTACTAGGTTTAATACTTGATTATGGTATTCCAAGTCTAAAATGGCTTTTCTAACGATTTCAGGATTAGGTGAATTTAAAATGCTATATTGTCCAGGGTGCATAGTAAGGCGCATACCATTTTTAGTGGCAATATCTTTTATCTGATTTGTAATCTCCAGTACGTCAGGATCGCGATCCCATTCCCAGGTCATAATCTCGTGTGTGGCAAACGGAACTAAATCACTGCTAATTCTATAAAAATAAATACCTTGGCTTCTATTCCAAGAGATATTGTTTAATACTTGTTGAAAATTATGAATGGTTAGTTCTTTTACTTTTTCTAAACCTTCACTCTCGACTGTTTTTAACCGACAAGTTCTAAACTTTGAAGGAAGTGAAAGGTTAATACAAGCATATCCGAGTTTCATCATGAACTCCTCCCCAATATTTCTGCTGTTATTATGCCATAAGCTGTTTAGATAATGAACTAATGTGCTTATTCGGTAAAACACTGTTTTCGAATACTTTATTGTTTTTGCGCTTACTTGTCTTCACATCGTTCCATTTCACTATGGGTAAAAACTTCTTTTATAATAATAATCCTTACGAAAGCCTACCAATTAAAAGAAGGGGAATAGACGAAAGAAGCGAAAGTAATAAGTATAGTAGAGAGCTTTCAAAAGATGGGAAGGGTGATTTTAATGGAAGATTTTAAAGCTTTTGTGATAGATCTTATCGACGGAAAAACGGACATGAGGGTTAAAACAAAATCTCTTGATGAACTAGCAGCAGGGACAGTTACAATCAAAGTTGCCTACTCAAGTGTAAATTATAAAGATGGGCTTGCAACATTACCTAAACAAATCATTCAATCTTATCCTTTAATTCCTGGAATTGATTTAGCAGGAACTGTAATAGAATCCCAAGATGAACGGTTTTCTAAAGGTGACGAAGTGATTGTGACAAGCTATGAGTTGGGGGTCTCACACGACGGTGGTTTTAGTGAGTTAGCCAGAGTACCTGCTGAATGGGTTGTAGCACTACCTGATGGGTTGACTTTAAGAGAAGCCATGATACTTGGAACTGCGGGATTTACTGCTGGGTTATCTGTTCAACGGTTAGAGGAAAATGGTCTAAAGCCAGAAGACGGACCGGTACTAGTTACTGGTGCAACTGGTGGAGTAGGGAGCATTGCTGTAGACATGCTAGCGAAATTAGGATATCGCGTAACAGCTAGTACAGGAAAAGAAACAGAGTATGAATACTTAAGAAAGCTCGGAGCTACTGAAATTATAAATAGGGAAGAGCTTATTTCAGAAGAAAAGAAAGTGCTACGTAAGCAATTGTTTGCAGCTGCTGTCGATCCAGTAGGTGGAAAGACGCTTGAATATGTGCTAACTTCAATAAAGTACGGTGGATCTGTTGCCAATAGTGGTCTAACTGGAGGAACGTCTGTCCAAACAACAGTTTTTCCATTTATTTTAAGAGGGATAAATTGGCTTGGAATTGATTCTGTTTATTGTCCAATGCCTGTAAGAGAGCAGGTATGGAAAAGGCTTGCTAGCGATTTAAAGCCTTTGCAACTAAGTGAAGAAATAGTCAATGAAGTAAGCTTAGAGGACTTACCTACTGTACTTGAGACGATATTAACCGGAAAAGTAAAAGGTCGAACCATTGTTAAGTTATAATACAAAAAAGAGCAAAAATATATTTGAAATCTAACACATATTTCCTTTATAGCAGGGTTATCTTATATTTGTACTACATTACCCACTACTAGGAGGAAATACTGATGTTCCAAAATTCAAACAACCAAATGTCATCTATGAACACAATGAATTCATCTTCAATGTCAGGTCAAATGCAACAAATGCTTCAACAAATGTCGCAAATGGAGCAGCAACATGCATCACAACTAAAGCAAATCACAAGCCAATTACAGCAAATTGCTCAACATGAAAGCATGGCTGGTCAACACATTCAGCAGCTTCAACATATGTGCAATCAATTAATTCAAGAAAATCAACGCTTAACACAAACTCATTCTATCCCTGGACAAATGCAACAACCAATGGCAAGCTCCATGCAAACAACACAACCGATGACACACACTATGCACATGAATCAAATGCATCAAAATCCAAATCAATTCCAATAAAAAACTGCCTAATTTACATATGGTGGGCTAAAATAAAGAAAAAGAGGTGGGAGCGCTCACCTCTTTTTTTCGTGGTTTTTAATAGGCCATTGTTGTATCGTGGTAAAATTTGAATTCAAGTAAATTATTAGCAGGGTCAACTAAGAAAAACATTAAATGTTCCTCTTGTTTTCCTTTAAAACGACTCGTTAATTCCTGAAAGAATGGAAGTTCATTTTTTTGAACTTCGTCTAAAAGTTGAAGGAATTCTTGTTTGTTTGTGAATGTAACGCCAAAATGGCGGGGATACATTTTAGGTGTTAAGTCGATATGTTCAGGACTTAGATGACAAACGACTTGATCGCCAAAAAAATTAAAGGTTACTCGATCATCGTATTTTCTTGCAAGTTTACAACCTAATTTCTCGTAAAAAACAACTGTTTCATCTAAATTCTTACATGGAATGGCAAGGTGAAATATTTTATTTGGATCTCTCATCATTTTCTTATTCCTCCGAATCAAATAAACTAAAAGTGTCTGAACGTAGCCCTAAGCGAAGAGTCTCTAAAGATATTGGGTCTGAAAAAGGAATATTAGCTAAATTAACATTTGCACCTAACTTTTGAATGAAATAGGTTTGCATCTTTTTATTTGGTGCTTCAAAAATGACGTTCCTAATAGCGATGGATGAGGACAGAATCTCTTCAATAAGATCGTATCGCATTTCTCCATTACTTTGACAAATCCCACTAGTCCCACTTTCTCTTGCTTCCGTGATAACCTTTGTAGCTCCAGCTTCAAGATCTTCTTGAATAAATTCAATCCAATCTTTCGTGCAGGTATTATCTGACTTTTCGCAATTTTTACTTCCTACTTCACTTAAGACAATAAATTCTGAGCTAAACTCCGTAATGAATTTTGCTTTCTCTTTGTTGCTAATATCAAGGGTTCCATTTGATATTTCAATGTATTTGCATTGGTTCTTTTTACAATAATTATAAAATTCATCGACTTTATTTTGGCTAAGAAACTTTTCAAAAAGGGTTCCTCCGAAAAAATAGGGAATATAATGTTCAAGTAAAAAATTCATTTTTTGTTGTAGTTGCTTTGTTACCAATGAGGTTCCCCACCCAAATTTAACAAAATCAATAAAGTCTGAAGAACTCTGAATCGTATCTTTAAAAGACTGAAGGGAAAGTCCGTTGTCTATTAAAATCGTAAGGCCTTCTGCTCTTGGTTTACTAAACCTGTTAGGTAGTTGTAATCCGGAAGTAGACAAACTATTCATAGGGCAAACCTCTCAATCGTTGGGATTTCACTGTCTTGAACTAGCTTCATGACAAAATTTGACGGGTGTTCACGTGAACAAAGGGCAATATCTGCTTTATTGAAAAGCAAATTAGTGGGATCATAGAATTTCTCACAAACATGTGACTGTTTGATCCGCTTCTCTATCTCGATATTAGCTGGGATGTTTTGCTCGAGAATGAGCGCTTTTATATATTCTGCACAAGCTAAATCATCATCACCAGTAGGATGAGAAGCGATAATGTTAATAGTTGATGAGCGTCCCTTTATTACTTTCTTAACAAATGATGCAGTTGACTTTGCGTTTGAATACCCAGTAACTAATAGATGTTTGGTGTTTAAACTATTTAATGTTGCTTGGACTCCGTTAGTTGTTTTTTGAACAATGGTTAAGTTATCCAACCTTTCTTTAGAAATTCGTTTAGGTGAGTTATCAAAATCAAATCCTTGAATTCCGATCCCGTGTTCTTCTCCTGCTAAAACGAAATTTGGATGTTTTCTTTTTAGAGAGAATGCTTCATCTGTCGTTGGAACGAGTAGAATTCTTTTTGCGCCGTTTAAAAATGCATAATGTGCGACGGTGAAAGCCCGAATAACATCAATAACAATATTACAGTCAGAGGGTTCTAATTTGAGGGAGTTTCCCTGGTGGATTTTAATCATTCGTCTGTCTCCTAAACTTGAATATGTCAAAGTACTATATTCGCCTAAATTTAAAAAGGTCACATATTATGGCGGAAATAGGCTTTTATCTATTGATTCATGTTGTGATCTATTATTTTAAGAAAAGGAACCTTAAAATAATGATCTTATACTCAGTTAATGATTGAAGTTACTCTAATGATATGTTACAAATAAGATTGTGAGTAAAAAAATTAAATGAGTTATCACTGCTAGGGGTGCTGTAAAGCTGAGAGAGATGATCCGTCTCAACCCTTAACACCTGATCTAGTTCGTACTAGCGTAGGGAAGAAGTGTTAGTTAAATTCAATTATTCAAAACTATTTTGTATAATTAGTCTTTTTCGAAATCAACCACTTCTTTTTTAGAAGTGGTTTTTTATTTGATTCAAGGAGAGATATAAAGTGGTCGCATTAGAATCCATTCTTAAACAAGTTGATGAACGTCAGGATGAAATGATTGATTTATTGAAAACTCTTATTTCATTTGAAACACCCGCACCACCAGCTAGAAACACAAAAAAGGCACAAGATTTTATAGCTGCTGAATTAGAAAAGTTTGGATTTTCAATAGATCAGTGGGATGTCTACCCGAATGATCCAAATGTAGTTGGCCTGCTAAGAGGAAGTGAACGTGCTAATTATAAAAGTTTAATTATTAATGGACATGTTGATGTAGCTGAGGTAGCTGAAGATGAGCAGTGGGAAGTGGATCCATTTACTCCGATTGTACGTGATGGAGTTGTGATTGGAAGAGGCGCAGCTGATATGAAAGGCGGATTAGCTGGTGCGTTGTTTGCCATTAAGTTACTTTCTGAAGCAGGAGTTACATTGAAGGGGGATTTAATTTTCCAATCCGTTATTGGAGAAGAAGTTGGTGAAGCGGGCACGCTACAATGTTGCAAAAGAGGAAGTACAGCTGATTTTGCCGTAGTGGTTGATACGAGTGATTTACATATACAAGGACAGGGTGGAGTCATTACTGGTTGGGTAACAGTGAAAAGCAAACAAACACATCATGATGCTACTAGAAAAAATATGATTCATGCTGGTGGAAACTTGTATGCGGCAAGTGCAATTGAAAAAATGATGAAACTTATACAAGGTCTTCAAGAATTAGAGCGTCATTGGGCTGTAACAAAGAGTTATCCTGGATTTCCTCCAGGTGCAAATACGATTAATCCAGCAGTGATTGAAGGTGGAAGACATGCTGCTTTTATAGCTGATGAATGTAGACTTTGGATTACCGTACACTTTTACCCTAATGAAACCCATGAACAAGTTGCCAAGGAAATTGAAGAACATTTATTGAAAGTAGCAGAAAGTGATGTTTGGTTAAGAGAAAATCCACCGAGTTTCCAATGGGGTGGAACTTCTATGATTGAAGATCGAGGAGAGATTTTCCCATCACTAGAAATTGATCCTGAAAATTTAGGAGTTCAACTCTTAGCGAATAAACATCAAGAAGTAACTGGCCAACAAGCAATTGTGGATGTATCACCGACTGTAACGGATGGTGGTTGGTTAGGGGAAGCGGGCATACCTACTGTCATTTACGGGCCAGGAAATTTATTAAATGCTCACTCAGTAAATGAACAGGTTCCAATCAAGCAGTTAATTGAATATACGAAGACACTTATGTTGTTTGTTTATGAATGGACAAATGAACGAAAAGAAACTAAATGAGGTGACTAACAATGAAATTTAGTGAACGTTTATATCAAGAATTACAGCCAATTTGGAGGAAGAATCATGCCCATCCTTTCGTTAGAGGAATTGGCGACGGTACTTTGGACCGTGAGAAATTTCGTTTTTTTATGATACAAGATTATTTGTATTTAATAGATTATGCCAAATTGTTTGCTTTAGGAGCGATGAAAGCTGAAAACATCGAAACAATGGGCAAATTCGCTAAACTGCTTGATTCAACATTAAATGAAGAGATGGCTCTTCACCGTGAGTACGCGAAAAAGTTTGGCGTAGAGCCGGAAGAGTTTGAAAAAGCTAAGCCTTCGCCTACTACTCTTGCTTACACGCATTACATGCTACATGTAGGTCAAAACGGAACGCTCGCTGACCTTGTTGCAGCAGTCCTTCCATGCATGTGGAGCTACTGGGAGATCGGGAAAGAACTAAGTGAAATACCTAGTGCAAGCGACCATGAATTTTACGGTGAATGGATTCAAATGTATAGTTCATCTGAGTTTGGACAGTTAGCAGAGTGGTGCATCAATTTGTTAGACGAGCTAACAGAAGGAAAACCAGAATCAGAGCTTGAAAAACTTGAGGAAATTTTCTTGAATACAACTCGCTTTGAATTTATGTTTTGGGATATGTCTTATAACCAAGAGATGTGGCCAACTGATGCTTGATAAATCTTTACAGTTTGAAAATGTAAGTTTTACCTATAAAGAAAAGAAAGGTCAGACTGATCAAATTCTTCGATCCCTTTCTTTTGATGTAAACGAGGGAGAATTTATTAGTATAATTGGCCCGAGTGGTTCAGGAAAGAGTACGTTGTTTCGACTGATTACAGGACTTGAGCAACAAACAGAAGGTGAAATTAAAATAAATGGCAAGGTGCATAGTAACCGCAATGGTCAAGTGGGCTACATGCCACAACAGGACTTATTGATGCCATGGCGAACGATCTTAGCTAACGCTTCATTGCCACTAGAGTTAAAAGGGGTAAAAAAGCAAGAAGCGCATAAAAAAGTAATAGATTTACTGGAAGAGTTTGGACTTAAGGGAGTCGAACAAAAATATCCTGGGGACTTATCTGGTGGTATGAAGCAACGTGTCTCCTTTTTGCGGAGTGTCTTAAGTGGATCAAATGTTTTACTGTTAGATGAACCTTTTAGTGCGCTTGATGCGATCACTCGTTTGTCAATGCAGGAGTGGTTACTCGGCCAATGGAAGAAATGGCAAACGACTATTTTATTTATTACACACGATGTTGATGAAGCATTGTTTTTATCTGATCGAATTTTCGTTTTTACGGAAACACCCGTTGAAACACTTGAAGAAGTAATCGTTCCTCTAGGGAGACCTCGAGAGTATCGCGATATTCATACACCACAAGTCATTGAAGTGAAAGAACGGTTAATTGATCAATTGCGAAAACTGGTGAAATCATGAGGGCGATTCAACAATATTTTGCACCCACCATAGTCGTTATTGCATTAATAGTGTTTTGGGAATTGCTTGCTAGAATGATCGGAATGTCGTTTATTTTGCCATCGCCAACCGAAGTCGTTGTGAAGCTGTGGGAAATCAGGTCCATTTTATTTACGGTTCATCTTCCAGCTACATTGCTGATTATTTTAACGGGTTTAGGACTTTCTATCATTTTTGGAGTCGGTCTAGCTGTTTGGATGAGTCTAAGTAAGGCTGCTGAAAAAGCGTTTTATCCTATCATTATATCTTCACAAACGATACCGATTATTGCTTTAGCACCAATTTTTGTTTTATGGTTCGGTTATTCAATTTGGAGTAAAGTGGTTGTCACGATATTAATCACATTTTTTCCTATCACTGTGAACACATTTGATGGCTTGAAATCAAGTAGTAAAGAATTAAGAGAATTGCTTCAAACAATGGGAGCAACTAAAAGAGAGATTTTCTTCAAATTGAGTGTACCCCAAGCATTGCCACACTTTTATTCAGGTTTAAAAGTCGCTGTTACGTTAAGTGTTATCGGGGCTGCAATCGGTGAATGGTTAGGGGCACAATCAGGACTTGGTTATTTTAGTAGGAGAATGATGACTCAATTTGATGGTGCCGGTGTGTTTGCACCAATTGTTTTATTGTCAGCGGTAGGAATTAGCTTATTCTTGCTTGTTGTTATATTAGAAAAAATATCGTTAAAGTGGAGGAGAATAGAATGAAGAAGTGGTTAACAGCTAGTGTAAGTGCTTTTGTATTGGCAGGTTTAGTAGCGTGTGGTGGAGAAGGTGAAGAAGAACAGGCCTCTCCAGAAACGGAAACACCAGAGCCCGTCGTGGAAGAAAATGTGGAATTAACTGAAATTGATATTATGTTAGATTGGTATCCTAATGCAGTACATAGCTATTTGTATGTGGCACAAGAGAAGGGTTATTTTGAAGAAGAAGGTGTAAAAGTTAACATTCAATTTCCTGCGAATCCTACTGATCCTATTAATTTAGCCGCAGCTGGTCAAATTACACTTGGTATTACATATCAGCCAGATGTAGTAACAGCACGTGCGACTCAAGGTGTTCCTGTAAAGTCAATTGGAGCTATTGTCCGTTCTCCTTTAAATCATGTTATTTTTATGGAAGATAGTGACATTCAAAGCCCGAAAGATCTTGAAGGTAAAACAGTAGGTTATCCTGGCATTCCAGTAAATGAAGCTTTAATTAAAACAATGGTTCAAACTGATGGAGGTGATTCTGAGCAAGTTCAAATGATTGATATTGGCTTTGAATTAGGTTCTTCCATTGTAAGTGGTAGAGTTGATGCTGTTTCAGGTGCTTATATTAATCATGAAGTTCCTGTTTTAACTCATCAAGGCCACGACACACGTTACTTTAATCCAGTTGATTTCGGTGTCCCGAGTTTTTATGAATTAGTAATCGTAACAAATGATCAAAATTGGGAAGTGCAGGAAGAAGAGATAAGAGCGTTCTGGCGCGGTGCTACCAAAGGCTATGAATTTATGAGAGACAATCCTGAAGAAGCATTAAATATTTTATTAACAAACCAAGACGAGGCAAATTTTCCATTGATTGAAGAAGTAGAAAAAGAAAGTTTAGAAATTCTTCTACCTAAGATGGAGTCAGATGTAGGTTTTGGAAGTCAAGAAGCAACTTCGTGGCAGGAAACGATTGATTGGATGCTTGAATATAATTTAATTGAAGAAGCACCATCTTTAGAAGAAATATTTGTTAATATTGTTGAGTAGTTAAAAAGAGGTCGTCCTATAAAAGTCTAAAAAGACTTTTTAGGACGACCTCTTTTTACTTAAGAGAAGATTACATATTCGGATGCATACAAACCATTTTAAGGAGGAAGATAAAAATTAGACAATCTTATTGGGACGAGGGATAAATAATGAAGCGAAAGTTAGGATGGATGTTTGTTTTTTTTCTTCTTTTGCCCCTGATAGGTTTTATTTCTACAACCTATTTAGTATCAAATGGGAAGGTACTTCCATTTGATGAACATGCGATAAATTGGGTTAAAACGATTGAAACACCTGCTTTAACAAAAGTAATGTTGTTCTTTAGCCATTTAGGGTCGACAGGACCGGTCATTGTGATTTCATGTATGTTTTTAATTATTATTTACATATTGTATCGTAAATTTGATGAGGTTGTATTATTTGTGATTGCTTCATTAGGGTCAACCGGAATAAATCAGGGACTTAAGTTTTTGTTTAAACGAGACCGTCCACTAGAACAAATTGTGAAAGAGACAGGCTTTAGTTATCCTAGTGGACATACAATGGCAGCTGTAACGCTTTATGGAATTATCGTCTTTTTATTTTGGAGGCATATTAAAACGGTTCGCGGAAGGACTATGCTTATTTTATTTAGTTCTTTAATGATCATAATCATTGGTTTTAGTCGAATTTATTTAAGAGTGCATTATCCTAGTGATATTATAGGTGCTTTTCTATTAAGTGGAATTTGGCTTTATCTGAACATCTGGACATATCAGTATCTGATGGAAAAAAGATATGATAAAGAAAAAAAATAGCTTAATTTTCCTATCGTTTAAGATATGATAGAAAGAAAAGTGAGGAGTTGTTGGAGATGGCCGAAATAAAATATGAAATTGTGGAAACGGTTGGTGTATTATCTGAAAACGCAAAAGGTTGGAGTAAAGAAGTAAATTTAATTAGCTGGAATGGGCGCGATGCAAAATATGATATTAGAGATTGGGCACCAGATCATGAGAAAATGGGAAAAGGATTAACATTAACAACAGAAGAAATGGTTAAACTTCGAGACGTGCTAAATCAATTGAATTTATAAATTAGATGGATTTCCTCAATCAGTGATTTGGTTGAAGAGATCCATTTTTTTGTGTCTTCAATTTTTTACTTCTAGGAAGGGTTTCATCATTTAATAATCCAACATTACAGACTGTTTTCTCTGGTAAATGTTTTATGTTAAGTAGAGCGGGTAAGAAAATAGTAGAATCAAAAAAGGAGTTGTTGGTATGAAAAATCAAAAAAGTGTCGCAATGGGTACTGTCGTTGGTGGGGTAGTTGGAGCAACAGCTGCATTACTTACGGCTCCAAAATCAGGAGAAGAACTAAGAGAAGATATTAGTAATCAGGTATTAGATGGATGGAATAAAACAGAAGATGTTTCAAAAGAGTTAAGAATTAAACTGGAAGAGTTATCGGGAATTATTAATGAAGGTTCTGAAAACGTCTCACGAACGGTCAAGAAAAAAAGTGAAAACGTCATGAATGAGATTAGACAATTACTTAATGATAAGGAATCTAAAACTACTACTGAGTCTTTAAGAGGGATCATAAGAGATTTAATGGAACAAGAGGCGGATGCCGGGCGTGAGATCAGGCAGGTAGTGGAAAATGAAATTAAGGAAATTGAAAAAAAGTTTAACAAGGATATAAAAGATATGAAGAAAGTTGTAAACAAATAGATTTTATAGAAAGGATGATTGGTAAATGTCTACAACAGTAACTGCTGGATTTCAAATTCTACCTAACGGAAGAGATATGAACACAGATGGAATGATATCGGAAATCATTAAGGTTGTAGAAGAATCTGGCCTGAACTTTAAGGTAGGTCCAATGGAAACGGTGGTAGAAGGGAACTTACACGATGTTTTTACATTAATTCAAAAAGCCCAACAAGTTGGGATTAATTCTGGCGCAACAGAATGTATGACCAATATCAAAGTTCATTATAAACCCAGTGGAATTTCAATAGTAGAAAAATTAAATTAGATAAATAAAGATTATAGAAAGGAGCTGCTTTATTTGGTCCTTTCTATAATCTACAGTAATCTAAAAGGGGCTATGTAATCTTTGCGGCAATATTCTATTGTGAGAATCTTTTTATGGGCTGAATGTTTTACTTGAATATAGGCTTGGGGTATGGTAGATTATTAAATCTAGCCGCAAAAATATAATTTTAAATTAAGTATTGCGCAGAATTATTAATTGTGATATATTATTACTTGTCGCTGTAAACGACTTATCATTAAAATGTTGCGGAATATCTTTTTTAAAAAGTAGTTGCGCAGAACCAATCGTTATGTTATGATAATAAATGTCGCTAACGAAGTGACGCAAATAGTTCTTTGAAAACTGAACAAAAGCCAAGCGAAAAGAGAAAACATTTTTTTCTC
>NZ_BAUV01000046.1 GCF_000513135.1 Halalkalibacter akibai JCM 9157
AATGAGCGGAGTTGTTATTAATAGCAGCTCCGTTTTTTATTTAGAGGAGATTTATGAATGGCTTTAAACAAGATGAATAAGAAAATGCCTGAAGGAAAAAAATCTTGATGAAGGTTGGATTTTTTTAAGAAAAGGAAGTATCACAGTAAAGGAAGGTACATCCTTTTCCATTTTTGTCATATTCATGACAAAAATGTGTAATACTAAAAAAATGTCAACAATCATATTGACAAAAAGCTCTTTTCTATAGATGGATTGATTGGTGAAACCGCTTTATTATAAGTGTAGAAGAACAAGAACATTATCTTCTATTTAAAAAGGAGGAAATACAATGGAAACAAATCAATCGAATATCAAAGTTAAGATTCAACGCTTTGGTAGTTTCTTAAGCGGCATGATTATGCCAAATATTGGAGCCTTTATAGCTTGGGGACTTATAACTGCTTTATTTATACCAACAGGTTGGTATCCGAATGAAAACTTGGCAGAATTAGTCGGACCAATGATTATTTATCTTCTACCACTTTTAATTGGTTACACCGGTGGTAAGATGGTTTACGATGTTCGCGGAGGTGTCGTTGGTGCTACGGCAACAATGGGTGTGATTGTTGGAGCGGATATTCCAATGTTTTTAGGAGCTATGGTGATGGGACCATTAGGTGGTTACCTCATCAAAAAGTTTGATAAAGCTATTGAAAACAAAGTGAAGTCTGGTTTTGAAATGTTAATTAATAATTTCTCAGCCGGAATTATCGGTGGGGCATTAACGTTAATTGCGTACGTTGGAGTTGGACCAATTGTATATGGTTTAAATCAAACACTTGCTACAGGTGTTAATTTCTTAGTGCAACATAACTTATTACCACTAGCTAGTATCCTGATCGAACCAGCTAAAGTTTTATTTTTAAACAATGCTATTAACCATGGTATTTTAGGACCGATTGGAATTGAGCAAGCTGCTAGAGAAGGAATGTCTATTCTATTCTTGCTTGAAGCAAATCCAGGACCAGGTTTAGGAATTTTACTTGCATTCATGATTTTCGGTAAAGGGATGGCAAAACAAACAGCTCCTGGAGCAACGATTATTCACTTTTTCGGTGGAATTCATGAGATTTACTTCCCTTATATTTTAATGAAGCCTGCATTAATTCTTGCAGCTATCGCAGGAGGAGCAACTGGGGTATTTACTTTATTATTGCTTAACGGTGGTTTAGTAGCAGCTCCATCACCAGGAAGTATTATTGCTGTATTAGCGATGACTCCAAGAGGTGGATTCTTTGCTGTAATTGCTGGTGTGCTTGCAGCTGCAGTCGTTTCATTCTTAATCGCTTCTGTTATTTTAAAAGGATCAAAATCAACAGGTGATGAAGATTTAACAAAAGCAACTGAGAAAACTTCGGCGTTAAAAGGGAAAGAAAGTAGAGCAACAGCTTTAGTGAATAAAGAACAAGTAAACGAAGGCAATACAGAAGTGAACAAAGAATCAGTGAACAAAATCATCTTTGCATGTGATGCTGGTATGGGATCGAGTGCAATGGGTGCTTCTATCTTGAAAAATAAAGTGAAAAAAGCAGGTCTAGACATTGCTGTAACAAATACGTCCATCAATAATATTCCTGATGATGCAGATGTGGTTATTACGCATAAAGATTTAACAGACCGTGCAAAAGCGAAATTACCAACAGCTGTTCATATTTCTGTTGAAAACTTTTTAAATAGCCCTAAATATGATGAGCTAATTGAGAAGTTGAAATAAAAAACGAGAAGGGTTTACCCTAAGGTTTAAAACAACCTTTTGGATAAGCCCTTCTTTTTCTACTTTTTGCTTTTATAGGTTTTGGTGTAAGGATGGGATCGTGCCGTTGTGCTGCAACCACTCGCTTTCCGCGGGGAGGTGGCGAGCCTCCTCGACTTGCCTGTGAGGTCTCGCCCCTACCTCTATTTGAGGCCACTGAAAAAGTCTCTTTTAGCAGATTCAAGGAAGCAGCAATGGCTCCACGCGTTGCGCGCCTGCTATGAGAAACCCACTCATAGCAGGCTTTAAAAGATTGCAACGGTTCCGCTCATTGCTTAAGAGGCAAGCTACAAAAGGGAAAACCACCCTTTTTCAGTGGCCTCCTTCTATATCCCGCGGAAGTCAAGTGCCTTCGGTCACAACAATCTTGCGAAAAGAGCATTTATAGAGCTGTTAATTAAATAATGGCAACAAGTTAATCGACGAAAGTTAATTTTCCTTTCGTTGAATCAATAATTCAGCTCGGATATGATAATAATAAGGTATGTTTATTTTAATGTTGTCAACATCCGTTTAATTGTAGAGGGGGTGGACAAATGTACATTACCGCAAGAGAGAGGCAAATTTTAGA
Source organism: Halalkalibacter akibai JCM 9157 (assembly GCF_000513135.1). Lineage (GTDB taxonomy): Bacteria > Bacillota > Bacilli > Bacillales > Bacillaceae_D > Halalkalibacter > Halalkalibacter akibai. Next base: position 2,367 of record NZ_BAUV01000046.1, read on the forward strand.
GAAACTACTTCTATCTAAAGAAGAGTTAACTGTTAAAAACATTGCTGAAGTGATAGACGTTAGTGTCAGAACCATACACCGTGATTTAAAAGGGATTGAAGATATTCTAAAGGAATATGATTTAACCTTAGTGAAGAAATCAGGTGTTGGTGTTCAAATTAAAGGAGCAGAAAAAGATATTGAAAATCTAAAATTGTTTCTCTTTAATTTGACCCATCATGAGTATTCACAAGAAGAACGTCAAACGATAATCATCTGTTCTCTTTTGGAATCAACAGAACCAGTTAAATTGATTGCGTTAGCTAATGATTTGAATGTTACAATCGCAACGATAAGTAACGATTTGAATAAAATTGAAGAATCACTTGAGAAATATAAAAGTCTTTCGTTGGTTCGGAAGCGTGGATATGGCGTAGAGATTGCTGGTGATGAAACGAGTAAGCGAAAAGCAATGAGCAATATCATTATGGAAAACGTTGCAGAGTACGATTTACTAACGTTAATTAGAGAAAATATTCAAAAGAAAACGAAACAACAATCCGATTCTATCTCAAAGCGGTTATTAGGGTTAGTAGAAAAAAGAAATTTACTAATTGTTGAGAAAGTAATGGAGGAAATTAATAAAGAGTTACCTTATTCGATTGCAGACAGTGCTTATGTCGGGTTGGTTGTTCATTTGGCTTTGGCGATGGAACGAATAGTAAGAGGAGAGAATATTTCAATAGATCAAGCTTACTTAGAAAAACTTCAAACAACAGCTGAATTTCATATCGCTGAGAAAATTAGTGAAAGACTGGAACTTGTTTTTCAATGTAGTATTCCTAAAGCGGAAATTGGGTATATTACGATGCATCTTCTTGGAGCAAAGTTAAGGCATGATAAGGAATATTTGATAGAAGAAACAAGTCTTCAAATAGCGCTAAAAGCCAAAAGTTTAATCCAATATGTTGAGAAGAAAATAGGTCAACCTTTGCAATCAAATCATTCATTGCTTCAAGGTCTTGTTGCCCATTTAAATCCTGCTATTTTTAGAATGAAACAAAACATGGGCATTACGAATCCACTATTACCTAAAATAAAAAAAGACTATAATGAACTTTTTCAAATCGTCAAAGACGGAGTGAAGGTTGTTTTGTCAGATTTAGAGGTTCCTGATGAGGAAGTTGGTTATTTAGTTCTTCATTTTGGTTCGGTTTTATTAGGGGAAAGTGAAAAAAAATCGCTAAGTGCGTTAGTTGTTTGTTCAACAGGAATTGGGACATCTAAAATGTTATCAACAAGATTGCAAAAAGAAATACCGTCTATTAAAGAAGTGCGGAATGTATCTTTATTTGAGCTACATCGTTCAAATAAAGATCACTATGATTTGATTTTATCTACGATTCGAATACCAGAATTAGAAGAACAAGATTATATCCTAGTTAATCCATTTTTAACAAATACGGAAGTAGAGAAAATTAAATCGTATCTTCGTCACTCTGTTAATCATAAAAATCTTATGATAGAGGATTTCTATACAGAAACCATATCGAAAAGGGAACTTGTACTTTCTCGTTTACAAACTTACCAAGCTTACGTACAAACGATTATAGCGATTATCAATGATTTCCAAGTGAGAAAAGGCCATGTTCGGCATGATATAAAAGAATTACTGCAAGAGGCATGTGTGGATTTATTTGAACGAGGAATCATAACTGATACGAGCACGGTGTTAGATGATTTGTTAAGGAGAGAACAAGTTGGTGGCCTTGGTATACCGAACACGAAACTAGCCCTTTATCATACGCGCAGTGATAAAGTAAGTAAGCCTTCATTTAGTATTATTGCACTTAGTAAACCCATACATTTAGAGGCAATGGATCAGTCAACTATGGAGGTTGAGTCCATTTTACTCATGCTTTCACCCAATGACATTACAAGTGCAGAGTTAGAAGTACTGAGTCATATCAGCGCGCTGATTATAGAAGATGATTTTAGTATTGTGAGGTTTGAGTCACAAGATGAATTGAAAATCTCTAGTTATTTAATTTCTAAATTAGAAAAATTTCTATATGAACAAACATTAAAAAGGAGCGAATAAACATGACTTTACCAATTTTATCAAAGGAAAACATCTTATTAAATGAGAAAGTGGATACAAGAGAAAATGCGATTAAAAAGACAGGAGAATTATTAGTGTCAAGAGGGTATGTTGAACCTTCTTATATTGACAGAATGCTTGAGCGTGAACAGCTGACGTCAACTTATATGGGGAATTTTGTTGCGATTCCACATGGAACAGAAGAAGGTAAGCAAGCTGTGAAGGAATCTGGAATTGCTATTATCCAAGTACCAGAAGGAGTAGAATTTGGAGAAGGAAATGTTGTGAAGCTTTTGATTGGGATTGCAGGAAAAGGCGATGAGCATCTTGATATTTTATCTCAAATTGCGATTGTTTGCTCTGAGGAGGAAAATGTGGAGCAAATCGTATCTGCTACTTCTCCTGAGGAGATTATGGCTTTATTTGAAGGAGTGAACTAAATGTTAGCCGTTCATTTTGGAGCTGGAAACATAGGAAGAGGTTTTATTGGATTATTATTAAGCAATTCAGGTTACGATACAGTATTTGTTGATGTAAATAAAGAAATTGTTGATTTGCTTAATACAAGAAAAGAATATCAGGTAGTCTTAGCTGCTGAGTCAAAGGAAGAAGTCACAGTACAAAATGTATCTGCTCTTAATAGTATGTTAGAGCCGGAGAAGGTTATAGACGTTATTGCAAAAGCAGATATTGTGACAACGGCTGTCGGACCAAACATTTTACCAATGATTGCTCCGTTACTAGCTAAAGGTCTAATAGAACGATTAAAAACGAATGCAAATTCTTTAAATGTGATAGCATGTGAAAATCTTATTGGCGGTAGTACCCTATTAAAGAAACATGTGTTGGAACATTTAGATGAAGAAGTACAGAAACAAATGGCAGAAGTCGTCGCGTTTCCTGATGCTGCTGTTGACCGGATTGTACCCAATCAACATAATGAAGATAAGCTACTGGTAATGGTAGAACCTTACTATGAGTGGGTCGTTGATCAATCTATGATGATCGGTGAAAAACCAGCTATCAATGGAATAACGTTCGTTGAGGCACTTGATCCATATATTGAAAGAAAGTTATGGACCGTGAACACGGGTCACGCTGTTGCTGCTTATTTAGGCTATCATTACGGGATTAAATCCATTGACCAAGCTATCCGAAATGACGAAGTAAGAAGTTTAATCGAAAAAACATTACAAGAAACAGGAACACTTTTAACAGAAAAGCATTCCTTTGATCCTGAAGAGCATGCTATCTATATCAATAAAATTATAGCAAGATTTAAAAATGAATTTCTAGCTGATGATGTGACAAGAGTAGGACGAGGTCCATTAAGAAAGCTTGGGGCAACTGACCGTCTAGTAGGGCCTGCTAAGCAATACTTAGATTTGGTTGGAAAAGAGCCTGTTTATCTTGCTAAAGCGATTGCAGCTGCTTTTTCGTATGATGTTCAAACAGATGAAGAAGCCGTTCAAATTCAACAGAAAATTAGTAGTGAAGGGTTAGAAGCGACAATCCATGCTGTTACAGGACTAGAAGAGAATAATGAACTATTCAAACTAATTGTCGACCAGTATAAATTATTAAATGCAAAATAAAAAAACTGCTGAGCAAAACCTTGCTCAGCAGTTTTTTATTTTTTACGATATAATTAATGAATAAAGAAAAAATAGGGAGTGGATGTTAGTGAGCTTACATAATAAACGTGTCGTTCTTGCGGCCTCAAGGAAAACAGATGAAATGAGTATTCTAATTGAAAAACAAAAAGGCACACCTTTGGTACGTTCTCTACAAGGAACTGTTTTTTCAAATGATGAACAAGTAAAGAAAAATATAAGAGAAATGGCTGAACAAGAGATTGATTGGTTTATTTTCACAACCGGAATTGGACTTAATAAACTGTTGGATTTAGCGGAAGAAATTAATGAAAAAGAATCCTTTATAGATAAGGTGAAGAACGCAAATGTTGGTGCTAGAGGCTATAAGACGGTTGCGGCATTAAAGAAAATAGGAATTGTTCCAGATGTAAAAGACGATGATGGTACAGTTAATGGATTAATTGATTCATTAAAAGAGATTGACTGGAAAGATAAGCGAGTTATTGTTCAGTTGCACGGTGAAAATGCACCTACTCTAATTAACTATCTTACTGAAGCAGGTGCCAAAGTAATGGAGGTACTTCCTTATCAACACGTAGATCCAAACCCAGAAACAGTCGAGTTATTCTTTCAGGAACTTGTGAACCAAGAGATGGATGCGGTTTGTTTTACAGCTGCAATTCAAGTTCGATCTCTATTTAAGTACGCAGAGTCAAAAGGATATACTGAACAAATTATTGAAGCTTTCCGTAAAAACATCCTTGCTGTTGCAGTCGGAAAAGTAACAGCAGAAGCCTTGCATGAACATGGAATTGAGCGAGTCATTCAACCAGAGTTAGAAAGAATGGGAGCGATGATTGTAGAGTTAAGCCGTTATTATGAAAAAAATGAAGGAAATAGATAAGATGTAAAGAAGCTTGTTATGAGATCGCTCATAACAAGCTTTTTAGATAAACTGTTAGATTTGTTAAAGATGGAGGTGGTCCAACTGGTAAAAGAGTATAAGCTAGATGATCAAAATATTAAAATAGATCCAGTAAGTGAGACCGCGGTAACAGTCTCATTCGGTGATGAAATCAACCTTACTATACATCAACAAGTACAGGCTTTGTCTTCTTATTTAGAGAAAAACCCTTTTCAAGGATTCGTAGAGGCAGTACCAGCATTTACGAGTGTAACGGTCTTTTATGAACCGTTAAAAATACAGGGGATGTTTCAACGCCCGTCCGAATTAGTTTGTTCTACAATGGCTGATATAGTAGCTGATTTAAAAGTGGAGAAATTAGAAAAAGGAAGAGAGGTTGTGATTCCTGTTTGCTATGGCGGAGAATTTGGTCCCGACTTAGAGTATGTCTCTAGCTATACCAACCTCTCAAAGGAAGAAGTGATACACATTCATTCAAGTGAACAATATCTAGTTTACATGATTGGATTTGCACCGGGCTTTCCCTATTTAGGAGGCTTACCTGATTGCCTTTTCACTCCTAGAAGAGCTAAGCCACGCATGAAGATACCTGCAGGTTCGGTAGGCATTGGGGGAGCGCAAACAGGTGTTTATCCGATCTCAACTCCTGGTGGTTGGCAGTTAATTGGTCAAACTCCTCTACAGCTATTTTTACCTAATCAAGATCCTCCTAGTTTCCTTCAAGCTGGTGACATCATTCGGTTTCAACCTATTTCAGAAAAGGAATTTGGTTTATTAAGGGAGGAGGAAAGATGACGTTTACTGTTTTGAAACCCGGACTTTTAACTACGATTCAAGATTTAGGTAGATATGGTTACCAAAAATACGGTGTTATTGTAAGTGGAGCAATGGATTCTTTTTCAACACGTCTTGCAAATTTAATCGTTGGAAATAACGAACAGGAAGGTGTATTAGAAATAACACTAAACGGTCCTGTGCTACGTTTTGAAGAGGATACTCTCATTGTGATAACAGGAGCCGATCTTTCGCCCGTTATTGATCAAAAGAGAGTTTCATTGAACAAACCTATTTATGTTAAAGGAGGAGCCATTCTTTCATTTGGTCCAGTTAAATCTGGGTGCAGAAGTTATTTAGCTTGTGCTGGTGGTTTTGCAATTGAAGAAATATTAGGTAGTAAAAGTACATACATAAGAGCGGGCATCGGTGGATTTGAAGGAAGAGCTCTGAAACAAGGTGATAGGGTTAAGTGTAAGCCCCCATCTGATTTAGCAAGGAAGTTAATAGCGCAACTCAGATTAATAGGTGGTGGCTCGAGTTTTCAGTCAGCAAAATGGTCAGTTAGTCAAAGAAAACAGTCTTCAAAAGGAGAGAGTATAGTTCATCTTATACGAGGATCTCATTTTGACCTTTTTACAGAAAAAAGTATAAAAGCTTTGTTTCACCAACGATTTACTGTCAGTCAGAATTCAGACCGAATGGGTTATCAACTAACAGGATATTCACTACAAACGAGAAAAGCTGTCGACATATTCTCTGAAGCGATCGCGTTTGGAACTATTCAAGTACCAGCTGAGGGCAACCCAATTATTTTACTTGCGGATCGTCAAACCGTTGGTGGTTATCCAAGAATTGCACAGGTCATTGCCACAGACCTAGATGTGATTGCTCAGTTAAAACCAGGAGATGTTGTGAAATTTGAGGAAATCACTTTAGCCTCCGCAGAACAGCTATATCTTGAACGCGAACGAGAGCTAATGAATATGAAAACGGGTATCTCATTAAAAATGGTGTTTTAAACATAAATAGCAAAAATAAAAACTAGATAGAAAAGGGAGGATGAGATGAGTTACATTGATATAAATTGTGATCTTGGGGAAAGTTTTGGGGAGTTTGTGATTGGTCAGGATGATCAAATATTACCCCACATCACCTCAGCTAATGTGGCTTGTGGTTATCATGCAGGTGACCATAACGTGATGGCAAAGACGGTTAAGCTCGCTGCTGTCAATAACGTAAAAATCGGAGCACATCCGGGTTATGCTGATTTGTCTGGTTTCGGTAGAAGAGTAATAGACACAACACCGGATGACATTTATCATTTTACGATTTATCAAATTAGTGCCTTGCAAGGGTTTTGTCATATAAACAAGACTTCCATACACCATGTAAAACCGCATGGCGCTCTTTATAACGTGGCAGCTGCTAATAGGGAAGTTGCACAAGCTATTGCGAACGCTGTTTATGATTGTAACCCCAATCTTGTCTTGTATGGCTTAGCTGGAAGCGAACTAATAAAGGCAGGAGTAGAGAGAGGTTTAAAAGTTGCGAATGAGGTGTTTGCTGATCGGACTTATCAAGCTGATGGAACATTAACTCCTAGAACGCATGTGAACGCCTTGATTAAAGACGTTGAATCAGCGGTGAGTCAAGTTATAAACATGGTAAAGAACAAGGTTGTTAAAGCAGTTGATGGTTCGCTCGTTCCTATTCAAGCTGACACAGTGTGTGTCCATGGTGATGGAGAACATGCATTAGCATTTGTACTAGAATTAAATAAGTGTTTAGAGGAAAACGATATTAAGGTACATTCACTTTAATTTAAAAAAGGATGATCCGTGGTCAATAAACAGACTGCGAATCATCCTTTTTGTTTTATTAAAATAGTATTTAGCAGGAGGTCGAGATAGAAAAACAGAAATAGAAACTGTTATGATACTTTATCGAATAAACGCGTTAAAGGTTAATCGCGTTTATGTATGTGTTTGCTAGGTAATTTTTTACTTATTATAATAGGGATAACAGGGAAAAGAAGTTGTTATATTGATAAATTAATTTACCGACAGAAAACGATTTCAATATACTAATCTATCTTTAAATAAACAGAAAGGAAGTGACTCATATGAAATGGTTAAATGTCATCCTAGGCTGCTTAGTCGTTAGTTTAGGTGTGTTAGTTTTACAAAATTCATTAGTAACTACTGGAGGAACAGCTGGATTGGCTTTGAGTTTAACTTATGCTATCCAACTACCATTTTCAGTAGTGTTCTTTATTATTAATATTCCGTTTTATATTTTAGCCGTCTTGAAGCTTGGATGGAGTTTTACTTTAAGAACTCTTTTTGCAGTTACTACACTTTCGGTGCTAACGGAAGTTGTTCAATTTTTACCTGCTTTCTCCATTTCGCCTTGGATTGGAGCTATTTTAGGCGGGATTGTTTGTGGTTTAGGTTTGTCGATCTTGTTCCTGAATGGAGCTTCTCTTGGAGGGGCAAATATCTTGAGTTTGTATCTCCAACAGAAATTTTCCTATGATCCGGGTAAAACCACTTTTGCATTTGATTTTTTTGTTATTGTTATCGGATTATACTCTATCGGACTTGTAAGAGGGTTTTACTCTATTTTGTCTATTATCATGATCTCTTATATAATCAGTTATTTCAAAGGGAGAATTGCATCACAACATCAACCTAAGCATAAAACGGTTAGAAACACAGCACAACCGAGTGTTTCATGATACTAGTTAGCCTGAATATTGACAAGAAGACGCATAAATAAAGATGCGTTTTTTTGTTTGGGGGAAATTGTTTGTTAGTAAGGCTGACAAAAGAGAGGTTATCCCACTAATTAGTTGAATAAGTATTACTTTATGGTTCTTTTCACTAGGATGGTTGCAATTAAGTACTAGATGAGAATTAAAGTAAAAAGAAGCAATTAAGAGAATGAAGAAAAGCATAAACAACCAAATATATTTGATCAATAGAAGGTGAACAAAATGACAATCAATCTGCAGCCTTTATTATTCAAACATGCTAAGCCATTATTTGTTTTTGAAAAAGAAAATAGGGAGTTTTTTGAACAGTTAGTACCAAGTAGAGGCGAGTCCTATTACCATTACGATTTTTTCCTAACATGCTTACGAGATCTTTTAAAAGAACAAAAATTAGGAGAAGGACAATATTATTTAATTACAAATGAGAAAGGAGCTATTGTAGGAAGGATTAATCTTTTTAATATTGAAAGAGTCCCTTTCTTTAAAGCTGAACTTGGATATCGAATAGGAAAAGATTATGTGAGAAAAGGTTTTGCCACGGCGGGAGTTCGTTTATTAATGGAGAAAGTCCAAAGAGAGCATGGAAAATTTGTAATAATTGCAAAAACAACAAATCAGAATGTTGGTTCACAGAGAATATTGGAAAAAGGTGGATTTGTTCCAAGGTCTAAAAAAGTTAATGAGTTGGAAACACTTGAAAGCAAGCATGATTTTTTAGAATACTATTGGAGTAATATTGCAGCAAATGAAATACTTTAAAAACTGAATTTGTGACAGGGATCAAAATATCCAAATTTTTTGTGAGGTTATTTTAATAATGATAGGCTAAGCACAAGTTTTATAAGTGTTTGAACGCTTTCGAATAACGAATAGATTTTTTAATATGTCAAATTTTCTGACACTTATACTTTACAGGTGGATGCAACAAGTGTATATTAGAAAAGTATTCTGAAAATTCTTTTATATGAGAGGTGTTCATCTTGCAGGCAATTATTGATTTTCTTAATGGATTTTTATGGACTTATGTTGTAATTGGAGGTTTGCTTGGTGCTGGTTTGTACTTTACATTTAAGATTAAGTTTATGCAGTTCCGCTCTATCGGAGAGATGTTCCGCGTAGTATTCGAGAAATCAAAAGATGTAGAGGGTATGAAAAGTATTAGTCCGTTTAAGTCTTTTGCAATTGGAGCAGCAACGCGTATTGGTACAGGTAACCTTGCTGGGGTAACTGTTGCTATCGCTTTAGGAGGACCGGGAGCAGTTTTTTGGATGTGGGTTGTAGCGTTACTAGGTGGTGCAACAAGCTTCATTGAAAGTACATTAGCTCAAGTTTATAAAATCAAAGATAAGGAATCATATCGTGGTGGGCCTGCTTATTATATTGAAAAAGGTTTAGGACAAAGATGGTTAGGGATTGTTTTTGCAGTATTAATTGCAATTACATTTGGTCTTATATTTAATTCAGTTCAAAGTAACACAATTGCTGGTGCATTCGACAATGCATTTGGACTCAGCCCTTGGGTAATGGGAGCAGTTATGACCGTGCTTGCTGGTGTCATCATTTTCGGTGGTGTTCATCGTATTGCTAACTTCTCAAGTGTCATTGTTCCGATCATGGCTATTTTATATATTGTTATTGCGTTAGTAGTTGTCGTAATGAATTTCACTCAAATTCCAGCTGTATTAGGTTTAATTGTTCGTAGTGCGTTTGGTTTTGAACAAGCGCTTGGTGGAGGTATTGGAGCTGCAATCATGATGGGTGTTCGTCGTGGTCTGTTCTCGAACGAGGCTGGAATGGGTAGTGCGCCCAATGCAGCTGCTACAGCAAGTGTATCTCACCCAGCGAAGCAAGGTTTTGTTCAAACTTTAGGTGTGTATATTGATACATTAGTTGTTTGTTCGGCAACAGCATTTATTATTTTATTGAACACTGATTATCACTTAAGTGAAGCAGAAGGAATTCAATTATTACAAAACTCGTTAAGCTTACAAATTGGCGGATGGGCGAGTTACTTCATTGCTGCAGCAATCTTTATGTTTGCATTTAGTTCAATTATCGGAAGTTACTACTATGGTGAAACGAACATTGAATTCATCAAGAAAAATAAAGCAGCAGTTAATGTATACCGCGTATTAACGATGGGCTTTGTATTCTTCGGTTCTGTCGCTAGTTTAGGCCTTGTTTGGGATTTAGCTGATTTGTTCATGGCATTAATGACAGTGATTAACGTTGTTGGGATCCTTTTACTTGGTAAGATTGCCTTTAAGGTCCTTAAAGATTATGAGGAGCAACGAGCTAAAGGAATTGATCCTGTCTTTGATCCACATAAGCTTGGTATTAAAAATACAGAAGCATGGGATGAAGAGAAAAAAGACAAATTGGTTGGTTAAGTTTTAAGGAGAGAGTTATCTGAAGAGGCCAAAAACCTTTTCAGGTAACTTTTTTTGTTAAATACAAATTAAAGATTGTACTCAAACTCTTTAGAAATTTCAGTATACATGGTAAAATTTAGGTAAACTAAATAAAAAAATGGGGGTATGACCTAAATTGAATGAAGAGTTGGCAAACAATAACCAAGTATGGGTCGGGAAATTATTAAATAGAGATCAAAGAGCAGGTGGAATCATTCGGTTGTGCGCGGGTTTTTTTGATTTTATTTTTGTGTCATTACTATTAATTATAACTAGTGCTATTACGACTTCTTGGATGATTGTTCAATCTGAATCGCCATCTGATAACATAGAGTATATTAGGAGATATATGTGGGAAAATGAATTTCATCTTTACTTGATTAATTGGGTCATTATTTTTCTTGTTTTTCTCGCACTTCACGTTATTTATACAGTCAAGGGGAGAAGGAGCATTGGGATGAGAATGGTTGACTTGTATGTGTATAATGAGCATGCTGAGCAACCGAGTGCTTTTCAGTTTTTTACTAGAGAAATGCTAAAGTATGTATTATTCCCATTTTTTATTATGTCTTTCGGGAAAAATAAGAGAACGTTATATGATATCGTGACAAAAACGTATTTAATTAAATAATTCTGTAAAAAAGACACGTTGGTGAAATTTGACCAACGTGTCTTTTTTCAAGTCCATTTCTCGCCCCAGTTTTGTATGGATATGATAACCGGTTGTAGAGCCAGACCTTTTTCTGTTAACTCATATTCAATTCTAACAGGTTTCTCTGGGAACACATTTCGAACAATAATGTCTTGTTGTTCTAGTTCTTTCATTCGTTCTGTTAATATACGGTCACTCATCTCTGGAATTTGTGCTTTGATGTCTTTAAAACGTTTAGGACCGTCCAAGAGGACTCGGATGATTAATCCCGTCCATTTTTTTCCTAATAACTCAATGGCTAATTCGTATTTGGGACACATTTGACTGTAATCCATACTATCACCTCGATTACCTATAGTTTACCACATGCTCTCTAATTAGATAAATATCCGTCATTTAAAATCCAAATAGTATTATTCCACATTGCTCTTTTTATGCATATAAAGGTGTAAAAAGAGATTTGATTTCGGGGGTGACATTTATGTTCGCTAACCTAGTACTAGCAGTTGATGGATCTGAACCATCTTTAAGGGCATCTGAACAAGCGCTGGTTTTAGCTGAAAAAAGTCAAGGATATGTTTATTTAGTTTATGTAGTGGACCGTTATGAAAGGAGAAAAAATAACAAACAACCATTTGATCATATGTCAAAAAAACAGATTGAAGAAATAAAACAGATAGAAAGAAAGGCTCGTTCTAAACAAATTAACGTTCAAGTAATAATTCTAAAAGGTGAGCCAGCAAAAGCCATATTGAATTTTGCAAACGAAAAAGCAGTCGATTTAATTGTAGTTGGAAGCAGGGGGTTAAACCATTTACAACAGTTAGTATTAGGGAGTGTCAGTTATAAAATAATGAAGAATGCTCCGTGTTCCGTGTTGATTGTAAAGTAATAAAATAAGGCAATCTTTTCAAGAAAAAAACGTTGACCTCTCATTTTTATCTGTTATATAATAACTTTAAATAAATTATATTGTATTATTACAGAGTAAAGGAGAGGATTGGTAATGAGTAGACAGGAACGCGAAAACATGATCACATTTTTAACGAAGGTACAGGGTTTTACTGAAGGGAAATTAATGATGATGACAGATGCCGATATTGAACATTTGTATACACGTGCTTATATTCTTCAGGAAAAAAACTAATGGATTTATAGGGAAAAAAGGTCTGAACAAAAGTAACTTTTTGTTCAGACCTTTTTCTTATAGTATAATATCCTCATTCGTTTACATAAGGTGGGTCGTCATGAGAATGTCAAATAAAAAATTATTTATAATTATTTCTGTGATTGTAGCATTATATGGTATTTCTTATTGGGTAATAGGGGATATACTTACTAGATAATATAATAAAAAGGCCTGCAGCTAATGTGTGTCAGCTGTAGGCCTTTGTTTTGTTTAATCGACGGTTCTATAAGTTTTGTAGTTGCATTAAGAAAGCTGATGCAATACCGAAATAAATAATCAGGGAGAAAATATCATTCAGTGTCGTAATGAGAGGGCCAGATGCAACAGCTGGGTCAACTCCTAAACGATTTAAAGTTAATGGAATAATCGTTCCTGCTAATGTCCCGACAATTAATGTTATTAATAAAGAGACCCCAACAACAAAACCGAGGACAAGACTTCCTAACCATACATAAGCAATTAGAAAGATAAGTATTCCACACGTAATCCCAATCATAATTCCAACCCGAAGCTCACGGAATATGAGTCTGATCACGGTTTTTCGGTCTGTATCATTCGTAATAATACCACGTACGACAACTGCCAATGACTGTGTTCCTGTGTTACCTGTCATTCCGGCAATCATAGGCATGAAGAAAATGAGTGCTACTACTTGTTCCAGTGTTTCTTCAAAACCACTAATAATACTACCGGAAACAAGTCCGATAAACAGTAAGAGAACAAGCCAAGGGAGCCTGCGCATAGCAGCTGTTACAGCCTTCGTGTTAAAGTCAATTGCTTTACCGGTGGCAGATAGTTTTTCAATATCCTCATTTGCTTCCTGGATAACAACGTCTATCGCATCATCAACTGTAATAATCCCTTGTAAGACATTGTTCTCGTCTACAACGGGTATAGCTATGAAGTCATAGCGTTCAATCATCTGAGCTACTTCTTCTTGGTCATCATCAACATGAACAGAAACGACACGGGTGAACATTAGGTCTTCGATGACTTCATCAATATCTGCTATTAACAAATCTCGGTAAGATACAACACCTACTAATTTCTTCTCTTTGTTTATGACATATAAGTAATAGATGCTTTCTGAAAAGCTAGCAAATTCTTTCAGCTTATCGACAGCTTGTCTTACTGTTTGATTGGCGTGTATCCATATAAATTGGTTTGTCATGATTCCCCCTGCAGTATCAGCAGGGTAACTCATTAATGATTGGATATCTTGAGAATCTTCTTTTTTCATGGCTTCAAGAAACTCTTGTATTTTATCGACCGATAGCTCGTTCAATAAATCGGCTAAATCATCATTGTCCATGAGGTTCATAACTTTTGAAGAACGCTCAATCCCTAGTTTATGTAAGATCTCGATTTGCATATCATAATCCAATTCTTGAATTAAGTCTGCGATTTGAGAAGGTGTTAAAAATGTTAAGAACTTATGATGATGTTTTTCTGGTAACCCTTTATATAACTGAGCAAAGTCATAAGGATGTAATTCATCAAGAATCTCTTGTAGTGCAGCTCGTTTGCTTTCTTTTAAATACTTTATTACTAAAACCAATAGTTGATCTTCTGTCATGTTAGCAACCATACTTCATCCCCCAATCTCCTTCTTACTTTACAAAAAAAATGGACTTAAGTAAAACGCTCTTTGTATGAGAATTCATTTTTTACGCTTGAAGGGCCGTGGACTACTTCAATTTCCCTCTACTTTCCGCAAAAAGTTATGTAAATAAAGTTAAAAATAGGTAAATTATAATTAGGGCTATTGACAATGAGAATCAGTTTCAATTATTATGATGATAATGATTATCAATGTTGGGGGTGTTAAGCGTGTCAGCTTTATTAATAGTAGGAGCAGATCGACTAGGTTCTATACCGAAGAAGTTAGAAGAACTTGGATTTAGCGAAATTATTCATGTTGATGGACGTAAGGTTCAAATGGTCAAGAAAGAAATACCTTCTCATATAGATTTAATTCTTGTTTTAACTGATTTTATTAACCACAACTTAACTGGTGTATTAAAGAGAAAAGCAATGGAGCAAGAGATTCCAATCTGTTATGCGAAACGTTCATGGTGTTCTATTTATCAAGCAATTGGAAAATGTGATTATGGTTGTGTGAATTTAAAAAGCTGTCAAGTGAAGCAGAGGTATTAATGAGTATGATTGAGAATCAATATGTTACTTTTCTACAAAGTCCATACCGTTTTTTAGATAAGACCGTATGCTTTTGGAAAGACGCTGTACAGAGCGTTATTAATGAAATTGTGTTGACGTTTTCCCGAATCCCACATTCGACAAGGACTTATCTGAAAGCATTACATATTATTGGACACTACTGGAGCAGGTTGGATAAAAGTATATTTGAGTCAGAAAGGCAATTTGTGATGACTTCAGTTAAGGTAACTGATCATTTATTAAGTTTATTAATGTCTGAAAAGCACATCGAAGAAGTTACTATTCAAATAGATATGTTAATGGAAAGTGATAACATAATAATTAATGAAGACGGTTTAATTCTTGAGAAGATCCTGCTGGAAGTTGACGAGGAAATGTTATCAACATATTGGAATGCTGCTTTGCAGTTTTGTTTAGAGCTAACAGAAAACCTTCCGAAGCAGATTGAAGTTTTTGATGTACTGAACGGAAAAAGGTATGTGCACTTTCCTCAGATTTCTTAAATCATAAAGCTAGTCATTTCTTTTTTAAAGAGGTGGCTAGCTTTCTTTATTGACTGCTTATGAAAATGCTGTTGCTATCGAATTTTTCTCTTTAAGTAACTGGAGCACAATGGAACGAACATGAGAAATTTAAACAAAGTCTTTTATTAAAACAGTGATTGCCTTTATGTCATTTTTACTTTGCCTATATGCAACTTTTCTTGGCACGAAAAGTTGCACACGTGCATATCTTTGGTAGAGTAGCAACGATGAGGAGGAGAAAGCATGAAAAAGAAATTAGTGCTGATTTTTACGACCTTAGTAAGTACATTTTTATTAGCTGCCTGCGGTGGGAACGATGAAACAGCGGATGATTCGTTGAAGATCGTAACAAGCTTCTCTATTCTAGCTGATCTGGCAGAGCAAGTAGCGGGCGAACGTGCAGAGGTAGAATACTTAGTTCCAATTGGAGAAGAACCACATGAATATGAAACTGTGCCTAGTGACTTTCAAAAAGTAAGTGATGCTGATGTATTTTTTGTTAATGGGTTTGGACTTGAAGAATGGCTCGAGCGTCTTGTTCAAAATGTCGGGGATGTTTCAATTGTGTCTGTCTCAGATGGAGTTACCCCACTGCCAATCAGTGATCAAGACGGGGAGGACCCTCACGCCTGGCTTGATGTTAAAAATGTAATTACGTATGTGGAAAACATTCGTGATGATTTAATTAAACGCGATCCTGAAGGTGCAGATGAATATGAAGCCAATGCAAATGCTTATATCGCTGAACTAGAAGAACTTCATACTTGGATTGAAACGGAAGTTGAAACGATAGAAGAATCAAAACGTGCCATTGTGATTAGTGAAAATGCTTTTAAATACTTCGGTGACCAATATGGTTTTGATACGATTGGTATTTGGGAACTGAATTCACACGAGGAAGGAACTCCAAGACAAATTGCTAATGTAGTTGATACGATTAGCGAGAGAAGCATCCCTGTTGTTTTTGTAGAAACGACAGTTGATAAACGTTATATGGAGACTGTAGCAAATGACGCAGGAGTAGAAATTGCAGGTGAAGTATACACGGATGCTGTTGGGCTAGATGGAAGTGGAGCAGAAACATATATTAAAATGATGGAGCATAATGTCAGGACGTTTGTTGAGGGATTATCTAATTAATATATAATTAAGGAGTGTTCCTGATTTAGGAACACTCCTTATTAATAGTAATAATTAAGATTAAAAAAATCGTGAAACTAGCCCGGCAATGACTAGGACAGCAAAAAACACCCAAATTAATTTTTTGATGTTTTTATTCAACCTTCTTTTTTTCTGCCAACGATTAGGATCAAATGTTGGTTCACCGTCATCAAAAACAACACGATTTGCGTAGTAAGGTCGCTTTACTCCAATTAAAATAAGTGGTCCTAGTGCAGCACCTGCTATTAAACCAAAAAGATGGGCAAGGACGTTAATGTTTGGATTAACAAACGTCATTACTAACCCTATGATTAAAATAGTCATAACGAGCTGAGAATTAGCTGAATCAATTAAATCTTTGCGGTTAATCACAAGATACACATAAAGTCCAAGTAAACCATAAATCGCTCCAGAAGCACCTAAATGTTGCATATAAGGATTGCCGAGGAAGAAAGTAGCGATGTTTGCAATAGTTCCAGTTAAAAGATAAATGAGTAGAAATTTGGACTTGCCAAGCATTTTCTCAAGTGCAGGTCCGAAGATCACTAGTGAAAAAGAGTTAAATAACATATGCATGGCGCCGATATGCATAAAAATCGGTGTAATGATTCTCCAATATTCCCCGTAAGCCACGGCTAAGTTATTTCCAATCCCCATAGTGAGAATCCAACGTCCACCTGGTAAAAAATTCATCCAAACAAATAAAATTAAATGAATGGCAACTAAAATCGTTACGATAGGATAAGATCGTCTGAACGAATAGAAGCTTTCGTTTCTGATAAACATGATACGGCCTCCTTTTCTATCTGTTATTATAACAGATATTATAAAAAATCCCTTGTAAACAGATTATGAAAAAAGGGTCGAGCTCATGAGTAGAGAAAGTAGGGATTCAAGTGATTATAGGAACAGGAATTGATATCGTCGAAATTGATAGAATTACAAAAGTGTTGGAACGTCAGCCGAGATTTGTGGACCGAATTTTAACGTCTTCAGAAAAAGAAACTTTTTTTACTTTACAGGGAACAAGGAAATTTGAATTTTTTGCAGGTAGATTTGCTGCAAAAGAAGCATTTGTTAAAGCAATTGGGACAGGAATTTCAAAAAGTTATAGTTGGCTAGATATTGAAGTGAAAAGAGAATCTAGTGGGAAGCCGATCCTAGTTGTACCAGGGGTTACACATCAATTACATTTATCTATTTCTCATAGTAAAACATATGCAATTGCTCACGTTTTAATTGAAAGCTTGTCAAGCTAGTCTGCATATTGCTCAAGGTTGTCTCATATAGTGGTAGAGCGAATAGGAGAGATCAAGACATTCAGGCAGAGTCAGGTCTAATATCTACAAAGACGTTTCGATTTAACCAGCAAGTGCTACCAGTCATACTTGCTAACGATAAAACGGAACACACACCAATGAGAAGCCGTCTCTTGGATGCATTCGCTCTCTTCATTCAAATGAGACAAAGGGGTGAAAGCATGAAAAAAGCAATTTGGTTCGCTACTCTAGGGTTACTACTATCTATGATCCTCGTAGGTTGTGGCGAAAAAACACAGGAAGATATCATGACAGACTTAGACAGTAAGCTTTCAGAAATGACTGGGTACAAAGCTAAGTCAACGATGACACTTGAAACAGGTAAGGAACAGCAAACGTATGAGGTTGATGTTTGGCACCAAGTGAAGAGTTATTATCGTGTAGCTCTTCAAAATGAAAATAAGGACCAAAGCCAAATTATTCTTCGTAACGATGATGGAGTTTTCGTGTTGACACCTGCGTTAAACAAAAGTTTCCGTTTCCAAAGTGATTGGCCAACGAACAGTAGTCAGGTGTATTTGTATGAGTCTTTAATTCAAGATATTTTGATGGATCCAGAACGTTCTTTCCAAGCGGATGAGGACTATTACATTTTCCAAACAAATACGAACTATCAAAATAAAAACTTAAGTACACAAGAAATTAAATTAAATAAAAAGGATTTATCTCCTGCTCAAGTGAAGATTATGAATGCTGATCTAGAAGTTCTTGTTCAGCTTGACTTCACAAGTTTTGAATGGAATGCTAGCTTTAATGAAGGGGATTTCGACATGGAGCGTAATATGACTGGTGCTCAAATGACGGAAGAGCCTGCTATGGCAGAGCCACAAGAGCAAGAGGCTATGACTGTTTATTATCCAATGTTTACACCAGATGGAACGCAATTTGATTCTTCACGCAATATTGAAACTGAAAAGGGAGAGCGTGTTGTTCTTCAATATATGGGTGAACAGCCATTTACTCTAATTCAAGAAAGAAGTCAGGTAGTTCCAGCTTCTACACCGATGAACATGAGTTCTGGAGAGCCGGTTGACCTTGGTTTCACAATCGGGGTTATGACGGAAGAATCATTACAGTGGTCTTATAATGGTGTTGATTTCTTCCTTGCTTCTGAAAACTTAAGCACAGAAGAAATGATGTCAATTGCAAGCTCTGTCTACGGTACAGAGGAGAAATAGGAAATAACGATGGGTGGCTCGATGAAGGTAAAATCCTTCAGGGTCACCCTCTTTTTAACTTTTTATCTATTGAGTATGATAAAATAGTTAAAAAAACAAGGGTTTAAAATGAATTTTTAAGTGTGACTGTTTGGGAGGAGTAAGAATGAATCAGGAGTCTTATCGTGATACATGGGCAGAAGTAAATTTAACAGCAATCGCTGAAAATATACGGGCCATTAAACAGCTCTATCAGGGGAAAGATGTGGATATTATGGCTGTGGTAAAAGCAAATGGGTATGGACATGGTGCTGTGCCAGTTGCTAAGCAAGCCTTGAAATTTGGTGCGAGTTATTTAGCGGTTGCGCTATTAGATGAAGCGATCATTCTGAGAAAAGCAGACATTCAAGCTCCCATTTTAGTTCTTGGTCGAATCAGACCCCAAGATGTTGGAGTTGCTTCGCAATACAACATCTTGGTTACTGTCTTCCAAGCGGAATGGTTAGAGGAAGCAAGGAATTACCTTTCTCCAGAAGATAAAATCCAAGTTCACATTAAGTTTGATACAGGAATGGGCCGGGTTGGAATCCGAACAAAAGAAGAAGCAGATTCTTTATTAGAGTTTCTTGCAAACCATTCTAAACAGTTTAGTGTGAATGGAGTATACACGCATTTTGCAACGGCTGATGAAACCGATACGTCTTATGTAACGGAACAACATGAACGCTTTGTTCGCATGTTAGAATGGCTAAAAAAGTGGAACATTAACGCCCCTCTCATTCATAGCGGAAACAGTGCTGCTGGAATGCGTTTTCCTGAAAAAACATTTAATTTATTTAGATTAGGAATTTCTATGTATGGCTTAACTCCTTCACCTGAGATAACGGAGCAACTCCCAGTGAAATTAAAGCAAGCCTTCTCTTTAAAAAGTCGACTTGTTCAAGTGAAGAAATTGCCAAAAGGTGAAGCGATTAGTTATGGTGCTACTTATCGTACTGAGAAAGAGGAATGGATTGGAACAATCCCAATCGGATATGCCGATGGCTGGCTAAGATATCATAGTACGAATGGTGGCGAAGTTTTAGTAAATGGAAAAAGGGCTCCTTTTGTTGGCCGTATTTGTATGGATCAATGTATGATTCTTTTACCGGAACAAGTAGAGGTAGGTACGGTAGTCACCTTGATTGGTGAAGATGGATTTGATAAAATAACAATGGATGAAGTTGCTCAAAGACTTGAAACCATTAACTATGAAATCCCTTGTATTATTGGACAAAGAGTACCAAGAGTTTATATGGACTAAAAAATTAAGTCGGTGAATATAATTTCTTGTTCGTCTAAAACAAATAGAAAGATAGCCCATTCGGCCTTTGCATTTCAAGCAAGCTAGTGCTATGATTAATCATGGATAAAAAAAGGAAGCATCTGTAGTTGAATTTAAAATTTCGCATGAAGTAACGGTGGATGCTGGGGGTGGATGTTTGTGTCAGAGAAAAACACAAAGCGCATTGTAATTAATTTGCCACAACATTTGTTGAACGAGGTGGACGGTGTGATTAAAAAGGAAAACGTCAATCGCAGTGAATTTATTTCACAAGCAACAAAAATGTATCTTCGCGAACGTAAGAAACGTCAAATTCGAGAGACTATGCAGCAAGGCTATATGGAAATGGCAAAAATCAATCTAAACATTGCATCAGAATCTTTTCTTGCCGAGGAGGAAGCAGAGAATACCCTCGATCGCTTAGTGAGCGGGGTGTAGCCCTTGATTGTCAAAAGAGGCGACGTATACTTTGCAGATCTATCACCCGTTGTTGGCTCAGAGCAAGGGGGAGTTCGTCCTGTGCTCGTCATCCAAAATGATATTGGAAACAGGTTTAGCCCTACGGTCATCGTGGCAGCGATCACTGCTCAAATCCAAAAGGCGAAGTTACCGACGCATGTGGAAATTAATGCGAAAAGGTATGGATTTGACCGTGATTCCGTTATCTTGCTCGAACAAGTTCGAACGATTGATAAACAAAGGTTAACAGATAAGATTACACATTTAGACGATGATATGATGAATCGTGTGAATGATGCACTCTTCATAAGTTTAGGACTTATTGATTTTTAATACGTTAAAGTAAACCTCATTGATTATAATGAGGTTTTTTGCGTTATTTTGCGAGAATCTGCGACAAAATTCAATAGTTTTCGCTTTGCAACTCTTTTTCAATCATGAAATAATAGAGGGAAGACCTTACAGGAGGACAAGTTATGCAACCCTATATAGTTTCTTTATTAACAAATCAACGATCCAAACTGATGGAACTTTGGAAGAAAGAACTGGATATTGTCAGACAAGAAAATTATTTACACTCAGTCTCGGATTCAGTCTATGAAAATACGAATCAAGAATTTATGCATTTTATTATTGGAATTATTGACATGGACGAAAAAGATGCAAAGGTAAAATTAAGTTCTTTTGCGGAAGATTACATTCAAAGTGGCTGGCCGCTCGCTTATTTCACACAAGGCCTTCAGGCGTTTAGAAGAGTAAATTTAGCGCTTCTTTCAGAGGGGGAGACTGACGTTGAAAATGTTCTTTCTAATTTTACTGAGCTTGAGAATTGGATAGATCGTATCATAAATCAGCTTGTTTATGATTACACAGGATCTTGGGAAGATATTTTCGAAATGCAAAAACTCTCTTTACTCGAGTTGTCAGCCCCTTTAATTCCTGTATTTGAAGATGTTAGCGTTATGCCTTTAATTGGAACGATTGACACGGCAAGAGCTAAGTTAATTATGGAGAATTTACTCCAAGGTGTAATAGAGCACCGTTCTCAAGTGGTATTAATTGATATTACAGGTGTTCCGGTTGTTGATACGATGGTAGCTCATCATATTATCCAAGCATCTGAAGCGGTGCGGTTAGTAGGGGCTAAATGTATTTTAGTAGGAATTCGACCTGAGATTGCTCAAACGATTGTAAACCTTGGGATTGATTTAAGTAAATTTCCTACAAAAAGCACGTTGAGAAAAGGAATTGAAACAGCCTTAGAATTAACGAATAAAAAAATGGTTGATTTGTAAGTTGGAGGGTACGGCAAGATGAGAATTCCAATTTTGAAGTTAAGACAATATTTACTAATTAGTGTACAGGTGGAGTTAGATGACCAAACCGCTTTGCAATTTCAAGAAGATTTATTAAATAAGATTCATTCAGAAGGCTCATTGGGTGTGGTCATTGATTTGACTTCAGTTGATATGATTGACTCTTTTATCGCAAAAGTTCTAGGGGATGTTGTCGATATGTCAAACTTGATGGGTGCAAAGGTGGTCTTGACGGGCATCCAACCAGCTGTTGCAATTACGCTGATAGACATGGGGATTACTCTTAATGAGGTTCAAACAGCGTTAGATCTTGAGCAAGGTCTAGAAAAATTGCAGCAGGAATTGGAGGGGTAAGATGGAAACCGAGTCCTTTGTAGAAGTGAAAAACGAGTGGGGGATTGTAGCAGCTAGACAAGCTGGTAGATCCTTATCAAAGGAAATTGGATTTGGTAGTGTTGACCAAGCTCGAATTACAACAGCCATTTCAGAGCTTGCTCGTAATATATATCTTTACGCTAAGCGAGGGAAAATTCACTTAGAACTCATTGAACAGCCTAGTAAATTAGGGATACAAAAAGGAATAAAAATTACGGCTCAGGATAACGGACCTGGAATACCAGACATAAGACAAGTAATGATGGATGGCTTTACGACATCTGGTGGTATGGGGGCGGGGTTGCCAGGGGTAAAAAGATTGATGGATGACTTTTCAATTGAATCTATAAAAGAAGAAGGAACAACGATTATAGTAACAAAATGGCTAAGGTAATTCCAATAAAGGAGGCTTTCTGTGAGAATGTCTGTCCAAGATATAAAAGAGACATATAGACGTATTTTACAAACCTTTCTTCACCGGAAAAGTGAGCAAGGTTTGTATGAAGCGCAGCAATTTAGCAAGGTTCTTATAGAACAACAAATATCTCCTGAGGAACTCGTCAGTATACATCGGTCGGTGCTAGAAGAGCTTTATCCGGATTTGCCAGCTGAGATTGTTGATTCCTTCGATTTGTTACTAGAAGTGATGATGGGGTATGGACTTGCTTATCGTGAGCATCAAAGTTTAAGAGATCAACAACTGGAGTTACATTCTGAGATGGAGGTGGCTGCTACGATGCAGCAGTCATTTTTACCAGAAATTGTTCCGAGTACAGACTCTCTTGATATTGGAGTGGTGAATGTCCCTGCACATAAAATGAGTGGCGACTATTATCATTTCATTAAAGATGAAAACGGCTGTGTTGGAATTGCAATCGCTGATATAATTGGTAAAGGTGTGCCGGCGGCGTTGTGTATGTCGATGATCAAGTATGCGATGGATAGTTTGCCGGAACAACGTCTTCAACCAGCTGCTTTATTAGAAAACTTAAATAGAGTTGTTGAGCAGAATGTTCATGATAGTATGTTTATTACGATGATGTATGGTTCTTATGATCCGAAAACACATGAATTTCATTATGCTGGTGCTGGTCATGAACCGGGTTTTTTCTTTCGGGCGAAAGAAAATAAGTTTGAAGAGTTACAAGCGAAAGGAATTGTTCTTGGTGTAACGAGAAACCCTACTTTTAGAGAATACTGTAAAAAAATAGAGGTCGGAGATTTTATTGTTTTTCTCTCTGATGGTGTGACAGAGTGCAGAATTGGCGACGACTTCATTGAACGTGAAGAAATTGTTCAGTTGATAAGAGAATATATGCACATGCCTGCTCAGGAATTGGTTGAATGTGTTTATGATGAGCTTGTAAAACTTCAAAACTTTTCATTAAGAGATGATTTTACATTAATGATTATTAAACGGGTTTAAACATGTAATTTACGTGGTATAGACTATTGTATTGATTTGAGGAGGGGAATTAAGTTGAATTTATTAGTCCGTAAAGAACAATTAGATCATACAACCATCTTATATTTATCAGGTGAAATTGATGCTTATACTGCTCCGAAATTAAGAGAGGAATTAACGCCTCTTACCGAGTTGGGCAACAGTGTTAAAGTTGACTTGTCGGATGTTCATTATATTGACAGTACAGGCTTGGGAATTTTTATAGGGGCGCTAAAAGCAACTCATATTCACAAAGGTGATTTTATTCTTACAGGAATGTCGGAACGAATTAAAAGGCTTTTTACGATCACTGGTTTAAATGAAGTCATTACGATTGAGGAGGGGGAAACAACTAAATGAATCGACATGAGGCAGATCACATACAAATGACTGTACCTGCAAAGCCTGAATATGTAGGGGTAGTTCGTTTGACTGTTTCTGGAATTGCGAATCGTATTGGATTTAGCTACGACGACATTGAAGATATGAAAATTGCGATTGCAGAAGCGTGTACAAACGTTGTAAATCATGCATATGAGGAAGGGGGAATCATGAATATTTCCTATTACTTATATGAAGAACGCTTAGAAATAGTTGTAGCGGATAGAGGGCAGAGCTTTGATGTCGGGTCTGTGCGAGATCATCTTGGGCCAATAGATGCGGATCAGCCAGTTACTGATCTTAAAGAAGGTGGTTTGGGTCTTTTCCTTATTAACACATTAATGGATAAGGTTGAAATCATTAACGAATCAGGTATTGTCCTTGTTATGACGAAGTTCCTTCATGGAGATGAGGTGGAACCACATGTCGCACGAGTCACAGAAGCACAACCAGAACAATGATGAAGTATATATATGGATTCATGACTATCAACAAAATGAGGATTCGACCTCACAATTAAAGCTTGTTAAACATTATGAAGCTCTTGTCAGATCTCTTTCAAGGAAATTCTCTAAAGGGCGGGATTATGAAGAAGATATGTTTCAGGTCGGTATGGTAGGGCTACTCGCTGCGTTGAATCGTTATGATGCCAGTTTTGGAAGAAGTTTCGAATCGTTTGCTGTCCCCACGATTGTTGGAGAAATTAAGCGATATATTCGTGATAAAACATGGAGTGTGCATGTCCCGAGACGTATTAAAGAATTAGGTCCAAAAATCAAGCGGGCAGTTGAGACTCTGACAGCTGAATTACAAAGATCTCCATTAGTCCATGAAATAGCTGAGGTTTTAGAAGTAACAGAAGAAGAAGTGCTTGAAACAATGGAAATGTCTAAGAGTTATCAAGCTTTGTCGGTTGACCGTTCTTTAGAGGCAGACCAAGAAGGTGGAGAAGTAACGTTATTAGATCTTGTTGGAGAAACTGAGAATGGATATGAAGAGGCAGATCAAAAAATGTTGCTGGAAAAAGCCTTTGCCGTCTTGAGTGAACGCGAAAAGGAAATACTTGAATATACGTATTTTAATAATTATAGTCAAAAAGAAACGGGTGAGAAACTAGGGATTTCGCAAATGCATGTTTCTCGTTTGCAACGAAGAGCACTTGAGAAACTTAGGGAATCGATCAAGATAGAGCCGTCGGAGATTTTGTAATGTCGACTTACTATAATGATCAAAAAATTGAAGTTTTAGCATTTGAACAAGCGAAGTCGGGTAATGTGTGTTCTGGTGATGCCTATACAGTCATTCAAACAACTAACTATACAATCTGTGCTGTTGTCGATGGCTTGGGTAGTGGTGAAGGAGCATTGCAATCCGCTAAGGCATGCGTGGCTGCGATTCACTCTTTTCAAAATGAGAGTGTAGGATCAATGATTACAGCTTGTAATCAAGCTATGTATAATAAGCGAGGCGCAGTTGTGACGATCATTAAATTTGAGTACTCAACTAAAAAGCTTAGTTATTGTAATCATGGAAACATCGGCTTTGCTCTTTATGGTGTGGATGGGACAACCATTCAACCTGTACCTACAAGGGGATTTCTGTCAGGGAAGAAGCTGTCTGTAAAGAGTTCGACGTATTCTTATTCAAATGGTAGCACGTTCATATTGTATTCTGACGGTGTGAAGCACCGTCCTGATAAGAAGATCTTAGCTAAGATTGGGTCACTTAAAAAAGATAAAGATGTATTTTTTGAAAAAAGTGAAGCGCAAGATGATGTAACGATGTTAATTGGGAAAATATATTAAAGAGGTAATTTGAAATAGATCTAGAAATTAAGAATCTATTTTAAGTTACCTTTTTTTACTTATGCTATGATTACTATATTCTATCTTTTAATGAGGTGTTGGAATGAACGAGGATAAGCAAAACCAAACGATCCTATCAATAGCGAAAGAATTAAACGTAAAGCAAAGTTACATAGAGCAGTTAATTAAACTTGTCGATGAGGGAAATACTGTTCCTTTTATTGCTAGGTACAGAAAAGAGATGACAGGTGGCCTTGATGAAGTTCAAATCCGTAAAACGGTCGAACAGTGGGAGTATGCTAAACAGTTAGCGAATCGTCAGGGCGAAGTGATTCGTTTGATCGATGAGCAAGGAAAATTGACTGATGAACTTCAGCTTAAAATAGAAAACGCGAAAAAACTTCAAGAGATTGAAGACTTATATCGACCATATAAACAAAAAAGAAGAACGAGAGCAACGGTGGCTAAAGAAAAAGGACTTGAACCATTTGCAAACTGGTTGTTTTCTTTACCGAGAGCAGGTTCGGTACAAGAAGAAGCAACTGCTTACATATCAGAAGAGCATGAACTCACAACGGTAGATGACGTAATTCAGGGAGCAAAAGATATTATGGCAGAATGGATATCTGATGATGCGGAGCTTCGTAAGAGCATTCGCTTGCTCGGTTTTAAAGATGGAAAGATGAAAACAACAGTTAAGGATAAAGAAGCAGATGAAAAAGCAATCTTTGAAATGTATTACGAGTATGAAGAGGGAATAAAAGCGATCGTTCCTCATCGAATTCTTGCGATGAACCGTGGTGAGAAAGAGGGAATTTTAAAAGTTGCTTTGGTATTCCCGAGTGAGAGAATTGTGGAAAATATTAAGCGGAAAACAATTAAATTTCCCAATTCACCTACTGCATCTATTGTTGCTGAAGCGATAGAAGATGGTTACAAACGCTTGATTGAGCCATCAATTGAACGTGATATTCGTAACGAGTTAACGGAAAAAGCGGAAGAGCAAGCAATCCACATTTTTTCAGAAAATTTACGGCAACTTCTGTTGCAGCCGCCGATGAAAGATAAAACGGTATTAGGGGTTGACCCAGCTTACCGAACTGGTTGTAAATTGGCTGTTGTTGATGCGACAGGAAAAGTGCTAGATATTGCTGTTATCTACCCAACGCCTCCAAAAAATGAAATAGAAAAGTCTAAAGAGGTTGTAAAAGCTTTCATAAAAAAATACTCTGTTGATATGATTGCGGTTGGTAATGGAACAGCTTCTAGAGAAACAGAACAGTTTATCTCTGATGTAATTAAGGAGCTTCCAAATTCCATTTACTATTTAATTGTAAACGAGGCGGGTGCAAGTGTTTATTCTGCTTCTGAATTAGGGAGAGAAGAGTTCCCGGATTTAAAGGTTGAAGAAAGAAGTGCGGTTTCAATTGCAAGAAGATTGCAGGATCCGTTAGCGGAGTTAGTTAAAATTGACCCTAAATCTGTGGGTGTTGGCCAGTATCAACACGATGTATCGCAAAAACGTTTGAATGAATCATTAACTTTTGTAGTTGAAACAGCCGTTAACCAAGTTGGGGTTAATGTAAATACAGCTTCCGTTTCCTTGTTGCAGTATGTAGCGGGTCTATCAAAAGCTGTTGCGACCAATATTGTTAAACGTCGTGAGGAAGAAGGACGTTTTACTAATCGAAATCAATTAAAAAAAATACCGCGTCTTGGTGCTAAAACTTACGAGCAAGCAATCGGATTTCTTCGCATTCAAGAAGGTGAGCAACCACTCGACCAAACAGCTATTCACCCTGAAAGTTATAAAGAAACAGAGAAACTTTTGAAGTTTATCGGTGCTTCTAGTAAGGATATCGGCTCGGAAAAAGTAAGAGAACAAATGCAAGCTATTAGTGTAGAAGAATTAGCCAGTGATTTAGAAATTGGTGTTCCGACGCTTAAAGATATCGTCGATAATCTTATTCGCCCATCAAGAGACCCTCGTGATGAAATAGCAAAACCACTTTTAAAACAAGACGTTTTAAAAATGGAGGACTTAAAAGTTGGAATGGAGTTACAAGGGACAGTTCGGAACGTTGTCGATTTTGGTGCGTTTGTTGATGTTGGGGTTAAGCAAGATGGCCTTGTCCATATTTCTAAAATAACAAACCGATTTATTAAACACCCTCTAGAAGTTGTAACCGTTGGAGAGATTGTAACAGTGTGGGTTGATTCAGTTGATGTTCAAAAGGGACGAGTGTCATTGACAATGAAAAAGCCGGAAAAACAAATTTCTTAATTGAAAAAAGGTGACAGAACGAAATTCGTTCGTCACCTTTTATTTAAGATTGGACTTCTTCTGTTTCTCGTTCCTTGTAGTAAAACCAACATTGGTTAAGTACCTTGATTTGATATCTGTCTTTGTCTAAATAAGCTTGCTTTAGTTGTTGTCTTAGCCACGTTGGCATAGGCAACCATCTCCTTAACAACTTACTTGATTTAGATTAGTATATGTAAGAGGGTTTGTCATAGTTGAACGATTGGAGAAGAATTTATGGGTGAAAACCAAATATTTATGTCAGATGAACAGTTACAACGGTTAGTTGAGCAAATTTCTTTGGAGTCTTTCGGCTTGTCTTTTAATCATCAAGCTTGTTTTAATAAGCGTCTTCGTACAACGGGGGGGCGTTACCTACTTAGAAGTCACAACATCGAAATTAATCCTAAGCAGCTTCAATATTATGGTGAAAAGGCGCTAGTGGGTATTATTAAACATGAATTGTGTCATTATCATCTTCATTTGCAGGGGAAAGGCTACCAGCATCGGGACGATGATTTTAAATGGCTGATGTCAAAAGTAGGGGCACCGAGATTTTGTGATGTTATCCCCGGTGTTCAAAATGTAACAAAGACATTACATCGTTATCAGTGCCTAGCTTGCGGACTTCAATATAATCGTAAACGCAAAATTGATGTGCGAAAGTATGTATGTGGAAAGTGTAAAGGGAAGCTCGAAAAAAAATAAAAAAATGCTCTTGCATTTCTAAATAAGCCTATGATATATTATAGAAGTCGCTGAGCGAGTCAGTGACAAATAATAAAAAGTTGACAAGTATTGAGTATTATATTAATATACTTAAAGTCAATAAATATTCCACAGTAGCTCAGTGGTAGAGCAATCGGCTGTTAACCGATCGGTCGTAGGTTCGAGTCCTACCTGTGGAGCCATGGAGAAGTACCCAAGTGGCTGAAGGGGCGCCCCTGCTAAGGGTGTAGGTCGTTTACGCGGCGCGAGGGTTCAAATCCCTCCTTCTCCGCCATTGTTTTATTTTTAAAGTGGCCCGTTGGTCAAGCGGTTAAGACACCGCCCTTTCACGGCGGTAACACGGGTTCGAATCCCGTACGGGTCACCAATCTATTTTTATTAAATAGCTAACTAGGTTAATATGGAGGATTAGCTCAGCTGGGAGAGCACCTGCCTTACAAGCAGGGGGTCGGCGGTTCGATCCCGTCATCCTCCACCATTTTGGTCCGGTAGTTCAGTTGGTTAGAATGCCTGCCTGTCACGCAGGAGGTCGCGGGTTCGAGTCCCGTCCGGACCGCCAATTTTATATTATTTCGCGGGTGTGGCGGAATTGGCAGACGCGCTAGACTTAGGATCTAGTGTCTTATGACGTGGGGGTTCGACTCCCTTCACCCGCACTTTGATTATTATAATAACTTGGTGTAAACGCGGTTGTGGCGGAATGGCAGACGCGCTAGGTTGAGGGCCTAGTGGGGGTTAACCCCGTGGAGGTTCGAGTCCTCTCAACCGCACCAATTAATTCAACTTAAATCAAAAACGGGAAGTGGCTCAGCTTGGTAGAGCACCTGGTTTGGGACCAGGGGGTCGCAGGTTCAAATCCTGTCTTCCCGACCATCTTATTTTATATGCGGGTGTAGTTTAATGGTAAAACCTCAGCCTTCCAAGCTGATGTTGTGAGTTCGATTCTCATCACCCGCTCCAAAAAAACACAAGAAAATGTCACGTCTTTTTTTTATGCCTTTTTTGGGCCTGTAGCTCAGCTGGTTAGAGCGCACGCCTGATAAGCGTGAGGTCGGTGGTTCGAGTCCACTCAGGCCCACCAAAAAAAGTTGTTGACTTCCTTGAAGATTAGTAGTAACATTTTAAAAGTCGCCATTGAGCGATACATTAGTT
>NZ_BAUV01000045.1 GCF_000513135.1 Halalkalibacter akibai JCM 9157
ACTACGGTAGTTATCTCAGATTGAAAGTTGGTGTCAAATTATGGCTCAAGCGTTGATTATTTTTATTGCACAGCTTATTTATGTTCCGGTTTTAACACTTCGTACCATTACGATGGTAAAAGGCATGAAAGGTAAAGCATCAGCATTAGGTACTCTTGAAGGAGTTATTTATGTTGTTGCGATTGCGATTGTTTTTAGTGATCTTTCAAATTATTTAAATATGGCCGCTTATGCAATTGGTTTTGGAGCAGGTTTGTACATCGGGCAAATCATTGAACAGAAATTAGCAATTGGTTATGTAACCATTGAAGTGAACATTATGAATAAAAACGAATTGTTAACTGATAAATTAAGAGAAGTTGGGTTTAGTGTTTCCACCGCAGCTGTTGAAGGAATGAATGAGGCTAGAAGATACCGTTTAGATTGTACGGCGAGACGAGATCGTGAACAAGAGTTTATTAAAATTGTGAGTGAATATGAACCAAGTGCCTTTATCGTTTCCTATGAACCTCGAAACTTTAAAGGTGGCTATATAACAAAAGCGATGAAAAAAAGAAAAGAAAAATTCCTTAAAAATAAGACCGTCTCATAAAACTAGATGACTGAGTGATAGTTACTCAGTCATTTTTTTGATTTCAAATAAATCAGAACGGTTCTTATTTGTGTCTTTTCTTGAAATTATGATATGTTACATAGAAAGGGAGGGAGCTTTCGTCATGAATAAACGAATTCCTATTTTTGTTCTTACAGGTTTTCTTGGTAGTGGGAAAACGACGGTTCTACAGAAAATGCTAAGTTACATAAAGCAACAGGGTCAGAAACCGGCTTTAATATTAAATGAATTAGGCTCTGAAAATGTTGAAAAAGAACTTTTCCAAGTTGAATCTATGATTGAAATGCTAAATGGATGTATTTGTTGCACGATTCAAGATGATATGAGAGTTGAACTTGAGCGATTCTTGCAAACGAATGCAGACATTGATGTTCTCTTAATTGAAGGTACTGGTATTGCCAATCCGGCGGAAATCATAGAAGCTTTAACTCATCCGAACTTAATGGAACAAGTTGAGATTCAATCTGTAATTGGTCTTGTAGACGCTAGTCGTTTCCTAGAGTATCAAAGTATTTTTCAAAGTTCTAAGGAGATTAGAACAATGTTAAAACAGCAAGTTACGTCAAGTACGCTGATTGTTATTAATAAAATTGACCTTTTAGAAAATAAAAAGTTAAATAAAGTTACAGCAAAAATAAATGAGAGTAAGACAGAGAACGTACCTATTATCTATTCTAGTTTTGGAAATGTCGATGAACAGCTTTTGTTTCAAAGGCGGTTCTTTCAAAATACTGTAAATCTAAAAGAGGAAGTTCACCACCATCATCATCATCACTCTCATCCGTTCCAAGCGGTAAAAATAGTAGGAATTGAAAGTATAGACAGAAAAAAGTTTGAACGTTGGCTAAAGAATCAATCTCTTCTAAGAGCAAAAGGCTATGTGTTATTTGAGGGGCAACAACAATTGTTCAGCTTTCAATTTTCTTCAGGTCAATTACATGTAACATCTATAGAAACAAATGTAAGCCCATGTTTCATTTTTATTGGTAATGACATTGACGAAAACAAGCTCATTCACTCGTTTGAAAAAGAAGTCATGCAAATTCATTGATTCTTCTTTGTTATTCCTTCAGACTAGGATATGAGTTTAACTTTTCTAAAGGAGTGTTTTGATGAACGTACTTCTTATTGGAGCAAATGGGCAAGTAGCCAGGCATACGATAGCTAAACTAAAAGATGAGGATCATCAAGTAATTGCGATGATTCGCGATTCAAAACAAGCAACTGAATTGAAAGATTTAGGGGCAGATAAAACAGTCGTGGCTGATTTAGAAGGAAACTTTGATCATGCTTTTGATCAAGCTGACGCGGTGATTTTTGCAGCTGGTTCAGGAGGTCATACTGGTGCTGATAAAACGATTCTTATTGATTTATGGGGAGCGATGAAAGCAGTTGATGCTGCAACAAGGCTAGGAGTAAAAAGATTTGTGATGTTAAGTTCAATGGGGACAGTTGACCCTGATAAGAGCGATCGTATCCGGCATTATCTTGTTGCTAAAAAATTAGCGGATGATTACTTAAAACAATCTCAGTTAACGTATACAATTGTTCGTCCAGGAAGCTTAACAAATGAAGCTGCTCAGGAGAAAATTAAGTTAGAAGAGGAAATTCAAGTTCGGGACAACACGATTACAAGAGAAGATGTGGCGATTGTGCTTGCAAAAGTGGTTAAACGTGAAAATTCTTTTAATAAGACATTTGAGATCCTTAATGGATCATTAGCAATTGACCAAGCACTTGATCAAATATAAATCATCGTAAAAGGTTGACTTAAAAGGAATTAATGCCTTTTGAGTCAGCCTCTTTTCGTTTTGTTGGAATAAAGTAAAGTTTTTACTAAGACACTTATATAAAGGTTTCCTTTATATAAACCCTCCAGATCAGGTATAATTTGTCTATAGAAAGGATGATCTATTATGGAAAAAGAGCGAAAAAATCCTAATCTTGTAAATACATTTTCAATAGTAGGTTTTGATCCAAATACGGGAGAGCTAGGGGTAGCAGTGGCTTCTAAATTCCTTGGTGTAGGTTCGATTGTGCCATGGGCTCGTGCTGGTGCTGGAGCAGTAGCAACTCAATCTTGGGCAAATAAGGATTATGGTCAAAAAGGGTTAGAGTTGTTAGAAAAAGGAATGACTCCTGACGCAGTATTATCTGAATTAACAAAAGATGATGAAGGACTCCAATTAAGACAGGTTGGGATGGTAAGTGCGAAAGGGGAAAGTGTAACGTTTACCGGAGAAGATTGCTATGAGTGGGCTGGCGGAATTGCAGGTGCTAATTTTGCTTGCAGGGTAATATTCTTGTTGACGAAACAACTGTACAAAAAATGGCTGATGTGTTCCAGTCCAAGCCGGGAACGTTAGCTGAACGCTTACTCGAAGCCTTATATGAAGGGCAAGAAGCGGGTGGTGACAGCAGAGGAAAGCAATCAGCTTGTTTACTAGTAGTAAAAGAAGGAGCAGGCTACGGGGGAACAGATGATAGGTACATAGACCTTCGGGTTGATGACCATGTTGAACCAATCGATGAGTTAATAAGATTGTATCAACTGCATCAATTGTATTTTAATAAACCGAATCCAGATGAGATTTTAGAGATTACGGGTGAATTGAAAGAAACCATTTCTTCTTACTTGATTGAGTTAAATTATTTAACCGCACCAGTTTCAAGTGACGAAGAGCTTTGGGAGGCCATTCAGTCCTTTCATTTAATTGAAAACTTTGACGAACGTGTCTTAGATTCTGGATTAATAGACTTAAAAGTATTGGACTTTATGAAACAACTTGTAACACGAGCGTAGTAAATTTACAGATGACGAGAGGGTGATCAAACATCCTCTTGTTGTTTATTTGGGGGAAAGTGATGAGTGCCGTTTTTGGGTTAGTTCAAGAAATGCTCGTTCTCTTAGTAATTGCTTTAGTGGGATATTCAATGAGAAGAAAAAATATATTACCAAAGGAAACGAATTTCGTCTTAACTCAAGTAATTCTCTATATAACTCTTCCTTGTTTGATTATTTATTCAATGGATATTGAGTTTTCAATAGGTTTATTAAAGGATATTACATGGTTATTAGGATTATCCATTTTTGCTTTAGCTTGTACAACACTTATTGGTTATGTGATGAGGAAAAAGGCTAAGTTAGAAATAGAACGTGAAGGCGTTTATGAAGCAACTATCATTTTTGGTAATCAAGGGTTTATGGGGTATGCAATCGCCTTTTTGATATTCGGTGAGATTGGAGTTTTATATACAGCCTTTTTTATGATTTTTTTCCTTTTTTATGTTTGGACTTATGTTATTTATGTTGTAGCTCGTGTAGGGCAAAAAGTAACATGGAAACAATTAATTTTAAATCCCGGGGTACTCGCAACATCAATAGGTTCATCGTCATGCTCCTCCCTTTTAGGTTGCCACTTTTAATTTCAGGGGTTCTTTCCGATATTGGAACGATGACGTTACCTTTATCTATGATATTAATAGGAAGCTTGCTAGCAGCTATTCGATTCAATGAATTTAAACAGCTTATGAAAAACAAATATATTTGGTATGCTTCAGCAGCTAAGTTAATCTTAATCCCGCTAACGTTAGTACCTTTTCTCTGGTTACCTGTTTCAACTATTGTCATTGGTGTCGCGCTGTTAGTTACTGCAACACCATCAGCCCCAACAGTTCCAATGTTTGCTCAAAAATACGGAGGAGACGTTACCTTTTCCTCAGTTATTGTTGCGACGACAACGATATTATGTGTTATAACTGTCCCAATTTTATACGCTATGATTCTGTTGGTAAGGTAAGAGCAGGGGGAGGCTAGGATAATTGTTTTTTCCTAGCCTCAAAACTAAACTAAACTCTGTAAAACTCAGCTGGATCAGCACCAATTCGTTCGTTAGTGTTTAAGTCATCTATTTTTTTCATGTCTTCTGATGATAATTCAAAATCAAAAACTTGAAAGTTCTCTTCAATTCGTGAAGGTGTCACTGATTTTGGAATGACAACAATATTGTTTTGTAGATGCCAACGAATAATGATCTGAGCACCTGTTTTATTATATTTACGAGCTAAATCTTGAATCAATTGATTGTTAAGGACTTCTCCCCCTTGCATCAGTGTCCCCACGCTTCAACATAAATATCATGTTTTTCGCAAAACTCACGTAGTTCAGGTTGTGAAAAATAAGGATGAAGTTCAACTTGGTTAACGACAGGTTTGACTTTACATTCACTTAACAATCTCTCTAAATGATCAATATTAAAATTACACACACCGATTGCTTTAACTTTGCCGTCTTCATACAACTTTTCCAAAGCACGATATGTATCAACATACTTGTCGACTTTAGGCATTGGCCAATGAACTAAATATAAGTCTACATAATCTAAGCCGAGTTTTTCTAGGCTTTCATCAAATGCTTTCAAAGTTTCTTCATATCCTTGATCAGCATTCCACACTTTTGTTGTAACAAATAATTCTTCGCGAGCAACAGAGGCTTCTTTAATTCCTTGTCCTACGCCTTTTTCGTTCTGATAAATGGCAGCGGTATCAATTAAACGATATCCAACTTCGATTGCCTTTTTGACAGCTTCAACAGTAACGTTTCCATCTTCAACCTTGAAAACTCCATACCCTAACTGAGGCATGCTCAGTCCGTTATTTAATGTTACGTTCATCATTCAACCTCCTAAAATAGTTAAACATTCGTTATAGTACTATTCTCTACAAATAAAAAATAACCTCTTCATTTATGTGCTTCAATTCAATTTAATATACAAACAAGGCACAGATCAATTGATCTGTGCCTTGTTTCTTATAATTCTATAATCATACTATTATCTAAGAAAAAATAAACGAAAATCGCTGCTACGAAACAATAAAGGGCAAAATACACGAGTTTGCTTTTCTTAAGGAAATCAATAAGCCAAACAATTCCTAACCAAGAAAAAATAAATGTTGCAATAAATGATACGATTAAAGCACTAATCCCAACCTCAGAAACTAAAGAGCCGTCTGCAAATCCTGGAATAGCAAGAACGCTTGAACCAAGAATAACGGGAATAGAAAGTAAAAACGAGTAACGGACCGCTGTTTCTCGACTTAAACCGGCAAATAAAGCTGTTACAAGTGTTGCTCCAGAGCGAGAAATACCAGGTATTACAGCAAGTGTTTGGCCTAAACCAACCATAATCGAATCACGGAAAGTCATGTCTCTTTCCGTACGTTTTCCGTAACGTACAAATCGTTCAATAATAATAAGGAAAAATCCTGTGACTGCTAATGCAATAGCAATAAATGGAGGTGTTTTAAGAGCAGGACCAATAAAGTCTTCGAGCAATAGTCCTAGTACACCTGTGATGCCAGTAGCTACAATGATGTAGATCCCAAAGAAAAATTGTGTGCGATTATAGCTAGAGCGGTTACCGAAAAAAGCAAAGAAACCAGATATCACTTGTACTAAATCTTTTCTAAAGTAAATGACAACTGCTAAGATTGACGCAAAGTGAAGATAGATTTCGAATCCAAATCCAGGAAAGTTATACCCTAGTAAGATGGATGTTATTACGATATGCGCTGTACTTGAGATCGGTAGAAATTCAGTAATCCCTTGTACAATTCCAAAAATTAAAGCCTCAATAATTGACATATAATTATTCCGTCCTTTCTATAAAGAGTAGTGTTATATAAAGGGAAAACACTACCTGATCCATTCTACCAAAATTATCTTTTTTCGAAAAGCTAGTATTGTCATTTAATTGATACCTCTTTACTTGCCTTTTAAAGAATCAGGTCTCTATAATGATTGTATGTAGTTTATAAACGGAGGATTGAGATGAAACGATTAAGCACTATTTTAGTTTTAAGTTTAGCTGCCATCTTAATAATCACCATTGTCTTTTTACAAGAGCGTCAGCAGATAGGGAATGAGCCAGGTATGCTGGCCGAAAATTTCAAGCTTCCAATGACTGACGGACAAGTGGGTGAACTATACAATTATACGGGTGATGTACTGATCTTAAACATGTGGGCATCATGGTGTGAGCCATGTCGTGATGAAATGCCTGATTTAATGAGGCTTCAAAGTGACTATGAATCAAAAGGTCTAACGGTTCTTACTGTAAATATGCAAACCTTTGAAAGAACGCTTAAAGATGCCCCAGCGTTTATTGAAGAAATGAACATTACTCTTCCCGTTTTCTTTGATGAAAACGGCGTAGTTGCCGATCGTTATAAAGTCGTTGCTTTGCCTGCAACATATATCATTAATAGAGATGGCACGATTGAGCACTTTATAAGAGGTGAAGTTCACTATGAAGGGTTGCAATCACTAATCGAACCATTATTATAAGTTTTCTCACCTGTAATATGAAAGGATTATTTTGGCTACACTATTAGATATAGAAAAAATGCTAAGTTAGTTAAGGCGTGAGAATATGTACAAGCAATTAAAAACCAAAGTCCTTGACATTATATTTGAAGATGAAGAAATTCAAAAGCTTACAACTGACAAAGGGGCCGAACGAGCGGTTTTATTTAAACGCTTAACGAAAAGGGTTGAAGCTGGTTTTGAAATTATTGTGAATGTCACAGCGACTGAACTACAGTTAGGAACAGGAGGTTGGGATATCGTTCGTGATATTCTACCTTTAGACGACTGGGGTAGTAACAAAATAGAAGGCCATATTATAAAAGGGCGCTATACCCCGATTCAACATAGTGTATTAGCTATTGAATCGCAAGAAAGTGAATATCATCCTGAATTTATTGAGTCTTTTTCATTAGTAGGAAAACCTGTTTGGCTTGCGGAATTACATAGTATGGTTCCGCTTTTTTATTTTGTGTCTCAAGAGATAAAAGCTGGTAGTAGCTGTTGTGTTATTTTTGATGACCAAGCAGCGCTACCTTTAACGTTAAGTGACCAACTTCGTGCCTTACATAAGGAAGATCACTTTCATTCAATAACGGTTGGACAGGCATTCGGGGGGCAATATGAAGCGATTACGATTGCTTCGGCATTGCAATTTGCCCATAAGGTATTAAAAGCAGATTTTATTTTAATTTCAGTTGGTCCAGGGGTTGTAGGCTCAGGTACTCGTTTTGGGTTCTCAGGTATGATCATGTCTCATTGGTCTCATACAATAAGTGCCCTAGAAGGTGTACCAATTTGGATTCCGAGAATGTCTACCGCGGATGTTCGCGAGCGTCATATGGGGATTAGTCACCATACGCTTACTCCTCTTTGTCAATTTACGTTTCAAAAAGCTCTATTACCTTTGCCGTATGTGAACGGAATTGAGACCGAAAAACTGAAACAACAGATCGATCAATATCGCCCTTTTCAAGCAAACCATGACATTCTTTTTGCGGAAAAAGATCATGTTAGTTCTTTGATCGACTGTGCTTTGAGAAAAGCGCAACTACCGATTCAGACAATGGGTCGTAAATTTGAAGATGATCCATTATTTTTTTGCGCGGTCGCTGAGGCAGTTCGTGTCGGTATCGGTTTAACAGATTCAGTGTGAACACTATTCACCCAATCTTCGACTAGATCAAATGATGCTCGAGCTTGTTTCAGTTTTGCTTTTATCTCCCAAGCCTTTCCGGCTAATGTGATACCTTGGTTATGGACATAAATTTTCATAGTGGCCCGTCCTTTCTTAGATTGGTATGCTACACTTCTATGAAGCAAGAGATGAAAAAAGAACAATGAAAGTGAAATGAAAAGAGGGAGAGCCAATGGATCATTTATATGAAAAAACAACGAAAACAAAAGACATTTATAAAGGGAAAATTATTGATTTACATTTGGAGGAAGTCGAGCTTCCAAATGGTAAAATGAGTAGTAGAGAAGTAGTCAAGCATCCTGGAGCAGTTGCCATTATTCCGATCACAGAAACAGGAGAGCTTGTGCTTGTCAGGCAGTACCGAAAAGCGCTCGATAAAGTGATTATTGAGATTCCAGCAGGTAAGCTAGAGCCGGGTGAAGATCCTCTCGAATCAGCTAAAAGAGAATTGGAAGAAGAGACAGGTTATAAAAGTGAGAAATTAGACTTTATTGTTTCGTTTTATACATCACCTGGATTTGCGAACGAATTAATTTATATGTATGTAACAGATACCCTTATTAAAGGGGTTAGCCATACAGATGAAGATGAATTTCTTGATGTGTTAGAAGTAAGTCTTGATGAGGCATTAGAAATGGTTAAAGATCAAAGAATTCATGACGCAAAGACTGCTTACGCGATTCAATATTTACAATTAAGAGAGTTGGGAAAAGCGTGATAGAACATTCTAAGTACGTGGTTGATTTGCATATTCATATTGGACGTACTCGTTTAGGAGCGGCAGTTAAAATAACTGCTGCTTCTTCTTTAACATTAAAATCTATTATCCATTACGCGAAAGAAATTAAAGGAATAGATATCGTAGGTGTGATTGACTGTCATGTAAGAGAAGTACTATGTGAGATAGAAGACGATATTGCTAACGGTATTGCAATTGAATTAGAAGATGGGGGGATTAATTACTCAGGAGTGACCTTACTTTTAGGTTCTGAAATTGAGTTGTATGATGAAAATTGTCAAGGGCCGATTCATGTTTTAGCTTTTTTACCGACCTTGGCAGCGATGCATGAATTTAGTGAGTGGATATCTACAAGAATGAAAAATTCTTCCCTAAGTTCACAAAGAATTTATGAGAACGCTCGTGTACTTCAACAAAAAGTTCATGAACTA
Organism: Halalkalibacter akibai JCM 9157; assembly: GCF_000513135.1. Classification (GTDB taxonomy): domain Bacteria; phylum Bacillota; class Bacilli; order Bacillales; family Bacillaceae_D; genus Halalkalibacter; species Halalkalibacter akibai. The sequence goes on from NZ_BAUV01000045.1 coordinate 9,346, forward strand.
AAAGGATTGTTTATACCTGCGCATGTTTTTACTCCCTTTAAAAGTTTATATGGTAAAGGTGTAAAGGAGAGTTTAAAGGAAGTGTTTACTCCAGCTTTAATTGATGCAATAGAATTAGGCTTAAGTAGTGATACACAAATGGCTGACCAAATTGCAGAATTACACTCCTATCCTTTTATCACTAATTCTGATGCGCATTCATTAGAAAAAATGGCGCGCGAATATCAGATTATAAAAATGATGAACCCAACATTTAAAGAACTACGATTAGCCCTGAAAGGGGAAAATGGAAGAAGAATTGTCAGCAATTATGGATTAAATCCATTGTTAGGTAAGTACTATGAAACCATTTGTGCTAAATGTTCGGCTGTTGTGACTCTTCAATGTAGTAATTGTGGTTCAACTAGTATGATTAAAGGGGTGTCAGATCGTTTAAGAGAGTTGGCTTCTAGTAAATCAATTGAGGTAGCGCGTCCTCCCTATCAACATCAAATTCCACTAGAATTTATACCTAAATTAGGTAAGAAAACATTAGAAAAATTAAGAGATCATTTTGGGACTGATATGAATATCATTCATCAAGTAGAAGAAAAGCAGCTACAACAAGTCGTATCTCCAGTCATATCATCAGCTATAGTTGCAGCTAGAAATGGAACTCTTTCAATTAAAGCAGGTGGGGGAGGCACTTATGGAAAAGTTGAATAAAGAGATTACCTGTTTTGTTAAATCTTAAAATGATAGTAGTCATAGATTTCCAGCTTGTCTCATAGAGTAGACTAAGAGCAAAAGAGGAGGTCTTGGCATGAAATACGGTCTAAGAGAGATGGTCGCAACCCATCTGGAAGAGAATCGGACAATATATACTTTTACGACAGTGTTATTTTTAATAGGAATTGTTTTTGGGGCAATTGTTGTTAACAGCTTGAGCTTAACGCAAAAGCATGATCTATATATGTATTTGAATCAGTTTTTTGGACACGTTCAAGAAGGGGAACTAGCTAATGCTTCGGCCATATTTAGTCAAAGTTTTGCTCATTACGCAAAGTATTTTGGATTAATGTGGATTTTAGGTTTGTCCATAATTGGTTTGCCAGTCATATTGGTTCTTCTCTTTTTAAAAGGGGTAGTTGTTGGATTTACGGTTGGTTTTTTAGTAAACCAAATGGGAATGTCCGGTTTCTTTTTATCTTTCGTCTCAATCATGCCGCAAAATTTTATTCTTGTACCAGCGTTTATTATCGTCGGAACAGCTAGTATCTCATTCTGTCTAAAAATGGTTAGGCAGCAATTCATGAAACGAGCGAATTTACCTATATTTCCGCAATTTATGAAATATTCTTTGTTAATCCTCTGTGTTGGATCTGCTTTAGTATTAGCGTCTGCGTTTGAAGCTTACGTATCTCCCGTTTTAATGAAATGGGTAATTACAACAATGTAATATAAAAAATAATTATTATTTAATAATTAATATAGTGAACTAAACGATATTCATAATCGATTGACACCGTTTTTTTGAATGATTATAATAAAAGGAGGTAAAAGGCTTGAGGGGAGGCATGAACGATGGAGAAACGACTCGAACGAATAAAAAAACACCTGCACTCACAAAGTTATAAACTCACACCGCAACGTGAAGCTACGGTTAGAGTTTTATTAGAGCATGAGGAAGACCACTTAAGTGCAGAGGATGTTTACCTCCTTGTAAAAGAAAAATCACCTGAGATTGGACTTGCTACTGTTTATCGTACACTTGAATTACTCGCTGAGTTAAAAATAGTAGATAAGATAAATTTTGGAGATGGTGTTTCTCGATTTGATTTACGTCAAGAAGGAGCAGCACATTTTCATCACCATTTAGTCTGTATTGAATGTGGTGCAGTTGACGAAATCCAAGAAGATTTATTAGGGGATGTAGAAGAAATCGTTGAGCGAGATTGGAATTTCAAAATTAAAGATCACCGACTGACGTTTCATGGTATCTGTCATCGTTGTCACGATAAACAGACTGAAACAGAAGAAGTTTAAAATTCCATGAGCTAATATATGTTAGAAAGACGCATTGTTTTCCATGCGTCTTTTTCTTTTTTATAGAAACCTTAAAAAAGGAAGGGTGTCCCTTTTTTAGTAGAGTGTTGATGAGAAGTGGCAGTGGCTCCGCTCCCTGCATAGAAACCTTAAAAAAGGGGAAGACCGTCCCTTTTTAGTAAGAGCGTAGATGGAGAGGTGGCAGTGGCTCCGCGCGATGCGCGCCTTTCTGAGAAGAGCACTCAGAAAGGCTTAAGAGCAGGCATCGGCTGCGCTCCCTGCATAGAAACCTTAAAAAAGGGGAAGACCGTCCCTTTTTTAAGGTTTCTATGGTATATTCTCAATAGTTTTTGGCATACCTTGTAGTAAGGGCTTGACTATAGGTAGGTCAAAAGCGGAGGTATGTCCCATGAGGTCTTGGTTTCAGTTGACAGTTCAAACATTAAAGGTGTTTCTCTTATTTATGGGATGCACACTTCTCTTCTATTATGGTATTCTATGGGTAAGTAAAGAATATGAAAGTTATCATCGGTATGATGAGCCTCAAGGCAAGGCTGTTAAAGTTTTTCAGATGGAGACGAGTGATGATCTTTCTACTACTTGGGTTGAACGGTTATTCATGTTTTATCGAGAAGGTGAATAGCAGCTTGCTTAGAATTAGGAGCGATTAAATTGGTTAATGAAATTAATGAATTCTTACATTACATACAAGTCGAAAGAGGCTTGGCCAATAATACAATCGAGTCGTATAAACGTGACTTAATGCAATACGATCTCTATGTAAAGAAAGTTGAAAATATTGATAATCTGAAGAGAATTGATCGCCAGACGATTGTTCATTATTTATATTTTCTTAAAGAACAAGGGCGAGCTGAAACGACGATTGCTAGAACGATAGCTGCCATTAGAGCGTTTCATCAATTCGCTTTAAGAGAGAGATTAACAGATCAAGATCCTTCTGTGCACTTAGATATTCCCAAAAGAACGAAGCGTCTTCCTAAAGTGCTATCGATGCAAGAGGTGGAAGCATTGTTAGAAGCTCCCACTGGGAATGAGCCTATTTCAATCCGTAATCGTGCAATGCTAGAAACCCTTTATGCTACGGGGATGCGGGTTTCAGAATTAATTAACTTGACAATGACGGATACACATTTGTCGATGGGATTTGTTCGGTGTATAGGTAAAGGAAATAAAGAGAGAATTATTCCTTTAGGTGGAGAAGCATCACGTACCATTCAGAAATATCTTGAGGACGGTCGCTTATCCCTAATGAAGAAACAACGTCATGATATGTTATTTGTTAATCATCATGGAAAGCCGTTGTCAAGGCAAGGGTTCTGGAAAATTCTCAAGCAGTTAGCAGAGAAAGCCAATATTCAAAAGCCGCTAACTCCGCATACCTTAAGACACTCTTTTGCTACTCATTTACTAGAAAATGGAGCTGATTTAAGAGCTGTACAAGAAATGTTGGGTCATGTGGATATATCGACAACTCAAATATATACTCATGTAACAAAAGCAAGAATGAAAGATGTCTATGCTCAATTTCACCCACGAGCATAGCATTTTTATGCCTATTAAAGAAGTCAGACTTCTGACAACTTAAGAACAATCAATTAATATATGATCTAGGGCATAATATGAAAAAAAGGAGGAATTAGTCAGTGACTACGTTTCGTTTTGAACGTGTTTTTTTAATTGTGATGGATTCAGTGGGGATAGGAGAAGCTCCGGATGCAGCGGAGTTTGGAGATGAAGGTTCTCATACGCTAAAACATATTGCTGAAAAGATGGACGGCCTAACGATGCCGAATATGGAGAAATTAGGATTAAGTCATATTCGTGAAATTCCCGGTGTAAAAAAAGTGAGCGAGCCACTTGCTCATTTTGGCATTATGCAAGAAGCTTCAAGTGGCAAAGACACGATGACAGGACATTGGGAACTGATGGGCTTACATATTAAGGAGCCATTCCGGGTTTTCCCAAATGGTTTCCCGCCTGAGCTGGTTCAGGAGTTAGAAGAACAGTGGGGCCGAAAAATGATTGGTAATAAGGTAGCTTCAGGTACGGAAATTTTAGACGAACTGGCAGCTGAGCATGTTAGAACTGGAGATCTAATTGTTTATACTTCAGCTGATTCAGTTCTTCAAATTGCAGCTCATGAAGATATCGTTCCAATAGAAGAATTGTATGATATTTGTGAAAAAGCCCGGAAGCTAACACTAGACCCTAAATACATGGTTGGCCGGATTATTGCTCGTCCTTTCATTGGAGAAGAGGGTAACTGGAAGCGAACACCTAATCGACATGATTATGCGTTAAAGCCTTTTGAACGTACTGTAATGAACGAATTGGTCGATAATGGCATTGATTCAATTGCTATTGGAAAGATTTCTGATATTTATGATGGTGAAGGAATTACAGAAGCGATTCGAACGGTTTCAAATGATGACGGGATGGAGAAGTTAGTAGAAACCATCAGAAAGTCTTTTACTGGCCTTAGCTTTTTAAATCTAGTTGATTTTGATGCTGTATTTGGACACAGACGTGATCCGATTGGTTACGGACAAGCGCTGGAACAATTTGATAAACAATTAAAACAGGTATTAGAAGAGCTTGGCGAGAAAGATTTACTAATCATTACTGCAGACCATGGAAATGATCCAACCCATCCAGGTACAGATCATACGAGAGAATATGTTCCGTTGATTGTTTATAATAAGCTTCAATCTGATGCAAAAGATTTAGGTGTAAGACAAACTTTTGCTGATGTGGGAGCGACAATTGCGGATAATTTTAAAGTGGCGTTACCGAAGTTTGGAAAAAGTTTCTTACAAGATTTATAGGAGGGATTTTGATGGCAGATAAACAATTAATACAACAAACAGCAGATTTTTTAAAAACAAAGATGAATGAGGGGCCTTCAATTGGTTTAATTTTAGGATCAGGACTTGGGGTCTTAGCAGATGAAATTGAAAATCCAGTGAAAGTTCGCTATGAAGATATTCCGAATTTCCCAGTGTCAACTGTCGCAGGACATGCTGGTCAACTTGTATTTGGGACATTAGAAGGGAAACAAGTAGTAGCTATGCAAGGTCGCTTTCATTATTATGAGGGCTATAGTATGGATGTGGTGACATTTCCAGTACGTGTGATGAAGGCTATAGGTGTTAATCAAATCGTTGTAACCAATGCAGCTGGTGGAGTAAACGAAAGCTTTGAAGCTGGTCATTTAATGATTATTAACGACCATATAAATAATATGGGCGATAGTCCATTAATTGGACCTAATGACGAGACAATGGGAGTTCGCTTTCCAGACATGTCTAATGTGTATTCAGAGCGTTTACGCAAGTTAGCACGCGAAAAAGCAGAAAGCTTAGGGATTGACATTCAAGAAGGCGTTTATGTCGGGAACACTGGACCAGCTTATGAGACTCCAGCTGAAGTAAGGATGCTTCGGACCTTAGGAGCTGACGCGGTTGGTATGTCCACTGTTCCAGAAGTCATGGTTGCTCGTCATGCTGGGCTTGAGGTTTTAGGAATCTCTTGTATATCAAATATGGCTGCAGGAATCCTACCACAGCCTTTAACACATGATGAGGTTATGGAAACAACAGAACGTGTGAAAGCGGACTTCTTAGGAGTAATTAAAGCGATTGTCAAAGAGATGTAAGAGCTAATACATAGAAGCGGAATTGGCGAAAAGGGGAGTGACGCAATGATGCGCATGGTTGACCTAATTGAAAAAAAAAGAGATGGTCTAGAGCTAACGAAAGAGGAAATTCGCTTTATTATTAAAGGCTATACAAAAGGTGATATCCCTGATTATCAAATTTCGGCCTTAGCAATGGCAATCTTCTTTCAAGATATGACGACGAGTGAGCGTGCTGAGTTAACTATGGCAATGGTTGAATCAGGCGATCAAATTGATTTATCTGCGGTTCAAGGAGTTAAAGTTGATAAGCATTCAACAGGAGGGGTAGGCGATAAAACAACGATCGCTCTTGCCCCGCTCGTAGCAGCTTTAGGGGTTCCAGTTGCTAAAATGTCAGGTCGAGGACTTGGGCATACGGGCGGAACGATTGATAAACTAGAAGCCATTCCTGGTTTTTCTGTTGAAATTGATACGAAACAGTTTACTGAATTAGTCAATAAAAATAAACTGGCTGTAGTTGGTCAAACAGGGAATTTAACTCCTGCAGATAAAAAGCTCTATGCTCTTCGTGATGTAACAGCAACCGTTAATTCTATTCCTTTGATTGCAAGCTCTATTATGAGCAAGAAAATTGCCTCAGGTGCGGACGCTATTGTATTAGACGTTAAAACAGGCTCGGGTGCTTTTATGAAAGAATTAGATCAATCAAAGCAATTAGCTGAAGCTATGGTAGAAATTGGGAAAAATTTAGGGAGAGAGACAATGGCCATCATTTCTGATATGAATCAACCACTAGGTCGAGCAATCGGAAATGCGCTTGAAGTGAAAGAAGCCATTCAGATGCTCAGAGGAGAAGGACCTGAGGATTTAAAAGAGCTTTGTTTAACTCTCGGAAGTCAAATGGTATTTTTGGCGAAGCAAGCAATCTCTATTGAGGAAGCACGTTCAAAGCTTGAAGCAGTGATTGCAAATGGTGAGGCTCTAGAAGTGCTTAAAACTTTTATAACTTCTCAAAATGGAGATGCATCTATTGTTGACAACCCTGATAGGTTACCTTCTGCTAAATATCTAATCGAGGTTACAGCGAATGAAACAGGGACAGTATCTACCATTGTTGCTGATAAGATTGGAACGGCAGCAATGCTTCTTGGTGCAGGTCGTGCTACAAAGGATTCGACAATTGATTTAGCTGTCGGGATTGTCTTAAACAAGAAAATAGGAGATTCCGTGAAGAAAGGGGAGTCTCTTGCCACTCTCCATTCAAACTCGCAAGAAGCACAACAAGTGGTAGAAATGGTGTTAGCCGCTTACTCGATTTCGGATCAAGTAGTAATGAAACCAACATTAATCTATGAAGAAATCCATTAAAATTAGGGAAGCCTGTAGCCAAGAGAAAACTTGGCTACAGGCTAGCTTTTTATGTTTGTTAGGAAAGCCACTGGGCAAATTGATAAAAAAGTGGAATGCCGACAATTAAGTTAAAAGGAAAAGTAATGCCAAGTGCTAGCCCTAAATAGATGGAAGGGTTCGCATCAGGAACAGAAGTACGGAGAGCAGCTGGTGCTGCAATATAGGAGGCACTTCCTGCAAGAACTCCCATCAATGTCATACCACCAAGTGATAAGCCAATCAAGTGCCCCATACCTACACCTAATATCCCGCCAATAATAGGCATAATGATTCCAAATAACAACAGTTTAGGTCCATGTTTTTTTACTTCAGGAAGACGTTCTCCCGCAGTTAATCCCATACTTAACAAAAACAATATTAGTACACTGCTGTATAAATCAATAAATAAAGGTTGGATTGCTGGAATTGCTTTTTCGCCAGCTATTAAGCCAATGAGAAGCGCTCCAAGTAAAAGCATAATACTTTTTCCAAAGAAAGCTTCTTTTAGAACTTCTTTATCAATAAGAGCAGTCACAGGTGATTGAAACGCCAATTTTTGCGGAGTCAATACTGGTGAATCTTCTTTCTTGCGTTCAAGCACTTTCAATAAAATAAGTGAGATAATAATGGCTGGACTTTCCATCAAAACAACCATTGCATTCATAAAACCTTCATAACTAGTACCAGTGTGGTCAAGAAATGAAATGGCCGCACCATATGTTACGATACTCACAGATCCATAAGTAGCAGCTAGGCCGATTGCATTTTTCGTATCTAACTTAATTATTTTCAAGAGAAACAAAACAATAATTGGTAATAAAGATCCGAGAACTAGTGTTGCGATTACAGGACTAATTACTTCCTGAAATGAGTATTTTGAAAGTTCTATACCACCTTTTAATCCAATCGCAACTAATAGGAAAATACTCAAAGTTTCGTTTAATGCACTTGGAAATTTCAAATCAGATTTTAATAGTGCTGCAATTAATCCTAAAACGAAAAACAACACGACCGGACTCAAGAGATTTTGAACAATGATTTCATACATGTGTTTTCCTCCTCCTCGTAATTAATTCATAAAAAAAACCGACAACTATCGGACAAGTTAAGTAGTAACTTGTATCCTATAATTGTCGGTTTACCTTTAACAAGCTTACATAAGCCTTTTAAAGATCTCCCAATATTAACTTAACGTTTTCTCAAGGTCTGAAGCCAATCGAAACAGCATAATTCTTTCGCCAGTCTTTGTACTAATATCGGTATGAAATGTGGTAACTTCCATGCCGACCAGCTCTTGTATTAAATTACCGAGCATATCTCGACCAGATTCAACTAGTTCACTTCGAATTTTCTTAATGGAGAGGCGACCTTCATCTTTTTGACAAAGGGCATATTCTGCAGGAGTTAGGACACCCTGGAGAGTTATGATAACCATGTCACGTAAAATATCTGTTTTAACAGAAACTGAACCTCTTCCTAAAAAGTCCTTCTCCCATTGTGTTAAAGCTTTAGAGATCGTAGCTTCTAACACCCCTTTTTTTCTAGTTTCTAACATGATGTACCTCCTAAGAAGAGTTGTAGATAGTTACAAAAAAACGGCATATTCTACTTCAGTAATTCAAGTAAAATACGCCGATTTATCATTGTTTTAGTTTGAAGCAACAGTTCCTTTTTCGCTTAGCCGAGTAAATTCAACTAAACGCTAAAGTAGCTTTTTCTTCATAACTATTTCATTTGATCTCTCGGAAATTTCAATTATATTAATCATAAAATTTGATTAATAAAATGTCAATGGGTTTTTATGAGATAGGTTAAATTTGTTTTTCATTGAAAATTATTCTTCTCAGTAGCAGATAAATCCTCTAGATCGTAAGACCACTAGAAGGTATAATAAGTGCAATGTCGAATTTTGTATTAATTTGACGAGTGTAGTAGTGTTTCATAGATTAACACTTTGGAGGAACATGAATGAAAAAAAGACTTATAACGTTTAATCAGAGTATCCGTCGCAAATACATATCAATCATTGGGTTAACACTAATGTTGATCGTATTCATCGCCATTATCTTTTTAAGTTATATGACAATAGCACAAGATGAAATCGATGAGGAAAGAGCAGAAATCCAAGAAAAATTTGAAATTGTGGATGAGATGGAGTCTGCTTTAAAAGATATGCTGATAAGTGGTCGAGGTTTTTATCTTTATCAAAAAGAAGTTGATAAAAATCAAGTCTACAATTATATTAACCAACTAAAAATCTTATCTGAACAATACCGTCAGTTGCCTTTAAATGAAAGAGAACTAGAATTAGTAGAAAGCATTTCAGAATTTTATACAGAGTATGAGACTGATATTTTTGAAAGGTCATCTATACTTGCGGCTAGTGGTCAATATGAAGAGCTTAAAAGCTTTGCAGATCAAGGAGCGTATCAAAAAATTGAGCAGTTTTTAATTTATACTGAAAAATTTAAAACCCATGCCGAAACTGAACTAGACGCAGCTTTCCAAGATTCTTTAACACAAGCTAAGAAATTCACCATTATTGTGTTTGTGTTCAGTAGCTTAGTATTAGTCCTTTTTATCTATTTGATTGGCCGTATCATTAGAGATATTGTTATGCCAATTGAAGAGTTGACGGTAGCTACTAAACATTTAGCTAAGGGAGAAGCGATTAGATTAACAGAGTTTAACCGTAAAGACGAAATAGGCTCGCTTTCAAGCTCATTTATTAAGATGGCGAAAACCATCCAAGAGAAAGAAGAAGAATTAACAGCTCAGAATGAAGAGCTACTCGCTCAACAAGATGAATTAACAGCCCAGCAGCATCAATTGCAGAGAACGCTGACAGAGATTGAAAGCATAACAAAAGCTTTGGATCAATCAGCCGTTGTGGCGATACTAGATCCTAATGGTGTTTTAAATTATGTTAATGATAAATTTGCTGAACTGACACAATACAAGAAAAATGAGTTGCTTGGAAAACCTTTTTCACTTTTACAGGGTAGAGAGAGTGCAAGTGATATAGAAACAATGTGGTCAACAATTCAAAACGGTAGTATTTGGATCGATCAGGTACAGAACACGAAGAAAGACGGAAATAAATATTGGTTGAAGATGACTATTGTTCCATATGTGGATGCTAAGGGAATTCCCTATCAATATATTCTGATTGGAAATGACATAACAACGACTATCAGCACTCAAGAGAAGTTATTAGATTCATTGAAACAAACCGAAAAAGCGAAAGAAAAGGTAGAGAGGTATAGTCATTTAAGTCAAGCCCTGACTTTTACCCTTGATAAGAAAGAGTTAACAAATGAAATTCTTCATAACCTTAATGAACTATATTTCTTTGATGCAAGTATTATCAGCTTAGCTCAGGACGATGTGTATTCTGCAAAAGGACTTTCAAAGGAAACCATTGAACGCTTTAACACCAGTGTTTCTGAACAACAATTTGCAAGGTTACAAGATGAGCCGTATTACATCATAAAACGAAAAGCAGATCCTGTGGAGCTAGGTATCTCTATGACAGATGTAATGTGTTATGACTTTTATGCTGCTCTTTATAATGGTAATCAAGCTTTGGTTGGAGTTTTTGCGGCTACAAGAATTGGCAGTATAATTACAGAGGATGAAATGGAAGAGATCTATGGAATGATGAAGCAAATTTCACTAGCTCTTGAACGGATTAAAATGTATGAAGAAGTAGAATATTCTAGAAAACTAAATCGTGACATCGTAAATAATGTTAATGAAGGAATACAATTTGTTTCAATTAACGGTGATATGTTGCATAGTAATGAGGCAATTAGTCAGTTGATTACGGGTCAAAACTGGTCTAGTCAACATCATATTCCAAAAAAGATTTGGATTTCAGATGTTGTAAATGAAGCAAATGAAAAAGAAGAATTAGAGATCTTCTTTGTTGAAGCAATTGAAGCTAACTTTAAAGATAGAAGAAACTATCGTTACTCCTTACAAGGATCACACTCACGCTTTATAGATGTATATGCGACTTCCGTTTTTCAACGAGGTGAAAAAGTTGGTACGATCTTTGTTCATCGTGATATTACAAAAGAGCATGAAGTCGATCAAATGAAATCAGAACTTGTAAGTACAGTTAGTCATGAACTACGAACACCGTTATCAAGCGTACTTGGTTTTACTGAGCTACTAATTACAAAAGAGCTCAAACCTGAAAGACAGCAAAAATATTTATCAACCATTCATAAAGAAGCTAAGAGATTAACGAATTTATTTAATGACTTTCTTGATCTGCAAAGAATGGAATCAGGAACGCAAAATTATGTAATGGAAACATTGAAAATAAACGAAATTGTCATGGAAACGGTTAGACAATTTAAGCATGAAAAGCGTCACCATGTATTTTTAACTGATGAGGCTCCGAACGTAAAGGTTAATATAGATAAAGAAAGAATGATGCAAGTATTTACAAATATTATTAGTAATGCGATTAAATTTTCACCTGAGGGTGGAGATGTGGAAATTTCATTATCTAATAATGACAAGCATTTATTAATAAAAATTAAAGATCAAGGACTTGGAATTCCTGAAAATGATATTCCTTCACTTTTTAAGAAATTCCACAGAATTGATAATAGTGAGCGAAGAAAGATTGGGGGCACCGGTTTAGGATTAGCTATCTGTAAAGAAATCATTACACAACACAATGGTGAAATAGGGATTGAATCAAAAGAAGGCAAAGGGACAACAGTTATTATAAAGTTACCGTTACTTGCTACTGAATTAGAGGATGCCACAATTGAGACAGAATTTAATTCAGATACTAACGGTAAAGAAAAAAATGTATTAATTGTTGAAGATGATACGAGTCTAGCATTGCTATTATCAGAGGAGTTAAAAGGAAAAGGCTTTAAGGTGCTTCACTACAGTGATCCGTTAAGGGCTTATAAAGATGCGAGGAAAATTCCTTTAGTAGGAATTGTTGTTGACTTAATGTTAGGAGAAGAAATGAATGGATGGGATTTAATTAGAAGTTTAAAAGAAGATGAGCTTACTAAACAAATTCCAATTATCATTTCTTCGGCTCTTGATAAATCAGAAGAACAAGTTGAAAAATGGAGCATAGAAAAATATTTAACAAAGCCCTACCCTCCTTATGAATTATCCAAAACAATAGTAGAATTTTTATTAAAATCAGAAACTGGAGACGTTTTGTTTCCTAATATTCAACAAGATCGTTAATTGAAAAAGCCTGCATGTGCGAAAAGTGGTTGCACAGCAGGCTTTTTTGTTGCAAATTTTATCTAATTCTTGGTTTTCCAATATTCTTGAAGAATAAAGTAAGATTGTTTTAATCGTTCTTCTGACAGCGGTACGTCCCATTTTTCCCAACTATATAATTTCATCTCTTGTCCATTAAGTTCTGAATTAATTATCTTAGGAAGTGAGCTTTTTAGTTCATTGTTGTTGTCTAATAAAAGAACAGCTATTTTGATTCCATCTATATATTCTTTTCGGTGAAGATGCTGATATAGTTCTTTTTCAGATCCATTTTTATAAAGGTCACCCATGATTTCACGTTGGCTAGGATCTTTAACATTAAGCAGTGCCCATGGGATTCTTATTTCTAAAATTGTATCATCTTCTGAATAATAATAATCTGCTAAGGAATCGTAATCTTCTGATTGTGGATTACCATTACCATAACGGAATTCACCAGTTTCATAAGCAACAAAATCAAATGTTTCGCCCGTATCTGGACGAGTCATTTCTTTGTTTAAAGCTAATTGAATTTTATTAAACATGCCACTGTTTCGGTTAGGGATAGTAACCTGATCACTAAGCATGTTTAAATCTACACCGTAGTGAAATAAAAACGTATCGTAATAGGCATCTACTAATAGATTGGCTCGGTCTTTACCTTGAATATCTAGTACAAAGTCAATACCAGTATTAAAAGCCTTGAGTGAAGGGATCTCCATAAACTGTTCGTTACCTTGATTTGGGTGAACATCGAACATAAATACAGGACGGAGATTTTCTTCACCCATATGAACTCGTTCACTTAAATCGAGTCTAAGATAAAGGTAGCGTTCATCAGAGTCAACGAATAGTTGTTCTAGAGAGCCGTTAGAATACGGGTACAATGGATCTGTCTCCCAATCGTCAATTTCACCATCGACCTTAATTTTAAGACGGTCAAAGCCGAGTAAACCAAATTGTTGCTCGTTCGTTTGAGCATTTGACCAATATGGTCTGCGATCGGTATTGTCATAATCCATTGTGTTCCAAGTTCTTTTAAACCATTCATCTTGCCAAGTGAATACTAGACCACCAAGCATATCTTCCTTAACAATATCTTCGTATAAATGAACTAGAATATTCCCTTGCTCTTCTTCAGAGAGAAAGCCTTGATTCCAACCAAATGGATTTACATGCGTAAGCCCTCTTGAAGCTGGGACCCCGAATTCTGCAACTAAAATCGGCAGATCATGAGCAGCATTCAAATCTTTCAAATACCCAGCATAGTTATTCCGCTCACCGCGATGATCAATAAATTCAGTATATTTCTCTTCTAAGTTTAAGAAATCCGGATAATACGGGTAAATGTGATAGGAAGCAAACATTCCAACTTCGGATACTTCATTTTTAACTTTTAATTTATTAGGATCAACGACAGCTAAGTCTTCACTTTCTGAAGGCTCAGCGGGATGATCGAGTAAGTCTGTAGTAACCCAGTTTGTAAAACTTACTGGTCTAATCCAACCATATTGTTCTTGCTCATAAGAGACAAGCTCGTCAAGTTGCCACGCAAGCCATTGTTCCATTCCATCCGCATTGACACTGTCGATGTAAGTTCCGTTGTAATCTTCTTGATTGGCATATTTTAGACTCATGTTATGAACCATTTCTGGGTCCCATTCAATCCCAATGATCCAGCCAATGACGTAAGCGGAAATATCCGTATAATAAGAGCCATGAGCATGGCCGCTACGTTCTTCTATATTCGCTTGTCCATGAATGGCGTCGACAATGTTTCTCCATTCGGTTTGAAACTCCTCAACAATTTCAGAGCTATAAGCATCGGCTTCAGGATGTTTCTCCCTAAGTTCATGAAGTAGATCTTCATTAAACCAAGTACCATGCATCAGATAGATTGGTTTATCATGCTCTGAGTTATATCTTTTCAAAGCACGATAAAAATCAGGAGGATGTAAGGTATAGACTCGAACGGTATTAGCATTCATTTCACCAATTTGCTCAAACCAACGATAGTACTCACTTTCTTTTATAGCTGCTTCTCCCGGCCAAGTACCAGGTTTCCCCATTCCCATATTAACTCCTTTAATCGCTACAGGTTCCCAATTACCATTATGGTAGATTTCAAATGTTGATCCTTGTATTCGAGCCGAATAAGAAGCATCGCCGCTAGAAGTAGACGGAAAGGTTTGTTCGTTCATTATTTTTTCTTGGTTTTCCATTTGGAGGATTTTTTTCATCATTGGAACATAAGCTCTATAGAAAAAACTTGAATCAGGGCTAGTCGCTTCAAATGAAGTTAAAGCCTTCCATTTAGACCACCCAGCAAATCTCGTTAAAGAAGGTACTGTATTAATATCAACAAAATCTCCAGCAAAATAAAAGAGATTCGATTGATTTTTCCGATGGTGAATAACAGCTGCAAATTGACTTGGTATTTGATGCTTCTTTAAGAGTTCTTTTCCATCAGATGTTAAATCCCAGTCGTAATAAGCAAGGACATCTTGTTCATCATACGGGGTTACAATGTCAAACCAGTACTGATATGGCGGACTTTCTTCTAAACCAAAAAAGCCTTTTCCAGCTTCGGTAAACGCAAGTCTTAGCTCGGATGCTCCGACATGATTAAGTTTTTCTGATAAAACGACGATTTCTTCTTTCCAATCATGCACAAGAACAAAGCCGCTTTCTTCATAAGCCCAACGCTCACCTGTAAAAGCTTCATGTCGTTCAATCATCCAAATTGGTAATTCTTCATTATCACGATGTAAATCTTCGAAATAACGGCCGGTCCAGCCTGTCCAATCAAGGCTTAAAAAGTCAGTTATATCTTTTCTAACACTTTCCTCAGTTGGGGAAGCAAAAGAATTAAATTCAGCTACAAGAGTACTAGGGTGGGTAGTAATATGTTTTTTAATTGTTTGCCACTCTTCCTGTAAAAGGCCTCCGTAAATTAGTTCTGAACGTTCCCCCCTAGAGTTAGGTGTCCAAGGCAAGTCATCCTGATAGACACCATATGTATCAGCCATATAAACAAGGTCTGTTCCTGTTAGTGATGATGGTAGGGGACGGACGCTATGTTTTTTTTCGCTATCATTAGGAACAAAGCCGTAATAATCTGTTTCAGCACTATAATTGCCTGTGTTCTGTTCATATTTTAAATGATTTAAAAGCCAAGTAAGCCCATTGTGTTCTCTGTATGATTCGGTTGGTACAGTTTTATCTAATATAACGACATTAAGTTCTTGACTTGATTGAATGGACCATAAAATGAAAGGTATAAAAATAACAAGTACAAAAATGAGTAGTAAAAGTAACTTTTTCATGGTTTCCCCCTTGTCATCATTATACAAGATTCGACAGGGGGATAGTGAAAATTTATTTGTCGTATATTCATAATCCAAATGAACGATTGAAGTGTAATCGAAAAAACGGAGGTCCTGCAAAAAGAATTGCAAGACCTCCATTTTATTTATTAAAAGCCTCAGTTGCTAGTTGAATTAGAGTACGATCATCCATAGGAGGATTATGGAGTCCAGCCCGAACATCGCGGTAATACCGTTGAATGGCATTGTCTTTAAACAAACTTTGAGCACCGACGACTCTCATTGCTCGGTCTACTATTTCAATAGCCGCATTCACGACATGATATTTAACGGAACCAAGCTCTGATTGCATTTGTTTCTTCTCATCATCCGAAATTTGGTCCCATTTTTGAGCGACTCCGTAAAGAAAATAGCGAGCTTGTAGTAAGGCCGCCTCATTCTCTCCAATTTTAACTTGAACGTTTGGAAGTTCTTTAATAGCTGTTTGCAAGCTGTTAGGGGAGTAGGAGGTAGCAAAGTCAATGGCAAATTGCTCTGCTGCTTGTGCAATTCCCAAGTAACAAGCAGGAATATGTAAAAGCCAACCTGCAGGGCGTTTATTACCAGGGTGAATAACTTCTAAAAAGGCATCTTCGGGTACTTGCACCTGCTCCAAATATAAATCATGACTAGCGGTTCCTCTCATAGCAATGGAATTCCATGTTTCTTTAATTTTTACCCCGGTTAAAGATTTGTGAATAAGAAAATTACCGACTTGCTCGTCATCCATTGTTGCTGAAACAATAAAATAGTCGAGAGCAGGAGCCATTGAAGTAAAACTTTTTCTGCCTGTAATGATCCACGAATTACCTTCACGAGCAGCTCGAGTCGTTGGTTTTCCACCACGTGTAGGACTTCCGGTTTCTGGTTCTGAAGCTGCAGCATTTAGTAATACCCCATCTTCAACAATCTCTTTAAAGAGCTTATGCAGTATGTTCTCTGGCCAATTCGAATGCTCAGCAAGTTGACTCACAAGACCAATATGCCATCCTATTGATAAAGCAGTTGACCCATCAGCTTGGGCAATTAACTCTTGAAGTGGTAACCATTCTGATAATGTTAATCCTTGTCCTCCATAAGCCTTAGGAACAGTTAAAGAGGTATAACCTATTTTTTTTAAGTCTTCGATGTTTTCCATTGGAAAAGAGTTTTCTTCATCATGTTGTTTTGCTCGTTGTGCGAAAGTAACTACAGTTTCTTTTAGTATGCTCTTCCTTTCATTCAAGGTTGTTACACTATGAAGATGCATGACCATCCCTCCAGTCCTTCTTTTCTAAATTTTATCATAAAGGGTGAGAGAGTTAGAAAGATAGAGCTTGATTTTTTATGGTCTAATATATACGGCTGTTCCGTTCGGCACAAATTGAGCTAATTCGTTTACATCATGGTTGTGCATTCTCACACAACCTAACGAGACATATTGACCAATTGAGGCGGGATCATTCGTCCCGTGTATGCCATACGATTTTTTTGATAAGCTTAACCACATAGAACCGAATGGACCTCCTGGATTCGGTGCACGGTTAACAATGATAAAATCGCCAACAGGTGTTTCGTGGAGCATTCTTCCTACTCCAATAGGATAGACTTTTTGAATTATACCGTTTTCTTGTAACGTTAATGTTCTATTGGATAAAGAAATGTGGATCGTATAAGGAATAGTGGAAGGAGACGGGAGACCAGGTATATTAATAGGTTGACCAACAATAATAACATTTGGGTCTATTCCGGGATTGGCCGCAAGCAAGCTAGAAAAAGAAGTACGATAGTCTTCAGAAATAGCAAACAATGTTTCTCCAGGCTTCACGATGTGGATCATTGCCATACCTCCTTTTCTACCAAGTTATTAGGCAATGGCGAGTATAGAACAATAATTGTTATGATTTGATTGGCTCGCCTTTTTAATCTGTGGTTAAATAGTAATGAGAATAAAGAAGATGGAGGGATCATTCATGAGACCATTACAAATATCTGCTGAAACTGCGCAAAAGCTTTCAGAACAACTTAAAGTACCAATTGAGCAAATCATGCATATGCCACAACACATATTGCTTGCCAAATTAGCAGAGCTTGAGAAAAACGCGAATAAAGAAGAATAGAATGTTTGTAGAGGCCCATCTTGAAGCAGAGTGAGCTCAAATGATAGTAAAAAGTTATCCCAAAAGGACTGTTTTTCCTTTTGGGATAACTTTTTGTAATGAACAAGCGGTCAGGTGAAACAATTACTTTAAGAAATACTTAAGTTTTTTTAAACCATCTTTTACGTTTGGATACCTAAGGGGAATATCAAACTTTGTTGTTTGTTTTAAGATGCTTTTTTTATGTGAAAATGTGTCAAAGCTGCCTTTTCCATGGTAGGAACCAATTCCACTAGTTCCGACGCCACCAAAGGGCAAATGAGGGGATGCAATATGATAGATCGTATCATTGATACACCCTCCGCCAAAAGAAATGTCTTTTAATACTGTTTGTTGTGTGTTGCTGCTCTCTGTAAAAAGATAGAGTGCAAGAGGTTTTGGATGATGATGAATGCCTTCAATTGCCTCAGAAAGTTGATGGTATTCCAAAATAGGAAGAATCGGACCGAATATTTCATCTTGCATCACATGGTCATCCCAGTGAATGTTTGTTAATACAGTTGGCTCAATCCTTAATTGATCTTCGTTAGTATTACCGCCAATGAAGGTTTCGCCATCTTTCAAAAAGGATTGAAGACGTTTAAAATGTTTACTACTTACAATTCTAGTGTAGTTGGGATTTGTAAGAGGATGTTCCCCGTATAGTTCTTGAATGGCCTGTTTAAGCAACTTTAAAAATTCTGTTTTTATGTTTTGATGAACGTATAAGTAGTCTGGAGCAACACATGTTTGACCTGCGTTCATAAATTTCCCCCATGCAATACGTTTGGCAGCTATTTTGATATTGGCATCATCGTGAACGATACAAGGACTTTTGCCTCCAAGCTCTAATGTGACAGGGGTAAGGTTTTTTGCTGCTGACTCCATCACGATTTTGCCAACAGGTACACTACCAGTAAAAAAGATGTAATCTATGTTCTCACTCAGGAGTGCCTGGCTTGTTTCCACTCCGCCTTGTACAACAGAAATAAACTCCCTAGGGAATAATTCAGAGATGAGATCACTTAAAACTGCTGACGTTTGCGGTGTTAATTCTGAAGGCTTTAAGAGAGCGCAATTTCCGGCAGCGATTGCACCTATTAAAGGAGCAATCGCCAATTGAAACGGATAATTCCACGGAGCGATAATTAGGGCGACACCATAGGGCTCAGGATAGATAAAGCTTACCGAACCAAAATGGGTTGTAGGTGTTTTTACTTTTTCAGGTTTAGCCCAGTTACGAACATGTTTGAGTGCAAATCGAATTTCTTCAAGTATTACTCCAATTTCAGTAGAATAAGCTTCAAACTCAGATTTGTTTAAATCAGTGTTCAAAGCTTTGACTAAACGCTCTTCATTAGTTCGGATACCTTCCCTTAATTTTTGTAAAGCTTCTAGGCGAAAATGTAACTCTTTAGTTTTTCCAGTAAGGAAAAATTGTTTTTGTTGATTAATTAATGTTTGATAGTTTTCCAATCGGTCAACCTCCATCTTTTTTCATTGTTAAATTACATCATGTTTATTGTGTGATTAATTGATAAAGCTGCACCATATCTTTCTTACGAAGAATTTTAGGCACAGGATAAAGTGGATTAGCTTCCTTCAAAGCTCTTTCTATCATTAAGGGGAGATCTTTTTCTAGTACCCCATTTATTTTGTGTGGAATGTTCATATCTTCATTTAACTTCCTAATTGCTTTAATAAACATCTTTGACTTTTCTTCTTCAGTATCTGTCTCAGAACCTAAACCTACTAAATCAGCTAGCTCTGCCAATGGTTTGTGTACGGCGTCCTCATAATACTCAAGTACATATGGTAAGATTATCGCATTTGCTAAACCGTGAGGAATTTGATAAAAGCCTCCAAGTGTATGAGCAATTGCATGAACATAGCCGATGTATGCACGAGTAAATGCAACTCCTGCTAAGTATGAAGCTTTTTGCATGTTCTTACGTGCACGGACATTTGAGCCGTTTGAATAAGCTTCGTAAATATTATCAAATATTAATTTTACGGCTTCTCTACTACACTGCTTTGTTTCTTTAGTGTTACTTTTACCGATATAAGCTTCTACAGCGTGGGTCAACGCATCTAAACCAGTAGTTGATGTAATAGCTGGAGGTAGCTTCATGGTAAGTAATGGATCGAGCACAGCGAAGTGGGGAATTAACACTGTATCATTAATTGCGTATTTTTCAAACGTTCTTTTGTCAGATACCACAGCTGCAAGTGTCGCCTCACTTCCTGTACCCGATGTTGTCGGTACAGCAAAGAGTGTAGGAAGTTTTCTTCTTACCTTTAATTGCCCCTTCATTTGAGGAATGGTTCTTTTCGTTCTAGCTAGACGCGCGCCCACAGCTTTGGCACAGTCTATTGGAGATCCACCACCGAAAGCTACAATGCCTCGACAATTATGATTTCTGTATACGAATAAAGCTTCTTCTATATTCTCTATCGTAGGATTTTGAACTGTATTGTCATAGATGAAGAATTGGATACCTTCATGCTTTAATTTTAAAAGCAATGGCTGCAATAACCCAATAGAAACGATGCCTTTATCTGTGATAATTAATACACGATCGATGTTTTGTTTTTTGATCACCGAAGGCAGTTTCCTTACACTGTTTTCTCCCTCTAATAAGATGGGTTTACGCCACCTTAAAAAATAAGCGGTTATTCTAAATATCTTTTGATAGAGTCTACAATAAAGATTGTACATGTTATTCCTCACCTCTTATAAGAATCGCTAACTTTAAATAGTTCCCTAAAATCTTATTCAAACCAGAAATCTAAAGAACTAAGTAAATTCTAACGTCCTTAAACATCATTTATTTTGTTTTAAATGAAAATAAGAGTATGAAAATATTAATCCAGTAACATATAAAACTAGAGCGAAATACGCAGGCAATAAATGGACGAATGATGTATATCCAATTATAAAATGAATCGCAATTCCACTTGCAAAAGCAGGAATGCCACCTATAAATAAAGCCCACCATACCCAGCGGTTCCCTTGTTGAAATCCCCAAAGCGCTGTCATTAATACAAGTAATCCGACGCTGAGTAAAGCACTTCCAAATCCAGCTCGATCATGAGCAATAACAGGAATTAAGCGACTGTTAAATTCTGAAAGCATATCAGCGGGCATACAAAGATAGAGAAGGTCTGTCGTAACAAATACATTAGACACGCCTATATAAGAGATCGTTATTCCGCCGATTACAAACGAGAACCCTAAAACAACGAACGAGAATTGCCCAATTAAACTTTTTTTCCAAGTTAAATGGTTTTTGCGATTGGTTGAAGAGGGAGTTCCTCGCAAATTTCTAGTCTGAAAGAATCCATTTAAGTAAAAAGGAAGTAATATGATCCAAAAGAGAAGATGAAGCCAGTCAAAGTATCCGTAACCAATAAAAAGTAAAATTCCTAGAAAGCCGACAATAGCTGCCGCATCAATAGCTTGTTTCGCCCAGCGCAAGCCATTTTTAACGCCATAGTTTGCTAGGACCACGTATAGGAAACCACCTGATATCATCGTTCCAGCTAAAGTCATTCGATCATGAGCCATAAAATAAAGAATTCGTTCGTTGAAATCTTCAATTGTACCTCTAGTCATTTCAAGAAAGAATTCATCGTAAGGAAGAATGATTGTCGTCATACTTAACAGTAATGTAATGAGTCCACCTATTAAAATCGAAAAACCAAAAAGCCAATATGATTTCCAACCGACTACTTCTGAGTTCTCCGTCCCAAGCTGCTCTACTTGAGCTTCTTTAATGCGTTTTGGTAGTCCTGGTCCTGCAAATACATAACCTGAAGAGAGTAATACAAGATCTGCACCGTTCTCGAGTAATAGTAGTGCATCTTCTGGATTAATCACGCCACCCACCGTAATGACTGGCAGATTAAAGTTTTGGCTTTTAAGAGTGGCCAGTATATTTTGATGATTGATTAACGTTTCAGAGTGAGTACATCCGTTTTTTTCATCTAAAATAATGCCTGAATATTTTGCTTTAATAAGACTTAAAAATGCTACATCAAATTGTGTAGGGTTTATCGCTACATAAATCGGTTTACGAGAGATGCGTGTGGGTAATTGCTCAGTCTTTAGTTTGTCGTATGGAAAAATAAAAGCGTCTGCAAAACGATCTAATTTTTCCATTAGTTCTACTTGTTCTTGTCGGGCTCCTGTTACTCGGATAAACAGTGGTAGACTCAATTTTAGTTTTTGTAATTTTTCTATCACGTTTTCAATTCCAATGGACTCACTAGAATCACTAATGTCTATCGTTTGGTTCTTATAATCCATTAAGGGAGCTGTTCCTTTGTTGGCATTCTTAGTGATTGGACCAATCTCGATAAAACCAAACCCTAAATTAGAAAAAGCTGCAGTACCTGATAAATGAGGATCTAGCTTACCTGAAACCCCAATTGAGTTTGAAAAGGTTAAATCACCTATTGTTTTTTGAGCAAAGGAGAGGACTCTTCTCTCCCAAGAAAATGGATCACTTGTTTACCAAAAGGTAATGACGCAATTGTAGACATTGATTTATGTATGAAATTACGAGAGTAGGTGGGAGGTACTTTCGTTAAAAAAGGCTTGAATAAAAGATGATAGGACCAGTCCGGCATAGTCCCTCCTCCTTTCGTAGAGCAGATAGTTTTATTGTATACTCTCTAAAGCTTACAAATAAAGAAGAAAGATGTTGCTATTCTCTTTCTCTGATATAATACACTTTATCAGTATAAATAAAGAAGGTATTTACTATGTTGGTCATATTATTTATAGGGTTCATTGTTATTTTAAGTGGAACTAGTTTTTACTTTTACCATAAAGCGATTCGAAGTTCATCCAAACCGTTTTTAAATGAGGATCCGGATTTAACAAAATCAAAGTCTGCATCAAAATTTATAAAAATGGAAACAGATGATCCGAAAACTTGGTTTAGTAGGCAAAATGTAAACACAGTTCATATCCTCTCAAATGATGGACTTATTTTACAAGGTTATCTACTTGAAGCGCGAAGACAAACACAACATACGGTTATTATTGCTCACGGTTATTCAGGACAAGCGAGGGATATGGCCAGATATGCTAGATTTTATTATGAGAAACTAGGGTATAATGTTTTGTTACCCGATGCGAGGGGACATGGAGCGAGCGAAGGTCATTATATCGGTTTTGGCTGGCATGAGAGAAAAGATTATCTTTCTTGGATTAACAGTGTGATTGAGCGATATGGTGCTCAATCGAAAATTACTCTTCATGGTGTTTCAATGGGGGCAGCGACAGTTCTGATGACAAGTGGGGAGAATCTCCCTAAGCAAGTGAAAGCTGTTGTTGCAGATTGCGGCTATACATCTGCTAAAGATGTGTTAACACACCAACTAAAAAGAATGTACCATCTACCTAGTTTCCCATTATTGCAGGTTACAAGTTTGTTGACTAAGCTTAAAGCTGGCTATACGTTTAGTGAAGCATCTGCGCTTAAGCAAGTAAAAAAAGCTAGTATCCCCATTTTATTTATCCATGGAGAAGAAGACAGGTTTGTTCCAACATCTATGGTCCATCAGCTTTATAATGCCGCTAAAAGCAAAAAAGAGCTCATGCTCGTACCTAATGCCACTCATGGAGAAGCATATGTCGTCAATACGAATGCTTATGAAACAAAAATCAGACAATTTCTTCACAAATATAAAGAGCGGTAGCGAAGTATGCTATCGCTTTTGTTATGGTTATTTTTTAGTAGCTGTTTTTGCATAATTCGTTGTATGGGGCTTACTGACTCGTAGTGAAATGGAGCGGAAGTCACTTGACTCCTGCGGGATGCAGAGGTAGGGGCGAGACCCCACAGGCGTAG
>NZ_BAUV01000044.1 GCF_000513135.1 Halalkalibacter akibai JCM 9157
CCCTCAAATTGGGTATTCATTCTTCATTTCCTCTTAGTATCCTTTTGGTCAATAGAGTTCATTCACTATTTTTTTAATCTATTCTTATCTAATTGATTTAGCAACTCATCAAGTTCCTGGCTAGTTTTTATGGTTTTTGTAGAGGAGAGTCCTAGTTTATTTCCATATTTAATCATTTGTTTTCTTTTCAATTCGATATTCTTCATTAGATTTGACGGCATATTAATTCCCTCAATGTAATTAAAATTGTACATTCAATCTTACTAGGATAGCTTTAATAATCAATCATATCTTTTAATTTTTGGTGAAGGTCCAAACCTAGAAACTGTAACAAAGCTTTATCTAGCTCATGACTAGTCCTTAATTTTTCTTTATTTAGAAATAACCTTAAAATATCAGCTTCAGTTTCTTCGTTCTTATCTAATAGTTCTACCCAAGACAAAAGTTGATTTTTTAAGAAATCAGGAACGGAAAACCCATGAAGTTCGGAGAGTGCGGCTTTCTCTAATAGAAAAACGATGGTATCCGTACTTCTTTTTTCTAAGTGCACCATGTTCACCTCTTTCTTTTCTTAGTTTTAAATTCATTATAATGATTCTTTCGTATAGTTGCAAAATAATTCAAAAGTAATGATAACCCCATAAAAATACATAAAAAAATGTTTTGTGTTTTGGAAGTCGTGGTATATTATACCCATAAACATGAATTTTGAAGAGAGGGTTACATTTGCTACCTACCTTTTATATTTTTGACACATTTTATGTTGGGCTCACTATCTTGATTTCTATTATTGGTTGTATGTTAGTTGTTCATTTTAGTAAACTCCTAAAGACCAAAAAAAATAGTTTTCTGGTGAGGATTCAATATGCGCTAATATTAGCTACTTGTTTTTGGTTTAAGAATTTGTTAATTGCTCTTACAATAAACCTTTCGTTTTCCACATCGAATTTAATAATCTATGCTATATCAAGTTACATTTTTGTTTTTATTGGTGCATATTTTGCCATACAAGTTGCTAGTATTGTTTTCTCTAAGCCAACTCAATTTGTTAAAACGAGTCATCTTGTTGCTATTTGTATACTGTGTGCTGACACAATAGGATTTTTATTTCTATTTAATGAGTTTTTAGAATTTAAAATAATTTTATATATTATGACTATCCTGTTAGTTATAAGTACAGCGATGCCACTTATTCGGTTCCTAAATCAGATGACGAATGAGGAAGAAAATAGTCTGTTTTCTGGGTGGAGATTATTTGGCTGTATAGCATCAGGATTTTCATTAGCGGGTATCCCATATATTGTATTAGTTTCCATTTTGAATTTATCTAGTTTAGAAAACGAATTTAGTAACTCTTACTTTTTTCTGGTTCCTTTTATTTTTATGATAAATTCAAGTCTTCTTATGTGGCTTGTACCTAACTTGTTTGGAGAAAGTGTTCTAATCAAAAATAAACAATCACACTTCTCTTTATTTAATCAAAACCCTGATGCTGTTTTTTCGGTAACTACAGATGGAATAATTACTGACGTAAATAGGGAAGCCACTCGATTAACAGGATATAAGACTAAAGAATTAGTGGGGCTTCATTTTAATATGTTAAGCCCAGTTAACCATGACCCTATCAATCAATTATTTGAACAAGCTTTAACAGGCACAAGTAAAACCTTTGAAACTCATATTACCAATAAAAAAGGGAAGCAGTTAGAGGTTAAAATTACAGTTGCCCGAATTATTCTTGAAGAAAAAGTAGTCGGTTTGTATGGAATTGTTAAAGACATAACCGAACAGAAAAAAGCGGAAAAAAAGATTCGTTTTCTAGCTTATCATGATGACTTAACTAAGCTTCCTAATAGAAGGTTATTTGAGGAAAAAATAAATTATGCTGTCTTTCATGAAGAGGAATTCTCTCTTTTATATATTGACTTTGACAGATTTAAAAGAATAAATGATACATTCGGACACTATTTTGGGGATGAGATATTGAAATGCCTCGGGGACAAGTTAACGAGTTCTCTTCCTGAAGATTGTTTTATATCGAGGTTAGCTGGTGATGAATTCGCGATACTTGCTCCTAATACCTATCAGAAGGAAAGAGTAGCTACCACGATTATTGAAGAGTTCAGAAATCCTATTAAAATCCACGGTTATGAATTTACTTTAACGGCAAGCATTGGAATTGCACAGTATCCGAAGAATGCAAGAAATAGTAATGAGCTATTGAAAAGAGCTGATACAGCTATGTATGTAGCGAAGGAATACGGTGCCAATAACTATCAAGTCTTTCACGAGGGTATGATGGAGTTATCAGTTGACCGTATTAAATTGGAGAATGACTTGAGGAAAGCTATAGAGAATGAGGAATTAACTGTTCACTTTCAGCCTAAATATCATGCAATGAGCAATAAGGTAATTGGAGCTGAAGCATTGGCAAGATGGAAACATCCTTTACACGGTTATGTTCCACCTATTGACTTTATCGCACTTGCAGAAGAAACAAATTTGATTGTGAGTCTAGAAAGATTAATGATTAAGAAAACATTGAGTTATATAAACGATTGGAAGAAGAAGAAACTGGAGGTTCCTAGAACATCTATAAATATATCTATCGTTCATTTTTATCAAGAAGACCTTGTTCCTTTTATTGAAGAGAATCTAAGGAAAAATAACTTAATTGGTGATGAGATTGAAATAGAAATTACAGAGAGCATCATTGCAAAAGGGGAGCTACATATAAATGAAAAGCTGCAAAAGTTAAGAAAGTTAGGGATAGAGATTAGTGTTGATGATTTTGGTACCGGCTATAGTTCTTTAAGTTATTTAGTTAATTTCTCAATAGATAGATTGAAAATAGATAAATCTTTTGTTCAAAATTTCGATAATAATAAAGAGGTGATTGCCGCTATTATTGCAATGAGTAAAAATTTAAATATTAAGACGATAGCAGAAGGAGTGGAGACAAAGGAGCAATTAGAATCTCTAATTGCATTAGATTGTCTAGAGGTACAAGGATATATTTATTCTAGACCGTTAGAAATTCAAACATATGAAGAGTTTCTACTTAAAAATAACGAATTAACTGTATATTAATTAATTAAATTGTTAGTAAATAAGCTATTTAGAGTATAGGAGAGAGAGTATTTGAATAGATTACGTAACTTAAAAGTGAGAAATAAATTATTTGTATTAATCGGTATATTGTTGAGTTTTTTAATAGTCGTAGGTGGCATTGGTGTAAACAGCTTAGAAAAAGCTAAAGAACGCTTAGAGGAAATGTATGAAAAAGACTTACTTGCTGTCATGTATCTAAATGAGATAAGAGCACATAGTAGAGCTATAGAAGTAGATGTTTTAGAATACGTTTTGTTAAATAACGAGTCTACCCGACAAGAGCTACTAGAGGATATTGAATATCGAACAAATCGAACAAATCAAGCATATGAATATATGTTAACTATTAACGGTTTTTACGAAAAAAAGGAACAAATCGAATTGAACCGAGATATGGTACTTTCATATAGAGAACATCGAGAAATTATTCTTAATTATGCAAACTCAAATAGGCAAGAGGAAGCACTGGCTTACCACTTTGAAACGGAGCATTTAATTGATGAGATTAATGTCCACCTTGATGGACTAGCATCGAGTATCGAAGAAGAAGCCCAGAAACTATATGAAACCAATAATACTGATACAACTAGGGCTGAATTTATTCTACTAATGTTGTTTATTACCTGTACCGTTCTTGCTATTATAATTGGATGGTATTTTACTCGTTTAATTACGAAACCGATTCATAATATGTTAGAATCAGTTCAAAAAATCTCAAAAGGGGATTTAACGGTAGAACCAGTCAAAATACTGTCAAATGATGAGTTAGGTCAACTAGGTTTAGCGATGAATAAGATGACAGAGAACCTAAATAATTTAGTGAATCGTATACAGAGAACAGGAGAAGAAGTAGCGGCGTCTTCTGAAGAATTAACTGCAAGTGCAGAAGAAAGCAAACATGCTTCTCAACAGATGTCTGCTTTGGCTCAAGATGTGGCAGAAGATTCCGAGAAACAGTTTGAGAATGTATCTCAAGTGACATTAGCTATACAGGAATTAACTAATGGAATAGCTCAAATAAATGAGAGTAGTCATGAAATGAAACAGTTAGCTCAATCATCAACTAACTATTCCGGTGAAGGAACAAATTCTATTCTTCAAGTTGTTAATCAGATGAACAGTATTAACAGTGATTTTGCAAAAACTAATGCAACTATAGAATTATTAGGTAGTCGTTCGAAGGAAATAGGGGATATTACTCAATTGATTACGGATATTGCTGACCAGACGAATTTATTGGCATTAAACGCTGCTATTGAAGCGGCAAGAGCCGGTGAGCATGGGAAAGGATTTGCGGTTGTAGCTGATGAAGTTCGCAAATTAGCTGAGCAGACCAAGTTATCTTCTGACCAAATTTCTGGTATGGTAAACGAAATTCAAGGTCAAACGGTGATTGCTGTAGAGAGCATGAAAAACGTAAAAGAGGGAGTTCAGAGTGGTTTAAAAGCTACAGAACACAGTAATGAATCATTTGAATTAATTTCAAACTCTTTAAGTGACCTATATAAAAAGATTGAAGAAGTTACACAATCATTAAACCAGATGAATGGAATTAGTAATGAAATAAAGTCATCGGTAAATGAAGTCAATGTTATTGTTGAAAATGGGGTTTCACTTAGTCAGGAAAGCTCGGCAGCTACAGAAGAACAGTTAGCGACGATGGAAGAAATATCAACGGCAGCACAATCTTTATCTAATCTTGCAGAAGAATTATTAGTCGCTGCAACGGAGTTTAAAGTCAAAAAGTAATGAGTGGCAGAATCTCTCTTTATGGTATTACGGCGGTTCATATTACGAATTGTAATGTAAAAAGGCAATGACCTCAGATTTTATAAAGTGTAGTGAACTTAGGTTTACTGCACTTTTTTGCTATTTGTGTACTATTTATTTCGAAAAAAATTTATTGGTTTTATTCTGGACATAGTCACAAAATATACAAATTCATTATATTTAAAATGGATAAATTACGTAGTGTGCGGAAATAATGGGAAAATAAACCATGTGGGAGTTAATATATGAAACAAGTCTTCTTTATTATCGCTGTCACCCTAATTAGTGCATGTGGGAGACCGTGGAGATGCTTACCAAAATACTATAAAAGCTTATTGTTTATCAGTTTTATGAATTCTCTATATTATTATCTTTATAAACGTAATTTACTATGGGTTCTGAACCCAACAAAAGGGTTACACTGGAAATTACTTAGAGCTTTGCATATTTTTTATGTTACTCCTACTATTGCTTTATCATTTGCATCGAAGATTCCTAAAAACAATGCAGCAAAGATATGTTACTTTATGATATGGGTAATTGTGTCAACATCAGTGGAGCAATATGTCATGAAAAGAGGATTAATTAGTTTCAAACATGGCTGGAATGCTTACTGGTCGGGTTTTATTTATATTAACTTGTATCTATTTACGTATCTTTTTGTAAAAAAGCCGATATTAACTGTTATTCTTTCGGTGGTTTCAATAAGCTATATTATAAGGGAATTTCCAATTAAGTTTGAATCTCGTTTTCTCAAAGGTCCGATACTTGCTTTACTAGTGAGGAAATAGGGAAAGCAATTATAATACTATGAATTATAAAGTTGAATTCTCTCAATTAATGAAAAGGAGTAGATATAGAACTGCTCTTTTTTAATGAAGTTGTTTGGAAAATAAAAAACCTTCGGATGAAGAAATCCAAAGGTTAATGCAAAGTTATTGAAACATTTTGAGTTTTAACCGCTAAACTCGCTCTCCCGTTTCCGTTGGTTTATTGTTCTTGTGATACTTTTGCCTCTTTTTAAGCTTTCTTTATAAAGGGGAATATTTGTCAGCAGGAGACTTTTTAGTTCTTGTTCAGTCAGGTAAATCTTACATTTTTTTAATTTGATTTCAATAAATGTCATATGTAATTACTCCTTTAATTTAAGTTTTACCAATATGTCCTGATTTCCAATTAATATACATGGATATTAATGAGTACAATAAAATTAAAGGTCTATAAGAAATTTGTAGAAAAGTGCTGTACAGAATAGTTTGACTTCTAACTATCGGAGTCTTTAAACTATATGTAATAAAAAATATGTCTGTTTACTTACAGAATCTCTAAAGAATCCCTATCTAATTTTGAAAAAATTTAGATATGTGGGTTCTTTTGCCGTTTTATAGGCAATATCTAACCATTAGTTAGATATTGTATAGAGTTGCTACAGACATTGGGGAGAGAGTACATTTGGGAAGAAGAACACCTTGGACATATAACAAATATCAAAGGTATATGAAAGAAGGACGAGGGCAGGGATATGGTTCCGAGTACAAACCATGGAAAAAAATATCGGAATTTTCTTCGAAACAATCTATTAAAAGGGTACCAGGAATAAAAACAAACCGCATTCATTTGTTATCAAAACTGGAATTAGACCATTTTTATTTAATGGAATGGGATGATTCAGTAGTAGATATTAGGGAGCACTTCCCAATTTTGGACTTTGTAGAAGTTATGAATATTGCTGAAAAATTAGGTGTTACCTATCCGGTCGATAAAAGGACTTCTTTTCCTAAGATATTAACTAGTAGTTTTTGCATCACGAAAGAAGTGGATGGAAAAGAAAGAGAAATTATTCGAACAGTTAGATATAAGAATTCATTGAGCAATAAACGTGTTCTGAAAGAATTGGAAATTGAACGAATCTATTATAATAGGCTTGGTGTTGACTGGGCAATTTTTACAGAAGAAAATATCCCGAAACAACTGGTATCCAACATTGAAGATATTTACATCTATAAAGACCTGGGAGACTTGCTGGAGTACGAATTGAAGAAGGAAAAGTTGATAAAGTTGGCGCAGTGGTTAAAACAATGCGTGATGGTGGAGGACAAGCCAGTGCTTGACATTGTAACAACTCTCGGAAAAGAGTTTAACGTTAATTCGGGAGTATTCATTTATTTGTTCAAACATTTATTAGCTAGCAAACAATTGAGAATTGACTTACATAGACCTATCGATATGAGAAGAAGCTTACAAGACAAAATATCAGATTAAATAAGGAGGGAAACGATGGTGTTTCAAGTTATCGTAAATACCATTCTTGTTACTGAGTTACCAGATGAAAAGTTAATAAGACAAAGAGTGTTATGGATAGACAGCGAGGGCTTTGATTGTTTTGTTATTGATATTGATGACCCAAAAGCTTTACCTGTTTACAAACAAATACCAAGCATCCTAAAGAGTCTAGAGGAGCATGAGTTATTTATTGAAACAGTTGACCCATTTTTGAAATTTAATTTAGAAGAAACCATACCAGAAAAACAACGAAAAATGAGAGATGAACGTTGGAATCACATTGAGAGCATTGTGTCAGTTGATAACGAACCTGATATTTATATTAAGGAGTCTAGATGGGTTCTAATTCAAAGTATTGAAAAACTACATCCTATGACAGTTTACAAGTATTTAAGGCATTATTGGCAAAGAGGGAAAGTATTAAACGCTCTACTACCTGACTATGGTAATAGTGGTGTCAAAGAAAGAAAGTACGGAGACGCGAAGACAGGTAGACCAAGGAAGTATAGTGATAACCAAGGAATAAATGTAACAGTAGGTGTGAAAAAGAAATTCGAAGCGGCTTTAGAGAAATATTACTTTATTCAAGGGAATTCCACTCTTACTTACACATATAAACAATTAATCAAAGAGCATTTTTCCAATGTCTATTATGAAAACGGTATTAAGGTCCTTGTTCCTCAACAGTTAATACCGAGCTATAGACAACTTCTATATTATGCTAATAAGAACTATAGTACATCTGCATATCGAAAAAAGAGAATAGGTGAAAAAAAGTACAACTTAACAGAGAGACCAATTTTAGGTTCATCAACAACAGATGTGAATGGACCGGGTTCAGTCTATCAAATAGATGCAACGAGAAGCAATGTATATCTTGTTTCTCGTTTAAAACAAGGACAAACGATTGGTCGGGCAACCGTGTATTATTTAATTGATGTTGCTTCACGGGAAGTAGCTGGACTTTACATAGGTCTTGAGGAGCCTTCTTGGGTTGGTGCGATGATGGCAATATCAAACGCCGCTTCGAACAAAGTTGAATATTGCCGTGAGCTAGGTATCACGATTACACCTGATATGTGGCTAGCAGAACATATGCCTAGGCGAATTCTTTGTGACAAGGGGACGGAATTTACAAGCGATAAAATTGAACAGTTTGCAAATGTATTTAAGGTTAGAGTAGACAATGCACCAACTGGTAGAGCCGATTTAAAGGGAATTGTAGAGCAGTATATTTATAGGGCGGAAGAGAAAGTTAAATCACTTCTACCGGGATATGTTCATAAGGATGCGAATGAAAGAGGTGCTCCTGATTATAGGAAAGATGCAGTTCTCACAATAGAAGACTATACAAAGATAATTGTAAAAGGAATTTTACAATTCAATCAACATCATTGGATAGACAATTATCCGAGAACAAAAGAAATGTTAGAAGATAATGTGAACCCAATCCCAAATGAATTATGGCGTTGGGGAATTAGTAAACAACAAGGTGTACTAAGGAAATTCCCGCAGGAGTATGTAAAGTATAATTTATTGCCATCTGAGGATGCTAGTGTGACAGTAAAAGGGATTAAATTTAAAGAGATGTACTATTATTGCAAGTATGCCGATAGTCAAGACTGGTTTTATCAAGCTAATGGAGGCTCTTGGAATGTAAAGGTATCATATGACCCGAGACTAACGACATACATTTATCTTCAAGTAGATAATCAATTTGAAGTGTGTGAACTTTTAGAAAAGGACAAATTATACCGTGACATGTCATTTCGAGAAGTGAAGATGAAAATGGAAAGTGAAAAAAAAGATAAAGTGAATCAAGAGTCAGTGATACTTCAATCAGACATTAATCTCATCTTAGAGGTAGAGGAAGTTGTAAAAAAAGCAATGAAAAGGAGAGGCGATACGAAAGTAACTGGGGTGACGACTAAACAAATCCTCCCTCATAGATTGGCAGAGAAAGACGTAGAGAGGAAGGAACAAGCTTTTGTTCTAGTCGGAAAGGAAGAGGAGAAGCAATATGACAGTGGAATACAGAACGATGAGTTGTACGAAAAGGGTGAATTAGTGGAAGAGGATGATATAGCATTACTTATGAAAATTCAAAAGGGGAGAATTGGATGAATAAGAATACAGAACAACCAGTTGTCAGTAATCCAGCTGTGTATTCAGAGCAAGTTATACCTCATTATCAGGGTAATCCTCTAATTGAAGCGTTACCTCCGATTCTGAAAAAGCAAGAAATATATACAAAGTTAGCAAATTACCCCAAAGTTCCTGACCTTGAAAAGCAACTTGATTCCGTTTATCGGTTTCAATTTGTACGAACAATAAAAGATTATTTCCAACCGTTTCAGCAGCATATTGAATTAGAGCAACGATTTTCAGCAAGTTTAAGGTACGGCTACTCAAAACGAAACCCACTAGATTCAACAAGTAAAATAAACCTTTATGAAAATCATGAAAGTTTAACCAATCATGCTGCCTATGAGCTCAATTTACGCGAACAAGGAAATGAAGGGAATAGTGGATTCGTTGTAGTTGGAAGTTCAGGTATAGGTAAAAGTACAACCGTTGATAGAATTCTTACCTTGTATCCGCAAGTAATCTCGCATGAGAAATATACAAGAGTACAGATAACGTACCTCAAGTTGCAATGTTCATACGATGGTGGTTTAAAGGGTCTTTGTTATAATTTTTTTGAACAAATAGACCTCCTACTTGGTACAAACCATTTATTAATGGTACAAAGAAAAAGTTTCAACGTAGATATGATGCAAACTTTTATGGAGCAACTTGCCAACTTGTACTGCATAGGAATTCTCATTATTGATGAGATACAACACCTAAGTGTTGCTAAAAGTGGTGGCGCTAACAAAATGTTGAATTTCTTTGTGTCGCTTATGAATAAAATTAGTTTACCAGTTATTTTAATAGGGACTCCGAAATCAATTAGTATTCTTTCCGGAGAATTTCGAAATACAAGAAGATTAACTGGAGATGGTCCGATATTTTGGGATGCAATGGAAAACGATAAGATTTGGAGACTTTATATGGAAGGTCTTTGGGAATATCAATGGACCAAAACTTATACTCCATTGTCGGATGCTTTTATTAATCTCCTACACGAGGAAAGTCAGGGAATCTTGGATGTTGTGCGAATGCTCTTCCAATTTACTCAGGAAAAGATTATTACAAATGGAGGAAAAGAGATTATAACTCCTCAGATTATTAAACAAGTGAAAAGAG
The DNA here is from genome assembly GCF_000513135.1 of Halalkalibacter akibai JCM 9157. Taxonomy (GTDB): domain Bacteria; phylum Bacillota; class Bacilli; order Bacillales; family Bacillaceae_D; genus Halalkalibacter; species Halalkalibacter akibai. The sequence goes on from NZ_BAUV01000044.1 coordinate 10,414, forward strand.
AGAAATTTCGATTGATGGAGAAGATGTTAAAAGCATTAGAAGAAGATACTACTGCTAAACTGGGATTCGAGGATATTCGCCCAGTAAGAAGTAGAATAAATCCATTAAATCAAAAGCCGTTAACAAAACAAGAATTGATAGAAGAATTGCAGGAGCAAGAGAAATATAGGTTGGAAAAAGAAGTAATCCATGAAACGAAGTTGGAGAAGGTAATTTCAAAGCTAAGGGGTATGGGAATTGGGCAACGAAAAGCTAAACAATATGCTCAGCTCGCGATAAATGAGCTAGGCGATAAAGTAGGGGAAGAGAAACTGGCGCTTAAAGCAGTGTCCTATGAGTTTAGTAACGATGTCGACCAAACAGATAAAGACCTTATTTTAAATAAGTCGGAAGGACTTCTTGATATTTCGGTTAGTAGCAGCGATAGTGAAGTAATCGCTAATGGCATAAAAGAAAAAGGATTTATTGATGATTCATACATTAAACGTCCATTATAATACATGTAGTTATCCATTGGATATAGTAGAGAGAAGATTGAGAAATTAACTCAATCTTCTTTAAGTTGTTATAGAGGTATAGATTATAAGTTACATCCTTCTCTTACCACTTTTGCATTGTACGATAATCTTCACTCGTTATACGAGATATGGGTTCTTATTAAAAGAGTTGATTTAACTGTGTATGAAATTATCGGAATTTGTCTATCCTGATACTAGTTTACCAGTATGGGAGAGAATAGAAATGTTAGGCTATTTTCCTTTGTTATACAAAGATGAGTTGTTGTATAGCACTATTTCAAGGCTACATATTCATACAGGGTTTGCAAATTATAAAACTACTATAAAGTGTCTATTTGGTAAAGATTCAATGAGAGCTACAATTGATTTCCCAACAAATTTGGATGTTTTAACAAAAAATATTTCATTTAAGACTATAACAAGCGATAAGCTAATTGATGAGCATACTATGTTTCCTTTGTATCAACCTTTCTTACCAATTGATAGAGCAAATGATATCAAAGATAAAATGAAGACTAAGAATAACGGCAGTATTCATGCTAAAATAGGTTTATCTGCAAGTAGAATTTCACCACATACTCATTTGTTATTCTGTCAGAGTTGCTATGATGAAGATTTTGAAAAATGTGGAGAAGCTTATTGGCATCGTATTCATCAAGTACCTGGTGTACTCGTATGCCCACATCACGGCTGCTTTTTAAAGAAAAGTGGTGTTAAACTTCCATTAGTTAGCTATATCGCGTATATTGCTCCTTACTATGCAGTAGAAAGGGGTTCTAGCTATGTTATTGAAAGTTGTTTGGAAATAAGAGATAGCCTCTACTTAATTGCGAAAGATTTAGATTGGTTAATGAATGCCAATTTATCTGCTAAACCAATGAATTATTATAGAGAGCTATATGTTGACTGTCTAAAACATAAAAAGTTAGCTCTTCCAACAAGAAGGGTTAGACAAAAAGCGTTGATAAAAGCTATTAGAAGTTTTTATTCTGCTGAATTATTGAACATGATAGGTTGTGACATTTTGGATGAAAATGAATCTAATTGGGTTAAAGAACTAACAAGAAAGAATAGAAAAACATTCCATCCGTTATACCATGTATTACTGATTCGGTTCTTGTTTGGTTCTGTTATGAAATTCTTTGAAGAAACAAATTTGCCATCAAAAAAGGATACAATTAAAGGTTCGTCAAAGACGCAACCTAAAAAGAGTGTAGTTAATAGTGATACCGTAAAAAATAAAAGAACGGATTGGTTAAAACTTCAAGAAGTATACCCTCTGTACACAAGAAAAGAGTTAAGAAAGGTTGCTGGCAACTTGTATATGTGGCTTTATCGCAACGATAAAGAATGGTTGCAACTAAATTCCCCAACCAGGAAGACCACTATTCCGAGTTATAACCGGGTAAATTGGGGAGAAAGAGATAAAGCCATGTTGGAAGAAGTAAAACAAATTTGTTTGGAGTGGAATGATTCTGTTAAGCCTGTTCGTAAGTCAATTCATTCGATAATTAAAAGAGTGAAAAGGGGTTATTTGCTTGTTAACTATCCTGATAAACTACCTTTGACAAATGCCTTTTTAATGTCCCAAATTGAGACGGTTGAAGAATTTCAAATTAGAAGGATTAAAAATGTAACAGAAGAATTGCGTAAAGAAAACCAGATAATTAGTGAATGGCAAATATATAGAAAAGCAGGTCTACGTTCTACTGTAACAGAGAAAGTGAGACAATTCATAACATATGAAGTAAATATAGGTGTTAGACGTTGAGGGGTGTTCTTTTGGACATCTTTTTTTATTTAAGTGGTATCAAAGGGTAATAGATTTATGTGTTTTGTTGTAGTGAAAGCTGGTTTTGTGAATGGACTCTCAACCCCAAAAGTGACTTTGATTCATATAGCTTCACCTTGATACAGACCCATTTTAGGAATTGTCTAAAGGTGCATGTGCATAAGCTATATTATTGCTAATAAACTTAAAAAAATTTATAAATGTTGACTTTAAACTTGTATAATGGTGAAAATGTATTGTTTTGAAGGGGAGCTTAAAATGAAGTCAGAAAAAGAAAAAATGATAACTGGTGAACAATATAACCCCAATGACAATGAATTGCAAAAGGACCGGAGAAGAGCTAGATTTTTAGCTCGTTCGTTTAATATTATCTGTGAATCCGATGAGGAAATACGTATGTCGCTGCTAAAAGAACTGTTGGGTTCCACTGGAGAAAGTGTTCATGTTGAATCAACATTTCATTGTGATTATGGATATAACATTCACGTTGGAGAGAATTTCTATGCGAGTTTTGATTGTACAATCTTAGATGGAGGGCGAGTGACTATTGGAACTAATTGTATTATGTCTTCTGGAGTCCATATTTATACAAATACCCAATCGTTGAAAGTAGAAGAACGTATTATGGGAATAGAATACACCAAACCTGTAACAATAGGTAATAACGTTTGGATAGGTGGGCGAGCTGTAATAAATCCAGGAGTAACAATTGGAGACAACGTTGTGGTTGCCACAGGAGCAGTTGTAGTTAAAGATGTGCCTGATAATGTAATGGTTGGAGGTAATCCAGCACAGGTAATTAAACTAATTAAATGAACTTAGAAGCATACCTCTTATAATAGAGAAAATTTGTAGCTTTTTGAAAAGCGCGCACTTCTTGGTAGGAGCGCGCTTGAATTGAAACATGCAAAACTGCATTTTTACTTAATTAGTGAATCTCGTTCAACTGCACCAGGTATTTTTTCCAACCATTGATTCTTTATCATTAGTTCCGCACCATCATCAGAGAAAGTCCCAATCTCAGCTAGGAGTCGAGAGTATTCAACTACAAGGTCTCGTCTTATACTTGCAGCAATTGCTGTTCCATAGTTTCCTATGCCCATTTGAGTAAATGTAATAGTGTGAAATAGCATAAGTTTATCCGAAAATGGAGCCTCAGTTGAATCTGTTACTTCGGAATCGGATGTCTGAGGAGCTGGTAAATCATCATCTCTTAGTAATGAGCTAAATACCTCAATCTGTTTCTTAGATATATTTCTTCCCCTTATAAGGAAATTTACTTAAGTGTGACGGGGGTAAGAGTTTGAAATTTGAATTAGGTGAATAGTAAAAAATAATTAATGTTTATTAAAAAAATCAGGTTCTTCCGTTCTTTTATCATTTAAATATGTATACTTAATCCGTAAATCAATACTGAAAAGTTGATTTACCTGATAATAAGACAAGTATATGTGGCGAAGCGCCTTCGGGTGGAATTGGAAGGCAATTTCATGTGAAGTAGTTATTTGACGTTAAAGTTCCCGATGAGTATCCCGTCTGCTCCGGATTCGATTTTGCAAATCGTTTCGTAACCCGTTAGAAGGGCGTTACAAATTCCAGATGAACCACCGTCCCAGTCGCAGTAGCGAGGCAAGGTAAGGAATGTGTAATGCAAACGCTCAGTAATGCTGGACCTGGATGAGTTGAGAAACAAACCATTTTCTCTAAACCTTACTGTCGTACTTGACCGAAGTGCCAAATTATAAAAGTCCAAATAAAGAGGACTTTATATGTACATTCATGAACAAGTCTGCCCTTATAATAAGGGCAGATATATCCCATTTCCCTCGATACCAAATTACCAAGACCATTGTTTATTAAATATGATACCTTGTTTAGAAGCAGCTAACATGAGGGCAACATGTTAACTGCTTTGTAGAATAAATAATTAGACACGTAATCCTATTATTAATCCAATAGCTCCTTCCCAACCAATGGAATCTCTTAACTCTTGTGTAGCTGTTTTTGTAGTTCCCAAAACAGTTGCAAAACCAGCGGTAGCTTTTCCATTAATAAATTGTTCTATTGATGATTTCGTTGTGTTTAGTTTGGAAGCAATTGAGCTACTTACTTTACCTTTAGTAATCAGTTCTGTCACTTGGTTTTTGGGAATCCCCGCCGAATTTGAAACTCCTATTAAGCTCATTTTTTCACTCTACTCTACATAAGTTTAGTCTTTGAGTTTTAGAAAAAGCAACCTTGTAACCCTTATTTAATAACCTAAAGGTCAATTTTTTCCTATGGAGTCTTTTTGAAAGGAGGTACCAAAGTCGGTTTTATGAGTGACTACTCATTCATTAAAACCGACTTTGGCTGAATCCTTCGCACTAATACATGATGACATTTAGCTGTAATGGAGTCTGATAGGGCAGAAAATGTATATAATAGATTGGATGTTACTGAAATTATACAATTAATTCAACGTCAATAATTGTTTTAAGTTACGTGCTAAACATATCGTACTACAACAGAGAAAAGGCATACTCTCTAATGAGAATGTCCTCTCTTGGCTATTTATGGTTTCTGGTAGTATTGAAAAGAGCTTTTGCCACTAGTTTTCGCTTGGTACATTGTTACATCAGTGTATTTTAGAAGTGGTCTAAGGGCATTACCATCTTGAGGGAATTGTAGAATTCCAATACTTGCTGAAACATGTATATTATACTCAAAGTTATCCCAATTTGATAGAAGCTTTAGGATAGTTTTTCCTTTTTCACTTATAATGGACTTTTCTACAAAGCGACAAATGGGCATGTCTTTAGAAAGTTTGGTTGATACAGCTACTCGTTCAACATAATCTATCACTTCTAAACATACTAGAGAAACGATAGCTGGAACGCCTTGTTTATCAGAAAGAATATATCTCACCCTTTGCATTAATTTAGTGTTCAGATAGTATAAAAAGAAGAGTAACCTTATTTAATACCAAATAGGGAGATTAGCTCGAGCAGGTTTGTGTATAACCCAACAAAAGCCATTTTTGTGAATGAGCACTCATTCATAAAAATGGCTTTTGAACGATATGAGATAGAGATTGACGATAGTATATGTTAGGAGACGACAAGAAAATATTTAAATTAACAGTCAGAAAGGTTGATGATATTGCTAATTCGTATTCTAAATTCTCAACCATAAAAGGCTGTTACTTGGTAGTAAGAACGTGTTTAATAAAGAAATAACGTTTGGCTATGGTCATTATAAGATTCATTAAATAGTAGATTGTCAAAGAAGGATAATTGATTTGGATGGTGTCGTCTATTATCAAGAACTCCGACCGGCTTCAATGTTTGAGGAACACAAAACGTTGAAAAATATTATGCCCCTGGCTTTGCGGACACTGATTAAACAACTCTGATGGTAGGAGATGCGTTGCTGTTTTTAAAAACCTATTTGAACAATGGCAAAAATGGACTTACCGCCTTACGACAAGAATTTATCCTTTACTATGTTCTATGTATTGTCAATGGCTGAGAATGGGAAGGAAACCATACAAAAGGATATTCACGGACGGCATACATTGACTAATCTAAAGTTGCATTGGTTTTGCGCCTAAAATTGATAAAAGCGGTTTAACCAGGCTTTTTTTTGTTATTGAAAAAGGAATATAGAAAAAGTATAGCAATTAATACTTACGGTAAATAGTTTGAGTATATATGTAAGCTAATTATCATACGGCGAGAATTAAAAGTTCGTTTTATTTCAACTGTTAATCAAAATCCCATTTATACTATGTTAGTCGTAGCGAGTGAAATAACGAAACATGAAAGTATGAAAGGGAGTCTATAATATGAAAATTGATGCAAATGAATTGTTATCTTTTTTGGAGGCAACCAAAGTGAGTTTTGACGAAGAACAGCAAATAGGATTTGAAGCTGTGGAAGATTGTATTCGAGGTCATATCACGACAAATTATCATTCAGACGGAGTTATTCATGAGACCAAGTTACAAAGTGCAATAAGAGTTATAGAACCCACTATTGCATTCTATACAGACTCAGGTTTAAAAGAGAGTGAGAAATTGAGGGTTAAGGAATCTTATGATTTACTTGTTCAAACAGCAAAAGAAGCTATTTGTCTAAGAAATGCTATTGAAGTATTCTTAGAAACAGACCCAACTGGTGAAGAAGATGAAGAGATGGTTCTAGATTCAGCAAAGGATTATCTAAGAGGAGTAATCAAGGGGGTATGGTAATTAAAGAGTAACTGCAAACAAAGTGAGTAGTTGAGAAGGGGATGCCAATAGGATTGGGATGTATCTGTTCTGTAAGATGGAAACTTAGTTGTGTGAGATGCTGCAAGAAAAAGTAGAAATCTTACTTTCAGGGCAGGTTTTACCAGTGTTTGTTTTTCTGACTATGAAAAGTGATTAACAGTCTAAATAATAAAAGTTAAACCAGCGAGACCTATAATTAGAGATAATTTGGGTCTTTTTTACATTCCTGCTATTAGCAGTCAAAAATAAATGAAAGAGATAAAAGTTAATCGCGAACGGTTCCCTGAAATTAAATGTCATTTGTGTTTATATTCGCAATTATTACGTTAGCAAACATTAGACTTAAAGGTAATTAATAAGGAGTATATTTTAGAGCCAGGAGATAGTGAAATTCCTTCATATATGAAACACAAATGGCAAAATAGCTTCAAAAAAACAGCATCTATTTTATTTTCCACTACTCCACCTTCTGTTTAATAGACCTAAAATATTAAAAAGCCGAAATATGCATTATTTATTGATATTTGGGCTTTTCAGTTATTCAGGAGTGCTTATATTTCATTGGTAAATGTATAGGCGATGTATAGTAAATCTCTTGGCATTCAGTGGTCAGACAGATGGCAAGGATGGTAACGTCTTGTGTCCGTATTCATAAGAGAATTCTATTGATTTAAAGGTATTTCTGCGATTACTTTTACCCCATCCATTATAATTAAAGTTGCATCCAATGCCTTCGATTTAATATTTTTAAAGTCAGTATCTTTCATTTCCTTTATTTTTATTTGATATTCTGAATGGAATTGACCTTCTTCTCCTGGTTTTATGAATCCAGTACCTCCGCCACCTCTAGGGACCATTTTCTTATATTTTGTATCTTGTTCCATCTCCATATGTTCTGCTAAACTAGATTCCGGTCTCACTGCAATGTTTAGACCTAAATTATGATGTCCAGGATAATCTTCATTTCCACCAACTGTACTTTTACCAAGATTTTTTATTTTAAAATCATAACGTAACGAATGGTCTGATTTAATAACAGTAACCTCTATATCTGTTACTTTAAGGTTAGCTTTGTTTGAGTCAAATCCAACTAAAGATAATAATGCAAAACACAAAAACAATAGGAATAACAAACGTTTCATATAAAAACCTCCACATTCTTTTAGGTTAATGTTTCGCATTATTTTAAATATATACATTTTCTTACATTTATTCTTTTGAATTAAGAGGATAAAGATGTTTCTTGTTATCACTTGTAAATAATGTCTTTGCAATATACATGTTGTTTGCTATGTGAATTCTTTCCACATGTGTCTTTTCAGTACCATTTACTTTGTGTGTTTCACAAAAATAATAGTAGATTCTTAAGACAGTAACTGCTATTTGCAACATACTTAGGATTGGAGTTACTGTATTTATACGCTCTTGATGTAGCTAATGGTCTCTCCAAAAAAGTAAAATAAGTCATGCTTGGGTCAAACATCAGGAAGTGTCGGCAGCTCTTCTTATTGCGCTAACAAGTCAGGGTAATAAATAAAGTGTGGAAAAGCAGCATCTAGTTTTTCCTCATAGGTAATTGCTAATAACTTCAATACAGGTGCATCGGAGTAGAAGAAGATGCGGTTGTTTAGATTTAGAACTTGAAGCAAAGATTCATGAAAAAGAACCTTCAAATATATAGAAGGTTATCTTAGTTTAGCCTTTATTAACTTTTCAATTAATTGGTCATCTCTATAGCCTATCCAAACACCCATCGATTTTGTACCTACAATGATAAAAAATAATATATCCGAATCGCAAACTGTATGTCTCAAAATCTTACTCCATTCATTTCTGTCATGAGCTGATGGAGTAGGATTTTGTTCAGGGTGAGTATACCATTCTCCAAGGTAATTACATGTTCCTTCAGTTTCAGCCCAAAACTTATCAACAATTGCTTGATGGTCTTCTCGATACTTCTTATAAAAGAATCTGGTTCGAGTATCGTTTTCCATTGGTACCGTTATCTGGTCAATGACCACATTATTCGATTCCTGAAGAAAGCGTCCTAATAAAACACCACCAGCCTCTGTATCTTGTTCTTTCAATTGTCGATACTGAAGGAATATATTGTTAACAGCTTCACTTATTTTTAATTGAAATTGTTTTGTTTCATAAATCATTATTCATTATCCTTCTCACATATTGAACAGTTTTCTGATTTATATAAATATCTGTATTTATATAGCTGTTCATCAGTTAACTCATAACGTTTACTAGTTAGATACCCTTGGTTAATCATCTCAGTATCGTCGCCTTTCCATGATATGAGAGGATTATCTATTTCTTCATGGTTAAGAGTTTTCACTGCAAGCCTAGTTGCAATAATCGTAGTTTGTAAAGCATCAATTGAACCGTATGGAGTAAACACAGAATCGCAGCCGGCTAATGTTGTTCCTAAGAATTGACCAGGAGCTACAAATGAAGCTTTATTAGAAATCATATGGTGATTATCTTCTGGGTGTGTGAATAAACATTGTAGACAACCAAATTTCTCTTCGTTGTTATTAGTGAGCAATGCATGCCCACCTACTCCAAGAGGTTCCAGCCATGTATAAATGACTGGAGGGACTCCCTCCTTATGTTGAAAAAGTCTATTTAAATGCAATTCAACAGTTGGTGACCCTAGCGCAACAAGAATTAAATCAGAATTGATTATTCTATCAAGTTTTCCTTCAATTAAATCAAGCACATTTGCTTGTTCATAGGTTATATTTAATTCAGGAAAGCGGGAATGCATTTCAAGTGTCAATGCCATCGCTTTGGAGATATTTACATATCTATTGTTATCTAACCAATACAAATCTTTTATGCCCAATTCGTGCCGAAAAACATTATCTACATCTAGTATATCCTCATCTATCAAAGTAAACTTCTTTACACCAGCCCTTGCTAATTCAAAAGCAACGCGGCTGCCCAACGAGCCTAAACCAATTATTGTTACCTTTTTTTCTGAAACTTTGTTATTCCCTAGGGTTCTATTTAGTAAATAGGTTCTATCATGGCGTTTTACTGACATGGGAGTAATATCATACGCAGCTTCATTTTTCTTTAACGGGTGTATAAAAGGATATCTAGCTTTTAACTTAGGAACTCTAGAAAAGTTCGATAATAGAATACCAAAAAGAATTCTCTGTCCTTCCCGAACAGGAAAAGAAAAGAGAAGAAATTCTTTTTCGTTTCTTTTAAAGCTCCGACTCTTCAAATAGGTGTTAATTCTTTTTTTGTTAGAACTAGATATATTTTCAAAAATAAGCTTCCTTATTTGTTTCATGTCCCAAGATTCTGTATATGATGGTGGAACTATTGCTGAACCTTGTCTTAATGGAATGTAGGCACCTTGGTAATGCTGAAATTCTTTTGTGACATCACATTTATATAGGGTTTTGATATATTGGTTTGTCTCAGCATCTAAACGGTCGAGTAAAATAGTTTTCCTTGTTTTTTCATCTACATATGCACTAAAAACCTTAAACGTTTCCCCAGGTGAAAAAATGGAGTCTACCTTCACCTTCTTAGGTTGTCTGCTCCAAAATGCTTCAAACTCCTTTTGGAAATCAGCATGGTTCTTTTGCGTAATGCCTTCCCGTAATGTATTTACTGCACGCTGGTATGTTTCAGACAAAATACCAGGAGGGTTGCTTTGGTCTAGTAGCAATCCCTCATCGTGAGAATAACAAATAAATCCGTCCGGTTCTACATGGGGAATAAAACCGAGTGCTTGTGGGTCCTTTAAAATAAACATTGGTTTGTATAAAGGAAAGTGCTTAGGCAAAACGACCTGTACTGTTACAACATAATTCTCTATAGTAAGAGTTCCTTCAAATGCTTCTTTTAATGAACCTCTTCTTATTTTAACCTCTTCAACAGGTACTTTTTTAATATCTGGAATTAAGTAATCCAAATCATAAACTTCATATTCTTGAATGTGTGACATGAATCCACCTCATGCTGAAGAATTGTCAATAATAATGGATGGACCTCTTTTTTGAGCAGTTGTTGCCGTTTCTGGAATTGGAAAATCATCACCGAACTCTTCAGCTAGCAACTCACAAGCAACTACAGGGTCCATTTCCACTTTTGCATTTTGAAGTTTTTCTAACAGGCATTCCAACTTTTCTTTGAAGTGAGCCATCTGATTGCCTGTCATTTTACCATATATATCGTTATAAGGAGGCGTAGGGAGAAATACTCTTAGTCTATCCTCCCATTCCAAGTCATCATCGAGTACAGAAATAAAAGAATTTAGCATATTTTGAACAAAGATTTCTAGTGCATCTAAATCGTTATAAGTTCTTGTGTTAGCAAAAAATTCAAAGGTATATTTCGATTGAAAATGTGTTAGCCCTGCCACCGTTAAGCCAATGCCCGATGGACGATTCACTTGACCTTTAAATTTGTTATCCTTCCATCTCTTCATATAGCGAATAACTCTACGGAATTGCTCTCTGTCCTGTGCGTCAATTGGGAACCCTTTAATATCATTGACTAACTTTTCAGGGGCTGAATGTTCCCAGCAGCGGTTTTCGGGCGTACTGTGTAGCTTTCCCTTTGCCATATAGGTGTTATTATCTTGGTTTTCTTTAGAGAAAATAGCAAAGTCGACATGATATTTTCTATCACCTGACTCAAATTTCACTGTTACACATGGTTTTTTCATTTCAACATCATCATAGCCCATGCATATAGAATCATGGACCCACTTCTTTACTATAATTGGGTTTGGGTAATCATCCTTTGATAGGTTAAATAAAAGAGCAACGTCGATATCGTAATCACCATCATCAATAGGTTTTATCCCTGTGAACATGGAATAACTCCCTTGATTAAAGGTTTCAAATGGACAGGCATCCTTAGGCATATTCTCTCTAAGAAAATTGATTAATTCGTCGCGCTTATCACGTAGCTCTTTATTATCATCGTATTCAAGTTTAATTGCATCATGAAAACCCTTAAAATATTTCTGTAAATTAGCCATAATTCTCCTCACTTTCAAATAGGTTTATAAATTACAACAGAAACGTACATTCGTATTTTGCTAGATTCATTATATCTCTTTAAGAAGCAGATAGTCAATTAGTTTTATATGAAAATTAATAAAAAATTTCAATATATGGATTTATTTTTGATGGTAGTATACTATATATAGTGTTCTAATCTGCGAATCCTTTCCAGTTAATTCCTTTTCAGTTTAACTTTCCAGAAGAACTGCTCTATTAATTAGTGAAATTTTAAAAGGGTTGCTAAAATTTAAAATAGTGATTATTCTGGTTCGGAAATAATACGAATCGTGGAGAGAGGATGAAGTCAATGTTGTATATTATTCTAGTTATATTAGTTATTGGAGCCATTATCTTCTTTAGGAATATGGTTATCCAGAAAAAAGAGCAAGGTTATGCCGCTGTATTATTCACTACTGGTATTGTATTAATCACTAATGCCTTTGGAACTTTTTTTGATAATGTAATGCAGATTCTAACTATGTTGCAGAGCAATTCAGTTGAGGATTCCTTGCGAATACAAGAGTCATTTTCCGATGTGAATTACACTTCGCTTTTTATTGGGGTGGTGCTATTACTAACAGGGTGGTTGTTTAGTCGCTATATCCAAAACAAAATGTTTATTTTAAACATCAATGGATATTATGACCGTCGTATCGAAGGTCACCATAATGAACTGAGTCTAAGCACGTTTGAATTTAAAGAGAGAGAAGTAGATTTTGTACGCTTATTCAAAATTAATAAGATGACTCCAACATTAGCTGCTACAATTGGGGGGCTTATTGAGGAAAAAGTAAAATCCTACAAAGAGGAGAGCAGACATTTTCAAAGGGGATACACAGGAATTGCTCCCATTCCATTTATAGCCTTAGCGGGAACTCAGTTGAAAAGGGAGAAATTTGATAAATATTATGAATTTGACAAAATAGAATCTCAATCCTACTATTCTTTAAAAACTGATAAGGTGAACCGAATTCTTGGTAAACCTGCCGATTTTCCTGAATTAACACTTAAAACAGATATTAGCAAACTTGATATCAAAAAGAAGGAAGCTGTTATTGCTATTTCGGTAACACAGAATATATTGGATGCTGATTTAAAGCAATTTGCTCAGGCGGAAATCGTAAACCTTTCGTTAGATGGTCCCTGCGATAATGCTATCCGATTTGAACGACAATTGATAAGCTACAGAAACCAAATTGTTGACACGATTTATGCTATAAAAGAACAAATGCAAGGACTAGAATTAATCCATATTGTTTATTCTGGACAAAGCTGTTTGGCTTTAGAAATTGGAAAGAGTATGGAGGATTATCGAATGCCAGCTGTGGTGATGTACCAGTATAGCTCTCAGGATGTGAAAAAGTATCCTTGGGGAATAAAAATCAATGGTCAGAATACAGGTTCCTTTATTCAAGGCTAGAAAGGGGGGCTGTTCATGCATGATGTAAGTAATAAATTCAACATCTTATGTCATTTCGTTAGTTTTCTGATTGAATACAGCTTCAAAAGTTCTTTATATGTTTTAATCAAGCAGTGCTAAGAAAGGTTTTATGACGAGGATGAAATTTGTTATGTATTTTTGTACTAAGGTTTTATTTTATTTTTTTTGTTAAATATGATGAAGAATTTGGTTTTTCAGCTCGTTGAAACACTTAGATGAAAATGAAAATTTAATGTCGACTTTTCTCATACGGACCTAGAAGAATGCTATGGATTAACAAAAATTTCGGAAGCTGCATATAAATTGAGATTACAACAAGAAACAGGAACCATTCCAAGAGGTTTCCTGTTTTTCTTTAATTAGTCTCGTTGCCATATAATAAAATACGCTTAAATCCATTCAATGGAGGTTTTAGTATGAAGAAAGATATTGATTACTACATGTCGCTTGATTATTCACTTGTTGTTAGTAATAAAAAAGATGGTTATGTTTTGGGTGAAGTTTTGGAACTACCTGGATGTCATACAACAGCAGATACTGAAGAAAAAGTATTAGAAGAACTGAAACAAGTGATGAGAGATTACATCGAAACTAAATTAGAACTTGGGGAAGAGATACCGGAACCAAAGAAGTATTTGTGTCGTTGCTGCAACTACATGTCCTTAACTAGTGAAATACATGATATCTGTCCCATTTGCTACTGGCAAGACGACCCAGCATGCTGGGATGACCCAGACTTCACCGGAGGCGCCAACGGCGATGTTTCACTAAGAATCGCACAGAAGAATTACGAGGAATTCGGAGCTTGTGAAGAATCTATGCTTGATGTAGTCCGCGCTCCAACCGAAAAAGATATTAAAGTTGATGTTTTGAAAAAAGTTTTTATCGTTATCAGAGTAAACAAAAACAACAACGACAAAGTCATTTGGAAAGTTTACAAAGCAGAAGTAGATGCGAAACAGTTCTGTGAAGAAATGTCTAATGATGAGTTCAAATTCAGGTATGAAGATTGGATAGTTAAATAATTTTCTTTATTCGCGGGGGGAAATGATGAAAAACGATATAGAACATGTGATGAATCTAAAGCTGCTGAATTAGGAATATCACTCAACGACTTTATTTCTGTTAGTTTTTTTTGTTCTATTTCCCAGAGCAACTCTTATAAAAAAAGCTATATCAAAATTACAAGTATTTTAAAGGTTTTTGGAATGATTCAAGCAATTTTTGTATATACTGTAAAAAAGGTTTCGTTTGTTTCCTTTTGTTCTTTTGTTTCTACCATATTATGTTAAAATAGAGGTGGAAGAGGTGGAAAAAATGACTGATATTCTTGATAGAGTCCAACTTTCTCCTGACCTAGAGAATCTTAATCCGCAATTAAGAGACATCATTGTTATTTCTCGTTCAATCGAAGAACTAGAAAAAATGAAAACAAATATGCTTGAACAGATGAGTGATGAACAAAAAAGAGAGCTTTTCAATGTGATACAAAAAGAATACAACATCCCAGACTATATTTCAGTCCGAGAGGCTTCAGAGATACTTGAAGTATCACCACAAATGGTGCGTAGGTACTGCGCAAACGGCAAAATTGAAGGAAAACAACGTTTTGAGAACAGCGGAAAATGGCTAATTGAAACTGTTCAATTTGTTGGAAATAAGAACTGGGAGAAATATATTCAAAAACGTGCACGTATTAAAGAAAATTCACTAAATCTTGCTAAAAAAGTTCACGCTGATTTGGATGTTTAATTGTTGAGGAGACATGGGGAAACCGGTTAAACAGTATATGGTAGATACGAATGCAATTAGACATCGAGCTAACAAAGATAAGACGTACAAAATACCTTCTAAGGCAGCTTGGAGAAATATCATTTCTGAAGTTGGAAATGGAGAAGCTGTTGTATTTGTTCCAGCGAATTAAACAACATTGATACACTGTTACAGTATTGTGAAGAAGTAAATTATGATGATGTCATAACAGTCGATGTTGAACATCAGATTAGAAAAATGGCTATCTATGTCCGTGGTAAATACTATAACGATATCAATTCTATCTACGGGATGCATTATCCAAGCGTAAGCGATGCGCGAATACTTTTTAGTGCTTGGCAAGAAGACTGTATTCTGGTAACAAATAATATTAAAGATTTTATGTTGTTACCGATTTTAAATTACTCTCCGGAAGTTGAGTCTTTGTATGACCCTATTAACAATTGGTATGTAAATGTCGGTGAACTCGCACTAAGGAAAATAATGTCTGACAGCGAATTCGAAGCGATGTTTAGTGAGTTAAATGAAATGATAGAATCATAACCTAATCTGGATTAGAGATTAGGTTATTTTTTATCATTCTATATTTCTAAAAAAAACTAACTGCTTGTTATTTTCTAGTAAATTGTATTCTTCGGAACCTACCGATGCACCATTGACTCTCAATCTAATGTTGTGATTTACTTGTCTGTTTCCACTTATAGACTCATCACGTGGGACCCGGTAAAACTGTATTTGGTCAAGTTCTATCGTCATAATTATTATTTACGTAGTTATAAATGAATCGTTTGGAAGTTCGTGAACGGAACAATTCATTGTGATAATGATTTCTTAATTGATGAGGTAATATAAGGTGTAAGGAACGCATTAAGAGATGTTCCTTCAGATAGTGTCTTTATATCTTCTAAACCTTTGTTTAATCCAACATTACCTTCTCTAATAAGGTCTAAAAACGGCAATCCTTCAGCTAGGAAACCTAAAGCTATGCTAACTACTAATAGTTCTTGCTTAGATTGCCCTAACTTTGTTTTTGCTTCATAATGACCTCTTTTTGCTAAAATAAGTAATAAATCTTCATGCGTAGAATATTTTTTATATTTCTCGATTTCATCTAAGTAATGTTCTTCTGAGTCAAACATTTTTTCACCCCTTTATTATTTATTAGCCATTACCAAAGGTTATCTTTTAATTATGATTGTGTATTGGATTATAATCTTGTATGCTCTAGAAAAAGACGCGGAGGGTATATAGTGACTGCTTTGATTGGATATTGTTTTGAAGACGGTGCTTTTTTAGCAGCTGATACTCAAAGAATTTTAAACAAGCCAGGCTCAAGTAATTATTGGGCGCATTTTGAGGTGTCGAAGATTAGTAAGTTGTACGAAAACATCGGTTTTGCTACTTGTGGCGTACCTGTTGATGAAGCAAAACTTTCGCTACAAATGAAAATTAAACCTGAATCAACCAAAAATGAGGTTACTACATTAGCTTGTAAAATCTATGGTGATTTGCTGAAACCCGTTAGTGATATTGAGACTAATTTAGTTATTTTTGGTACCGATAATGAGAATGGCTGTGGGTTTATTCGCCGTTTAGAGTGGGATTCTGCAAAGAAAGAGTTTGAAATAGAAGACTATAAAATGGGTAGTTTTTTTGCAGATGGATTCATACCGCTAAATTATGAGATGTATGCAGAATCCAATCTGAAAAAAGCTTTTGCCCCTAGAATAAATGGACTCCAATTAGATTATTGGGCAGAACTAATGTTGGCTGATATAGTGAATTGGGCAAGTTCTAATGATATTGTTGAAGAATATGGTGTTAATCCAGTCGATTTTCCAATTGATTGTTTGGTTTTCCGGAAACATAAAACCCCATTCTACAAAAGAGTATTGAAACCAAGCCCAATGTTAAGTGAATATATTCAATCGAAATTCATCGAAGATAACTTTACACTGAAGAAAAAACCATCTAGCCAATAGAACTTTTGTAAACTGGTAATCGGGTGCTGATGAATTTCATCTGTCCGCGGACAGAGTTTGTTTTTGGGTTCCAAGTCGTAACCTATCCAGGTAGAAAAGCCACTTCTCTTTAGGAGAGTGGCTTTTTTGGGGAAACTATGCTTTGTATCTTGGCATTAGTATCTATATAATGCTACTACCAAGATACACATTTGGGACTTTCATTATCTTTACTTACGTTGAATTCGGTGGAAAATCTTACTACATATAAGGGTGATTCAGTTGAAAAAACAATGTAAAAATTGGGACTTCCTAATTGGTGGAAGTCCCCTTCTAGTACCTATCAACAATACTAACCTTTAAAGGGATAACAAAAGGTAAATAGTAGAGTTCTGCTATGGGTCAAGCTGTCATATACTAAAATATGTAAAATAAAATTAGGATGGAATTTTTTGTAATGAGACGTCTATTTGCAGCAGGATTTATTCTTTGTACCGTTATTTTAGTAATACCAACTATGCTTGTTCTATTCTCAACTTTCGAGCAAGAGGTCTCTATTTCTCAAAACCAAAGTGAAATTACTGTACCAAGTATAGACTATGACCCGAGCGAGGACATTGCCGTTGCAGTTTTTAGAACCTCTTTAGATTCCGTAGAGACAGTTCCATTGGAGGAGTATGTGATGGGGGTAGTTAGTTCTGAGATGCCAGTCGCATTTGAACTTGAGGCTTTAAAAGCACAGGCAGTCGCAGCGCGAACTTTTATTTTAAAGCTAATGTTGAGCCCAAATACCACTAAGGTACCTCAAGGAGCAATTGCGACGGATACTGTAACGCATCAAGTCTACCGTAATATGCCTGAACTTAGAGAACTTTGGGGAAATGATTATGAAGGGAGAATTTCAAAAGTCATGGAAGCTGTTTTATCAACAAAAGGAGAAATCCTCACGTATGATGGAGAGCCAATTACGGCTTCTTTCTTCTCTACAAGCAATGGTTATACGGAAAACTCTGAAGATTATTGGAAAGAAGAGATTTCATATTTGCGTAGTGTAGAAAGTCCTTGGGACGGAGTTTCTCCTCGTTTTAATGGAAAAAAGGAAGTTAGTATTGAGGAATTTGAAAAAAAGCTGAGTGTTTCTTTGCCGAGTGATGGTACAGTTGGAACCATAGTAGAACGAACAAAGGGTGGGCGTGTGGCGAAAGTAAACATAAATGGAGTTGAACTTAGTGGGAGAGACATCAGAGAATTATTAGACCTTGATTCTTCTGATTTTTCATGGCAACGTATAGGTGGAACTGTTGTTTTTGAAACTCGTGGCTTGGGTCATGGTATCGGTATGAGTCAATATGGTGCAGAAGGTATGGCTAAAGAGGGTAGTACATATGAAGACATCTTGAACCATTATTATCACGGTACCACTATTGATACATTTGATAAATTCGAAGGACGAGTAACTGCGCTTTTAACTAACTAGACCGCAAAATTGTTATAATGAGTTTGGGGTCTAGTTATGGGACAAGGCAAGATTATATTTCAATAGTTGAATGCTAATCTTTTTGTTGAAGATTATTTCTTATTTTCTTTAAGAATAACTTTCACTTAATGCTGTTACAAAAGGAGAAACTAGCCTTGTTCTTCATAATGTTGGGACAATATCTTAAAATTAATTATCAGGCGTGCTTGTGAGGTTTTATACTCAAAGTAAAGGATGTATTCGCAAAATAAGGTATATCTCGTCCTTCTGAAGTAAAAGGAGCACTTCAGTTTAACAAGGAGTACCGTCGGTTTTATCTTGTTACAAAATTACATAAGGAGTTCGCAATGGAAAAGTGGGATTTATACGATAAGCATCGTAATAAAATAGAGAAACAAATAACTCGTGGAGATGAAATGACATCAGACGAGTTTCATTTAGTAGTACACATATGTTTATTTAATTCAAAAGGAGAGATGCTCATTCAGCAGCGTCAGTCCTTTAAGCAAGGGTGGTCAAACCTTTGGGATATCACTTGTGGTGGTAGTGCGGTTGCAGGCGATACAAGTCAGCAGGCTGCTTCGAGAGAGTTATTCGAGGAGTTGGGGATTCATTATAACTTTGAAAAAATACGTCCACAATTTACTATTAACTTTGAACGTGGCTTTGATGATTTTTATTTAATTGAATATGATTTTGATTTGAATGAATTGAAGTTACAGACTGAAGAGGTACAAGCAGCCAAATGGGCTTCTAAAAAGGAAATCTTAAAGCTAATCGAACAAAAAAATTTTATACCTTATTATGAGAGTATCATTACGTTTCTTTTTGAGGGGCGACATCACTATGGCTCTATTCGTCTTTAAGATGTGTTATTTTGCAATGATAACGCATTTAAAGAGTTAAGTTTATAAAGGCGTAAAAAAGATTGTGAAGCATTGTACTTAAAGTAACGGATGCGATAGTGTAAAAAGCTATCGCTGCTCTTATTCCAGTAAGAGAAGTACACTTCAAGAAGATATTATATTAAGTGGGTGAAAATATGGCTGAATATACAAGAGAAATTAGAGAGCTTATTGGCAATAGACCGTTTATTTTAGTTGGCTCTACTATTGTAGTTATTAACGATAAAAAAGAGATATTATTCCAACATCGTTCTGATACAGAAGAATGGGGATTACCAGGTGGAGCAATGGAGATTGGTGAAACTTTAGAGCAAACAGCTGAACGTGAATTGTATGAAGAAACAGGCTTAAAGGCAAAAACATTAAAGTTTGTAGATGTTATGTCGGGTAAAGAACTTTATTTTAAATATCCTAATGGGGATGAGGTTTACAATGTGATTAGCATTTATCTAGCCGAAGGAATTAATGGGAAATTAGCTATGAATGATGGTGAAAGTTTGGCGCTGAAATATTTTTCATTAAATAACCTCCCATCACAAATGGATGAAAGAGCAAAGTTAATTATTGAAAAATATTTTTTATAGAAGATAGACTATTGCACTAACGGATGCATCGTATCTTGTTGCGCTTGAGAAACAGGTTAAATACAAAAGGAAAAACAAGAAGACCGATACTAATAATTCAGTAACGGTCTTCTTGTTTTTCTTTTTCGTCCTGGTTTTCATTCCAGTGCTGGAATAATTCTAATGAAACCGTAAGTAAACCTGTAATAGAAACAGATAATGTTATACGCCAGTTTAGATAGAAATAAGCATAAGTAGTAGATATAATAAACCAAATCAACCAAATCAAAATACTATTCATTGACTTTCTCCGCTTCCAAGTAAAACTTACTAAATACATCTGCGATTGCTTCAGCAGTTAGTTCAGCTTCTGCTAGGGAGTTATGAACACCACCCATTTCAATCAAAATTGAATTAGGCGACAAGTCTTGGTTGTAAATGCCATTATTACCTGGGGCTTTTTGTAGGATGACACCTCGACTCAAGCCAGGATAATCTTTTTCGAGTAAACCATGAAGTTGTTCAGCTAACTCCAGATTTTTTTTATAATTTTCATGTTTGCCTCCAACCACAAATATTGTTCGGGCGTAAACATCTCCATTAATAGTTACAGTCGTATTTTCTCTTGGGAGTACGTCTCTGTGTAAATCGAAAAAGAATTCTAAATCGTCATTATTCGCAATTGCTTCTTTAACAAACTCACGAGAGGCATCGTAAGATTTGGCATAGACCCATCCTCTAGTAAGCAAGTTTTCTTGAATGTTTCTTTCCTCGACTTTAGCACCAATTCCACGCTTCTCTAATTCTTTGGCTAGCTTATCACCAACTAGGGTAACATTAATCTGATTATGAAATGCTTCATCTATTACATTAGTTTTTAATTCAGGTAAGTAAGATTCATAATTATGAGAATGAATGATATGAACTATTTTTCGACCATTTGTCGTGTCATTAGATTGAGTAGCTTCCTTTTCCTTTTCTAATTTTTCTAACTTAGCTAAACTTTCTTGTGTTGCTTCTCGCTCAGCCATTATTACATCCATAGGTGGAGCTGATTCCATGGGAAGAGTTGTATAATCCATATTTTCTCCAGCAACAATAATTTGTCCATCATACAATGCAAAACCAGGCAATTCTCTTCCGAGTAAGCTTGTAGGGTCTTCAAATTAATACTTGTTGCTACTTGAAGAACTAATTTTGATATGTTGGGAGGTTCACTATCTTCAGGAAGTGCTTGGGTAAAATATTTGTTTTCCCTTCCGAGTAAATAGATAAAATCATCTACAGTTATACTGTCAGACCACTCTTGTACTTGATTAGAAGCTAGTCCATAACCAGGTAATGAAGTAAGCATGCCTGTTATAATAAAAATTGATACCATGCCAAGAATCGTCAAAACGATAAGGCGCTTTAGGCTCGTACGATTTATTTTATAACTACGAAATTGATTTGATTTCATATTTTATACACTCCTGGTTTTATTATTGGTACAATAGAACGACAAGTACCAATTGGAAAAATTTAGATATATAATGAGTATGTAATTATGTAGAATTTTATGACTTTGAGTCTGAGGATATCCATATTTTTCGTGTTTTATATGCTAGTAAAGTTATAGGTAGCGATGTGATGCAATAGAAGGTGATAATTCAAAAAGATGAAGTATAATTGTAATTTTTTTATTTAACTACGGAGCAGGATTGCGTAAGAAGTAATGGATTCTTTAATTAGGAGGTGCGGTTATGAGTGATACAACTTTTTGGATTACTACAATAGGTGGTTTAGCGAGTTTTGGAGCAGTTATTTGGTTATATGCAGCATTAGGTAAAAGAGTTTCTAAAGAGGAAAAAGAAGCTGGTAGAGATTTAACTCACGAAACAAATGCGTTTACAGGTTCTGCAAAACCAAGCCATAAAAAGTGATGTTATGATTAAATGACTTTTCCTTTAGAAGAAGTTTTGATAGGGCATATGCTTACAGGTGCGTTGATGATTTAACAATGTCAGCGCACTTCTTATTGTGCCAACGGGATAGTGAAATAGAGTTAATTTGAAGGGCGGAAAGAATGAGAGTAGATTTCGATAATTGGATGCCGATTGCGGTTACCGAGATAGACGAGGTTTTCACTCCAATACCCATTATCTGGTTTATTGCTGGAGGCTGGGCATTGGATTTACATGTTGGACAAGAAACTAGGAAACATAATGATATAGATGTAGTTATTTTTAGGAACCAACAACAAGTTTTATATGAATTTCTAAAACAAGACTGGATGTTATACCAAGCACAAAATGGAACGCTTCAACCTTGGAAAAACGGAGAGTCTTTAAATAAACAATTTCCTGAAGGACATGGTTGGTTAGAATACCTTTAATTTTTTTCACTAAAGGAAGCGATTGTTCAATAGGGACAGTCGCTTTTTTCCTATTGAAGAGTCTATAATTTTTCAACTACTAGTTGCAAAAACTAAAAAATCAATTTATAAGTTATTGTTTACTCTTTATATAAAATATTAGAATTGCTTTATAGAGGAGTGTGAGTAATATTTGAAAGATAAATTCGCAAAAAATATTAACCGTTATCGAAAAGAGAAAGGACTAACTCAAGAAGCGCTTGCACGGCAGTTAGGAGTTACTTATCAAGCAGTTTCTAAGTGGGAAAATGAACAAGCAATGCCTGATATTTCTCTTTTACCAGAAATCTCCAAGATATTAAAAGTGAGCGTTGATAAGTTACTAGGATATATATCTTATGATAAACAAGTCACTATTTATGAAAAAGAATATGAGACCTCTCAATATTATGGGGGAGTAAATCCTAATCCAGACTGCTACAAGGTTCTTGAACTTATGCCACCTACAAAGCACTTGAAATTATTAGATATTGGTTGTGGAGAAGGAAAAAATTCTGTATTTTTTGCAAGAAATGGTTATGATGTTACTGCCTTTGATATAGCCGACGCAGGTATAGAAAAAACGAAGAAACTTGCTGATATAGTAGGGGTTAATGTAAAAGTTTTCAAGGCTGATATTTTGGATTTTAGGTTAAGCACACATTTTGACATACTTTTTTCAAGTGGTGTTTTGCATTACGTTAAACCAGATTACCGTCAAGAAATATTTCATAATTATAAGAGCTTTACAAACAACGATGGAATGCATTTCTTGAATGTGTATGTTCAAAAGCCATTTATTGCTCCTCCACCTGAAAAAGAACCGTATTCTTATTTGTGGAAATCAGGTGAATTATTATCTTATTACCATGATTGGTTAATAGAAAGTTGCCCAGAAATAATCATTGATTGCAATTCATCAGGAATTCCCCATCAACATGCAATTAATAAGATAATTTCGAAAAAGTATTAACATTGAATTTCTTGCTAAATTAGCAATTTCAGTTTAACACTTGTATTAATATAAATTTAACTTACCTAATTGGAGGAG
>NZ_BAUV01000043.1 GCF_000513135.1 Halalkalibacter akibai JCM 9157
CTACGCTCGGGGCATAGAGTTGTACACAAAAAGGTGGAAAGAGCACCTTATTTGTATGGTGTTAAGGCCGAGAGTTGGCCCCGGCTCCGTGCGGTGTGCGCCCACTACGAGAAGACCGCTCGTAGTGGGCTTAAGATCGTTGGCACCGACTATGCTCGGGGCATAGAGTAAGACACAAAAAGGTGGAAACCACACCTTTTTGTGTCTTACTCTATCATATTACCCAAGGACAAGTCATATAGTTTAGTAAATCGGTTAGTTAAAAAGGATGGGGAGTGTATGTCCAGAGATTTGAATAAAGTTAGGAGAAAGCTTGAGTCAAGAAGGCGGCAGATTAATCAGAATGTGAGGCATCGGGAGCGTACGGTTCCGATGTTGACGGGGCGGCATGAGGATGCGAGGGAGGAGCCGGATTTTTATGTGCCTCCTTCTGAAAATCAAGACCGTTCCCCGGTGAAGGCTGGTGGAGATTTCTTTCTTTTTCGTTTGATGGTGGCTGTTTGTTTGTTTTTAATGACAGCGATTTTATTTCAGTCTCAGGTTCCACAAGCAGAGGGAGCGAAGGGGTTAGTGAAACAGGCGTATGAGCAAGAAATTCAATTTGCTGCGATTGCAAATTGGTATGAAAATCAATTTGGACGGCCTCTGGCGTTATTGCCAATCAATCAAGATGTAGCTCAAGGAGATCCGAATGAACAAGTCGATTTAGCTTATGCATTGCCCGCATTAGGGGGACGAGTTAGTCAAGGATTTGAAGAAGATGGAAAAGGAATTTTAGTTGAGACAGGCATGAATGCAGAGGTAGAGGCAGTCAAAGGCGGCTATGTGACAGCTGTTGGGAGAGATGACGAAGAGAGCTCGGTAAAACCGTTGTTGTTGAGCATTATGATGGAACAGAATCTGTTTATGGCATGTTAGATAAAATTGAAGTCAATATGTATGATCACATCCAAGCCGGACACCTAATTGGCACAGTAACAACGAATACAGAAGCAGGAAAAGGCATGTTTTATTTCGCTTTAAAAAAGGATGATCTTTATATCAATCCAACTGAAGTGTTAAGTTTTGACTAGATGAGAGAGCTTTTATCTAAGATTAAAGTTAATCCTTTATTCTGGTTTGTTGTCGGCATAGGTGTCTTTACTGGATATTTTAGAGAAGTATTAATGATTTTTACGATCGTGTTTATTCATGAAATGGGACATGCGATTGCAGCTCATTGGTTTAAATGGAGAATTAACAAGATTGAATTACTGCCTTTTGGTGGGGTTGCAGAAGTTGAGGACCCAGGCAATCGCCCTTTTCATGAAGAGTTAATTGTAATAATAGCTGGACCGCTTCAGCATGTATGGATGATGCTCCTATCGTATGTTTTAGTTCATTTTTCTTTTTGGACTAGCACGGATCATCATCTTTTTGTTTGGCATAATCTCATGATCTTAGTTTTTAATTTGCTACCTATATTACCTTTGGACGGGGGAAGGCTTGTTCAATTATGGTGTACGTATCGTTATCCATATGTTCGTGCTTTAACGATATCGCGTTTTGCATCTGGTACTTGTCTGGCAGTCTTATGTGGAATTAGTCTTTTCTTTTTTCCTTATCACTTGAACTTATGGGTTGTTTTAACGTTCTTATTTTTAACGAATTATTTGGAATGGAAGCAACGACACTACCGGTTCATGCGTTTCCTGATGGCACGAAGAACTTCTAAAATAGAATATAAGGAAAAAAATACAGTTGCGATTCGAGATTCATTACCGCTTAGAGAAGCGATGAAGCAAATTAAAAGAGGCCATTATCATCTATTTAAAGTTTTTCAATTACAAACGGGTCAATCACTCGAGATCGAAGAGAAAGACTTGATTCAATTGCTTTTTACCAATAAAAAACCACAAGCTCCTCTTTCTCAATTTCTGAACCGCCCTTAATACGACTTTTTGTTTGGAAGCGTGTTACAATAAAGAAAAGATGTTTATAAAGGGGCTTTTCTTTGTGAGGAAAATATATTTTAATATGGCAACAAGGGAAAGACGAGCAGCTGTTATGGAAGATGGGAAAGTCGTTGAGTTAATGGTCGAGCGGACGCTTGAGAATCGAATTGTGAGCAATATTTATCGTGGTCGAGTGGTGAATGTCCTTCCTGGTATGCAGGCGGCCTTTGTTGACGTAGGTCGAGATAAAAATGGTTTTTTGTACCGAGATGATTTGCTTTCTTTCCACGTCTCAGAGGAAGACGAAGAACAAAAAAAGCAACGCAGTATTTCAGAGTTTGTCAGACAAGGCGAGGAATTGCTTGTTCAAGTGACTAAAGAAGGTTTTGGTTCAAAAGGGCCAAGGCTATCTGGAGTCATTTCGTTTCCGGGTCAATTTCTCGTTTACATGCCTGAAGGGAATTACGTTGGTGTATCACGCCGCTTTTCTAGCGAAAGTGAGCGTGAGCGCTGGCGTCAATTAGGAGAATCGCTCGTCGAGGAAAAAGAGGGAGTCATTATTCGCACCTCTTGTGAAGGACAAGCTCCTGAAAAGATTGCACAAGAACTTCATTTTCTCCGCAAGTTTTGGCATGAAATTAACAAGGCTGAAGGAAACAAAAAAGCACCTGCGCTTGTTCATCAAGACACAGGTTTAATAGAGCGAATCGTTCGAGATTTTTCCTATGCTGACATAAGCGAAATTGTCGTCGATCAACTAGAAGCCTATAAACACCTTAAAGAGCTACTAGAGCCTTTCCCGAAGCTCCAGGAGGTCTTAACCTTCTATCGTAACAAAGAAAATATCTTTTCAGCTTACGGAATAGAAAAAGAATTAGAGCGCGCTTTGAGGCGGCAAGTTTGGTTGAAAAATGGGGCTTATTTAATGATTGATCAAACTGAAGCATTAACTGTTATTGATGTGAATACGGGGAAATTTACCGGGAAAACGGATTTACAAGACACAGTTCGAAAAGCGAATAGTGAGGCAGCGAAAGAAATTGCAAGGCAACTGAGATTACGAGACATTTCTGGCATCATCGTTGTCGATTTCATTGACATGAAACGAGAACAAGACAAAGAGCATGTTGTGTCTGTTTTTGAAAAAGCATTGAAGAACGACCGGACAAAAACGAATGTACTTGGGATAACAGGGTTAGGTTTGTTGGAAATGACGAGAAAAAAGGTGCGACAAAATCTTCAAGCAAGTCTTTCTAAAACGTGCCCAACTTGCCAAGGCAAGGGAGCTGTTTTATCTGATGAAGCACAAGCCTTTAAAATCGAAAGACAGCTGTGGGAGCACCGCGGAATGGCAGAAGAGGCGCTTGTACTAGAACTTCCTTCCTCGGTTGCAACGGTGTTATTTGGAGCGAAAAGTGAGCATTTAAAACGCTTGGAAGAAGCGCTTGGATTCCGAATTTTAGTGTACCCAAATCGCAGACTACAAGAAGAGAGCTTTGCGATTCGGTATATTGGAGAAATGGCAGAAGCGAGTGCGCAACTCGAGCGACTGAAAGCAAAAAATAGTTAATTGACAGCATCTCTTAAAATGTGCTAAAATAACGCTTGTTAGTTATTTGGTCGCACCCAAACGACTACAACCGCACAGAGCAGGTTTTAAATGACTTTTGTCTACCTAGGATGGCGAGTCTGAGTATATGAGGAGGTGCAAGTATGTACGCAATTATTGAAACTGGTGGTAAACAAATCCGTGTTCAAGAAGGTCAAGAAATCTACATCGAAAAATTAGACGCAGAAGCTGGTGAAACAGTTAGCTTCGACAACGTTTTATTCGTAGGTGGCGATGAAGTTAAAGTAGGTGCTCCTTTAGTAGAAGGCGCTACTGTAACGGCTAAAGTTGAAAAGCATGGCCGTGCTAAGAAAATCATCGTTTGGAAGATGAAAGCTAAAAAGAACTACCGTCGTAAGCAAGGTCACCGTCAACCATACACGAAAGTGGTAATCGAAAAGATTAACGCTTAATATGATTACGGTTGAACTTAGACGTAACGACAACGGTAACATTGTCTCTTTTACGATGAGTGGACATGCAGACTCAGGTCCGCATGGTCACGATCTCGTTTGTGCTGGAGCTTCAGCTGTATCGTTCGGATCTGTTAATGCGATAGCCGCCCTTTGTGGCGTTGAGCTTGACATAGAGATGGAAGATGAAGGCGGCTTTCTCCGCTGTTCTGTTCCAAACGGTTTGGATGATGGAGCATTTGAGAAAGTGCAGCTTCTTCTTGAAGGGATGCTTGTCGCCCTCGAGTCGATCGCTGAAGAATACAGCAGTTATATTCAAGTTAACGATATAATCGGGAGGTGAATTCCATGTTAAAAATGAACCTTCAATTTTTCGCATCGAAAAAAGGGGTAGGTAGTACAAAGAACGGTCGTGACTCTCAGTCTAAGCGTCTAGGCGCTAAACGTGCTGATGGTCAAACTGTAACTGGTGGATCAATCCTAGTACGCCAACGCGGAACACGCGTATATCCTGGTGTGAACGTAGGTAAAGGTGGAGACGATACACTATTTGCGAAAGTAGACGGCGTTGTGAAATACGAGCGTGTTGGTCGTGATCGCAAACAAGTGAGCGTATACCCTGTAGCTCAATAATGATAGTTAAAAAAGCTCTTTCTCAGCAATAGCTGCGGAGGAGTTTTTTTGTTTTTGATAGAGAAGTAGGAGTAGAGGAGCATTTCGCAATTAGACGTGCCGAAGTCGCAAATAAGAACGGAGAAATGCTAGTAACGATCAAATAATTGCTATAAAAAATAAAAGTTGCAAATACAAGTAAATTCTCGCTAATAGTTGATTCAAAATCGCTATTAATGCAGTTTAAATCGCTATTATATGAACGAATTCACTAGCGAATTTAATTTTTTGCTCGAAAAATTTTTATTTTCGCTATTATCAGATTTTTTCTACTTAACCACCCTCAAACCTCTTCCTTTATAAATACAATCCACCACTACCCAACCAATCAAAAACATAGTATAGTTAAACTAATTCGTTATACGAAATAATTAAAGAGGTGATCATGGGATGAAGGCATTTGTAAATGGAACGATTCTTACGGGAACAGGATCAAAATTAAAGCAAGGTACTCTCATTATCAATAACAACAAAATTGTTAATGTCGGTAAAGACATTGCTATTCCTGCTGAAGCTGAAATTATTGATGTTGCTGGTAAATATGTGACACCTGGTTTAATTGATGTACATACACATTTAGGTGTTTTTTCTGAAGGACTTGGTCAAGCGGGGCATGATTTTAATGAAACAACGGATGCAGCTACACCATACATAAGAGCAATTGATGGCATTAATCCGTTTGATCGTGGATTTGAGGACGCAAGAATGGCTGGTGTAACAACAGTGCAAATTATGCCTGGTAGCGCCAATGTAATTGGTGGGGAGATGTCGATTATCAAGACGGTTGGTACGGTAGTCGATGAAATGATCGTGAAGTCGCCGTCTGGAATGAAGGCCGCGTTTGGGGAAAATCCAAAACGGGTACATGGTGGAAAAGGAAAACTGCCTGTAACCCGAATGGGAGTAGCTGCATTGTTCCGTCAACAGTTTATGAAAGCTCAAGATTACAAGCGTCAACTAGAAGCTGGTGAAGTGAAAACACGGGATCTTGGAATGGAACAGCTTGTCAAGGTGTTAAACAAAGAGATTCCATTACGTGCGCATGCTCACCGAGCAGATGATATTGCTACTCTCCTTAGACTTATTAAAGAGTTTGATATTGAAGCGACAATTGAACATTGTACAGAAGGCCATCTGATTACAGCTTTTATTGCCAAGCATGATGTGAGAGTATCGGTTGGACCGACGATGACTTCTCGAACGAAGCAAGAGCTTAACAATAAAGGCTGGCACACTCTAGTTGAGCTAGAGAAGCACAACATCCCGTTTTCTATTACGACTGACCATCCTGTTGTAACGATTGACCACTTAATCACATCGGCTATAACGGCTGTGAAATTTGGTTTATCAGAGGAATCGGCTTTTAAAGCAATTACGATTCGAGCTGCTGAGCATTTAGGAATTGAGAATCAAGTAGGTTCCTTAGAAGAAGGCAAGGATGCTGACCTTGTTATTTGGAGTGATTCTCCGTTTTCATCGAATGCTGTTGTACAAGAAACGTTTATAAATGGAGAAAGTGTTTATACTGAATAAGGGATAAAAGGTCATTTGTCGTCTTCCTGCTGAATCTTAGTAGGAAGACGAATTGCTCTAAACAGATAAGAACCGGGGAAAAAGAAAGGAAGTTACTCGTGAGTCAGATAGAACGTGAAAAACTTAAGCGTTTGCAAGAATGTGCTGCCGATTCAAATACAGAACATGAACAGAAAAAATTAATGACAGAACTAGCATTAATAACAGAAAGAGAACGGATTGAAAATAAGAAATGACGGAGTAGGAGAGTGGGCAAAGTGAAACTAACGGTCGTTGGTTATTGGCATGGCTATCCGGAAAAGGGAGAAGCGACTTCCGGTTATTTGCTTGAACAAGATCAGTTCAAGCTTTTACTTGATTGCGGGAGTGGTGTTCTCTCAAACGTTCAACATTATTGCCAGATTACAGATTTAGACGCCATTGTGCTATCTCATTATCACCATGACCATCAAACAGATATTGGCACATTCCAATATGCTCGAATTATTAATAAAGGCATGGGTACAAACATGAAGGAAGCAACTATTTATGGTCATCGTGATGACCCTAAAGCATTTGCTAAGCTCGAGTACCAAAATGTCGTTAATTCTCAGGAATACAATGATCAATCCTCTTTAACGATAGGACCTTTTACCTTTACATTTAAAAAAACACAACATCCTGTGCCATGCTATGCGATGAAAATAAAAAGCCAAGATAAAACGATCGTTTATACAGCCGATTCTAGCTATTTTTCAGAACTAGCTGATTTTGCAAAAGAAGCTGACCTACTCATTGCGGAATGTAGTGGTTATGAAACAGATCAAGTTAGTCAATATGGTCATATGAATAGCAGAGATGTAGGCCTCTTAGCAAATCAAGCTCAACCAGCTCAATTACTCCTCAGTCATCTTCCTCATAAAGGAGATCATAAGCAACTTCAATCAGAAGTAGCTAAACAATTCTTTGGTGTGACACTCCTTGCCCGCGCAGGTCTAACATTTAACTTGTAATTAATCCATCCCCCAACCAGGGGGAACATCCTATAGTGATCACACCTTTACAAACTTTTAACAATCCTCCAAACTCCCCATCATGACTGAGCCTTTCCTTTTTTGCATATCCTAAGAAAATATTGAACTAGTTAAAAGTAATTGCGTATATAAGTATATGCTTATATAATAAAACCAGATTGAAGAAAGGACTGACGTGTATGAGCGAGACAATTGCTTCCGTTGAAATTGAAACGGCTGCTAAAGTGTTAAAACTTCTCGGAGATAAAACACGGTTAGCGATGATGGCGATGCTGGCTGAAGATGAATGCTGCGTTTGTGAATTTGTTGAGTTATTTGAAATGAGCCAACCGTCCGTTAGTCAACATTTACGTAAGCTAAGAGATGTAGGACTTGTTGAAGAAAACAGAAAAGGCCAGTGGATTTTTTATCGTATAAATAAAAATCACGAAACTTACCTGTTCGTTCACAGTTTACTACAGTATCTTCCAAGTCAAAAAGAGAGGTTAAATGATCTGGAGCAAAGAGGTTTAAGAGTTTCGTGTTGTAGTGATTAGAAAGTTATAAAAATAGGAGTGGAAACTATGTCACAAGTCATTTTGGCATCCATCATTTTCCTTTTTACTCTTGTCCTTGTTATTTGGCAGCCTAAAGGACTGTCAATTGGCTGGTCAGCTTCCATTGGTGCTATATTAGCGCTTATCGTTGGAGTTGTTGATTTTGGGGACGTTGTAACCGTTACAGGAATTGTATGGAATGCTACGTTAACGTTTGTCGCAATTATTATTATTTCCTTAATTTTAGATGAGATTGGATTTTTTGAATGGTCGGCTTTGCATATGGCGAGATTTGCGAAAGGCAATGGAGTGAAAATGTTTTTATACGTTTCAATCCTTGGTGCGATTGTCGCAGCCTTATTTGCCAATGACGGGGCTGCCTTAATTTTAACACCAATCGTACTAGCGATGGTACGTGCTTTGCGTTTTAAAGAAGCAATGGTGTTGCCGTTTATTATGGCAAGTGGATTCATTGCTGATACAACATCTTTACCTTTACTAGTCAGTAACTTAGTAAACATTGTATCTGCAGATTTCTTCGGAATTGGATTTGTTGAATATGCCACTAGAATGATTGTTCCGAATTTCTTTGCGTTAGGCGCAAGTATTCTTGTTTTATATTTATACTTCCGCAAAGACATTCCGAAAAATTATGAACTGAATCAGTTAAAACAACCAGTTGAAGCAATTAAAGATCAAAAGCTATTTAAGCTCTCGTGGTATATTTTGGCAGTTCTCTTGATCGGTTACTTTGTAAGTGAGTTTATCCACTTACCTGTATCGTTTGTCGCGATGCCGATTGCCATTGTCTTTTACTTCATTTTCCGCTCCATGAGTGCGAAAAATCCAGAGCTGAGTTCAGTCGGTATTATCAAAAGTGCTCCGTGGGCGATTGTGGTCTTTTCAATTGGAATGTACGTTGTTGTTTATGGTCTCCGGAATGTCGGGTTAACAGATATGTTAGCTGTTGTCATTGAACGAGCTGCAGGCGAAGGATTATTTGTTGGAACCATTTCAATGGGCTTTATCGCAGCCATTCTCTCTTCGGTTATGAATAACATGCCAACCGTCATGATTAATGCGTTAGCCATTGCCGAAACATCGACAACAGGTGCTATGAGAGAAGCTTTAATTTACGCTAATATTATCGGTTCAGATTTAGGACCGAAAATAACCCCAATTGGTTCACTGGCTACTTTACTTTGGCTACATGTATTAGCTCAAAAAGGAATGAAAATCTCATGGGGTTATTACTTTAAAGTCGGGATCATTCTAACGATTCCAACCTTATTCATTACCTTAGTCGGTCTTTACCTCTGGCTAATGATTATTTTATAAAATTAACTTAAGGGAGCAATTATCATGTCTAAACCAATCATTTATTTCTTATGTACAGGAAACTCATGCCGAAGTCAAATGGCTGAAGGATGGGGGAAACAATTACTTTCTGACAAATATGATGTCTACTCAGCAGGCATTGAGGCACACGGTGTTAATCCGAACGCAGTGAAGGCAATGGCTGAAGCTGGTGTTGATATTACAAACCAAACTTCTGATACGATAGATCCAGATCTTTTAAAGAAAGCTGATTTTGTTGTGACACTTTGCGGACATGCCGCAGATGTTTGCCCGGCAACACCGCCTAATAAAGACCGTGCTCACTGGGGCTTTGACGACCCAGCTAAAGCAGAAGGAACAGAAGAAGAGAAATGGGCTTTCTTCCAACGTGTCCGTGATGAAATTAAAGATCGTATTCAAACATTTGCTGAAACAGGAAAATAATGATAAAGCGGGGTGATAACCCCGTTTTACTCATTTCTTCAAAAGGAGGACTTCAAATGACAAAGATAAGAATTTATGACCCCGCAATGTGTTGTGACACAGGTGTTTGCGGACCAAGTGTAGATCCGGAGCTAACTAGAGTAGCTACGGCCATTTTTATGCTTGAAAAAGAAAACATCAACATTAAGCGATTCAACTTAGCTTCTGAGCCACAAGCCTTTGTTGATGAAGGGCTAATTCAACAACTGCTTCATGAAGAGGGTGTCGATGTTTTACCGACGATTTTAGTAGATGGAGAAATCAAGTTGAAAGGCAGTTACCCAACAAATGAACAACTAGCTGAGTGGGCTGGTGTATCTACTGATTTGCTTACGAAGCAACCAAAAAAATCTAAAGGAATTGAATTGCTATGACAAAACCATTCCAGCCAACAGCGGAGACGGTTACTCCATTTTTGTTTTTCACAGGAAAAGGTGGTGTCGGTAAAACATCAACCGCTTGTGCAACAGCCGTCTCTTTAGCGGAAGAAGGAAAAAGAGTATTAATTGTCAGTACCGATCCAGCTTCTAATTTACAAGATGTATTCAATCAAGAGATTAGATACGAAACAACGAAAATAACTGACGTCCCTGGTTTAGATGCAATTAATCTCGATCCAGAAGAAGCAGCAGCTGCCTACCGGGAGAAAATCGTCGGACCCTTTCGGACGAAACTACCTGATGTGGTGGTCAATCAAATGGAAGAACAATTATCTGGTGCCTGCACAGTGGAAATAGCGGCTTTTGATGAATTTGCTTCGATTTTAACAAACAAAGAACGGACAAGTGTTTATGATCATATTATTTTTGATACAGCACCAACAGGTCATACGTTACGCTTACTACAATTACCTCATGCCTGGTCTGATTTCCTTGAGGACAGTACACATGGGGCGTCTTGTTTAGGTCCTCTTTCAGGTTTGGCTGAAAAAAAAGAGCTTTACACAAATGCGGTAACCGCTCTAGCTAACTCAAATCAAACGACACTAATTCTTGTTTCAAGACCAGATGAATCAGCGTTAAACGAAGCGAGTAGAGCAGCGATTGAGTTAAAAGAAGTAGGGTTAACGAATCAATGGTTATTAATAAACGGCGTTTTATCACAACACGATGAGAATGACACTATATCAACAACTCTTTACGAAAGACAGCAGCAAGCCCTAAACCTGAAACCAGAACATCTAGAGTCAATCGAAACGTTTATTCTTCCTTACGTTCCTTATGAGTTAACTGGATTAAAAGCGCTTAAAGCCTTTCTTAAAAACGATGCTTATGTACAAGAAGATAAACATACCGAATTGACTATTCAACTTCCTTCGTTAAACGCCATTATTGAGAAGGTAGGTTCCAAAGAAAAAGGTGTGCTTCTCACGATGGGAAAGGGCGGAGTTGGTAAAACAACAATTGCGGCAACACTGGCAATTGGACTAGCCGAACAAGGTCATTCGGTACATTTAACAACGACTGATCCAGCCGCACATCTTTCCTATGTGTTAACTGGAGCGAACGTAAGGGAAAACCTTACCATTAGTTCTATTGACCCGAAAAGAGAAGTAGAAGCTTACACAGAGGAAGTGTTAGCAAAAGCAGGGGAGACGTTAGACGAGGGAGGTCTAGCCTATCTAAAAGAAGACTTGAGCTCACCTTGTACAGAAGAAATTGCCGTGTTCCGTGCTTTTGCTTCAATTGTTGAGCGAGCTAGTGATTCTTTTGTCGTCATTGATACGGCGCCAACGGGTCACACTCTGTTATTACTAGACGCAGCTCAGTCTTATCATAAAGAAATAGAACGATCTACAGGAGAAGTCCCTGAATCCGTCACGAAACTTCTACCTAGACTAAGAAGTAAAGAGGAAACGGATGTTATTATTGTCACATTGCCTGAAGCAACACCAGTGCACGAGGCATCGCGCTTACAAGCTGACTTAGTTAGAGCCAATATCGAGCCGAGTTGGTGGGTAGTGAATCAATGCTTTTCCGCTACAACAACGACAGATCCCATTCTAAGTCAGCGAGCTTTGTCAGAACAAAAGTGGATTGAACAAGTAGCTGAGAAAAATATTCCGACTGCAGTTATTCCTTGGCAGCCTAATCTGTTAACTGGAGACGGATTGAAGGTATTAACAAAATAGAATAGGAAAAGATGTTATGATAACAACCATCAGAATAATTTAAAATCAAAAAAACTTGATGTTAAATACCATATAAAGGTATAATTAAATCAAGTAAAATTGATGGAGGAGGCAATCATGCAAATTCCTATTCGTTTTGAAAATGAGGGTAAAAGCAACACCTTCGATCCGAAATATTATGAGCAAAAGTTTAAAGCGCTAGCTGATGAAAAGCGACTCACTTTGTTAAATGAGCTATGTATTCGTGGGGAAACGTGTGTATGTGACCTTACAGAAATATTGGATATCCCGCAATCAAAACTGTCTTATCACATAAAAATATTGCTTGATGCGAAATTTATTGTACGTGAAAAAAGAGGGCAGTGGAACTACTATAAATTAAATGAAGAAACAATGGATGAATTGTTGTCTGAACAGCTATGCTGTATTTTAAGACCGAGTTAAGACAACTCGGTCTTTCGTTGTTTAGAGCATTTATTTCCTGTTGAAAACCTTTGAAACTCTAGTAAAATATGATCTGTGCGAAGTTAGATCGGTTGTGGAGGGAAAAAGGTGCTTGCAGTACTGTTATTTGTCATTTTATTAGGGCTTGCCTTTTTTATAGACTTTTTTAGAAAACTTCTGTTCGGATCAAAAGAGAGTAATATGACCGAACTTTGGAAAGAGCTTGATGAGCAAGAATGGTTCCAAACAATATCAAATGACCCTAAAGCAAGAGAATGGATAAAATCGGACAAGAAAACAGGATTATTAAATGACCCTTACTTTGTTCGTAAAATTATAGAAAACGAAGTTCATCGCGAAACATTTGTCCGTTATATTATTGAAAAAACAAAATAAGGGATTAGTTGCAGACTAATCCCTTATTTGTTTATAAATTATAAAGGAGTGCAAGCACCAGTGTTAATAGTTAAATAATGAATATCGGATTTCCTTCAGCTAGTGGTTGAAGGTTTTTTTCTGTCTTCTAAATATATCTTTAAAATTGATATTTATTCCTCCCTATACAGGAAATAGGCATCTTACTACTAATTGAGTAGATTTTGTGACAGATTTAATAAAATGAGAGAATTCAAGAGTTATAAGAAGTTATATAAAGCAAAATATAGTTATTAAACGCTTACATGAGGGTTTGAAGTTTTCGTATTAGGTGGTAATATACCTTTGTTAACAACGGACCCCGACTTTTGTGAGAGTCAAAAGTCGAAAGACAATTAAATATGAAAGAGGTGTTAGATTGAACATTCAATCTATTAAACAAGAATGGTTTGGGAATGTAAGAGGCGATGTATTAGCAGGTATTGTTGTTGCTCTTGCTCTTATTCCAGAAGCTATTGCATTTTCCATCATTGCGGGTGTGGACCCGATGGTGGGGCTTTATGCTTCATTTTGTATTGCTGTGGTCATTGCATTTGTAGGAGGACGTCCAGGAATGATTTCAGCAGCTACTGGTGCTATGGCATTAGTCATGGTAACGCTCGTAGCAGAACATGGGTTGCAATATTTACTAGCTGCAACAGTGTTAACCGGGGTGTTCCAGATTTTATTTGGCGTATTTAAATTAGCAAGAATTATGAAATTCGTACCACGTTCGGTTATGGTCGGTTTCGTAAATGCCTTAGCCATTTTAATTTTTATGGCTCAGTTAGAACAGTTTGTTGATGCAACGTGGATTATGTATGCACTTGTTGCTGCAACATTGTTCATCATTTATGGGTTACCAAGGATTACAAAAGCTGTTCCATCGGCTTTGGTTGCTATTGTTTTGATTACAGCTGTTGTCATTTTTATGGGATTTGATATACGTACAGTTGGAGACATGGGTGCGCTAACGCAAGCTTTACCACTGTTTCTAATTCCACAAATTCCACTAACTTTAGAAACTTTAATGATTATTCTTCCTTATTCATTAGCTCTTGCTATTGTTGGTTTACTTGAATCGCTTTTAACGGCAAATATCGTAGATGATATGACTGATACGGAAAGTGATAAGAATAAAGAGAGCCGTGGACAGGGAATTGCGAATATCGTTTCAGGTTTCTTCGGTGGTATGGCTGGTTGTGCAATGATCGGTCAATCTGTTATTAACGTGAAATCAGGTGGACGAGGTCGCTTATCAGCTTTAGTGGCAGGAGTATTCCTAATGTTTTTAATCCTTGTACTTGGAGGACTTGTCGTTCAAATTCCAATGGCTGCTTTAGTTGGAGTTATGTTCATGGTGTCATTTAGTACATTTGATTGGGGTTCTGTACGGAATATTCACAAACTTCCACGAACAGATGCTATTGTAATGGTTGTAACTGTAGCGACGGTTGTGTTCACACACAATTTAGCAATCGGTGTGTTTGCAGGGGTATTACTAAGTGCTATTTTCTTTGCTGCTAAAATCTCAAAAGTACATGTCGAGAAAAATTATATTAATCATTTAGATAAGTTAATATACAAAATACATGGACAAATCTTTTTTGCTTCTGTAACAGATTTTGTTAATAAATTCGATTATAAAGAAGATGTGAAATTTGTGGAAATTGATTTATCTAACGCTCATCTGTGGGATGATTCTGCCATTGGAGCTCTAGATAAGATTGAAGGCAAATTTGAACAAAGTGGTATTAAAGTTGAATTTGTAGGCTTGAATTCTGAAAGTGAAAAGTTAAAAGAACGAATGGGCGGTTTATCCAAAGCTTCCGGGCACTAAAGCCTGCGTTAAATGAATCAATAGAGATAATCTAAAATAATCGTCACCTTATTTGCATCGCAGTTGCGGTGCTTTTTTTATTGTTTGTTAATCATAGGGGAGATTCAGTCCATTCGTTCCATTGGACTAAGAGGTAAAAACATTCCTTTACAAGTATCTTTCGCTTGATTAACATAATAGTAACAAGTTTCGTTAAAATAGATGAGGAGGTTTAATGATGTTTAAAAATATTTTACTAGCTTCTGATGGATCGGCACATTCTCTTCGTGCTGCTGAAAAAGCAATTGGATTAGCTAAACTACATAATGGGAAAATTGATGTCGTCTATTCCATTGATGGATCAACTTCGAAATCAGATGTTTTAACGAATAATAGCAAATATGAAGTAGAGAAAAAAAGAAAAGAAAAGCTTGCTCCTGTTGTGGATCTTTTGGAAAAAGAAGCGATCGCTTATCAGGTTCACATGATTCATGGAGAGCCTGGCCCTGCGGTCGTCGATTTTGCTAACAAAGGTAACTTTGACTGTGTCGTCGTTGGAAGTCGTGGATTAAATAAACTTCAAACAATGGTACTAGGAAGTGTTAGTCATAAAATCGCAAAGCGTGTAAATGTGCCAGTCTTAATTGTGAAGTAAAATGGACATTTATAAAAGAGAGCCTGAACCGACTTCCTACTGAAGAGGAATGGACCCAGGCTTTTTTTGTCTAGTCTTAAAGGAGATCTACCTTAAAAAGTAGAATGTGTGAAGGGTAGAGAGCCTGAATTTTGGAGGAGAACAAATGACTGTTATAAAAAAAATAACCGAAGAGCGTTACCAAGAGGCAATTGAACTATCGGAATATGCTTTTCAATATAAAGTAACACCAGATCAAATGGAAGAACGAGTAAGGTTATTAAAAAAGCATCATCAACTATTTGGTATTATTGAAGAGGATAAGTTAGTGGCAAAACTACACTTTCTTCCTCTTGAAATTAATTTAGGTGATAAACTTTTGAAAATGGGTGGAATCGCGGGAGTAGCGACTTATCCTGAATATAGAAGAAGTGGATTTGTACACAATCTCCTCATACACATGTTAAATAAGATGAAAGAAGAAGGATATAGTCTTTCTATGCTTCATCCATTCTCTGTTCCGTTTTATCGTAAGTATGGTTGGGAACTTTTTTCTAATAAACATGTAGTAACTTTGAAAAAATCAGATTTGAGATTTAAAAAGTCTACATTAGGAAATATGAAGCGCTTTTCAAAGAACCCCCCTCTAGACGATCTCCAAATCGTGTATGGTGCATATGCAAAAAGATTTTCAGGAATGCTCAAAAGAGCTGAAGACTGGTGGGAGAAGCTCGTAAAGAATCAGCAAATAGCTGTTTACTATGACGAACAAAAAGAGCCTTGTGGGTATATCTGTTATCAAATTGCTAATATGAAGATGGAAGTTGAGGAATTTGTTGCTTTGAACGGAGAAGCAAGACGAGGGCTTTGGAATTTTATATGTCAGCATGATTCTATGGTTGAAGAGCTGGAAATGACGCTGTATGAAAACGAGCCTTTACTATTTTCGTTGGAAGAACCAAGATTCAAAAGAACCATTACTCCTTACTTTATGGCTCGTATTGTTGATGTTGAAAGTTTCTTAAAGATGTATGATTTTAATTGGTCTGATTCAGCGACAGAAATCGTTCTGAAGATTGATGATCCCCATGCATCTTGGAACAATCAATCCTTTTCTATAACTAAAAATGGAGTAACCGTAGTGGATGATGGTCATAAGGAGATTACTTTATCAATTAATGCTCTCACAGCCTTATTACTAGGTTATCAAAGCTGGCAGCAATTATTGGAAATTGAACAGATTCAAGGATCCGTATCTGATTTAGAAAGATTTGCTAACATCATTCCTAAGAGAGTTCCATTTTTTTATGATTTTTTTTAATAATAAAAAGGATGAATCAGAAGGCCTTTGATTCAACCTCAAGCAATGATAAGTGGAGCCACCTGTCTATTTCTACTGTAAATGTCCAGGTGGTTGTTTGCTATGTTCTTCAAGGTCTATCTCTTCAAAAAGATCAATCTCTTTTTTATTCGGTTGATTAGAAAGTTGTTTGGTTAACTCTTGTATTTGCTTTTGAAGTTTTTCAATCACTTGTTGGTTTGGTTCAGATGTGTTCACTTGTTGTTGAACATAAGACTGAGTTGGTAGCATTTGCGAAACTAGATTTTTAATCTGATTCATTTCCTTCTTTATTGAATCGATGTCTTGTTTAGTTGACGTTTTAGCTTCTTCTTTTAAAATGATAGCAATTTGTCCGTTCGGCTCAATCGTAGCCCATTTCACATCACTGATCTTATTGACATTTTGAATTCTAAGTTGTGTTTCTAATTGGTCAACGGTAAGTCTTACAGAGCGAAGGTTATTAAGTTTAAGTTGACCGTCTTCAATGAGAACTTTTGCTTTCCCTGTTATCAATTGTTCTAAAAAATCAATTTTCAGTTGGCTGTACTCAACGATAATTAAAGTCGCAACAAGTAAAGAGCCAACGTACAATGTTGACCAAATGTTCTCTCCTGCTAATGGTTGTATCAGTAAAGAACCGATTCCAATCATGATAACCGTTTGAGCTAATGTCATTTGAGAGATTGATTTTCGCCCCGCTATTCGTAATAAAACAGTTCCAGCAAGAACAATTAAAGCCGATTTCCAAGCCCATGCAACTAAGTCAATATCCATTGGTGTATCTCCTTTTTCAAACTAATTATCTCTAGGTTGTACAAACTTTAGACTCATATCCATAAACGAAGAAAAAAGCTGAAGACCTTAATTAGGTTCTTCAGCTTTTTCTTTGTTTGATTTTTTATCAGCAAGACCTAATAATAAAATAGAAATTAATAAAACAATGGCTCCGGTGATATTTTGAAAGGTAAGATCAATCGGGAAAAAAGGAAAAGAGATAATGGCAAGTAGAACTGGACTAAAAGCTCTTGTCACATTGGCAACTGAAAAACGTAAATATTTCAAAGCCTCATATAAGAAGAGCGTTCCGATAAAGCCAGAAAAAAGAGATGACACAACAATGTAGCCGATTCCTTCCATTGAGTAATTGCCATCAAAAAGCTCTCCAGACAATAACGCATAAACGCCAACAAAAAAGAAGGTCGTGCAACTATTAGTAAATAAGATTGAGTTGGACGTGCGTTCTTCTGACAAAACTCTTTTTATAAAAACATTCGTTAAAGCAAAAAAGAACGTATATAACAAAGCAAAAAAACTACCGACTAAGTTCGCTTGATAACTCCCACCTTTCTCTACAAATAAAAAGACGCCAACAATCGCACATATAATAAAAATTATTTCTTTTCTAGAAAGACGTTCTTTCAAGATAAACACAGATAAAAGTACAGCGAAAACGGTATAAAATCTTCCGATAAAACCAATTTCAACTGGTGATAGTAAATCCATACTAACAAATAAAAAGATCACTCCTAAAGAGTTGAAAAGGGCTAGGATGATCATGTCTTTTTTTAAATAAAATTGAACTCTTTTTTTTGTAAACAAGCCAAGTATAAAGCTTGCGACGATAATAGTAAGTGCGTTAATCATGGCAGCTTTAGCGGGAGATATTTGTAAAAGTCCAAACTTAGCTAATAACGGACCGATTGCAACGGCTAGAACAGAAAGTAAATTAAAAAGATGGCCTTTTTGTGTTTGACTCATTGAATCCCCCTAAATATTCTTGTACTTTTTCTCTCTTGGACGAATCCGGTTATATGTATATTATTTTACTATATGTCATCCTCTTCTATCTTACAATTGTTTACAGGTATTATTCAGAAAAAGCTAAGGGACATCCCCATCAGGTTCACTAAAGACCTTGAGGATATCCCTTTATCATCATTTAAATTGGAGTTATATTAGATTAATTCTGAACCGTTCAGTTAAATAGTACTTTAACGTGTTTAAGCTTAGGAAAAACCAGGTGATTGATATCGTTATAGCCGCAAGTATATCTGATGGAAAATGAGCACCAACTATAATACGGCTTAATGCTATTGTGGCAATTAATAGTGTCAATGAAAAAATTAAAGTGATCTTAAGTGAGCGTCTCTTTATAAAGTGATAGGCCAGATAAACGAGAAAAGAGAAGAGCAGAACACTCCTCATTGTATGTCCACTAGGAAAACTATAGGAAGCAATTTCTAATGAGAAGCCGAACACTTCAATGACACTCATCTCACCCGGTCTCTCACGTTGGAAGAGGATTTTTAAAAATAAGTTTAACCCGATCCCACCGAATGTAAGAGTAAATAAAAATAGAATATGAGCCCATAGTTTTTTATAGAGGAGATAAAACGTTAAAGCCAAGGTCGTAATAAGAATAACTTCCCCAGAACCAATAGTTGTGAAGTATTTCATAAATGTTTGGACACTAGCAGAAGATTGGTTATTAAACCAGGCAATAACAGAGTAATCAAGATAGGAAAGCTTATTCAAAGAAGAAAGCACAGATATAAGTAAGAAACAAATGAAACTGAAGGTTATTAGATAAATTTGTTTGTTTTTTAATGAAAACATATAAGTCCCACTTTCTGATATGGAAATATTGTAGTTATTATCATATCATCATATAGGAATTTGAAATGTTTAAAAAAATGGAATCTATCTTTGGAGACGCTTAATATAGAGCGTCTTTTTGTGCTCTTAATAATAATATCCAATTTTACGAGAAAATCTTAGAATGATTTGGAAGTGTTAAGGAAATTTTAAAAGGGAATGTCAGAGTGAAGCAGTCAGAAAAGAGTTACATCCCAATTGAAATGAGGAAAAGGAATGTCATT
This sequence comes from Halalkalibacter akibai JCM 9157, assembly GCF_000513135.1. Taxonomy (GTDB): domain Bacteria; phylum Bacillota; class Bacilli; order Bacillales; family Bacillaceae_D; genus Halalkalibacter; species Halalkalibacter akibai. The sequence continues at coordinate 19,195 of NZ_BAUV01000043.1, forward strand.
TAGAGCCACTTACTTTCATGTGTTTTTCACGCTCTCTAAATGGATTGGATTAGGACTAATTGTCGGTGTAGTCATTGGCTCGACTACAGCACTTTTGCTAACAACGAATGATTTTCTTGGAAACACACGGGAAGAAAATAGTTGGCTCATTTATTTTCTTCCCATTGCAGGATTAATGGTTGGTTCGATGTATATGAAGTTTGGAACAAAAGGAAAAAATGATGCTCTAAAGGGAAATAACCTTATTATTGACGCCATTCATGGAAAAGCGAATGTTTTGAGGAGAATGGGACCGATCGTTTACTTAGGTACTTTTATTACTGTTTTATTCGGGGGATCAACAGGAAGAGAAGGTGCAGCGATTCAGATGGGAGGAAGCGTTGCCGAAACAGTAAATAAAATATTTAAAATGAATGCTGTTGATATGAAACTTTTGTTAATGAGCGGTATTAGCGCAGGCTTCGGTGCAGCATTTGGAACGCCTATTACAGGTGTTGTTTTTGGAATGGAAATGGTTGCTCTAGGCAAGTTAAAATATGAAGCTTTCGTCCCCTGCTTGGTGGCAAGTTTTACAGGGCATTATATCGCTGTTGTAGCATGGGGAATAGAACATGAAACATTTATCATTCAAAAGGTACCAGAGTTGTCCGTTCTTTCTTTTACAAAAGTCATTCTGTTATCAATTGTCTTTAGTTTATTGAGTGTGTTGTATTGCCAATTAAGACATGGGATTCAAAGAATTTCTGAAAAGTACACGAAGAAAAACCACATCGTTAGAACTTTTATAGGAGGGCTTATCATTGTAGCATTAACGTTACTAATTGGCTCGACAGACTATAACGGTCGCGGCTTAGATATGCTAGAACAAGCTTTTAAGGAAGATGTTCCTTCTTACGCATTTATCGCAAAACTGATTTTTACTGCTGTGACACTTGGTTTTGGCTTTGTAGGTGGAGAAGCCATTCCGTTATTTTTTATGGGAGCGACACTTGGAAACACTTTATATGGAGTTGCTGACCTCCCTATGTCTTTTTTAGCTGGGATTGGCATGATCGCAACATTTTGTGGTGGAGCTAATACGCCTATTGCCGCTTTTTTACTTGCGGTCGAGTTATTTGATGGTAAGGGGATAGAGTATTTTTTTGTTGCAACATTAACAAGCTATATTTTCTCAGGTCATCATGGACTTTGGCCATCTCAAACGGTTCATGATCCAAAAAGAAGACTGTATCGTGTTGGTGATGGATTATCGATTAAAGAGATTGAAGAACAGTCGAAAAAATAAGGTGAATTCCAATTTAATTTGGAGTTCATTTTATTTTGGTTTGTAATCGTATTTAACTGCTCAGAATAAGTGGTAAAGAAATTCCAAATAGTATATTGTTAGTAGCAGTTACTAAACTATTAAACTAGCTTAAGGAGAGGTCCATGACAAACAAGCAAGTGGTTAAAGTAAAAGAACAATACATAACTGTATATGGTGTATCGCTGTACACAAAACTAGTAGGGAATAAGGCGTTAAAGCCAACTATCATCATGGATGCTGGCTACAATGATTGGTCGAAAACGTGGGATCCAATCATTGAACAATTGGCTAGTGAAGCGCAAGTATTTATGTATGACCGAGCAGGATTAGGTAAAAGTGAAAAGACAACCCGAAAACGGACAAGTATGGAGATGGTGTTCGAATTAAAAGAACTTCTAAAAGAGGCTAATTTACAGCCTCCATATCTACTAGTTGGTCATTCCTATGGAGGAATCAATATAAGATTATTTGCATCTTTTTTTCCGGATGCGGTTACAGGTCTTGTTCTAATAGATACACCAACTGAAAACTATCGTACTGTTTTACTGCCTCGTTTTCCTAACGAATTCCAAAAAGCTTATGTGAAACAGTTTGGAAGTGAGCAGGCGTATGTGGAATTTCAAGAAAGCTTTGAGCAAGTGAAGAAGCAGCCGTATTTAGGTGATATTCCTCTTGTTATTCTCTCAGCTAATCAAAAGCAACACTACACACCAGAAATACAACTACTCTGGCATCAATTACAAGAAGAGTTGTTACAGTTATCCTCGAAAAGTAAATTACTTATAGCTGAAGAAAGTGGTCATTATATTCACCATGATGAACCGGAGCTTGTAATAGGAGCGATTAGATCGTTAATTGGTGATGAGAACCAAAAGAGTGTGTAAAGCAGAGGAAAAGGGTCATCATAAAGTTGATGAGAACCAAAAGAACGTGTGGAGCAGAGGAAAAGAGTCATCATAAAGTTGATGAGAACCAAAAGAACATGTGGAGCAGAGGAAAAAGGTCATCATAAGGTCGATGAGAACCAAAAGAACGTGTGGAGCTGTGAAAAAAGGTCATCATAAGGTCGATGAAAACCAAAAGAGCATAGGAAGCAGAGAAAAAAGGTCATCATGAGGTCGATGAAAACCAAAAGAGCATAGGAAGCAGAGAAATTAGGTCATCATAAGGGCCGATGAAAACCAAAAGTATAGGAAGCAGAGGAAAAAGGTCGTCATAAGGTTGATGAAGAGCCAAAGAGCATAAAAGCAGGAAGAAAAGATCTTCAAAAAGACCGCTGAAAGCTTTAATAGGTTATAAAGAAGAGGGTAAGTCATTCATAGAGTACTTGCAGAAGATCGTAGTTCAACTATCCCCTTCTACTACTCTACTACATAAAAAAACTAGTAAATAAACAGGTGAAAAATAGATTGACATCTTGCTAAAAGAGGAGTAAATTCTCCTTATCAACAAAATAAAAGACCTTATTCGCTTAATCTGCTAAACAGAGCGGGGGAACCAATTGGGCCAATTTTACTTGGCCTTGGGGTGAATCTTACTTAGTAAGAAGGGATACTCTCAGTCCCTAATCCGACAGCTAACCTCGTCAGCGTTTTATTGGAGAGAAGGTTCATTAAGGGACCATTCTTTGTGATGGTCTTTTTTGTTGTCTAAAAAAGGAGTGGGGAATATGGCTAAGAAATTAAAACAATTTGCAGTAATTGGTTTAGGTCGGTTTGGAGGGAGTATTTGTAAAGAGTTGTACAACATGGGGCATCAAGTGTTAGCGATTGACAAGAATGATTCTAAGGTGAATGAGTATACACAATTTGCGACACATGCGGTCATTGCCGATTCAACTGATGAGAAAGCCTTGCAGTCTTTGGGAGTTCGTAACTTTGAATATGTCATTGTAGCAATTGGAGATGATATTCAAACGAGTATTTTAACCACTTTGCTCTTGAAAGAAATGAACGTTCCCAATGTTTGGGTGAAAGCGCAAAATTCCTATCATCATAAAGTATTAGATAAAATAGGGGCAGATCGGATTATTCATCCAGAACAAGATATGGGTATTCGGATTGCCCAGCATTTAACTTCAGAAAAAATTGTAGATTACATCGAATTGTCTGATGAATATAGCATTGTAGAGTTATTGGCAACAGCTAAGATTCACAATAAATCTCTTATTGATTTAGATGTCCGGGCGAAATATGGTTGTACAATTTTGGCAATCAAACGAGGGGAAAACGTTAATGTATCTCCACTTCCAAGTGAGAGGATCCTTGAAAAAGATCTTCTTATTGTGATCGGGCATAAGAATGATCTTAAACGTTTCGAGGATGATGGGATGTAATATGTTAACTCAGAAGAGATGGATGCACCGAAAAATCAAAATGTCACCTCCACAAATTTTAGCTTTAAGTTTTCTAATTGCTATCACATTAGGAACCATGTTATTGAAAATGCCTATTGCTACCACGGAAGAGATAAGCTGGATTGACGCGTTATTTACAGCTACTTCAGCAACAACCGTCACCGGTTTAGTGGTATTAGATACAGGCACAGTCTTCTCCGTGTTTGGTCAGGTCGTTATCATGGTTTTAATGCAAATTGGTGGTCTAGGGTTAATGACTTTTGCTATTTTAGTTGTTTTAATTCTAGGGAAGAAAATTGGGCTAAGAAAGAGATTGATTGTTCAAGAAGCGTTAAATCAAACATCTCTAGGTGGGGTTATAAGACTAGTTAAAATCTTGTTTATCTTTGCTTTTGTCATTGAAGCTATTGCAGTAATTGTATTAGCAATTCGATGGGTACCTGAGTATGGGTGGGGGTTTGGTTTATTTACTAGTTTGTTTCATGCGGTATCAGCCTTTAATAATGCAGGTTTTTCACTTTTCTCTGATAGTTTAATGGGCTATGTGGGTGATCCTGTTGTCAATATTATTATCACCCTTTTGTTTATAACGGGAGGAATAGGCTTTACGGTATTATCTGATTTATGGTACAGCAAACAATTTCATCAACTTTCGCTACATACGAAACTGATGCTAATAGGGACGCTCGCCATTAATATCGTAGCCATGTTATTTTTATTTACAATTGAATATTCAAATCCAGCTACTCTTGGCGCACTGGACTTGAGTGATAAGCTTTGGGCTTCTTATTTTCAGGCAGTGACGACGAGAACGGCAGGATTTAATTCTATTGACATCGCTAGCATGAACCCAGGCTCGATTGTATTTATGTGCTTGTTAATGTTTATTGGTGCAGGCAGTGCTTCAACAGGAAGTGGAATAAAACTTACGACTTTTATTGTCATCGTTTTAGCAGTTTGGACGTATTTAAAAGGAAGAAACGAAACCGTTATATTTGAACGTACGATTAGAAATCAAATTATTTTGCGGTCATTAGCTATTGTGGTTATTAGTGTATTTATTGTTTTTATGGCGATATTGGCTCTGTCAATCACAGAGAATGCCCCTTTTTTAACGATTGTCTTTGAAGCATTTTCTGCCTTCGGTACTGTCGGTTTGTCAATGGGATTAACAGCTAACTTAACGGATATTGGAAAAGAGTTAATTATTGTTTTAATGTTTATCGGTAGAATAGGTCCGTTAACCTTAGCATTTTCATTAGCGAAAGCACAGAAATCTTCTGTACGTTATGCTGATGGCGAAGTTTTCACAGGATAAAAGTAAGGCACATAATTAATTATGTGCTTCTTCTATTTTAAATAAGAGTTTACAAAGTTAATTGTAAATTTATGTTAATATAATAGGTGAAACTTTTGAGTAAGCCAAATCGTAAAGTAATCAAATAGTATTTTGAAAGGATGAATAACAATGAGTTTAGTATTGGATCAGGTTACTAAACAATTTGGGACGTTCACGGCTGTTGATCAGTTAAATTTGAAGGTTCCAGAGAAGGAAATGTTTGGTTTTCTAGGTGCTAATGGTGCAGGGAAAACGACGACATTTCGAATGATTCTAGGTTTGCTAGATCAAACAGCAGGTAAGATCACGTGGAATGGTCGCCGTATAGATTATGCAACAACTTCAGAAGTAGGATATTTACCTGAAGAAAGAGGTTTATATCCAAAAATGAAAGTGAGCGAGCAGATTGTTTATTTAGCTAGATTGCGTGGCATGAAGAAACAAGCTATTTTAAAAGAATTAGATGGTTGGCTTGAGAGATTCAAGGTGCCGGAATATAAACATAAGAAAGTCGAAGAACTCTCAAAGGGGAATCAACAAAAGATCCAGTTTATAGCAGCCGTCATACATAAACCGAAACTTTTGATTTTAGACGAACCCTTTAGTGGTCTGGACCCTGTCAATGTGGAACTGTTAAAAAAAGCGGTTAAAGACATAAAAGATCAAGGAGCTACGATTGTTTTTTCTAGTCATCGAATGGAGCACGTTGAGGAGTTATGCGAAAATCTTTGTATTATGCATAAAGGATCGCCTGTTGTACAAGGAAATTTAAAAGAGATTAAACGATCGTTCGAAAAGAAAAATATTGCAATACACGCTGATTTCGACCTTGCTTTCTTAAGTGATGTTCCTGGTGTATTGAAAGCGACCTATATAACAGAGGGTGTACGTTTACAAGTAGAGTCTGAAGAAATTGCCGAGCAGATTTTTCGTCAAGTAGCAGCAAAGGGCTTTGTTCGAAAATTTGAACTAGAAGATCCTTCTTTACATGATATTTTTATAGAGAAGGTAGGTGCTTCTTTTGAATAATTTCTGGATCATGTTGTCTCACGCTTATTTTAGTAAGTTGAAATCAAAATCCTTCATTATTACAACGGCTATTACCGCAGTTGGAATCCTAGTCATAGCTAATATTGAAACGATCATTAAGGTTTTTGACGATGGGGAAATGAGGAAAGATCAGGTCGCAGTCATTGATGAAACAGATGTAATTTATCCCCTACTAAAAGAGGAAATTCAGTTAATAAATGAAAATATTGAACTTGAGTTAACAACAGAAGCGATTGACATATTAGAAGCAGACGTGGAAGAAGGTTTATACGAAGGAATTCTTATATTAAAAAGTGGAGAGAACGGCTCTTTCGAAGCTGTCTATAAATCTACTTCTTTAACAGGTAGTCAGGTTACAGCGAGTCTTCAAGCTTCTTTGCAACATATTCAAACCAGCTTCGCGGCACAAGAACTTGATTTAACGATGGGCGAAATCGCGAGACTCAACGCTCCAGTGTTATTTACAAACGAAGCCATCGTAGAAGGAGCAAAATCTGAGGAGGAGTTGAATCAAGCCAGAGGAATTGTTTACATCTTATTGTTTTTCATTTACTTTTCAGTCATTATGTATTCAAGTATGATCGCTACAGATGTGGCGACAGAAAAATCTTCGAGAGTCATGGAAATCATTATTTCAAGTGTATCTCCTGTAAAGCAAATGTTTGCTAAAATTATTGGGATTGGACTAGTAGGATTAACACAAATGATCGTACTGCTCCTAGTTGGTTATTTTTCTTTAAAAAGCAGTCAAGATTTAGTTATGGGTGGGTTTCTTGAATTCTTTGGATTTGGCGAGTTATCAGCAACGATCATTTTTTACGCGGTTGTATTTTTCTTATTAGGCTATTTTTTATTATGCAACACTAGCAGCGCTACTTGGATCAGTCGTTAGTAGGATTGAAGAGGTTCAGCAGATGATTCTGCCATTAGTCTTTTTGGTTATGATTGGCTTTTTTATCGCGATGTTCGGATTGGGTGCACCTGAATCGTCATTCATAACAGTTACATCGTATATTCCGTTTTTTACACCGATGGTTATGTTCTTACGAGTAGGCATGTTGAACATATCACCAATCGAGCCGATTTTAGGTATTGCTATTTTATTAATAGGTATTCTACTACTTGCTTTATTTGGAGCAAGGGTATACCGCGGTGGTGTTTTAATGTATGGACAGTCTAATTCTTTTAAAGACATTAAAAAGGCAATTGATATTACAAAAAAATAATGGTAACTCGCTTTTGTAAGAAAAATGATCTATATATAAAGGATGTTTCACTTGAGACATCCTTTTTTACTGTTTGAAAATAATTGTAGAATTAGAGCCTATAGATAGCTGGAGTATGAGATAATATAATGAAAAGTCCGGTGTTAGACCCGATAAGATAACAGAAAGGATCTATATGAATATTTCAGAAAAAGAAATTTTAGATAGAATCTCAGATGCCTTTTATGCGTTAGATGAACATTGGAATTTTACATATTTTAATAAAGAAGCAAGTCGATTGTTGCTGCGTGATCAAGGGAAACTAATAGGGAAAAACATTTGGTCAGAGTTTCCAGAAACGATTGAAACTTCTTTATTTGAAAAATACCATAAGGCCCTTAAAGTTCAGTTGCCACTTCAGTTCGATCTATACTATGATCCACTAAAAATATGGTTTGAGATTAGGGTTTACCCTTCTCAAAACGGATTATCGGTTTATTTTAAAGATATTACTAAAGAGAAGGAACAAGCTTCTCGCCAGGAACAACATTATAGATCTCTTTTTGATTATAACCCAGATGCTGTTTATTCTTTAGATTTAGAGGGGAATTACTTAAGTGTTAATTCAACAACGGAACAGCTTCTAGGCTATAGTGAAAAAGAGCTTATACAAATGTCTTATATTCCACTTATCACTGAAGATGAGATGGAGAAAACAACTGCTCATTTTTCCAAAGCGGTTAATGGTTGCATTCAACATTATGAGTCAAAAGTTACACACAAAGAAGGACATATAGTAGATATAAAAGTCACGAACATTCCAATTATTGTTGAGAACAAAATTGTAGGAGTGTATGGGATTGCGAAGGATGTCTCCAATCAGAAAAGAACTGAAAAACTGTTATTTGAGTCTGAAAAATTAACAGCCGTTGGACAGCTAGCAGCATCTATAGCTCATGAAATTAGAAATCCACTTACATCTATCAAAGGATTTCTTCAGTTGATTAAAGGAACAAATGAGAAAGTGAATAAAAATTATCTTAACATTATGGCTGATGAAATAACGAGAATTGAAATGATCACAGGGGAACTACTTTTATTAGCGAAACCACAGGCACATGATTTCCAATATGAATATTTAAATAAAATAGTGGAAGATGTCGTGCTGCTATTAAGTTCTCAAGCGTTAATTAACCATGTTGAAGTAAATGTAACCATTAACCGAGTTCCATTAATGAAATGTGTTCCGAATCAATTAAAGCAAGTATTTATTAACTTGATTAAAAACGCTATTGAAGCCATGCCAACAGGTGGAGTTATTACGATTCATGCGTCTCAACAACAAGATACTTCTATTCGTATCGTTATTGAAGATGAGGGAGGCGGGATTCCACAAGAGTTTTTGGATAAGATCGGTACTCCTTTTTATACGACAAAGGAAAAAGGAACTGGGCTCGGTTTAATGACAACATTAAAAATAATTGACTTCCATCATGGAACGTTAAACATATCAAGTGTGATAAATAAAGGAACAAAAATAGAAATAATCCTACCGCTTGAGCAGACTACTACGTTAAAAGGAAACCTTTCAAAGTAAAACACGCCCCTTAATCAAAGAAGGGGCGTGTTTCTAGTTGTTAATAGGCTATCCACTTATGGTTTTATCTTGTTTAATAAATTCACGGATATCTTTATTCCCAATGAACTTTTTCGCTCGATCATCCCATAATTTAAAGGTGAGCGATTTTAAACTTGTGAGTAATGTTAAAGTTGGAACATCTTGAAGGCGCTCGTCACTGTTATGAGCTTGTTCAAGAAGATAATTTGGTACACGAGAATTCAAGTGATGAACATGATGATAACCAATGTTACCTGAGAACCACTGTAGAATTTTCGGTAATTTATAATAGGAACTACCTTTTAAGGCAGCTTCAACAAAGTTCCAATTTTCATTATGTTCAAAGTAACCATCCTCAAATTGATGCTGTACATAAAACAACCATACTCCTGAAAAAGTTGCTACATAAAAGATCGGTAGTTGTACGAGAATATACTCTTTCCACCCTATCGTAAAGCCAACAATACAAACAATGGTTACAAGTGCTACATTCGTCAACCAAACATGGCGTTTCTCTTTTGGAGAAGCAGTTTTAGCATTGAAACGATAGTCGATTAAGAAGATGTATAAAGGACCGATTAAAAACATGACAATCGGATTGCGATAGATTCGATAAGCGATTCGTTTGAACGGAGTAGCGTCCGCGTATTCCTGTAACGTCATTGTCCAAACATCACCAACGCCTCGTTTTTCTAAATTTCCATTTGAAGCATGATGGGTCGTATGCGTTCGTTTCCATTGTTCGAACGCGCAAAAAGTAAACAAACCAGTAATAATTCCTACGATCTCGTTAGCCTTTCGACTCTTAAAAAATGAATAATGTGTGCAGTCATGAAAAATGATAAACGTCCGGACCAAAAATCCAGCTGCGGGTACAGCACATAAAAGTGTTAACCAGAATGAAATTTCTAGACTAAGATACGCAAGAACCCACAACAGTAAAAATGGTCCGACCGAATTTACTAGTTGCCATGTACTTGCTGAAACACGGGGTTTCTCGAATGGAGCTAATTTCTTTTTCCATTCACGGATGTCATAGTTTGAATTTTTGCTCATTAAATAAACTCACCTCATAACAAATTCTAACAGAAATTCACCAAAAAACGACATTATTTTTTGGTATAGAAAAAAGTGGTTGACGTAGTTAGATTAACTTATGTCTGTTTATGGTCTTATTTTAAAGTCATAAATACCACCACTAATTACCATTCATATTATTTACTTTGTTATTTGTGACCATACATGAAATATGAACTCTATCTAATAAGTTTTATGCAAGCACTTTTTATGAAAAAGCTAGTGTTTATGCCTATTAAAATACTAGATGTGTGCATGATTCGACAAGCCTTTACAAAAGCTTTACATTCCAACCATACCTCCTTAACATTCCTCTACTATACTAGCAATTGTGAGAGGGAAAACCTTTCAACATCTAACATTTTCCTAGAGAAAAGGGAGGACAATTCAGTGAATTTCAAAAAGTATTTCTTGTTCTTAGTAATGGCTGCACTAATGGTTGTTATGGCAGCGTGTGGAGGAGGTTCAGACGAGCCAACTGCAGCTGCAAATGAAACGCCTGATACTGCTGAAGAAACAACAGAAACAGAGACGGAAACAGAAACAGAAGATGTTACAGCTTCTCTAGAAGGAAGTGTTGTAATTGATGGTTCAGGTACCGTATTTCCACTAATGTCAGTGCTTGCTGAAGAATATATGGTAAATGAGCAAGAGAACGTGTCTGTTGAAGTAAGCCGTGCTGGTACAAGTGCTGGTTTTGGAAGATTCTTAGTTGAAAATGGAACTGATTTTAATAATGCCTCAAGAGCGATTAAAGAAGAAGAACAAGCTGAAGCAGATGCAGTAGGCTTTGAAGTAAAAGAGATGAAAGTAGCATTAGACGGTTTAACATTCGTTATTAATAAAGAAAATGATTGGGCTACTGAGTTAACAGCTGAAGAATTAATTCGTATTTTCAAACATGATGGTGGAGTAACAAAGTGGTCTGATCTTCGTCCTGAATTTCCAGATGAAGAAATCCATGCAATGGGTCCAAATGAAAATCATGGAACATATGAATTTTTCTACGAGAAAATTCTTGAAAAAGAAGATTTAGTAGACGGGGTTAACCTTCAACAGGAATACTCAACACTTGTTAACTTAGTATCTGAAGACAAAAACGGAATTGCATTCTTTGGGTTTGGTTATTACGTAAATAACCAAGATAAATTACAAGCTGTACATGTAGATTTCGGTGATGGCGCTGTTGAACCAAGTCTTGAGACAATTGATGAAGCTGGTGATTATGCACCATTCACTCGTCCTGTATTCACATACTTAAATGTTGATATGGCAAAAGCTAAGCCACAAGTTTTAGATTTTGCACTTTATGTAGCGAATAATGCTGATGTATTCGCTGGACAAACTGGATTTGCTCCACTTCCAGAAGCAGAGTTGCAACAATACATTGACTATTTAGAAGGCTTGAAATAATAGTTAGTGTGGTTTTTAAAGGATGAGGGCTGTTGTTAGTTCTCATCCTCTTCTATATAAAGAATTGGTGAGGATTGGAAGGGGTGCACTAAGTGATGGAAACAAGCAGCGCATTAAAAAAGGGGAACGCTGTTAACGTTAGGGACATGATTGAAGAAAAGAAAAGCACTAGAAATATGACAAATGTTATGGAAAAGCTTATGCCTAAGCTTCTTCTACTTATTGCGAGTATTTCAATTTTTACAACACTTGGCATTTTATTTACATTATTGTTTGAAACAGTTGAATTTTTTCAACGGATCCCTTTTTATGAATTTTTCTCAGGGACAGTTTTGAAGCCTTTAAGTCAGAATCCTCAATTTGGAGTTCTACCTTTGCTGACAGGAACGATCATATCATCTGTGATTGCAATGTTTGTAGCGATCCCTATTGGATTAATGACAGCTATTTATTTAAGTGAATATGCAACAGATAAAATAAGAAGACTAGTAAAACCTATTTTAGAAATTCTTGCCGGTATTCCAACTATTGTTTATGGATTTTTTGCTTTCACATTTGTGACTCCTTTGTTAAGAGAGTTTATTCCTGGCTTACAAGCAACCAATATATTAAGTCCCGGAATAGTAATGGGTATTATGATTATCCCGATGGTAGCTTCTTTATCAGAAGATGCAATGAGTTCAGTACCGAACTCAATGAGGAAGGGGCTCTTGCCTTAGGTTCAACGAAACTAGAAGTCACGGGTAAAGTGATTATTCCGGCTGCTATGTCTGGGATCGTAGCTTCGTTCGTTCTTGGAATTTCACGTGCTATTGGAGAAACAATGATTGTAACGATAGCGAGTGGAAGTTCTAAAAACTTTACATTTGACATTACACAATCGATGCAGACAATGACTGCTTACATTGTTGAAGTGAGTAGTGGGGATGCTCCTGCTGGCTCGACTATATATTACAGTTTATATGCTGTTGCCATGACTTTGTTTGTTTTTACATTTCTTATGAATTTATTTGCTAGATATATCTCTCGTAAATTTAGGGAGGAATATTAAAAATGAAATACTTAGATTTAGCTCAAGTTGAGAAAAAGATGAACTCAAGATTGTTAAAAAATAACTTGGCAAAGACATTCTTTCTTTTAGCTACTTTATTTGGATTAATAGTCTTAGTTGTATTAATTTCTCGAGTCATTTCACAAGGGATTGCTTGGATTAATGTTGATTTTCTAACTGGTAAACTTTCGAATAATCCTGAGCGTGCTGGAATAATGGGGGCCATTCTAGGCACTCTCTGGCTAATGTTAGTCGTTGCTCCAGTCACGATGTTATTAGGGGTAGGTACTGCTATATATTTAGAGTGCTATGCTCAGAAAAGTCGAATTCATTCGTTCATTCAAACGAACATATCCAACTTAGCTGGTGTACCGTCCATCGTATTTGGAATTTTAGGTTTAACAATTTTTGTTCGAGCAATGGACTTAGGAAACGTTATACTAGCAGGTGGTTTAACGATGGCACTTTTAGTACTACCAATTGTTGTTGTAGCGAGTCAAGAAGCGATTCGTGCCGTCCCTGGTCATTTAAGTGAAGCTTCATTCGGAATGGGTGCTACTAAATGGCAAACCATTAAAAATATCGTTCTTCCAGCGGCTCTACCGGGTATTTTAACTGGAGCTATTTTATCTTTATCACGAGCTATCGGCGAAACAGCTCCACTAGTCGTAATAGGGATACCTGCTTTATTAATTCCTTTTCCAGGAAGTCTAATGGATCGCTTCACAATCTTGCCGATGCAAATTTATTATTGGACGATAGACGCAGCTTTAGTGGCTGAGTACGCCAATCTAGCAGCAGCAACAATCATTGTTTTGCTAATCGTTTTATTTGTATTAAATTCTGTAGCTATTATAATTCGTAACAAGTTTCAACAAAGGTACTAAAAGTATATAGGGGGTATAAGTGATGGGACTTGCTTCAAAAAAAGCGAATGTGGCATTCGACTCAATTCATTCTTCAACCGACAAACAATTGGAAAAGAAAGTTGTATACGATACGAAAGATTTGAACTTATGGTATGGGAAAGACCATGCGCTAAAAAATATTAATCTCTCTATTTATGAAAAAGAGGTAACAGCAATTATTGGGCCATCTGGTTGTGGAAAATCAACTTATATCAAAACGTTAAATCGTATGGTTCAACTTGTACCTATTGTAAAGATCTCAGGAGATATCAGCTATCGTGGGAAAAGCATCTTAGATAAATCTTATAAAGTAGAGGATTTAAGAACTCGTGTAGGGATGGTTTTTCAAAAGCCAAATCCATTTCCTAAGTCGATCTACGATAATGTCGCTTATGGCCCACGAATTCACGGAATCAGAAACAAGAAGATTTTAGATGAGATCGTTGAACGTAGTTTACGTGGTGCAGCTATTTGGGATGAAGTTAAAGAACGTCTGCATGAAAATGCATATGGATTATCAGGAGGACAACAACAACGTTTATGTATTGCTCGTTGTTTAGCGATTGAACCTGATGTTATTTTAATGGATGAACCAACATCAGCTCTTGATCCTAAATCTACATTAAAAGTAGAAGAATTGATTCATGAACTTAAAAACAATTACTCGATCATTATCGTTACACATAATATGCAACAAGCAGCCCGTATTTCTGATAAAACAGCGTTCTTTTTAAATGGTGAAGTCGTGGAATTTGATGATACAGATGTGATTTTTTCCAATCCCACGGATAAAAGAACTGAAGATTATATTACGGGTAGGTTCGGATAGAGGTGATATTTTATGGCTGTTCGCGAGAGTTTTCATTCACAGCTTGATTTAGTTAAACAACAACTTCTCAATATGGGAGATCGGGTAGAGGATGTCTTAGATGAGATGCTTAAGGCTTTTTCCTCTTCTGATACGAAAGTAATGGAACACATTATCAGCCATGATATCGAAATCAATCAGCTTGAAATCGGCATGCATAATCAAGTTACGTTACTAATATCTAGGCAGCAACCAGTGGCAACAGATTTAAGGAAATTAATTGTGGCTCTAAAAATATCAAGTGACCTAGAACGAGTGGCAGATTTAGTTGTAGATATTGCAAAACAATCAAAGCGCCTAAAACGAGATAGTTTATTAAACTATCATGTGAAGCTAATTGCTATGTTCACCATTGCTCAAGAGATGATCAATAAGTCATTACAGTCATTTAGAAATACAGATATTCTCATGGCACAGAAAATTGCTATGATGGATGATAAAGTTGACTCAATGTACGGCGAGTTCATACGAGAATTATTTAAACTTAGCGATGATCTTATTGAAATCGATCAAGTGACTCAGCTTGCGTTTATAGGTCGCTACATTGAACGAATAGCTGATTATGCAACAAATATTGCAGAATGGGTTGTGTATGAAGTAAATGGAAAACATTTCGATTTAAA
>NZ_BAUV01000042.1 GCF_000513135.1 Halalkalibacter akibai JCM 9157
TAGCCGAGGAGGCTCGGCACCTCCCCGCGGAAAGCGAGTGACTGGAGCGCAATGGAACGAACATGTGAAGGCAACCCATTCTTAGCAACAATCTTTACGAAATCAGTCTTTTATAAAGATCTCTTAACACTATTAAGAAAATCTTAAGATTTACCCTTAGTAATTGTTAATATTTAATGGTTATGCTTACAGTAATCACAAAAGACACTCAAAATAAGCTTGAAAGGAGGAGGAAGAAAGTGAATTCATTTACTATTTTAGTCGTTGATGATGAAAAAGAAATTCGAGATGCGATTGATATTTATTTGAAAAACGAGGGTATCACTGTTTTAAAAGCAAAGGACGGTATAGAAGCCTTAGAAAAGCTTAATGAAGAGAAGGTTCATCTTATCTTACTCGATGTAATGATGCCTAGGCTTGATGGCATCACAACCACGTTTAAAATAAGAGAGCAAAAAAATATACCCATTATCATTCTAAGTGCAAAAAGTGAGGACACAGATAAAATCTTAGGGTTACAGGTAGGTGCTGATGATTATGTAACCAAACCTTTTAACCCGCTCGAATTGATTGCTAGGGTGAAATCTCAATTGAGAAGATATGTCAACCTTGGTACATATGAAGGAGCCAATCAATTAATCAATTTAAATGGACTTACGCTTGACCAAGAATCAAAAGAAGTGACAGCACATGGCGAAGTAGTTAAGTTAACACCGATAGAATATAAAATTGTTGAATTATTAATGAAATATCCGGGTCGTGTGTTTTCTATTAACGATATTTATGAACGCGTTTGGAATGAGCCTAGTTACAATGCCGAAAATACAGTGGCTGTTCATATTAGGAAAATTCGTGAAAAAATTGAAATTGATCCGAAAAATCCAAGATATTTAAAGGTGGTATGGGGAGTTGGATACAAAATGGAAAAATAGTTTGAGAGTAGTTGGTTGGTTTGTTTTACTTACTTTTGGGTTAAGTGGAGTCTTAACCGCTGTTTCTCATGGTCCTTACTATATGTTTAATTATTTCAAAACGTCAGAGTATGAGTATGAATTAGAGAATTTTATTGGAAAACTAAGTATTTATGAATTAAATCAACTGCCGATAGAAGAAGTAAAGGCTTTAATTAAAGTTAGTGATGAGGAAATTCATGAGCATCGTTATCGCCACGGTGATCTTTCAGAACAGATTGCTAGTATACAAGATCAATATGAATATCGAATCGAAGAAGCAACAGCAAATGACAATCAAACCGTTGCAGATGCGCTGATTGCAGAGAGAGATAAAAAGATAGAAGATATTTCGAATAATTTTTCGAGCGATGAGTATGTGCGGGACAAAGTGTATAAAGAAAAAGAGAAAATAATTGATGAGTATTATCAAGAATTAGAAAGAAATCAAGCGGAATTTAATCAACTGAAATCTAGTTTTCGCTATTATTTAAGGGATGTTGAATCAGGTGAAGTGTTTACAAATGTTAAGTTGGAACAAGGAGAAATAAATAATCTCTTTAATAAAAGGGACATGTATGACATTCGTCAGTATCCTTCTTCTAGTCAAGGCCATCTTTTTACTCAACATTTTGGGACACCAGGTGTTTATTACGATGTTGAGATAATAGATCAAGTAGTCAATCAAAACCGTCAGTTTGAAGGGAAAATTGCAGTACCGAAATCACTTCAACGTAATAGCTTTATTATCGCAAGCTTGGAAAGCTACCAAAAGAGAAAGGTTTATTATGCTACTCTAGCCATAATAGGAATTCTTTCCTTGTTAGCTGCTTTCTATCTCTATAAAAGAAAAAGAATTTTACAAGTTAACGATTTTACATGGTTTAAAAGTTACTATGATCGTTTACCCATTGATGTACAAATCTTTTTCTTTGGATTTTTTGCGCTAGCAGCCTTGTTTAGTGTCACGCAGTTAACCGGGCTTCCGTATAATTTGATGAATCAATTGTATCCTTTTTTAAAAGGCTTAGTTAAGCATCTATTCATTACAACCATATTTGTCTCAGGAACAATTATTCAAGCAATACTGCTTAAAGATATCGTGAAGAGACCGTCTGTTTTCAAAGAGCAGTGGAAGGATGCTTTATTGTATAAAGGTTGGATAACGATACAAGAAGCTTTTGTAAATAGAAGATTGGGGACAAAGGTTCTTCTTTTGTTGGGCATTGTATTTGGATTCGGCTTGGCTTTTGCTGTTGTTTTTTTCGAACCGTTTCTGATTGTGCCATATATGCTAGGATTTATTGTTGTTGGTCTGCCGATCATGTACATTCTTTTTAAAAGAATCGGATATTTAAATCGGATTATTGAACACTCAGAACACCTTGCCAATGGTCGTCTTGATGTTGAGTTGCCAGAGAAAGGAAGGTCTGTCCTTGCCCAACTAGCTCGTAATATAAACACATTAAAATCGGGTGTGAAAATATCACAAAAAGAACAAGCGAAAAGTGAACGATTAAAAACAGAGTTAATCTCAAATGTCAGTCACGATTTACGTACACCATTGACGTCAATCATTACGTATACAGAGTTACTAAAGTCAACTGATATCACAGAAGAAGATCGCACTTCTTACATTGAAATTATTGACCGTAAGTCAAAACGTTTAAAAGTTTTAATTGATGATTTATTTGAAGCGTCAAAAATGGCTAGTGGAAATATTGAATTATTAAAAGAAAAGGTTGACCTCGTCCAGTTGCTTCAGCAGGCGCTTGCTGAGTATAACGAGTCAATAAAAGAATCGAGTCTGCAATTTAGAGTCCAGGCACCAGAAACACCAATTTATGCAAATGTTGATGGTCAAAAAATGTGGAGAGTATTTGAAAATTTAATTGGGAATATCCTCCTTTATTCTTTAGATCAAACGCGAGTGTATATATCAGCTGAAGTGAAGAATAACGCAGCGCTTATCACGTTTAAAAATGTGACTAAGTATGAATTAGGTGATAGTGTCGACGAGTTATTTGAACGTTTTAAACGAGGTGATACCTCACGACACACCGAAGGATCAGGTCTTGGTCTAGCAATAGCAAAGTCTATTGTTGATTTGCATGGTGGCCAATTAGATATTGAAGTAGATGGTGATTTATTTAAAGTGATTGTAGCAATCGAATTATAATCATATGTAGAGATGAAAACCAGTTGGGGTTCATCTCTTTTTCATTTTCACTTTGAATTGAATGTACATAAACAGGGAATATTACCCTTAGAAAAAAAGAAGGTGGTAAGTAAAATGACCGTTACTGAAATTTTAATTCGCGCAACCATTGGTTTTGTCGTTCTTTATATTCTATGCCGCTTGTTAAATAAGAAATTAATTGCGCAAATGACTTTCTTCGATTTCGTTGCTGGGATTACGATAGGGTCGATAGTGGCGAGTTCAATGATAATGAAAGATGTTCCAATTTGGATCAGTATGATCGGGTTAATTACGTTTTGCTTTTACACGTTTGTATCTAGCATTATTGCATTAAAAAGTATGAGAGGTCGGAAAATCTTAGAGGATGAAGAGACGTATCTTATTCAGAATGGCCAAATACTTGAAGAGGGCTTGAAGAAAGTAAGAATGACGATGGATTCTTTACTTGTTAATCTAAGAAAGAAAGGTTTCTTTTATGTGGATCAAGTAGAAACAGCCATCATGGAGACGGACGGTACTGTAACTGTTTTAGCTAAACCAGCCTTTCTCCCGGCGATGCAAAAAGACGTATTAAATATCCAAGCTAGTCGCGGATTAGCACAGGCGTTCATTATTGATGGGAAAATCCTACACCAAAGTCTAAAAATTTTAGGAAAAGATGAAGGGTGGATAAGAGACCTGTTAATCGAATACAACATACCTAAGCTCCATGATGTTTTTTTTGCTCAAATAGATGAGTTGGGGACTATTTATATTGATCTCCGTGATGATTATATACCAAAACAATTCAACTAAAAACAAAAAAGCAGCCAATCAATATGGCTGCTTTAATTTTCTAGTCTAAATTAATATCCTTTCTGGTAATCAACTAAGTTAACGCTTAAAGGCTCAGCTGCTAAATAATTCTTTAGATTAGGAATGAAAATATTTTCAATGACACGCTGATCGTAAAATTGAGTTGAACCAGATGTGTGAGGAGTGACAATGACTTGTTCCATTTCCCATAGCGGACTTTCTTCCGGAAGAGGCTCAGTTGCAAAAACATCTAATCCAGCACCAGCTATTTCTTTCTGTTGAAGCGCTGAGATTAAATCGGATTCTATGACTATTTCACCTCGGCCAATATTAATAAAAAAAGCTGATGACTTCATGGCTTGAAATTGTTTTGAGCCAAATAAATGATGTGTTTCATCCGTGAGAGGTAGTGTAACGACAACATAATCACATCTAGATAAAATGTGGTCTAGTTGATTAACCGTATGCATTTCATCTACATATTTTGTTTGTTTCCCTGAATGACGGATTCCAAGAACATTCATCCCAAAAGCTTTTGCAATTTTAGCTGTTTCTTGGCCGATGGCTCCAACTCCAATAATTCCAATTGTTTTATTATGAATTTCTAGGTTCATATTTGCGTGATGCCATGTTTTGGTTTGTTGATTTCTAACATATGTATGAATTTTTCTTGTTAAACCTAACATTAAGGCGAAAATGGTCTCAGAAATAGGAAAAGCATGAACTCCATTTGCACTTGTTAGTTGGATAGATTTGTCTTCTAATTCTTGCAATGGAAGAGAATTAATACCGGCTGACCACGTTTGAAGCCATTTTAGCTTAGAATTTTTTTGTTGAAGTAGTGTACTCATTTCTTTTTTCCAACCAGCAATGATCTCAGCCTCAGACAAATCTTTTTCCCAATTAGAACGATCCCGCCCGGTGATAATTTCCCAATCCGGTATAACCTCATGAATTTTATTTGTTAACTGTACATTAATATCTTGGGTAACAATTAGCTTTCGTTTTGCCATAATTGATCCTTCCTTTCAAAAGGTTTCTAGTTAATTAAGTTTTTCATATTTCTATTCATTTTACAATTATTTTCCGTTTACAAACTTAAAACAAATAAAATAGTAAATGTCCGTCTTAAGACGGAGGGAGTTTCCACCTCAAAGCCGAATCTTTACTACGGAACTTCTTGTATAGTTTTCCTATGATTGAATATATTGGAAAAGGATTTAAGAATGATCATAGCTTGGAGGATGAGGAATGGAACAATTAAGGTTTTTATTGAAAAGAAAATTAGTGGTCGGATTGATGGTCTTGTTTATTGTTTTTATTGGTCTTTTTACTACAACAAAGCTCGATCAAGAACTGATGCCACCTATCACTTTTGATGGTGCAATGGTTCAAGTCGATGCTGGTGAAATGACAACGCTAGATATTGAAAATACGATCACTAAGCCAATTGAACAAGCTATTCAGTCTATTGATGGAATAAAATCAATAACATCTTCTTCTTCTATAGGAAGCAGTGCATTTACAATTCAAATAGAGGAAGGTAGAGGGGAAGAAGTTACAAAGAACATAGAGTCCACTTTAAATGGTATAAAAACGCAATTGCCTGATTTACGAACGCTCACTGTTATTCCATTCTCTACTACGGGGTCCTATGAATTTTTTATGGATATATCTAATGGAAATATGAATGATATGACTAGTTTCGCTAAGAACACGTTAAAACCAAGGCTCGAATCATTAGCGGAAGTGAGCAAAGTAGATTTAGTTGGGCTTGAAGAAAAAGAAATGGTTATTGAGTTAAGGTATGATAAAATTCAAGAATTTGGAATAGATGTTAATCAAGTTATAAGTGCGATTCAGCAAGCGGATCAAGATATAGCAATTGGTGTTTTGTCTGACGAAGTTAATGAACCAACAATTAGGTGGAACACATCCATTCGCTCTAAACCTGATTTAGAAAATATCGCGATAGCTACTTTAAATGGACCACAAAAGATAAGTGATTTTGCTGTTGTGAAAGAAAAAGTTAGTGATCACTCAACCGGTGTATGGAAAAATGGCGATCAGGATTTTATCTTTGTTCAAATATCTCGTGTACCAGATGTGACACAAGTAGCCATGGCAAAAGCAATTAGATCTGAAATTCAAGCAATTAAAGATGAAGGGTTAGTCACTCAATTTGAGTTGGAAGAGGTTGTTGCCCAAGCCGATTATGTGAGTGATGCGATCGAAGGAGTTTCTAAAAATGTCCTGATTGGTGGTGTTCTTGCTCTTGTGTTTCTCCTATTATTCTTAAGGAATATTAGAGCAACAATTATTGTTGGACTATCAATACCGATTTCAATTTTATTAACTTTTACGGTGATGTGGTATTTTGACTATAGTTTTAACATGCTTAGTTTAATAGGTCTTGGACTAGGGATTGGGATGATGGTAGATGCTTCCATAGTTATCCTTGAGTCTATTTTCAGGAAAAAGGAACAAGGGATTGCCAATATAGAAGCAGTCATTCAAGGGACGAAAGAAGTAGCGACGGCTGTTATTGCCTCGATGTTGACAACAATTGTCGTATTTGTTCCCATTGGCTTACTTGGTGGAGAAGCTGGGAAGTTTATGGTTATCTTATCTGTTGTTGTAATTATTACTCTTGTGAGTTCAGTGGTCGTATCTTTTTCAGTTATTCCTGCTTTATGTGATAATTTTTTGCGTATCAGTGCGAAAAAGGAAAAGCATAAACCAGAAAAAATTAGCTTTATTTATGGTTCATTTGTGCAATGGATGGGATTGAAAAAGCGCAATCGTTACAGCGTAATTTCTTTATTTATTATTATGTTTGTTAGCTCCTTATTCCTAGTATCGAAAATCCCGATGACTATTATGCCCGATGTTTTTAATCGTTATGCAGAAGTGATGATTCAGTTAGAGCCTGGTGTGACGCCTTCTGAAAGAAATGAGATTGCTACAGCTATAAGCAAGCAACTTAAAGATGTTCCCGATGTGACTAACACCATTATTATGGATGACATTTCAGCAATGTACGCGATTATCAACATGTCCAAAGCAGAAGAAGCGACACTTGACCAAATCGAAGTGAATGAGCTTATTTATTCTTCGCTAAGAGAGTTAGAGGATGAGTATCCAATTGTTAATGTGTTATCACCAATGGGAATGGGTGGCGGAGGAGTTGTCGCTCTTGAACTGAAAGGAGCGGAATTACCTGAGCTTCAAACACTATCTACAGAAGTGATGGAACAGTTAGCAGAAGTAGAGGGATTAACAGGGATTACAGCAAGTTCCGAAAGGTTTTTAACAGAAAAACAAGTAATTTTAAAGGGAAACTCTATTGAAGAAGATAATTTAATACCAACTCAACTTAAACAAATATTAGAGCTATGGTTCACTGCGCTACCCTTAGGCAACCTGATCACACCTGAAAATGAAATGCAGAGAATGGTATTAACTGTCGATCAGAGCATAACAACCGAATCTCAATTATTAGGTGTTGAATGGACAACACCAACTGGAACGACTGAACAACTGTCTAAATATATCGACTTTAAGACAGTTGAAATTCCGGCTGAAATAACTCGTGTAGATGGAGAAAGATATATAACGGTCTCAGCGGAAATCCAGGGACGAGATTTAGGATCTGTGAATCGGGATATACAAAATATTTTAAATGACTTCAAGGCTCCGGAAGGTTATACAATCTCAATAAGCGGAGATTTAGAAGCCCAACAAGAAGCAATGATGGAAATGATTATAATTGTCGGTATTGCTTTATTCTTAGTTTATTTTGTGATGGCTGTTCAATTCAATAGCTTAACACATCCACTAATTGTTATGTCGATTATTCCGATGACCATTACAGGAGTTATCATTGGCTTGTTTGTTACTCAATTTGAATTAAGTATTATGTCTGGAATGGGGATCGTGATGTTAATAGGAATTGTACTAAATAATGCCATTCTCTTAATTGATCGAATCAATCAGTTAAGGAAATCTGACGTAGATGTAAACACGGCTGTGTCAGAAGCGGGGAGAACAAGGATGAGACCGATATTAATGACTACACTAACAACGGTAGGAGGGATGTTGCCACTTGCATTAGCAACAGGTGTTGCAAGTAGTTATCAAGCTCCACTTGCAGTAGTTGTGATATCAGGGTTATTATTTGCAACGCTAATTACACTCATTTTAATTCCAGCCGTTTATTTGATGTTTGGAGATTTTTCCAATGCAATGAGTAAAATGAAAAATAAAATAAGAAAAGGCAAAGGAATGGATCAAGTGAATTCTTCAGTCGATGTTTAACAACTGAAACCTGAAGGTCTTTAAAATAAGTTAGTTAACTTGTATGCTTATAAAAAAGGAAGGAGAGTGTAGCTTTTGTTAAATAAGATTCACCATGTAGCTATCATTTGCTCAGACTATCAGCGATCCAAGAGCTTTTATGTTGAAACTCTAGGGTTAAAAGTTATAAAGGAAACTTATAGAAAAGAAAGAAATTCATATAAGTTGGATTTACGCATTGGAGAAACAGAACAGATAGAACTTTTTTCTTTTCAAGGTACACCAGAACGACCAAGCTATCCGGAAGCAAGAGGATTACGACATTTAGCTTTTGAAGTTAATGATATTGATAGTGTAAAGAAGTCATTAGAAGATAAGGAAATTATCGTCGAACCCATTCGAGTAGATGAGTTGACAGGAAAAAAATATACTTTTTTTCAAGACCCTGATGGCCTTCCTCTAGAGCTTTACGAGTCATAGGAAATCTTTACCACTAAGAAATTTGTATATGTTTCTGTAAATCTCACACAATAGTTATTGAATACGAACAAAGCGAGGTGAACAGAAATGGCAAGCAACAACAGTAATGAACTATTAGTTCCTGGCGTAGAGCAAGCACTAGACCAAATGAAATACGAAATCGCTTCTGAATTCGGAGTTCAACTTGGTGCAGAGGCAACAGCTCGTGCAAACGGTTCTGTTGGCGGCGAGATCACCAAGCGTCTAGTTCAACAAGCTGAATCACAGCTTGGCGGTTCACGCTTCTAATTTAGGAACTCTCTAAAGTATAGGATTAAATTAATTAGTTGAAACCCTCACCTTTTTGTGAGGGTTTTTTCTGCCTTTTAGGTTTAGTTTCTTTGTTTTTAGTAAATAGTCATAGAGTAAGTGAAAAGAAATCAAGGAGTTGGTAGAATGTCTGATGTATTATTTACTGCACAAGCTAAAGCGATAGGTGGAAGAAACGGTCAGGTGACATCTGATGATGGTGTATTAAATCATAAATTGGTTATGCCA
The DNA here is from genome assembly GCF_000513135.1 of Halalkalibacter akibai JCM 9157. GTDB lineage: Bacteria > Bacillota > Bacilli > Bacillales > Bacillaceae_D > Halalkalibacter > Halalkalibacter akibai. The sequence goes on from NZ_BAUV01000042.1 coordinate 9,259, forward strand.
AAGGGGACAAGCGCAGACGCCGAAGGAACAAATCCTGAACAACTATTTGCTGCGGGATATGCTGCTTGTTTTGATGGGGCTTTAAACTTAGTAGCCTCTAAAGAGAAGAAGGAAGTTGAGACAGAGATAAACGCTGAAGTTAGCTTAATGAAAGATCCTGAGGATAACGGATATAAAATTGGGGTTGTCCTTCATGCAACAGTCAAAGGAGTATCACAAGAAGAAGCAGAAAATCTGGTACATAAAGCGCACCAAGTTTGTCCTTATTCAAAGGCGACTAAAGGGAATATTGATGTAAAGTTAAACGTAATTAGTCAATAAATGATTGTAAAACCTCGAAGTTAGAAAGCTTCGAGGTTTACTCGATTTAAAAGCCATGAGGTTGTTTCTTTAAATAACCTTTTCTTCCAATGATGGTTAGCAAATGTATGGTCACCACCACTTATTAAAGTATAATCAGTAGCTTGTCCCTTTCTTTGTAGAAACTCTAGATAAAGGTTAATATTTTTTACGGGGACATCATGATCTTGATCGCCATGAATGAGTAAAACGTCTCCTTGATAAGAAGTAATGGTTTGAAGTGGGTCATGTTGCTTTAGATCAGTAAAAAAGGCATGACTTAGTAAAAAGCCGTTATAATCAAATGTGCCTTCTATTTCGGCGGTTTGCACAGCTTCTTCCCCTGTTATCGAGGTAATATCTGTATAAGGTCTAGCAACTGGAGACCAAAGTACAACTTGTTTAAATTGTGGGTACTTTGGTGCCGTTAAAGCTGTAATGGCACCACCTAAACTATGACCAATTAATGTTATTTCCTCTGGATTAACCCCTTTTAAACCAGAGACATATTCAATTGCGGCATTAAGCTCATCAAGTTGTTTTGTCACAGTTACATGCTCATATTCTCCATCGCTTTCACCGCATCCACCAAAGTCAAACCGAAAGCAGATAAAACCATTTTGAGTTAGATAATTAGCAGCTTGATAAAATAAGCGATGCGCGCCAACTTTATTCCCAATAAATCCATGTACAAAAATAATTGCGGGCGCAAGTTCAGTTGCGCTATCTGGGTAATGGATGGACGCTGATAATTTATTATGATGAAACCTAGTAGTAGTTGATTGCATATGTTCACCTCTTGAGTAAAGTATAAACGAACAATTTCTTAAGGACAACAAAAAACTCATTAAACTTATTTGTTTTATCGGGATTTAGTTACAGAAATATCACACCTTGTAATTTTTTTGTAACTAATTGAAGAAGGAATTATTGGATTTTCCCTTCTACTACATATCCATAGTCTTCAACCCCGCTTAAAATATGACTGTCATAGCTAAGTTTCGTATGAGGTAAGAAAGATTGAGTTTCTCCCCCTTTGATTAGAAAGGGGAATATTGGGTCAGCTAAAAGGCCAATTTGTATGAGGAACGTACAATAAAACACTTTTCGATTTTCTTTTCTCCAAGTAACAATAAGTGAGATTATCTTAGGGGCAATAAAAGTTAGTGTATCTGAAAATTCCAACTTCTCTCTATTCTATTAACTTTCTTCCATCCTATCATACGTCTTGTGAGTTATCTAGATTGTCGAAAGAAAACTAATTTCCCTTTTTTATGTATAAATGAACATGAACTGGAGAAAATGGGGGGTAGCCAACTTGGGTGAGTTTTCCTTTTATTTAGAAGGCCCACCTAGGGACGACTATGAAAATGAGATGGAGGTCGGATGGGAATGAGGAAAGTACTGTCCATTATGTTAAGCATCTGCCTAGTGTTAGGATTAATAGCACCAATGGCGAGTGCTGAAGAACAGAAAGCGAAACTAGCGGAAAAAGCATCTTCAGCTATTGTAATTGAAAGAGATACAGGAGAAGTGATCTTTGATAAGAACAGTAACGAAAAACTTCCACCTGCAAGTATGACAAAAATAATGACGATGCTTTTGATTATGGATGCCATTGATAAAGAGGCTCTAGCTTACGAAGATGTTGTCAGAACAAGTGAGTATGCGGCTTCGATGGGAGGATCACAAATCTTCTTAGAACCTGGCGAAGAAATGACAGTAAGGGATATGCTAAAAGCTATAGCGGTAGCATCAGCAAATGATGCGTCAGTAGCGATGGCAGAACATATTGCTGGAACTGAAGAAGAATTTGTTTCGATGATGAATCAAAGGGCAGCAGATCTTGGGTTAAAAAATACAAATTTCATGAATACCAATGGACTTCCTGCCGAAAATCACTATACTACAGCCTATGATCTAGCAATGATCTCAAAAGAACTATTAAAGTACGAGGATATTACCCAGTTCACGGAATTTACGAGGATTATTTAAGAGCTGATACCGAAGATAAATTTTGGCTTGTGAATACAAATAAGTTAGTTAAATTTTATCCTGGTGTTGATGGTTTAAAAACAGGCTTTACAAGAGAAGCGATGTATTGTTTAACAGCAACCGCCGAGAAAAATGGCATGCGAGTCATCACTGTTATTATGGGAGCACCTTCACCAAAAGAACGAAATGCTCAAATTACGTCAATGTTAGATTATGCGTTCAGTCAATACCAAACACATAAACTTTATGATCGGGATCATATTCTTGCAGACGTTGAGGTTAATAAGGGTGATAAAGACACAGTCCCAGTTGTAACGTCTGAATCTGTTTCGATTTTAACGAAAAAAGGAATCAAAATAGATGATGTGGTTGAAAGATTGGAAGTTAATTCAAATCTCCATGCACCTATTAAACAAGGAGAGGTAATCGGAACATTATTCATTGAACGCGAAGGTGAAATCTTAAGCGAGACACCGCTTATAGCGGGTGATGATGTATACGAAGCTTCTTGGTGGAAACTGTTCAAACGAGTCATTGCGAAATTTGGAGCGGCCTAACGCTTTTTTTGACAACTTTCTTCGAATGAAGACTAGTTTTGTCACCTAGCAGGAAGTAGCTAGGTAAAAAGCGAAATTCTCTCTAGCAAAACAAATGGATGGAGAATCATCTATTTTACAACTCATGAGATTGATGAGCTAACTAGAGGGAGTGATATGTAGTGAGTTTACGCATTGATTTAGAGCAAAAAGGAAGCGTCTTGCTCGTTCGTTTAGAAGGAGAGCTTGACCATCATACGGCAGAGGAATTAAGAGGACAAGTTGAGCAAATATTAGCAAACGGTTCAGTAAAGCATATTGTCTTAAATCTGGAACTACTTTCTTTTATGGATAGTTCTGGTTTAGGTGTCATTCTTGGCAGATACAAACAAGTCAAAGCAAACGGAGGAGAAATGGTCGTATGTGCGATCTCTTCATCCGTAAAACGTTTATTTGAAATGTCAGGCTTGTTTAAAATTATTCGTCTAGAAGACAGTGAACAATTTGCTTTACAAACTTTGGGGGTGGCTTAAACGATGTCAAATGTGATGGATTTGAAGTTTTCAGCTCAGAGCCAAAACGAGTCGTTTGCACGAGTGACTGTTGGAGCTTTTATTGCTCAGCTTGACCCAACAATGGATGAGATGACAGAAATTAAAACAGTCGTTTCAGAGGCAGTGACGAATGCGATTATTCATGGGTATCAAAATCGACCTGATGGCATGGTGTACATTCATTGTACGCTAGAAAATGGAACGATAGAACTTACAATTCGTGATGAAGGTCTTGGTATTCAAGACATTGAAGAAGCACGTCAACCGTTATTCACTACAAAACCAGAACTTGAACGTTCGGGGATGGGCTTTACTATTATGGAGAACTTTATGGATGAACTTCAAGTCGTTTCTGAACCAATGATTGGCACAACTGTCTATGTAAAAAAAACACTCACAAATAGCAAAGCTATGTGTAATTAAGGAGTTTTGCCTATGGATGTCGAGGTAAAACAACAGCAGAAGAAGCAGACGCATTTTTCCGATTCAGAAGTAAAAGAACTGATTGCGAAAAGTCAAAATGGGGACCAGGATGCTAGAGACTTAATTGTTAATCGTAACACAAGGCTTGTCTGGTCGGTTGTTCAACGATTTATGAATCGTGGCTATGAAGCGGATGATTTATTTCAAATCGGGTGCATTGGGCTAATAAAATCCGTTGATAAGTTTGATTTGTCTTATGATGTTAAATTCTCAACTTATGCTGTACCGATGATTATAGGTGAGATCCAACGATTCTTACGTGATGATGGTACCGTGAAAGTGAGTCGTTCTATTAAGGAGTTAGGAAATAAAATCCGCAAAATGAAGGATGAAATGACGAAGTCCTTAGGACGTACTCCAACGGTAAACGAGATTGCTGAACAACTAGAAATTACCCCAGAGGAAGTTGTGTTCGCTGGTGAAGCTAGTCGTTCGCTTTCTTCGATCCATGAAACGGTCTATGAAAATGATGGTGATCCAATTACACTACTCGACCAAATTGCAGACCAAACAGAAACAAAATGGTTTGATAAAATTGCGTTAAAAGAAGCGATACGCGATTTAGATGAGCGGGAACGGTTAATTGTTTACCTTCGCTATTATAAGGATCAAACCCAATCAGAGGTTGCTGCTAGGCTTGGAATCTCTCAAGTCCAAGTATCAAGACTTGAAAAGAAGATCTTAGAACAGATGAAATTGGAAATGGGAGAGGTTTAATCCCATTGGAAAAACCACTTTTACTTTAGTGGGCTTTTTATAAACAAACACCCCATCAGCGAAGGATGGGGTGTTTTGTTTATTTAGTAGCTTTTAAAAGGGCTTTAATCGTCGCAAAATGAAGACCTTCGTGATAAGAGATAAAACTAACTAGTTCCGAAACCGTATCGAAAGAGCGACCGCGTATTTCAAATGCTTTTTTTAATGGAGAATCAAGGTGGTTTTCAACCAAATCCTGTACAGCTTGAACTTGTTTAGCTGATAATTCTTCTAGTTCTGAAACAGAAGGTGGTTCATCTTTCCAATCAGCAGGACTAGTTCCCATGAAGAAAAAGTCTTTATAATTAGAGGGAAGAACTGGTTCATACTTTTCTGAGTGGCGTAAGATGCTTTCTGCGATAACCAACACGTGTCCTGCATTCCAGCGAATTGAATTAGAGAACCCCACTGGAACTGTGTCAAGTTGTTCAGGTGTTGCGGCTTGTAAACCTGAAATATTAGCAAAGCGTGCAAATGAAAATGCTTTAACGGCCATTAATTTCACTCCTTTGACTGGTTTAATTATATTGTATAAGATTTCCAATCAAAATGGAAAGGTTTTCATTTGGGCAAATTGAGATTACAACTCAAGTATTATTCAGTCTTTTTAAAAAGGTAGAGATTCATTTAGAACCTCTACCCCATAAAATATTAAATAAATAAGTTGGCTAACTTTTGTTTGAAATCTCCAGTTATAATGCCTTTTTCCGTAATGATTCCTGTGATTAACTCTGAAGGGGTCACGTCAAACGCTGGATTAAATACTTTCATTGTTGCTGTTGTAACTGCTTGTCCGTTTAATGTTCTAACCTCATCAGCATGACGTTCTTCAATCTCGATATCTTCACCAGTAGCTGTTGCTAAGTCAATTGTAGAAAGCGGTGCTGCCACATAAAATGGGACTTCAAGAGCATGGGCGATTAATGCAAGTCCATAAGTACCGATTTTATTAGCTGTGTCTCCATTTGCTGCAATTCGATCTGCACCAACTATCACTGCATTAATTCCTTTAGATTTAATCGTATGAGCAACCATATTATCAGTTATAAGTGTAACGTCTACCCCGAGTTGTTCAAGCTCCCATGCAGTAAGTCTTGCTCCTTGAAGCACTGGCCGAGTTTCGGATGCATAAGCTTTTAAGTTTATTCCTCGCTCTTTAGCAATGTAAAAAGGAGCAAGTGCAGTTCCGTAGCGCGCTGTTGCAATACCACCAGCGTTACAGTGTGTAAGTAAAGTATCTTCATCGTTAAATAGACCAACGGCATACTCTCCTATCGAACGACAAACGTCTTCATCCTCTTTCGTAATTAAATGTGCTTCATTTAAAATTACTTCTTTTGCTGTTGTTACTGCTTCAACAGATTCAATGGAAGAGAGTATGCGTTTAATTGCCCAAAATAAGTTCACAGCGGTTGGACGAGAAGATTCTAAATATGCTGCTTGTTTCTCTAGTTCTAAGCGAAACTCACGATAGTCTTGAATCTCTGACTGTTGCGCCCACAGAGCTAGCCCATATGCAGCTGTAATTCCTATTGCTGGTGCTCCACGTACCTTTAATACAAAAATAGCTTCCCATACATCTTTAATTGTAGTGAGTGTAAGAAATACAGTTTTACTTGGAAGTAGACGTTGATCGAGTAATTTAATAGAGTCGACGTTCCATTCAACCGATCGGATTGGAGAATTAAGCATTACTAGACACAACCTTTACTAGTTTATCTATAGTTGTCAGTTCATGACGATTAAGAATTAAGTGTTTACCTAATGTAAGAGCTTGTTTTTTGACAGCTATTCGAGCAGGTGAATCTTTGATGGACTCTACATCCTCCACACCCGCAAGTCCAATCATGCGACGAATCACTTTACAACCAGCAAAACCAACTGTATCTTTCCAAATATCTGCTAACGTTTGTTCAAGAAATCCATCGACTTTCATGAATGCATCTTGGGGGTATGAAATCCATAAGGAAGTAAACTCTTGCTCAAATACAGTCCATGTAGTAGTCAAGACATCTAATAAGTACTGTCTGAATTCCGCTTTCTTTTGTGGTTGATCACTTAAATGAGCATCTTGAGATAAATAATTTAAAATGATATTTGCTAAAAATGCCCCAATATCAAAACCGATTGGACCGTAGTAAGCAAACTCTGGGTCAATAACGAAGGTTTCTTCTTGACTGACGAAAATGCTTCCTGTATGAAGATCACCGTGGACTAGTGTCTCAGCTTTTGTTAAAAACAATTTCTTTAGCTTGGCAACTTCAAGTTTTAATGGTTGGTCTGCCCATATAACGTGTTCAACAAAGGATTTTAACTCAGCTTCAATGTTGTTCGTGTCATGGTCAAAAAATGGATCTGTAAACACAAGATCTTCAGTAATTTTACAAAGCTCTGGATTTATAAAACGACTGCTTTGAATCTTTTTCTCTTGCTGATTCATCCCGTAATCAGAATTGAAGAACAGGGTGTGAGCTAAGAAAGTACCAATATCTTTTGCTAGTTTCGGATATTGATGACCTGCAATGAGCCCTTTTCTTAAAATGATTAAATGTGAAAGGTCATCCATGATAGTAACAGCTAGCTTAGGATCATTGTAATAAACTTTAGGGGTGAGTTTTGGTACAAGTTGATACGTTCGTTGTAACGATTCGCTTTCAATACGAGCACGATCCAATGTGAGTGGCCAGCTATCACCGACTACTTTTGCATAAGGCAATGCCTGTTTTATAATAATTGAGTTTCCGCTTTCGATATGGAGAATGCGAAAAACTAGGTTTAAATTACCATCACCTATTTCCTCGGCTGTAAGCTCATCATGTAGGTCGAATAATTGCAAATTTTTACTTAATTCAATTGCTGTCTTTGTATTTAGAGGTTCATAAACCTGTTCAAGTTGAGTTGTCATTTGGTACCTCCTAAAATATGATGTTTTTTAAAAACGCAAAAATCCCCCTGATAAACAAAATCAAGAGGATTGAAGCAGTACGTTCGTTCCTCTCATCTCTCAGAATGACGTATCATTCTGTTGGAAGTAGCACCATTGCTTAAACAAGCCGGTTGCCGGGCGTCATCGGTCCAATTCCCTCAGCCTTCTCATGATAAGAGTTATATAAAAATATTATTTTCTGTCATCTTACACTTGAACTAGTAACCTGTCAAATAAATAATTGAAAATTTTGAGTTTATTTAACTTGATAAAATCGTTTATTTGAGATACTACTAAAGAAAGTTAAGTCATCTTGAAAAAGGATTGACGACTATGAAAAATGCTGTCATAATTCAAAACTATCAAAAGAGTAAAAAAACTTTGAGATGTAGTTAAGTTGGCGCATTTTACGGAGGTAGAATAAATTGAATGAAGTACAAGCAACATATCTTCTTGATGCAAAACTAGACAGTTTAGAAAAAAAGGCTGAGGCAATTGCAGTCGGTTTAACAGTTGGTTCTTGGACAAATCTCCCAGCTGTTGAGCAAAAACAGTTAGAACGTCATAAAGGAAGAGTGATTCAAACGAAAATGGTCTCTGATCAAAAAGCGATCATTACCATAGGTTATCCAAGCTTGAATTTTTCGAATGACATCCCTGCGATTTTAACAACCACTTTTGGGAAATTCTCCCTGGACGGAAAAGTAAAATTAATGGATCTGTCTTTTAGTGAAGAGCTTAAAAGAGACTTTGCTGGTCCACAGTTCGGCATCGAAGGAATAAGAGCTTTGACGAATACATATGATCGTCCGTTGTTAATGAGTATTTTTAAAGGTGTAATTGGTAGAGATCTTAACTCCTTAAAAGAGCAAATGAAAGCTCAAGCCCTTGGTGGGATAGACATTGTTAAAGATGATGAAATCCTCTTTGAAAACGATGAGACGCCACTAGAAAAACGTATCCCCGCTTGCCAGGAAGCGCTGCGAGCCAGTTATGAAGAGACAGGTAAACGTACTCTTCATGCTGTGAATTTAACAGGAAAAACAATGGAATTAAAAGAAAAGGCATATAAAGCCGTTGAATTAGGAGCGGACTTACTTCTGTTTAATGTGTTTGCTTATGGCCTAGATGTTATGCAAGCACTTGCCGAGGATCCGAACATTCCTTTACCTATTATGGCACACCCTGCATTTTCTGGAGCGATGATTTCTTCTCCTGATTTCGGAGTCGCACCAGGGTTGTTATTAGGAAAGCTTGCTAGGATGGCAGGAGCAGATTTATCTCTTTTTCCTTCTCCGTATGGGTCTGTTGCTATGGCAAAAGAGGAAACTCAAGCAATTGCACGTCATTTAACAGAAGAAGATCAATTTAAAAAAGCATTTCCTGTTCCATCAGCTGGAATTCATCCTGGTTTAACGCCTAAATTAATAACTGATTTTGGCATTGATAGTATTATTAACGCAGGCGGTGGTATCCACGGACATCCGGGAGGTGCCACTGCTGGAGGGAAAGCGTTTGTTCAAGCAATTGACGCTGTTTTAAACAACCAATCGTTACAGGAAGCGGCAAGCGATCATTCAGAACTTGCAACAGCGATAGAGTTGTGGGGTGGGGAATGAGTACAGAACAAAAGCTAATGATTTTTTGTGATTTTGATGGGACGATAACAGAAAATGATAACATCGTTGCGATTATGAAAAGATTTGCCCCTCCAGAATGGGAGTCAATAAAAGAAGATGTCCTCGCCCAGCGCATGTCAATTAGGAATGGAGTAGGTCAGTTTTTCAGATTGCTGCCGTCATCTTTAAAAAAAGAAATGACTGAATTTATTTTACATGATGCAAGAATTCGAGAAGGATTTGAAGATTTTGTTGAGTATACAAAAAGCCAAGACATTGAGCTAATTGTAGTAAGTGGAGGAATGGATTTCTTTGTACATCCATTGCTACAGAAATACGATCTGCCCATCTATTGCAATGAAGCGAAATTTGATGAAGAGACTATTCGTGTCGAGTGGCCGCATGGTTGTGATTCTCATTGTGAGAATGAATGTGGCTGTTGTAAGCCTTCCATTCTCCGTTCAATAGGTGGACAACGCCGGAAAATTGTAATTGGTGACTCTATCACAGATCTTCAAGCGGCTAAACAAGCTGACTTTGTTATAGCCAGAGACTTTTTACTGCAGAAGTGTCAAGAGCTTAATTTACCTCATGCTTCATTTACTACTTTTTATGATGTAATTAAAATTTTAAAGCAACCTGAGGTGATGACTTGATTAAAGAATGGAAAGAGTTAGCAGCTGTTAAACGAGAGCTAGCGGCAAGAGGTTGGTTTCCAGGAACGAGTGGTAATCTTGCTATTAAGGTAAGTGACCATCCTTTAACTTGTCTAGTTACAGTAAGTGGAAAGGACAAATATAAAGAAACTGAAACTGATTTTGTCCTTGTTGATGAATGGGGAACACCTTTATCGGATCAAGGAAAGCCATCTGCAGAGACTGTTATTCACTTGGAAGTGTTTAAAAAAACCGATGCAGGTTGCAGTCTTCATGTTCATACAATAGATAACAATCTTATTTCTGAGCTTTATGCTGAAAAAAACGCGATTACGTTTCGTAATGTCGAATTAATTAAAGCATTTGATATATGGGAAGAAGATGGTGAATTAACGATACCGATTGTTGAGAACTGGGCTGACCTGCCTTCATTAGGTCGAGCAATAGGTGAGAAGATTCAACCAGATACTAAAGCCGTCTTAATTCGAAATCATGGGATTACGGTTTGGGGGAAAAATGCGTTTGAGGCAAAAAGGCATTTAGAAGCTTGTGAGTTTCTATTTTCCTATCAAGTAAAATTGTTACAAGCGAGAGCACTTAATTTAAAGGAGGTTTTATAAAATGGCAGTGATTAGAGTGAGAAACAACGGTGAAATAATTGAGGGACAAGAGAATGTCCATGCTTTTTTAGAAGAACAAGGAGTGTTTTTTGAACGTTGGGACACAGCCAAATTACCAGAGCATTTAGTAGAGAAATTTGACTTGTCAGATACAGATAAAGCAGAAATTTTAAAGGTATATGATCAAGACATTCGCTCACTTGCAAAACGTCGCGGTTATGTAAATTGGGATGTTATTGCTTTATCTGATCAAACCCCTAACATTGAAGAATTATTAAAGAAATTTGAACAAGTACATACACATACTGATGATGAAGTTCGAATCATCACTGCAGGACATGGTATTTTCATCGTTAAAGGAGATGGTGAAACAGGTTATTTTAATATTGAACTTGAAGCTGGTGATGTTATTTCTGTTCCAGAGCATACACCGCATTTCTTTACACTTATGGATGACCGTCAAGTTGTAGCAGTTCGTTTGTTTATTGATACAGACGGCTGGGTTGCACATCCTTACGAAGAAAAGGAACATCAAATTTAAATATATTGATCAAGGACAGCGATGTGCTGTCTTTTTTTATTTGATTTAAAAAAATTTCATAAATAATGACACATTTGGTCAAGTCTTTGCGTCTAATCAATGAATAATTCATGTTTAATTTGCAAACAGTAGAAAGTATGTATTCAGTACGCAAAGAATAGTAGGAGGAATAAAGATGTGTGGTTTTGTAGCGTGTGTTTATAATAAACCTTTAAAATACGATCAAAATACTAAAATAAGAGAAATGAATAAAGTCATCTCCCATCGGGGACCAGACCAAGAAGGATATATGACTGGTGAGCATGTTGAGTTAGGTTTTAGCCGATTAAGCATCATTGATTTAGAGGGGGGATATCAACCGCTCTCATATGGTAACGGACGGTATTGGATTGTATTTAATGGCGAAATTTACAACTATTTAGAATTAAAACAAGAGTTAATAGAAAAGGGAAATCGTTTTGAGACAGATTCTGATACAGAAGTCCTTCTTGCACTTTATAGTGAAGAAGGAAAAGATGCGGTAAAAAAACTACGTGGAATGTTCGCTTTTGTTATTTGGGATCATTTAAAGAAAGAAGCTTTTGCAGCTAGGGATCATTTTGGAATTAAACCATTATTTTATGCAGAGAACCAATTGGGATTAAGACTAGCATCTGAGAAGAAAAGCTTGGTTTCGGAAAATGATAAACTAAATAACCAAGCCCTTCATCATTATATGTCATTCCAATATGTTCCTGAGCCTTTAACTATGACAGAGGGGATTTTAAAACTTGAACCAGGTCACTACATAGTTAAGAAGCCGGGGCAAAAAATAGAGATAAATCAATATTTTAAGCCAGTCTTCAAACCAATCAATCAAACAGAGGAATACTGGAAATCGAGTATACAAGAGGTTATGTATGACTCCGTCTCTAAACATATGAGAAGTGATGTTCCGGTTGGCGCGTTTCTGTCTGGTGGGATTGATTCAACAATCATTGCAGCTGTAGCAAAGGAAATGAACCCGAAACTTGAGACATTTTCAGTTGGGTTTGATCATGAAGGATATAGCGAAATTGATGTAGCGAAAGAGACGGCCGGTAAACTAAATATAAAAAATAATAGTAAACTGATTACCGCTTTTGAATACGCGGACGAAATGCCTAAAATCATGTGGCACATGGACGATCCTCTTGCTGATCCAGCTTGCGTTCCTTTATATTTTGTTGCAAAGGAAGCAAGTAAGAAAGTGAAAGTAGTACTTTCTGGTGAAGGGGCAGATGAATTGTTTGGTGGCTATAATATTTACAGAGAATACCAAAGCCTCTCCTGTTTTGATTATGTGCCCAAAGTCTTACAAAGAGCGCTCAAACAATTAGCAATATTGTTACCTGAAGGAGTAAGAGGAAAAAGTTTCATAGAGCGCGGGACTACTCCTATAGAAGAGCGTTATATAGGGAATGCAAAGATGTTTAATGAAGAAGAAAAAAGACAGCTAATGGCTAATTATCAATCTCGTTTCAACAATGAATTAATAACATCGTCGATCTATGAAAAATCAGCGGATCAACATGTAGTTAATCGAATGCAACATTTAGATATGCACACATGGCTTCGAGGAGATATTTTAGTAAAAGCTGATAAAATGACGATGGCACACTCTCTTGAGTTAAGAGTTCCTTTTCTTGATAAAGAAGTATTCGAGCTAGCATCAAGAATTCCCGTCGATTGGAAAACAACAAACGGTACAACCAAATACATTCTTCGTAAGGCATTTGAAGAAATTGTGCCTGCACATGTATTTATGCGGAGAAAGCTCGGATTTCCAGTCCCAATCAGATTATGGTTAAAAAATGAGCTCTACGACTGGGCTTTATCGATTATTAATGAAAGTGAGACAAGTGTTTATATTGATAAAATTTACATGAGACAATTGCTTAACGAACATAAGCAGAATAAAGCTGATCATAGTAGAAAGATTTGGACGGTGTTGTCGTTCATGATATGGCACCAAGTTTATGTCGAAAAAAAATATGATGTAAACGAATGGATAACAAAACGCCGAATTCAAGAGGAACAAGAGATTGATCAATATGTGATGTAATGGAACCCGCTAGCGTCTTAAAGAGGCGTTAATGGGTTTTTTCCTTTTTTTTAGAATGAAGGAAGGAATGTTCAGTCATACTAACGTTACATTGGAAAATGGGATATAGAAGTAACGATAAGAGAAATAGCAATTCATCTCTCTGCAAGTGAAGAAGGGGGAATAGTAATGAACTCTGATGAGCAAAAGTTGTATCAAAAAAACATTAAGATCTATCAACCGAAAAGTCATATTTTTAAAAACGGATTAAAAGCTTTTGTTGTTGGTGGACTTATTTGTACTCTAGGTCATGCTATTAGTCAAATTTATATGCATTTTTTACCAATTACTCAGGAAGAAGCAATGAGTCCGACACTTGCGACGTTAATATTGTTAGCTGCGCTTGCTACAGGATTTGGTGTTTATGATAAGCTTGGTCAATTTGCTGGTGCAGGTTCACTCGTTCCTGTTACAGGTTTTTCGAATGCGATGACAAGTGCTGCTTTAGAGCATAAAAGTGAAGGATTGGTTTTTGGGATTGGGGCAAATATGTTCAAGCTAACAGGAGCAGTCATTGCGTTTGGTGTACTCTCAGCTTATTTAGTGAGTTTAACCAGATTACTTGTTGAAATGCTGATCAATTCGTAAAGGACGTGTTGGGGTTGGAAAGACGTGGGAAACAAACATGGCATTTTCACAATCCTGTTTACATACAGGGAGCTGGAACGGCTGTAGGGCCAGAGGAGTCGAAAGGGCCGCTTGCTGATAGCTTCGATGTAAAATATGACAATCTTTATGCAGGTGAAGATAATTGGGAGTTAGCCGAACGTCGCTTAATGAAAGATGCTGTTGAAACGGCTTTAAAAAAGGCTGAAAAAAAAAGTTCGGAAATTGATTATTTTCTAGCGGGCGATCTCTTAAATCAAATTGTTACTTCTAATTATTACGCTAGAGAGTTGGAGATTCCGTATTTTGGATTGTTTGCAGCGTGTGCTACTTCAATGGAAGGTCTGGCACTTGGCTCGTTGTTTATTGATACAAAAGTAGCCAATACAGCTTTAATTGCTGTAAGTAGTCATAATGCAACGGCAGAAAGACAATTTAGAAGCCCTACAGAGTTTGGTGGACAACGTCCTGATTCAGCTACGTTTACGGTAACTGGAGCTGGGGCAATCATCGTTGGAACCAAACCTTCCACCATTAAAATTACAGATGCAACAATCGGTAAAGTTAAAGACTTAGGAATAAAGAATCCATTTGATATGGGTTCTGCGATGGCTCCGGCAGCTGCAGATACAATTGTGACACATCTTCAAGAAACAAAGAGAGATGCTTCCTATTACGATTTAATTGTAACCGGGGATTTGTCACGTGTAGGAAGTGGAATATTGCGCAAGCTAGTACAAGATAAGGGAGTAAATTTAGCAGAATACCAGGATTGTGGAGTGATGATTTACCATCAAGAACAGCCTGTATTTGCTGGAGGAAGCGGAGCGGCATGTCCAGCCGTAGTGACATTCGGACATTTATTGAAAGAAATGAATCGTGGGAAAATAAAGCGCATGCTGGTTGTGGCAACAGGAGCTTTATTAAGCCCGTTAATGATGCAACAAAAAGAATCAATCCCTTGTATCGCTCATGCAGTAGCCTTTGAAAGGGAGGGGTAAACATGTTTGAGTATTTGGCAGCCTTTGCTGTAGGTGGAATAATTTGTTTTATTGGTCAAATGCTTATGGATGTAGGAAAACTTTCGCCTACTCATACTTTAAGTACTTTAGTGGTTGCTGGAGCATTGTTAGATGGCTTTCATCTGTATGATCGGTTAATTGATTTTGCTGGAGCGGGAGCAACAGTGCCGATTACAAGCTTTGGACACTCTTTAGTCCATGGAGCAATGTCTGAGGGAGACCGGTATGGTTTCTTTGGAGTTGGTATGGGAGTATTTGAAGTAACGTCTGTAGGAATTTCATCGACTATATTATTTAGCTTTTTAGTAGCTATGTTCTTTAAACCAAAGGGGTGATCAAATTGGAGAGACGAAAGGTAATCCTTGTAACAGATGGTGATGAGCATGCGCGTAAATCAGTGGAGTTAGTGGCGCATGAAATTGGGGGGAGATGTATTAGTTATTCATGGGGAAATCCAACACCTATTAGTGGTGAGGAAATCGTCTCTCTTGTTTTGCAAACTCCTTATGATCCGGTTCTTGTTATGTTTGATGATTGTGGCCAAAGAGAAATGGGGCTCGGTGAAAAGGCTATGAAACATGTAGCCACCCATCCACAAATTGAAGTACTCGGAGCTATTGCAGTTGCTTCTTCAACCCACTCAAGTGAGTGGACTCATGTGGATGTGAGTGTTGATCGTTACGGTCATTTAACAGAGTACGGGGTCGATAAAGAAGGGTTGCCCGATTTAGAAATTGGCAGAATTAACGGGGATACAGTCTACATTTTAGATGAACTAGACATTCCTGTTATTGTTGGCGTAGGGGATATTGGAAAAATGTCCGGATTTGATACGTTAAAAAAGGGATCGCCTATTACAAAGAAAGCAGTTGAAATCATTTTGGAACGGAGCGGATATCATGAGTCACGCTAATGAAAAAAAAGAGACCCCGATATCACGAAATATCGACGAAAACGAAGCTCTAATTAAAAAAAGGCTTGGGTTTGGAACCTCATTTGATGTTGGTATTAGAACTTTAACAATTCTTGATAAACACATACAAATTTATTTTGTGAATGGTTTATGCGATATTCAATATATTATTGAATTATTAAAAGAGTTAATGGATTTAGATTCAAGAGGTCGTCGAACAGAAACAACAGATGTGAAACAAGCTATTACCAATCATTTAACTCATGTTCAAGTTGAATATACGGATACATTAGAAGATGCGACAACGAAAATGCTATCAGGTCTTATTTTTATTCTAATTGATGGAGAAGACCAGGCGATCGCAGTGGATGTTAGAAGTTATCCTGGACGTGGACCAGAAGAACCCGATACGGAAAGAGTAGTTCGCGGTGCGCGTGATGGTTATACTGAGAATATCATCCTAAATACAGCTCTAACTAGACGACGTATTCGTGACGAAAATCTTCGTAATGAAATCATGCAAGTAGGAGAACGCTCCAAAACCGATATTTGTATATCTTATATTGATGGTGTGGCTGATCCTAAAATGGTAGAAATATTAAAAAAAGAATTAGAAGCCATTAAAATTGATGGGATCTCGATGGCTGATAAAATAGTGGAGGAGTATTTGGTTAAGCAAGGCTTCAATCCATTTCCTCTCGTTAGATATACAGAACGACCTGATGTCGCCGCTAATCATTTATTAGAAGGTCATGTTTTAATTATGACGGATACATCACCTAGTGTCATTATTACACCAACGACATTCTTCCATCATGTACAGCATGCGGAAGAATATCGACAAGCGCCTTTTATTGGAACTGTGCTTAGATGGACACGATTTATCGGAATTATCTTTTCGTTACTAGTGCTACCTTTTTGGTTGTTACTTGTCATGCAACCATCGTTGTTACCAGCTGGACTTGATTTTATTGGACCTGATGAAGTAAATAATATTCCTATATTCTTGCAAATTGTATTTGCGGAACTCGGAATAGAATTGTTAAGGATGGCTGCCATCCATACTCCTTCCCCACTCGCAACGGCACTTGGTTTAGTTGCAGCCTTGTTAATTGGAGAAATAGCGATTCAGGTTGGTTATTTTACTCCAGAGGTAATTCTTTATGTGGCAATAGGGGCAATCGGTATGTTTGCAACGCCGAGTTATGAATTAGGAGTTGCCTTACGCGCAGCGAGAATGGTGTTAATTATCATTGTTGCCATTTTTACAGCTCCAGGATTTATTGTAGGCATCACATTGTTTATTTTGTTACTAGCTGCTATTAAAACGTTTGAAAAGCCATACTTATGGCCATTTCTTCCGTTCGATCCACCATCAATGTGGCATATTCTTGTAAGGGCCTCTGTCCCTAATGTCAGATTTAGACCAAGGATTGTTCATCCGCAAGATCCAGTTAAACAAAAGGTAAAATCAGAGTAACTAAAAAACCTCGCATACTTACGGTGCGAGGTTTTTAAGCATTATATAGATAGGAACAAGCATTATCAGAATTTGACGTCTCTTGCTCATATTGGTTTAGTATGTTAAAGTAATACTCATAATTTTATAAACTATGATTGGCTAATAGAGAAAAATGCATTTAGGTATGTAACCTGAAACAACAATTGTCATTACTAAGAGTTAGGTTACTTTTGGTGCGGATTTTAAGCAGCTAGTGTACCTACATTAGCTGCTTATTTAAGTATTTGATCAGAAAGGAAGACAACATACATGTATACACACGGAACTAGTCGAATAAATGAGCAAGGCCATCTAGAAATTGGTGGCGTCAATACAGTGGAACTTGCAAAGCAATATGGAACTCCTTTGTTCGTTTATGATGTTGCATTAATTCGTGAAAAAGCAAAGCAATTTCAAGAAGCATTTACATCTGAAGGAGTGCCATTTCAAGTTGCGTATGCAAGCAAAGCATTCAGCTGTTTGGCAATGTTTCAATTAGCTGATGAGTTAGGCTTAAGTTTAGATGTTGTCTCAGGCGGTGAATTGTATACGGCAATGCAAGCCGGCTTCCCAATGGAGCGTGTTCACTTTCATGGAAACAACAAAAGTTTATCAGAGCTCGAGATGGCTGTAGATGCTGGGATTGGCTGTATTGTAGTCGATAATTTTTATGAATTACGCGAATTAAGTCGTATTTGTAAAGAACGTCAAAAGCAAATGGATGTCCTCCTTCGTATCACACCAGGCGTAGAGGCCCATACTCATGATTATATATCTACTGGTCAAGAAGATTCAAAATTTGGTTTTGATCTTGTTAGTGGTCAAGTGCATGAAGCTGTACAAAAAGCACATGAAGATAAGTTCTTACAACTACTAGGAGTTCATAGTCATATTGGGTCCCAAATCTTTGAAACAACTGGTTTTGTTATGGCTGTAGAGAAAATGTTTGAACTCGTTGAAGAATGGAGAAAGCAGTTCAACTTTACACCTAAAGTTCTGAATTTAGGTGGTGGTTTTGGAATTCGTTATATTGAAGGCGATACTCCACTACCAGTAGGGGAATATGTAAAAAAAATGATCGAAGTAGTAAAAGCGAAAGCGACACAATTCGATTTAAAGATGCCTGAAATATGGATTGAGCCTGGTCGTTCACTAGTTGGAGATGCAGGAACAACACTTTATACAATTGGTTCACATAAACACATTCCAAACGTACGTGACTATTTAGCAGTCGATGGAGGAATGAGTGATAATCTTCGACCTGCCTTGTATCAAGCAGAGTATGAAGGCTTGTTAGCAAATCGTGCTAACGATGTAGCGACAGAAACGTTTTCAATTGCAGGAAAGTGCTGTGAAAGTGGCGATATGCTAATTTGGGATCTACCATTACCGAAAGCAAATCATGAAGATATTTTAGCTGTATTTTGTACAGGAGCTTACGGGTATGCAATGGCAAACAACTATAATCGTATCCCACGTCCTGCTGTTGTCTTTGTTGAAGATGGAGAAGCCTCTGAAGTTATTAGACGTGAAAAGTACGAAGATTTAGTTCGATTAGATTTACCACTTGCAAAGAAGGTAGTTAAGTAACAATTTATAAAAAATAGTTCATTCAGAGACGTAATTACCTATAATTTCGTCTCTTTTTTTCTTTAGATTTTTTTAAAATATGGAGCACGTACTGAGAAGTATTGATAAATGATTTTGATATTTTATAGGTGCATAGTTATTAAGTAAAATATAATCAAAAACCCTTATTTTTGCTTGTATTCTAGGAGGGAGTTGACGAGGAAAATGAAAACTATTAGCTTATTTGATGAGGAACTATTAAATATTGATTACCATCCTTCAGTTGTCTTTTATTATTTTAAACAATGGGATGTTTATACAATGGAATTTCATGCTCATCCTGCTGTTGAGATTATGTTTGTGATATCTGGTGAATGCTTAGTTGATCTTGAATCACAAGCAGTCTCCATTAAAAAAGGACAATTTATCTTGATTGATGCGAATGTAAAACATAGGTTGATCGTCAGTGAAGGGAATCCCTGTAGAATGCTTAATATTGAGTTTTTGTTTAAGGAGAAGAAAAGTAACTTCCCATCGATAAGAGAGCTAGCAAATGAAAATAAATCATTACGGATGTTTTTGAATGTAAATAAGCCTTTCATAATCCTCGAAGATCCTAATGAAGTCTACCAAACATTAAAAGGTCTGATCTTGGAAATAGATGAGAAGAATGAAGATAATCACATAATGATTTCACTCCTCATTTCACAATTATTAATTAGGATTGCGAATTTAGTTAACTCAATGGAAAGTAAGAAGATAAGCAGAAATAAGAATCCTTACATTAAAAGAACAATAGATTTTATTCATCATAATTACGATCGAGAGATTAAGGTACAAAATATAGCCGATGCTGTTCATTTACATCCAAGCTACTTGCATAGATTGTTCAAAACATACATGAACAAGTCAATTTTGGAGTATTTAACAACTCACAGAATGGAAAAAGCAAAAGAATTGCTGCTGAAAACGGATATACCTGTTTCTGATATATCAGATTATATTGGAATTAATAGTAGGCAGTATTTTAGCACGGTCTTTAAAAAGTATATGAAAATGTCCCCTTCTGAATTTAGAAATTGTGTTCAAAAAAACATCGGTGGTTGATTTAAAGAAGTTAGGATTTTGTACATTAATAAACACAGCAGGTCACAATTTTGAAAGCGCTTAATAAATTAAAACGTTAGAATAATTATAAGGTTAACATTATGCAGGCATAGGAGGCTTCCATTAATGTCATTTAAAGTAACGTTTATTGGTGCAGGAAGTATTGGATTTACAAGAGGATTATTAAGAGATTTATTGACCGTCAAAGAGTTCCACAACATTGAAGTTGCGTTTACAGACATTAACCAAAAGAATTTAGACATGGTAACGGAATTATGTCAACGAGACATTTATGAGAACGGACTAAATATAAGGATTCATGCAACGGCCGATCGCCGCGAAGCACTGAGAGGCGCTAGATATATTTTCACGGTTGTGAGAATTGGAGGATTGGAGGCGTTCACCCATGATGTTGAAATTCCATTGAAATATGGTGTTGACCAATGCGTGGGAGACACGCTATGTGCTGGAGGAATTATGTATGGCCAGCGTGGTATTTCGGAAATGTTGAATATTTGTAAAGACATTCGTGAAGTAGCGGAACCTAATTGTTTACAGTTAAATTATGCAAATCCAATGGCAATGCTTACATGGGCTTGTAACAAGTACGGCAAAGTGAGAACGATTGGGTTGTGTCACGGTGTACAAGGAGGTCATAGACAGATCTCTGAGGTTTTTGGTTTAAACAAAAATGAAGTAGACATCATTTGTGCAGGAATAAACCATCAAACGTGGTATATCCAAATTAAACACAAAGGTGAAGACCTGACAGGAAGGCTTCTAGAAGCATTTGAAAGTCATCCAGAATTTAGTAAGACAGAGAAAGTACGCATTGATATGTTAAGAAGATTTGGTTACTATAGTACCGAATCTAATGGTCATTTAAGTGAATACGTACCATGGTATAGAAAGAGACCAGAGGAGATAAACGATTGGATTGACCTTGGAACGTGGATCAATGGAGAAACTGGAGGGTATTTAAGAGTTTGTACTGAAGGACGTAGCTGGTTTGAAACAGATTTTCCTAATTGGATGAAAGAGCCAGCGTTTGTTTATAAGGAAGAAGATCGAGGAGAAGAGCATGGATCTTATATAATAGAAGGCTTGGAAACGGGAAGAATATATAGAGGACATTTTAATGTCATTAACAATGGCATTATCTCTAACCTTCCAGATGACGCAATTATTGAAGCGCCTGGATATGTTGATCATAATGGAATTAGTATGCCACATGTAGGAGAACTTCCACTTGGGTGTGCAGCTGTATGTAATACAAGTGTTTCAGTGCAACGATTAGCAGTTGAAGCCGCAGTTAGAGGAGATGATCAACTTTTAAGGCAAGCTTTTATGATGGATCCCCTGGTTGGTGCTATTTGCAATCCTCCAGAAATATGGCAAATGGTAGACGAAATGCTTGTGGCACAAGCCGAGTGGTTGCCACAATACAAGGAAGCCATTCTTGCTGCTAATAAACGTATGGCATCAGGCACGTTACTTGCTACAAAAAATTACAATGGTGCAGCTAGACTTAAGACTAAAACAGTTAAAGAAATGCAGAAAAATCGAGATGATGCAAATAAGAATGCAAGAGAATCAGATAAAGCAAAAGAACGTCCTTCTATAAAAAAATAAGCAATAATCTTCCGGCCCTATTTAACCCTTCTATTATTTTACATAGAGGTTTATGTGGGCTTTTTTAGTTTTGTTTTTTACTGATGTCCTTTTACTTAACAATTCGTATGTGTAAAAAAACAAAAATGTGTTATTCAAAAACGGTTATAGTATAATAATGAAAACGCTTTAGAGAAAAATAGTTTTTGAATGGAAGTGATTGAATTTTGAAACAAAACAAATTTGTACTCGCAGGTCTAATGGCAATTATCAGCGTCTCCTTTATTTTATCTATACATTTTTTCTTGAAAACATTGGATTTATCAATTCCTATTGTGGCTGGCGAAAGCGAAAATCATTCGAAGCCTCATTTTGTCTTGATTGTCCAAGAATTAGAGAACCCTTATTTACTTGAACTATTTGAGGGGGCAAAAAATGCAGCAGAGTTAAATGATGTAACGATAGAGTTAAAGGGTACGAAGCAGACTAATTTGGACGACCATATGAAGTTAATTGAGATGGCGATTGCATCAAAAGTTGATGGAATATTGACTCAGGGGTTATCTAATGAGTTTGAACCTGTTTTTCAAAAAGCTATCGACAAAGGAATTCCGCTCATTTTAGTTGATTCTAATTTGGAGAACAATGATTTTGTAACGTATATTGGAACTGATAATTATGAAGCTGGCTATAGAATGGGGTTAATGATCTCAAGTGAAATACAAGAAGAAACGAAAGTTGGAGTATTGACAGGAAGCCTTATACCTAACAATTTAAATGAAAGAGTTCAAGGTTTTCTTGATGCAATTGAGGTTGATAAACGAATTAAGGTAGTTGCCATTGAAAGCTCGAACTTAAGTAAAATACAGGGAGCAGAGAAAACTTACCAAATGTTAAGGAATGATCCTGATATTTCTATTTTATACGGTACGAGTGCTTTAGATAGCCAAGGTATAGCAGAAGGGATTAGAAAAGCTAACCTGGAAGGAGAAATCAGTGTTTATGCTTTCGATGCATTGGAAGACACGATTGAATTACTAAAAAAAGGTGATATAGATTTACTTATGAAACAAGAGCCTTATCTAATGGGACAGACAGGAGTCAACTTGTTAATAGATGTAATGAATGGTCAAAAAATAAAGAAAGAGTACCATATTCCACCGACTCTTTTGAGGAAAGTAGATGTGGAAGATGAATTTAAATAATAGAATTAGAATACCGATAAGAACTAAACTGTTTATATTTTTTATCGTCCTTTTTATTATATTAAGCAGTTTGTCTCTTTTTATTTTCTTCAGCTATAAGCAAACAATTCAGCAATATGATCATATTCAAGAACGCTTTTTTTTATTAAATGATGTCTCACAAAAATCTACCAAAGCATACGAGTCAATGGATGCTTTTCTCAATCGACAATTGACTAGTGATTTAGAGCAATATACAAATAGTCGAGAGGAACTTGTGACAGTTAAAAATTTATTAATGGAAAGATTTGAAAGTGACCATATTCATTTTAGCTTGAGAAATTATTTAAATATGATTGATAGTTTACTAGAAGAGTGTGACCAGGCAATTGAAGCTTTTTTAGAAGATGACCTTGAAGTGTATTCTGCAAAGCAAAAAGAAGCTTTTATGTTAGTTGGATTTATACAAGATCAGACGTTAACTCTATTAAATGACGACCTCTCGATGTTTCAGACATATTATGATGCTTTAAATAAAAGAAACAATGATATGCAATATACGTTATTGTTTATGTCCATTGCTATATTCTCGTTGGGCTTGTTAATTTCTTATTTTTTTAGTCACAGCATGACTAAACCAATTTATGAGCTAACGCGAACTGCTCGCGAAGTCGCAATTGGAAAGTTAGACGGGCCTAAATTAACTGAATCAAATGATGAAATTGGCTTTTTATCGCAATCCTTTAATAAAATGCGGACAGATTTATCTTACTTTGTAAAGCAAATTAAGGAAAAATCAGAGCAAGATAAACTATTAAAGGAGATGGAATTAAAAAGTTTACAAAGTCAAATCAATCCACATTTTTTATTTAACACATTAAATACGATCTCCAAATGTGCTTTATTAGAAGGATCAGATAAAGTATATAAATTAATTAATTCCATTTCTAAATTGCTCCGTTATAATTTAGGTGTTATGGACAAGCCTGTTACTTTGTTAGAGGAAATTAATGTTGTAAAAGAATATTTTTACATTCAAAAAACAAGGTTTGAAGAGCGGGTTGATTTTAAAGTTGATGTGGACGATGATTGTTTGTTAATGAAAATTCCTATTTTAACGCTTCAACCTCTCGTTGAGAACGCTTTTATTCATGGGATTGAGCCGTACGAACAAAGAGGGTTAATTGAGATTGAAGGCTATAAAGAAGGGGAATTTATCGTATTAAAGATAAAAGACAACGGTATTGGTATGGACGAACAAACAAGTAAATCATTACTAGATCAATCTAACGACCGTTTCTCTAAGTCGAATGGCCACTCAACAGGACTTGGGGTAAAGAATGTTATTAGAAGGTTGGAGTTATTTTATCAATCTGATGATCTCATTAACCTTCAATCAGAGGTTGGAAAAGGAACTATCATTGAATTGAGGTTGCCATTACAAGTTAAGTAGGGAGTGAAGTAAATGTATAGAGTGTTGATCGTAGATGATGAAACCATTGAAAGAAAGGGACTCCATAAAATTATTTCTGATCAATACCCTTCAGTCGTTATTGAAGAAGCCGAAAATGGAAGAATGGCTCTATTAAAAGCAGAACAATTCCGACCAGATGTTGTTTTTATGGATATTAAAATGCCAGGAATTGATGGCGTGGAAGCGGCTAGAGAAATAAAGAAAATGAACGAGTCTGTACAAATTATTATGGTGACTGCATTTGACACCTTTGAATATGCTCGTCAAGTTATGAAGATTGGTGTTAAAGATTACATCTTAAAACCAAGTTCAAGAGAGGAAATAATCGACCCCTTAGCAAAAATTTTCAACCAAATTGAAGAAGAAAGAGTGAAAAGGACTGAAGAAATTATTTTAAAAGACAATTATCGTCGTGCATTGTCAATCGTTCAATCGAGAGTTATTACCTCTATGCTAATGGATGGTTCCTCTCGCGAGAGTGTTTTTGAATTAGAATGGGAAGAAAATTTTCAAAAAGAGAGTTTTATTATGGTGTTTGAATTTCAAACCGCTAAAAATGAAAAAATCATTAGTATTCACGATATTATGAATTTCCTTCAAGCTGAGTTAAATCATTTTTTTCCGAATCATTTTATTGGAGAAGATAAGATGAATCGTTTACCAGTATTAATTCAAGTTGGAAAAAGAGAGAGCAATCAGAAAATTGGTGTGAGGGACTTGGCTGTCACATGCGGGAAAGAAATCATTAAAAAGGTTCAATCATTCTATCCGAACTATAATCTATCAATTGGGATTGGAAGAGTTTACAACGAAATAGAAAAATTTGTGCAATCGTATCACGAAGCTTTATTTGCTCTTTCCTCATTAAAACAACCAAATACTTGTGAATATTACAATCAGCACCTGAAGAGTAAACCAACAGAAGGAACAATTGCTTATCCGTATCAATCTGAAAAACTACTTTTAGAAACCATTACTTCGGGAGATAAAGAAAAAGTAGCCACTCGATATCGAAAGTATATGGAGGAGCTTACCTATTATTGTGAACAGAGGAATGAAACGGTTGAGGAAAAGCTCTCGGAATTTATTGTATTGTTAGATAGACAAATAATCGACAGCGGAATCTCTCTTCAAACATCTTTAGATTGTCAATCAATCTCGCAATTTCAAGATAAGTTAGTGCAAATTGCTAATCACATTTATATGATGTACTATTCCAAAAACCAAGATGTGATGTTAGTAGCAAAAGACTATATCATTGAACACTATGAAAAAGCTCTTACACTAGAAGAAGTAGCAGAAGTTGTTCAATTAAGTCCGCAATATTTCAGTAAAATTTTTAAAGAGCGGGTTGGTAGTTCATTTATTGATTATCTAACCGAGTTGAGAGTAGAAAAAGCAAAAGATCTAATGCGGAGCAAAGGAATAAGTGTAAAAGAAGTATGTTATGAGGTCGGGTATAAAGATCCTAATTATTTTAGTCGGGTATTCAAAAAGCACACAGGAATCTCTCCGAGTGATTATCGTTCAAACATTAAATAATTTGAAAGCTTTCATCCTCAAAAAAGGGTGAAAGCTTTTTCAATATTCGCGCAAAATAATGCTACTGAATTAAAATAATGCTAAAAGTTTAAATTGAACAGTTAAAACTATAACTAACAAAATGAAAATAGGTAAGGATAACATACTTATATGCTATATATTTAGATATTAATGTGATCAGGAATAAATTAAGATAGGGATGTAAGCGTAATCATAATATAAAAGAAATATAGGGGGAAAAGTTATGAAAAAATTAACAATGTTAGTAGTATCTTACTAATTGCTTTAGTGATGACAGCTTGTGGAGGCAGTGAGCCTACAGGCGGTGGTAATGGTGAATCAGGATTTGTTGGGGTATCAATGCCAAGTAAATCATTAGAGAGATGGGTTCACGACGGAGACAATATGGTAAAAGAACTTGAAGCTATGGATTACAAAGTTGTTCTTCAATATGCAGAGGATGTAGTTGAAACACAAGTTTCTCAAATTGAGAACATGATTACTCAAGGTGTTGATGTGTTAGTAATTGCAGCGATCGACGGAGAGGCATTAACAAACGTACTTCAAATGGCAGCGGATTCTGACATCCCAGTAATTGCTTATGACCGTTTAATTAGAGGTTCAGAACATGTAACGTACTATGCAACATTTGATAACTTTAAAGTAGGAGTTCAACAAGGAACTTATTTAGTGGAAGCGCTAGATTTAGAAAACCAAGCTGGTCCATTTAATATTGAATTATTTGGTGGTTCACCGGATGATAACAATGCTTATTTCTTCTATAACGGAGCAATGTCTATTTTACAACCTTACATTGATTCAGGTAAATTAGTAGTGAAAAGTGGCCAAACTGGAATGGATAAAGTTGCTACACTAAACTGGAATGCAGCTAACTCACAATCTAGAATGGATAATCTTTTAAGTACTTTCTATACAGATGAAGAAGTGGATGCAGTATTATCTCCAAATGATGGTTTAGCAATTGGAATTATCTCTGCACTTAAAAACATTGGCTATACGGAGTTACCAGTTATAACTGGTCAAGATGCTGAATTACAATCATTAAAAGCAATTATTGCTGGTGATCAAGCAATGACAGTATTCAAGGATACAAGATTATTAGCTGAGAAGGTAGTTGAAATGGTTTCTGCTGTTATCGAAGGCGAAGAAGCGGAAGTAAATGATACAGAAACGTATGATAACGGAGTTAAAGTCATTCCATCTTATTTACTTGAGCCAATTCAAGTTGATATTAATAACTATGAAGAAGTAATTCTAGGTAGCGGCTATTATACAGAGGACCAATTAAACTAATTTAAAGAGTTATCCCAAAGGTCATACTATAGACTTTTTGGGATAATTTTTTTTTTTGGTTGAAAAGAGCTAGTGATAAAAAAATGCTAAAAGGATAAAAAAGTACTGGTTAAGATGATGAAAAT
>NZ_BAUV01000041.1 GCF_000513135.1 Halalkalibacter akibai JCM 9157
CTATGAAGACCATTTTGACCTCAAATAAAGCGAGAAAAGGTCTTCATCGACGTTATGAAGCCCAGTTGATCTTCAATTTAATCATGAAAAGGTCTTCATTGCATCATGAAGACCCTCTGAATGCCAATTAAAGTCCAATAAATTCCTTCATCAGCCAAGACCTAACTAAACTAGCTATGCAAACTGCTAATAACAATTACTCCCTTTGACACCTAACCCAAACCCCTAATAAACAATATTATTCTTGTTTTCTCGTTTAAAAAGAAAGATTAAAGGGAAAATTAATAATGTAGAATTTACCAAAAATTGAAACTTTTTTAGCAGGTAACTCGTCTAATAAGTAGAGGTAAAAGGGGTGGTATTAGGAATGAAAAAAGGACTATATAGTTTTGTAGTTTGCTTATCTTTCTTAGTTGGTTGTCAAAACGATAAAGTGAATGAATTAGAACTGATATCTTTCTATGATGAATTTTTAATGGAAGTGAATGAGTTGTTTGCTTATCATACATATGAAGAAGAAATGTTTTTCAATGAAAAGTACCATACAGAAGAATCCATAAGGTCAATCTTAGCCCCGTATATGACGGAAGAAGGAATGAATCAATTTCTAGCCGATCATTATATACAAGAAGATCAGCGGTTTGTTTATAATGGTGAGTTTCAAGACTATTTACGTGATTATTCGAGAAACTCGTCATATTACGATATTACACGTCAGACGATTTTTAACCCTGGCCTTAGAATGATTAGCAGAGAACTTGAGGTCAATGCGCTTGCCGAAGAGGTAGAGCTTAGAGCAGATGGTGTTCCGGTAAGGTTCTATTCGGAAGAAAGTATGTATGGACAAACTCAGTTTGGAGAACTAGGTTATCCTGCTGTAGATCATCTGAGTTTAACGGTTAAAATGGTGAAGGATAAAGATGAGTATCGCATTCAATATGTAGAAGTTGATTCAGAAACATAAAAAATACACCTGATGAGGTGTATTTTTTATGTTTTATGCAATTTTCTGGGGAACGACGCCTCTGCTTTTGTTAACAGTACTGTAGATTCTTGTCGAAAGAATCGCTGCGAAAATTGTGACGATAATATCTTTAACAAGTGGAGCGGCCATCCAAGACCAAACAACTTGGTAGCTAACAGCATCTAGGTTAGCGATAAATTGAAAAGCAAAATACATATAATGAGTTCCTAGTACATAGTTAATGATAAGACCAGCAAAACAAGCAATTAAAAATGTAGTTAATTTCTTTTCTTTGCTTTTTTCAATAATAAGGCCAGTAACGTAGGCGACTAGAATAAAGGAAAGAAGAAAACCGAATGTTGGACTAACAAACGTTCGAAGGCCCCCGGAGAATTGAGCGAAAACGGGAAATCCAACTAAGCCTACTAATAAATAAACAATCATCGCTAAAGCTCCAAGTCGACGACCTAGTAAGGCACCAGCAAGAATAGAGAAAAGAGTTTGTAGTGTGATAGGTACAGAACCGATTACAAGAAAAGATGTTAAATTAGCACCGATAGCCATTAAAGCAGCAAACATGGCAACAAGCACAAGGTCGGCCGTGCGTAATTTTGATTTCAATATGTTCACCTCTATTAATTATTAGTTAACAATAGAATAATGAGAGAATCAGATATTGTCAAGTGGTTTTCGGAATTGGTTAACATATGGAGTCTTGTGTTTTACTTCATAATCCCGTTAAAATCGAATATACTTGTTAAAGAAGGAAAAAGGAGGTTTTAAAATGGTTGAACGCCCGGCAGGTTTTTGGATTCGTTTAGGAGCGAGTATTCTTGATGGTTTAATAATTTCAGGTTCCATTTTTATTTTAGCCGCACTAATCGGACTTGACGGAACAGCGAAGGATGGAATGGATGCTATCATTAATTTACTTTATGGATTGTTAGTGCCAGTTTTTTGGTATGGTTATACAGTTGGAAAAAGATTATGCGGCATTCGCATCTTGAAGATGGATGGAAGTAATGTTGGAATCGGAACAATGTTTTTACGTGTGATTGTGGCTGGATTTGTCTATTTAATAACTTTAGGTATTGGTATCATTGTCAGTGCCTTCATGGTTGCTTTTAGAAAAGACAAGCGAAGTATTCATGATCTACTTGCGAAAACATATGTAACTTATCAAAAGCCTGAAGAAGAGAATCCGTACCAAGATGCTTAAGAAAAAGACTGATTTTTTACCGGAAATCCGGAAAAGAAATCAGTCTTTCTTCATATTAAATCAATTTTCAATCTTATTTTACTGATTCTTTTAATTGTTTACCCGCTTTAAAAGCAGGAGTTTTCGTTGCAGCTATATCAATTTCCTCACCAGTTTGTGGGTTGCGTCCTTTTCTAGCAGCACGTTCTCGGACTTCAAAGTTACCAAATCCAATTAGTTGAACCGTTTCCCCTTTGGACAGTGATTCTTCGATTAAATCAAATACTGCATTGACAGCGTTTCCGGCATCTTTTTTCGTTAGTTGTGTACGTTCGGCTACTGCTTGTACAAGTTCCGTTTTATTCATCCCTGTCATCTCCTCATTTAAATTTGTTAACGTGTGTTAACGATGCATTCTGCTACCATCATCTCCAGAAAGGTAACTTTTATACATTGGTTAGTGAAAAATCAATAAAAAACACTTTATTTTGGCTTTTGATGCTTCAATTGATATAAAGTAGCGTTAATTTCTCCACCGATAACAAGTATTAATCCAGTTAAGAAAAACCAAAGCATTAAAATGATAACCCCACCTAAACTTCCGTAAGTTGCTGTATAATTCCCGAAATTACTTATGTACGTAGAAAAGGCGATGGAAATGATTTGCCATCCGACTGTTGCTGAGATAGCACCAATAATGACTTGCTTAAAGCTTAGTCGGACATTTGGAGCAAGTTTATATAGAATCATCAGAACAAATGTCATTAAGCCTATTCCGATAATCCAACGCAAAGTATTAAGGACATTCGCTGTTTCGTGTGGTAGGAATAGATAGGTTTCTAGCGTTTCGATGATGACATGACCAAATACAGGCAACAATAGAGTGACGACAATTACTATAATCATCCCGATCGTCAGAATGATCGAGAGCAATCTTAAGCGGACAAAAGAACGAGTCTCCTCAATGTTATACGAACGGTTAACCGCTCGTATGAGTCCGTTCATGCCATTTGAAGCTGACCATATGGTGGCCAAAATACCAAAAGACAATAACCCACCTTGTGGCTCTGTAATTACTTCGAGAACAGTCGTTGATAAGATGTCAGCAAGTCCCTCAGGTATATAATCATTAATAAAAGAGTAGATCGTATCAATGTCAAAATGAAAATAGGGAATTAAAGCCAGAATAAAGATGAGTAGTGGAAAAATAGAAAGCATAAAATAATAAGCTAGCGTCGCAGCCCAGTCTGGGATAGGGTCTGTCTTTAGTTTCGTAATGAAGAGCTTCATAAACGAATGATTAAACATATTATTCTCCTTTAAAAAGAATCTCTGATTATACTAAGGCCACTTAAAAAGGGTGATTTTCCCCTTTAAATCTGGCCTTTTTACTTTCTTGAATCTGCTAAAAAGAACTTTTTCAGTGGTCTCGATTATACTTCCCCGTCTTTTGCTTCGTTAAAACGTCCTTTCACTAAAAAAATCTCAGGATAGAAGTTTTTATACAGTCTGTTTACGTTAACTTCACCTTAATATGTCTCATTTCCGAGTGGAAAATGGTATAGTAGATTAGGACTTTTAGATAAAAAAATCTAGTAAAAGGGGTGTGTAATTTGATTTACAGAGCATATGAACCTAAATTCCTTTGGGCTCTTTTATTTATACTAACGATTACTTACGCATATGCACTAGAGGCGACTTGGCTTACATTTGTTGCATATGGTCTTTCATTTGTTTTTTTTGCGGCCATGACTACTAGTTATCATATTGAAATAAAAGAGAATGAATTAGCTCGTGCTATTAAATTTTTTGGTTTTATCACATTCAACAAAACGATTCGAGCTGAACAAATTGAAAAACTAGAAGTAATCGAAGTAGGGGAAAAAACAATTATATTATTGTATGTTGAAAAGAAAATGAGAATCAAGCTGCAACGTTATTCCCCTAAAGATTTTCCACAACAATTACTTGAATTTGCACAGACTAACAACATTAAAGTTATAAGAGAAGGTAAAGTTTAATGTAATTCAATTTGTGATGAAGCAGAGGTATTTGCTTTTAATACCTCCTTCATCGTATGCAGAGCTCGCTCGTTTTTTTCAGTGGAGTTAGACGCAACGCAATCAGATGGAATGAGTAGTTGATAATTTCTCATGTAAGCATCATTGGCTGTAAATTGCACACACATGTCGCCCGCAATCCCAGTTAAAATAATGGTATTGACGTTTAAATGATCTAACAATAAGTCTAGAGGTGTGGCAAAAAAACCGGAATATTTAGGTTTTAGGATGAAATAATCATCAGATGCTGCTTCATGATTTCCGCCAACGGCTTCCCTCTGACATCTTCTTGAAGACAGTGTGAAACGAGATGGCGAAAATCTGATTGCCATCTACCGTAGTTATCATTGACATAGATAACAGGGATATTCTGAGCCTTAACTCGCTCCTTAAGCTTCGTTATATTCTTCGCAGCTTCTAGTGCGTGCGGTAGCAATTGATATCCACTATTAAACTCAAGATCATTAATCATATCAATTATAAGTAATGCATAACGTGATGTCATGGATCAAACTCCTTTTTAGTAAGAAAAAATGTTAGAATAATGAGAAAAAAAGATGATTCGTTCTAATTGTTCGGTATGTTATGATAAACAAAAATATTAGATACCATACGCTTTAGAAAGTGGAAGGAGTTATAGAGAGATGGAAACAAAAGCAATTGAAGTCCTACAAATTATAGAGAGTAATGGGCGTATCCCATTACCAACATTAGCTAAAATGGTAGATGCTACTGAAGAAGAGGTTCAAAACATTTTAAAAAAGTTTGAAGAGGACAAAGTCATATTGAGTTACTCGGCCGTCATTGATTGGACCAAGGTTGAAAAACAAGAAGGGGTAACGGCTATGATAGATGTGAAAGTTACGCCGCAACGCGGTGTTGGATTTGACGAAGTCGCTGAGCGCATTTATCGCTTCCCTGAAGTAAAAGCTTTGTATTTAATGTCTGGGGCGTATGATTTACAAGTTGTCATAGAGGGGAAAACGATGACTGAAATTGCGCGGTTTGTTTCAGAAAAACTTTCAACGATTGATACGGTCATTTCAACAACAACTCATTTCCAATTAAAGAAATATAAACATGACGGGGTTGTGTTCGATCAAGGAGAAGAAGATCATCGCATTGTGGTGACTCCGTAATGGCACATACTAAATTAAATTCACGTCTATCAAAGCGGGTTCAATCAATTCAGCCATCAGGGATAAGACGATTCTTTGATTTGGCATCTAAAATGGATAATATTATTTCTTTAGGAGTTGGAGAACCGGACTTTGTCACTCCTTGGAATGTTAGAGAAGCAAGTATTTCCTCGCTAGAGCGCGGCTTTACTGCTTATACAGCAAATGCTGGAGTTTTTGAATTAAGAAAAGAGATCTCTTCTTATATGAACAAGAGATTCTCTGTTCAATATGACCCAGAAACCGAAATACTTGTGACTGTTGGTGCAAGTGAAGGAATCGACATCGGTATGCGGGCAATTCTAGATGAAGGTGACGAAGTAATTATCGTAGAGCCAACCTTTGTATCTTATGTCCCTCTTGTCCAAATGGCAGGTGGCGTTGCAGTCCCTGTTGGAACAACGAAAGAAGATCAGTTCAAAGTGTCAGCAAGCCAAATAAAGGCGGCGATCACACCAAGAACAAAAGCAATCATGCTTTGTTTTCCTAATAATCCAACAGGAGCAACAATGAACGGTCAGGAGATGCAAGAAATTGCTGATCTTTGCGAACAATATGACTTGCTTGTGTTCTCAGATGAGATATACGCGGAGCTAAGCTATGACGAAAATCATGTTAGTTTTGCTTCTCTTCCAAAAATGAAAGAGCGAACAATCTTAATTTCTGGATTCTCGAAATCATTTGCAATGACAGGTTGGAGGTTAGGATTCGTCTTAGCGCCACCAGACTTGCTTGCAGCGATGCTAAAGCTACATCAATACAGTTTAATGTGCGCACCAACTATGGCTCAATACGGGGCACTAGAAGCGCTTAAGAGTGGCATGGACGATATTGAAAGAATGAAGCAGTCCTATAAGCAAAGGCGAAATTTCATTGTGAAGTCGTTTAGTGAAATTGGTTTACCGTGTCACACTCCAGGAGGGGCTTTTTATGCTTTCCCATCTGTAGAAGAAACAGGTTTGTCGTCAGAGCAGTTTGCTGAGAAGCTTTTAATGGCAGAGAGAGTGGCTGTTGTGCCAGGCCATGTATTTGGAGAAGGCGGAGCAGGGCATATTCGCTGTTCATACGCGACTTCAATGGATAACCTAGAACAATCAGTTGAACGGATAGATCGCTTTTTAAAGTCACTTTAATGTTTTAGCTAACTGTTACTATCAAGAAAAAGCTTAAATTGAAAAGAAAATGTAAATGTATAAATAGTTTTATTCCTTAGCGGGGCCGTTGCATTGCGTTGCAGGCACTTGCTTTCAAGGCCACTGAAATAGGTGTGTTTTTCACCTTTTACAGTGGCCTTCTTGCTTTCTTCTTATCCCCGTAGGAGTCAGTGCCTTCTGCTCCACTCCACTATGATGCTGGAAATTTAATCACACCCGCAATAGCCTATCTTATAAAAGTATCTCCCCCCCTTAATTAATCGTATAATCGTATTCATAGCCATCAGGAGTAACTAATTGGAAAAGTGTATATTTGTCAGGCTGTATGGGTGCAACCTTATCATGGTTCAATGTGATAACTTGTAATCCGTCTCTTTTAGGTTCGGAAATTAAGACTACTTGGTTGCCTTTTCTAACTAATTTTATAACCTCGGCTTGCATAATGACAATGACCATCTTTTCATTTACGTTCTCCTCAAAGAAAGCCTTCTCGTTTGTTGGGTTTTCAAGTTCTTCAACAATACCTAATGATTGTCCTAAATCAAACCATAGACCTGCACTTTGGAAACCGATGAACATTCTGTGCATTGCTTTATGTATGTTACTGGGAATATGACTCCAGCGTCCACCCCAATAACTACTGTGCCAGTTTTTATTATAAACAGGTCTTTTCCAGCTTGGTCTGTCTATCCCAACTTCGAATGAAACATCGTGCCCAGTTTCAATTACTTCTTCGATTGAAAAAAGCTCGGATGGAAAAGGTGGATGAAATTCTGAATGATAAATGTTCTTAGGACTCTCTGGTTCTAATCGTTCAATTCGTTTTGTGAGTTCTGTCACTTTATTCTCTAATTGCTCGTTAGTTTCATTATTTGCAAAACTATCTAAGGGTGCAGAGTAAATAGAAGCTATACTAATTAATATACAAGCAAATAATTTTGCTTTAGCCATAACAATCACCTCAAACTTATTATGACCCTCACTAAAAAATATACTTAATGTTCTAAATTCCAAAACAAAAAACATTAATAGAACAAAAAAAGGGGCAAGAGCTTAAGCTCTTGCCTTTATTCGTAGGGGGAATACGATTGTAATAGCCAGTATGGTCATTCTTTTTTAAAATATACATAATCGTCAGAAAATATTTAGATTTGTTTTCAGACAAGAAAAACGGTAAGATTTTCACAAGTATTCTTTTATTGGATGGTGAGCAATGATGATCGAACAAGTTCGTAAAGAAAATCCTCTTATCCATTGCATGACTAATGTGGTTGTAACCAATTTTACGGCCAACGGACTACTTGCTTTGGGTGCATCTCCTGTTATGGCTTATGCGAAAGAAGAGGTTGCAGACTTAGCTCAAATAGCTGGAGCCCTTCTACTTAATATTGGAACTTTATCAACTGAGCAAATTGATCATATGATTATTGCCGGTCAAGCTGCAAACGAAGCAAACGTTCCAGTTGTGTTAGATCCTGTCGGTGCTGGTGCGACTTCGTTCCGAACGACGATGTCAAAGAGAATTTTAGAAGAAGTGAAGGTTTCCGTGTTAAGAGGAAACGCAGGTGAGATAGCTTCTTTACTTGGTGTACAAGCAACGGTAAAGGGCGTGGACGGTTCAATGGAAGGAGATAAAATTGAACTTGCTAAGCAAGCGGCCAAGCAATTTAACTGTGTTTGTGTTGTTACAGGTGAAGTTGATGTTATCACAGACGGATCTGTTGTCAAAACAGTAGCTAATGGCCATCCTTGGTTAACGAAGGTTGTAGGAACAGGTTGTTTACTTGGAGCTGTGATCGGTGCATTTATAGCTGTAGAAAGAGAGAATCTAGTAGAAGCGGCGACGACGGCAGTGACTTTTTTCGGTATTGCTGGTGAGCAAGCTTTTCAGCAAACGAACGAACAAGGCATTGGCTCTTTTCAAGAAGCTTTTTTAAATCAATTACACACATTAACAGATGATCAGATGAAACAGTTGCGTCGCAATGAGGCGTAAAGAAAGAGGGATAGAATGAGCGAAACATTTTCGTTTGACCAATTACCAAGTTTTTTGGTGGAGGCATTAAAAGAACAAAAAATTGAGCAACCAACGGATATTCAAATTAAAATGATACCAGAAGCATTAGCAGGACAGAATTTAATTGCAAGATCACAAACAGGAACGGGTAAAACACTTGCTTATTTACTACCAGCGTTAGCTAAAGTAAATAAAGAAAATAAAAATCTTCAAGTCGTTGTTTTGGCTCCTACTCAAGAATTAGCGATGCAAGTTGTCGATGTAGCGAGAAGTTTAACCGAAAAAGAATCAATCGTAATCGGATCCTATATTGGTGGAGCAAATATTAATCGTCAAATCGAAAAACTAAAAAAGCAAAAGCCACAATTAGCAATTGGAACACCAGGAAGATTGCTTGAATTACTTGAACAGAAAAAATTAAAGCTTCATGAAGTTCAAGTTGTGGCTGTTGATGAGGCGGATCGTATGATGGCGGAGCGTCCTTCCTGGGAAGCAACGATGCAAATTGCTAAAAGAGCCGGGAGAGACACGCAATTTTTATTTGTATCGGCTACAATACCGAAAGACTTTTCAGAACAAGTAGCAGATGCAGCACCTTTTGTTGTCCAATTAGAAGCAGAAGGAAGCTTAGTGAATACAGAAAAAGTCGAGCATTTATTTATTAGAGCTGATGAACGAGATAAAATAGACGTAGCCCGTCGCTTAATCCATGCAGAGAACATAGAAAAAGGGATTGTCTTTGTTAATCAGCTTGATAAAGTAAGTGAAACCGCGGAGAAGTTCTCTTATAAAGCATCAAAACACTGCCATTATCTTCGGATCAATCTAAGCATGAAAGAGAACATGCACTACGATCGTTTCAAAAAGGTGAGACTCATATTCTCGTAGCATCAGATGTAGCAGCTCGCGGTCTTGATTTAGATGATGTTACACACATTATCCAACTAGACGCACCTTCTAATTCAGATAGTTACTTACACCGTGCCGGCCGAACAGGACGAATGGGCAAAAGTGGAACTGTTGTAACATTAATTGACCGAAGAAGTGAATACAAGCTCGATAAATATCGCCGTGACTTAAAAATTGAATTAGCAGAGCGAATTTTAGCAAGAGGGAAACTTCTAACTAAATAAAATTTATGAGGGATCCAAAAGAGAAAAAAACTTTTGGGTTCTTTTATTGATTTTAATTTCGTCACCTTTGTTACGATCATTGTGAAAACTAAAGTGTAATGGAGCGGAAGGCACTTGACTCCTGCGGGAAAAGAGGAAAGGTCAAGACCACACAGACGGAACGTCGTGGGGGCTTGGCTTACTCCCTGTGGAAAGCAAGTGCCTGAAGCGCAATGCAACGGATTCGTTAGGGAAAAAAAGATTTATCGGAATGCCTTATAAAATAGCCTTTTTAAAAGTTTGAGCTAGACAAATCCGGGTATAATCTATAATGGATAAAATGTCCTTTTTGCGTAAACGGATTAGTTATGTTAAAATTAAAAGGTTAAAAATTATCTAGGAGATGTATGTATATGTCAAATTATGAAGTAGGCAGTATCGTAGAAGGAAAAGTTACTGGCATCAAGCCTTTTGGTGCATTTGTAGCGTTAGATGAAAAAAAACAAGGATTAGTTCACATTTCAGAAGTAGCACACGGATTCGTTAAGGATATCAATGATGTTCTTAAAGTTGGAGACGAAGTGAAAGTGAAAATTATGAACGTAGAAGAGGGTTCTGGAAAAATCTCACTTTCTATCCGTGCAACTCAAGAAGCTCCTGAGCGTCCAGCTCGTCCGGCTAACAAGCCACGTCCTGCTGGTGCTGGCGGCGGTGGCGGACGTAAGCCACAACCACAAAAGCAACAACAACAAGGTTTCAACACTCTAGAAGATAAATTAAAAGAGTGGTTAAAGCAATCAAATGAGATTCAAGCTGACTTAAACAAGCGCGCGAAGAAATAATTGCTTGAAAAAACACCCTTCTGGGTGTTTTTTTATTTCTCTTTATTTTGTTAAAGGATTTTAAATGCGGGTAGGGAATAAGTAAGAAAGGCCTAACTCAATTTGAGCTAGACCTTTGGCCATCGTATTAACGTTGTGTTTCAGGGGCGCGTTCAAGCTCCTCATCTGGCTTGAAAAGAATAGAAATACAATATAAACCTGCTAAACCAACTAGGGCATAAATGACACGTGAGAAAGCTGCTGCTTGTCCACCGAAAATAGCTGCAACTAGGTCGAAACGGAAGAAACCGATAAGTCCCCAGTTAATTGCACCAATTATCGCTAAAACTAATGCTGTACGTTGAATACCGCTCACAATATTCACCTCCAGTTATGGTTTTAAACATATACAAATAAGAATTTATCTGCAATGTCTTTTAGGCAGTCACGAAAGTAACGCCTATACACAACCTTTTGTTGTGTTTCACCATTTAGCATGAGTCGTTATCTAAAAAATTATGCATTGATCTGAAGTGCCAATCGTTTACAATATTTACCCGTTTGGTAATAATAAAGTGAAGGAAAAAAAGGAGGAATTATAATGGATCCATTTGTTTTTCAAAATCCGACCAAATTAATCTTTGGAAAAGGGCAAAATGAAACGCTTGCGAAGGAAGTTGTTAAGTACGGAAAAAACGTACTTTTAGTATATGGTGGAGGAAGTATTAAGCGAAACGGCCTTTATGAATTTGTCATCAGTCAATTAAAGCAAGCTGATGTAAATGTTACTGAATTAGCAGGTGTTGAACCTAACCCAAGGTTAACTACTGTACAAAAAGGAATCGGACTGTGCCGTGAGCATAATATTGACCTAGTTTTAGCTGTTGGTGGAGGAAGTGTCATTGACGCTGCTAAAGCAATTGTAGTAGGAGCTAAATTTGAAGGTGATATTTGGGATGTTATTACGAGAAAAGCTCAACCTAATGATGCTCTTCCGCTTGGAACTATTTTGACTCTTGCCGCAACAGGTTCTGAAATGAACGCTGGTTCTGTTATTACAAATTGGGAAATCAATGAAAAGTTAGGTTGGGGTAGTCCGTATTCTTTCCCTAAATTCTCGATTCTAGATCCTAAGAACACGATCTCAGTACCAGAAGATCAAACGGTTTACGGGATGGTTGACATGATGAGTCACGTAATTGAAGCCTACTTTCATAAAGCCGAAAACACGCCATTACAAGATCGCATAATGGAGTCTATTCTCCTTACAGTTATGGAAACAGCTCCGAAACTGTTAGAAGACCTTGAAAATGAGGACCTTCGTGAAACGATACTTTATTGTGGAACGATGGCGCTAAACGGAATTACACAGATGGGGCTACGAGGAGATTGGGCTACACATAATATTGAACATGCAGTTTCAGCGGTTTACGATATTCCACATGCTGGTGGATTAGCAATTTTATTTCCACACTGGATGCGACATACATTAGACGAAAGAATTAGTCGACATGTCCAATTAGCTACTCGAGTTCTCGGAGTCGACTCAACAGGTAAGTCTGATGAAGAAATTGCTCTAGAAGGAATCGAAAAGTTATCTGCATTCTGGACAACTCTAGGAGCGCCGAATCGTTTAGCTGATTATGATATTGATTCTAGCCAAGTCGACCGCATGGCTGAGCTCGCTTCTAACCGTGGAGCATTCGGTAACTTTAAAGCATTAACGAAAGAAGATGTAAGCAAAATTTTGACGGCAGCTCTTTAACGGTTTGTTCTAATGAAGCTTGATTCTTCAAGCTTCATTAGATAAAGTGAAAGAGGGAGAATCTCATATTACATATGGAGGCAAATAAAATGGAAAAAATTCGCTTTGATTATTCAAAGGCTTTAACGTTTTTTAATCAACATGAGATTGATTACATGCAAGGAGCAGTAACGACTGCACATGAAGCATTACATAATGGTACAGGTGCTGGTAGCGACTTTTTAGGTTGGATTGATCTTCCTAAAAACTATGATCGTGAAGAATTTGCCCGCATCCAAGCAGCCGCTAAGAAAATTCAAAATGACTCTGATGTACTTCTTGTAATTGGTATTGGTGGTTCTTATTTAGGAGCACGTGCAGCTATTGAAGCTTTAAATCATACATTCTACAACAACTTAACGAAAGAAGAACGTAAAACTCCACAGGTTTTCTTCGTTGGTCAAAACATCAGCTCAACTTACATTAAAGATTTATTACAATTAATCGAAGGAAAAGATGTTTCAGTTAATGTTATTTCTAAATCTGGTACAACAACAGAACCAGCAATTGCATTCCGTATTTTCCGTGATTATCTTGAAAAGAAATATGGAAAAGAAGAAGCTCGTACACGCATCTATGCAACAACAGACCGTGCAAAAGGAGCTTTAAAAACATTAGCAACAGAAGAAGGTTATGAAACATTCGTAGTTCCTGATGATGTTGGTGGACGCTTCTCCGTTTTAACAGCGGTAGGGCTTTTACCGATTGCAGTAAGTGGTCTTGATATCGAAGCGATGATGAAAGGGGCAGAAGCAGCAAGTGTTGACTTCTCCAACCCGAACTTAGCTGAAAATGAGTCTTACCAATATGCAGCGGTTCGTAATGCACTTTACAATAAAGGAAAAACAATTGAGTTAATGGTCAACTATGAGCCTTCTCTTCACTTTGTTTCTGAATGGTGGAAGCAACTATTTGGTGAGAGTGAAGGAAAAGATGGAAAAGGAATTTTCCCTGCTTCTGTTGATTTTTCTACAGATCTTCATTCAATGGGACAATATGTCCAAGATGGTCGTCGTGACTTAATTGAAACGATTATTAACGTAGAAAAAGTTCGTGAACATGTAACAATTGAAGAAGCAGCTAGTGATTTAGATGGTTTAAACTATTTAGCTGGTGAAACGATGGACTTTGTCAACAAAAAAGCGTTCCAAGGAACGATGTTAGCTCACACAGACGGTGGTGTTCCAAACCTAATTGTCAATGTACCGGAGCTAAACGAATACTATTTCGGCTACCTCGTTTATTTCTTTGAAAAAGCAGTTGGAATTAGCGGATATTTACTTGGAGTAAACCCATTTGATCAAGAGGGTGTTGAAGCTACAAGAAAAACATGTTTGCTCTTTTAGGTAAACCAGGATTCGAAAAAGAAAAAGAAGAGCTTGAAGCTCGCCTTTAATTTAAAAGGTTTCATTTGTTGTTATTAACGGTTAGAGGGATGGCGTGTTCGATCCATTTCGCACAGCCACTTATAAAAGCTGCCTGAGAAGATTGTTCTCAGGCAGTCTTTTTTAGAGCATAATATCACCACCCCGTGACAAACTACTAGTAATGATTAGACAGTTTGTGAAAGGGTGAGGTAGATGATAACTCTTCGATCTAAAGTAGATGGAAAACAATTTAAATTAAAAGAGCTAGAAGATAAACTAAAACCTCTTGGCTATAGCATTGGAGGAGGCTGGGATTACGATCACGGTTTCTTTGATTATAAAATTGACGAAGAAAATGGTTACACATTTCTTCGAGTACCGTTCAAAGCTATCGACGGAGAGCTTGAACAAAGGGGAGTAACTGTACAAATTGGTACACCTTTTCTTTTAAATCATGTTTATCAAGAAGGTCTTGATGATAATCCAGACGTATTTAACGGTCTTGTTAGTATGACGTGGAATAGTTCTGTTAACCAGTTCTCAGAACCAGTTGATAAGGATGGTTCCGTTGATCCGAAATATATGCCTACAGCAGAGAGCCTTATTCAAGAACTCGAACTTACTTTGCTTGACTAACGATCACAATCAAGGCATCATTAGGTTCAATTTTCAGGGTGGCGTGCGGATGAATGAGAATTTGCTCGCCCCTTTTAATTCCAATAGGGAAAAAGCCTTTAAGATAACTATCAGTAATAATATCAACAAACGCGTTGCCAATAATTGCTTGATGAACAGGTTTTAATTTAAGTAAACTCATTCTCTCAAATTCAAGCAGTTGACTAATCGCTTCACTCGTATCTGGGTGAAGAAGATGTGATGTTAACATATTTCCGGTTAAAGAAGTTGATATCACACAAGTATCTGCTCCTGCTCGGTAGGCATTTTCTAGTTGATCTCTTGTAATTAATTCTACAATCGTATACAAATCTGGATTTTGCGCTTTAATGGCAAGTGTAGTTAAAACAGAACGAGCATCGGCATTAAATTCATTTCCTTGTTGATTTGCCGTTATAAGGACAGAGGAAGCAAGCCCGATATTTGCCTGTTTCAAAATACTATCTTCACTGCTATTTCCTTTTACAAAATGAATCCCTTTATACATTTTAGGAAGCTCCACCAATGTATCATCAATGAGCACAATTTTTAACTGCGGTTTTTCTTCATGTATCGTCGCAATCGCATGACGACTTCTTTCATTCCATCCAATAATTATGACGTGCCCTTCACCGATAAAGGCGACGCCTCCTTCTCGTGTCGATTGATTAATTTCAACAGCGGCCCCGGCAAACGAAGTAACGAGTAAAGTCATAAACCCAACACCAACAAATATGAGAAGGATTGCAAGTAATCTTGTAAAGGTTGATTCAGGCACGAAATCTCCATAACCAACCGTTGAGACTGTAATAAAAGCCCACCAAATCCCATCAAACCATGTAGGGAACTTATTTGGTTCTAATATATGAACGAGAGCCCCCGTCGTTATTCCAGAAACGATTACAGCCGCTGCCAGCTTAACGATTAACGGAATATGAGCAAAAACAGTACGCAAAAGAATCCATTGTGACATGAACACACCTCACTTATATTGCAGACACATATAAATCAGTATGGCCAATCTCTTGCTTGAACAATCATAGCTTGTTATGATTAAGCTTAGATTCTAAAAACAGGAGAAATAAACATGTCGACAATTATTTTTGCATTTGCCATCTTTTGCGGCTGGCTCGTATTTGATATCGTTAAACACCGTAAGCTTACATTTGAGATGGTCTTAAGCTCCATGATCGTTGCAGTTTTAGCTGGTTTATTATGGTTGATCTTAGAATGGATATTCTAGCTTGTATATTGAGTGAGAACATCATATAATAGAATTACCCATTTGACCTGGGGCATTAGCTCAGCTGGGAGAGCGCCACGCTGGCAGCGTGGAGGTCAGCGGTTCGATCCCGCTATGCTCCATCTTTTAAAACCCTCTTGTTTACAAGAGGGTTTTTGTAATTTTCTTAAAAGAACTCTGTCATTGTGATATGCGGACAGAGGATTCCTTATTGCCATAAAAACAGTGTGATCTGAGAGGTGAGAGGTCAGGAGATTCCTTATTAGCTCAAAACCATTGCAGAAGCAGTCTGTTGTAAGTGAATAAGAGCATCTGAGTCCGCGAAGCGACCCAAACAGGTGAATTTGTAGCCAATAAGGTCGTCTCAGTCCGCAAAATAGTGTCAAAATATGATAGAGCATGGTATGCGGACAGAGGATTCCTTATTGTCATAAAAACAGTGTGATCTGAGAGGTGAGAGGTCAGGAGATTCCTTATTAGCTCAAAACCATTGCAGAAGCAGTCTGTTGTAAGTGAATAAGAGCATCTGAGTCCGCGAAGCAATCCAAACAGGTGAATTTGAAGGCAATAAGGTCATCTCAGTCCGCAAAATAGTGTCAAAATATGATAGAGCATGGTAATGCGGACAGAGAGTTCCTTATTAACCTAAAAACAGTGTGATCTGAGAGGTGAGAGGTCAGGAGATTCCTTATTAGCTCAAAACCATTGCCGAAGCAGTCTGTTTTAAGTGAATAAGAGCATCTGAGTCCGCGAAGCAATCCAAACAGGTGAATTTGAAGGCAATAAGGTCTTCTCAGTCCTCCAAGAAATTAATAACTGTCCTAAGGACCCTGGGTTCCCTATTGCTGTGAATGCAGTGTCTCTAAAGCTGGAAGGCAAGTATATCTTATCTGATTTCTCATT
The DNA here is from genome assembly GCF_000513135.1 of Halalkalibacter akibai JCM 9157. Classification (GTDB taxonomy): domain Bacteria; phylum Bacillota; class Bacilli; order Bacillales; family Bacillaceae_D; genus Halalkalibacter; species Halalkalibacter akibai. The sequence continues at coordinate 16,476 of NZ_BAUV01000041.1, forward strand.
TTGGACGTAGAACAGCATCCGAATCTACTAAAGTATAAGATCTTCAACGCTCTGTTCCGCTTGCGACGGCAAGAATTTGTGATTCAACAAGTTTGTGGAGAATACGTCTTGTGTGGCGAGCACTAATTTTTAAATGAATGGATACTTCAGTTGGAGTAATTGGGCGAAGAATGCGGCTTGCAAAACGGACTACTTCGGCTTCAAGCCAGGATAAATGAGAAGGGGAATTGGTGGAAGACATGAATTTTCCGATGAAAGCAAGAATAAGTTGTTGGCACTGCTTAGGTTCTTCGATAATGGATAAATAAGCGATTGGTAATAATGTCCATCCATCAAGTGCTAATAGAGAATGCCTCCAACAAAGGTCTTTGAAGCGTCTTACATCAAGATCTCTAGCATGAGGGCCGTATCCTTGAATTTCAATACAGCCTTTTCCAACATGGCCATTAGGTATGTAAGCAAGATCTAAATAACGATAACGATTGTTAAGATCACGTACCTCCCACTCGGGATACAAATGATCTAAATTCCCGATAGTTGGAAACCAAATTGATCGTAAAAATTCAACGGTGCCATGACCCAACCCCTTTTCAAGAATTTCACGTCTTCTATGATTTTTCTCTTCGAGGAGGTTTTTTTGAAGCCACTCCTCATATTTCTTTTCGAACTGCACCAACAGCGACCACCTCACTTTTAATGTTAAATAAATCCTATCTGATGAACAGAACGGATCTATTTAAAATAGTATAGATTATGAATAACTTTTACTGCAATAATAAATATTAGAATAATCAAACTTTAAAATACGGAAGAATTGTTCCTAATAACTGACACAAAGTGAATAAACTACTAAAAAATTCAAATACAAAAACAAAAAACTGACGAGCAAATCACTCATCAGTAATAATTACTTATTATTCTCTTCGCTAGCTAGCGCTGTTAACAAACCTCGTCTCTTTAATTCTTCTTCCACCAACTGTTTGAAATCAGTTCCGATTTCAGTAATTGTCTGAACCTTAACGTGAAGCTCGAGAAGATCGTTGTCGCTAATTAGGTGAAAAGACGTGTTTGATTGATGATTAAACATCCCAATAGCCCCCCTGCATAACTTAGGCCGGTTGCACCTCCTGCTCCAACTACCATAGGTGCCCACATATAGGTAGTTGTCATCGCATCCATAAGTCTCAATATAAAGATTAATTCAATGAAATTTAAACTGTTTTAAAAGTTAATGAAACTTGATTGCCTTGCTCAGCAAAAAGAACGTTTGTCGCTGTTTTTAACATCATGTAAATGCCTCTTCCACGTACTTCTAATACTCTATCTTCCAGAAGTTTGTCGATACCTTTTTCTTCAATTAGTCTCAGTTTATTTTTAATAGGAAATCCGTTCCCACTGTCCTTGATTGTAATCATAACTTCAGCTGATTTCGTTGCGAATTCTATCGTAATCGGATAGTTTCCGTGTTCCATTGAGTTATGAAAAGCTTCAAATAAAGCAATTTTTGTAGAAAACTGTTTCTCAGCAGGAAATAGGATCGCAACTTGCCTATCAAGTTGTGAAACTAGCTCATCGTAGTCGTCTGAATGATGAACAATAAAAGTAGAAAATGGTTGTAGCAAAGGCACGACACTAAGCCTCCTGTCTAGTATTATATATCTAGATTAATCTAAAATTAGATAAATGACAATAAAGAGAATGACCATTTAATGTATTTTTTGTCGAAAGTGGTTTAGTGATAGATTTGGAGAGTAAGAGGAAATATTGGATAAACCTAGAATATAAACTAACATTTTATTGGATTAAATGAGCATAGGCGGCTAATTAGACCCTGATATCGAAAATGCTTTTGAGCTTTTTAGAATTCGTGTTTGAATAGATGGTTAGACTCATTTAGAAATCAAAGGAGACGTGATATGTATGTTTAGTAAGATAATAGATCCAAGAGTATCCGAAACAGATGGAGCTGGGCATATAAATAATACGACAATTCCAATTTGGTTTGAATCAGGAAGGGATGAAATCTTTAAACTTTTTACCCCAGATCTATCCTTTGCTCGTTGGAGATGTGTCATTATCAAAATGGAAGTGGATTATGAAGCACAAATCTATTATGGCATTCCAGTGACGATCAAAACTTGGATTTCAAAAATTGGAAACTCTAGTTTTGGTATTTACGAAGAAATTCATCAAAATGGGATTGTCCGCGCACGGGGAAAGGCAACCTATGTTAACTTTAATTTCGAAACGCAAAAAACGGAGAGGATTCCAGATGATATTCGAGACGAACTCAAAAAGCATTTAATTACGAACGTTTAAAACATATGAACTCAAGTAAACTAGATTAATTTCTTTGAAAAGCTAGTATAGGAGTTTTTATTTTTGGTCACACTGCTACTACTAAAACATATTATTGGAGGTAGTAGCAGTGAACAAACAAACAAAGAGTGAAGTGGTAACTTGTATGATAGGTATCGTTGTTTGTGCTTTATTTTTAACAGGTGTTTTCTTTTATAATGTTGCTGCATTTTAAAGTCAATCATTTCATAACTCAATCTGGTTGAACCGATAGGACTTCGTGATCAATAGAGGTCCTTTTATGTTTTTTGATAAAAGAAATGATTCTTTTTAGTGATGGCTGTTAGAATTATATTTTCCCAATTAATAATATTTCCACTTTTTCCTCGTATGAACACCCCCTCTTCACCTAAAATTCTTGCTTAATTTATTAGTTCGATCCTTATTATAAAGAAATAAAATTTTAAAAGGGTACAGGAAATAATAGTACAGAGTAAGTTTCATATATAGAAGTCAATTGAGAAAGAGTTTACTAATTTCATAAAGATAAGGAAAATGTTCCAGTGATAAACGATAAAAATAGTTTAAATTTTAATAGTTCTTTTTCAAATTAAGCTTTACAATAGAAAGGAAAAGATCAAAAAGGAGCTTTGTTAATGAAGTCATTTTATACGCTTGGAATGTTTCTATTAATCATTTGCTCCGTTCTATTAGGATGCACACATTTTGTTACGATAGATGAAGAAGCAGATAAAGTAAAAATAGGTGTCTTGTTAGCAGATGATGGATTAGGAGATCATTCGTTTAACGATACTGCTTTTATAGGTTTAATGAAAGCAAGGGACGAGCTAGGAATAGAGTTTGATTATCGTGACCTTACATTGGCTTCTTCCTTTAAAGATGGGTTACAACAATTGATTGAAGAAGATTTCGACTTAATTATTGGATTAGGTTATACGATGCAAGAGGACTTTATGGCTATTGCCACTGAAAATCCAGAACAATTATTTATGTACATTGATGAGGAAATCCATCTTCCCAATGTAACTTCAGTAACATTTAATGAATATGAAGGAAGTTTTTTAGCAGGCGTTGTAGCCGGCTTTAAAACAGAAACCAACTCAATAGGGTTTATAGGCGGTATGCAAGCACCAGTAATAGAAAGATTCAAAAATGGTTTTGTCGATGGAGTGAAATCAATTAATCCTGACGCAAGGGTTACAGTAACTTATGCAAATAGTTTCAGTGCTCCTGATATTGGCAGTGAAATCGTTTCGAATTTAGTAAAAAATGAAAATGTGGATATCGTATTTCCTGCTGCTGGTTACACGGGATTAGGGGCTCTTGAGCAAGCGGTTCAATCAGAGATATACGCAATTGGTGTTGATAGCGATCAATTTTATCTTGCTGAAAAAGCGGTCATTACCTCGATGCTAAAAAACGTTGATGTTGCCATTTATACAGCCGTTGAAGAACTAGTTGAAACAGGAACATTAGCCAGTCAGCATATGGAACTTGGATTATTAGAAGACGGGGTAGAACTATCGCAAGTTCGCTTACTTTCACTAACTGAACAAGAAGAAAAACAGTTAGAAAAAATTAAAAAACGTTTAATGATTCAATCACAAGCAGCAATTGAACTGGAAGAATAGGAGGCAAGTTGTTTTATGAATCTTCAATCTAAGTTTCTTTTACACACTGCCGTGACTATTCTGCTAAGTCTGCTCGTTATGTCTGTGATTATCTTTCAACTATTTAACATGCAAACGACCGCTAGTAGTTTCTCAAACACGCTTCTGCAAGTTGAAAAATTAAACAGTTCATTAGTGAGCTATCAACAATCATTAGAAAATTACGGGAAGAATGCGACTGAAAGTAATCGTCTTCATGTGTTAACTAAATATCACCTCTTACTAGAAGAAGTAGACCTGCTTAATACAATAGAAATAACAGATGATAAAGATAAAGAACGATTTGATCTGTTTCAAACAAAAATAAGCCGAATTCAAGAAAAGATGGAAGTCGTCATTGAGGAAAGGAATTCAACTGTTGCGATTCAGTTATCTTCTATAACGAATGGCGTGTTAAATGACGTATCTTTATTAAGTGCTTCGATAAAAAAGCAATACGATATTCTCTCGAAACAAAATAATCAAGAAATCATGTACATGTTTGTTTTGAGCGGGATCGTTATTTTAATTTTGTCGAGTGTATCTATGTATATTTCTACTAACAAAATAGTAAAACCGATTAAACAATTGAATGCGTACTCAAAGCAAATTGCGGCAGGAGATTTTAGCATACAAGAACTAAAGTCAAAGAGTCATGATGAAATTGGCGAATTAACGCAATCATTTAATACGATGAAGTCAAGCTTGTTTAGCCTTGTTGGGCAACTGCAACAAAGTGCAGATGAGCAACAAATACTTGCGAATACCGATGAGTTAACGAAGCTGTTTAATCGTAGGTATTTTATGAAATTAATTAATCAAATGGAAGGCAAGCCATTTTCAGTAATCTTGTTTGATATTGATTCCTTTAAAAAAATAAATGATACATTTGGGCACCTGGTAGGGGATAAAGTCATCGTTCATGTTGCAACTTTACTCAATAACACTATGGCGGGGGACGTAAAATGTGCCCGCTTTGGTGGAGAGGAATATATTGTTCTGTTGCCGTACGTCTCGGAAAAAGATGCGTTGTTTCAAGCAGAACAATTGCGTTTTATGATTGAACAATCTCCAGTAAAGGTCGATGACGCATTCATTACGGTTACTTGTAGTTTTGGTGTTGCCGATTCAACTGGAAAAGCTAATGTTTTAGAGGTCGTACATGAAGCAGACTTAGCTCTTTATGCTGCGAAAGAAAGCGGGAAGAATAAAGTAAAATCAGTTGTTTAGATGTTCCTTACTAAGCACTTGGACTAATACACAGTCCAAGTGCTTTTTTCGTTATATTTTTAAACGATTACAAGGCAAGTTATTATAAATCCGTTACTGCGCCCTTTGAAGCAGATGAGACAAGTTTTGCATATTTATTAAGCACGCCTCTAGGATAGCGAAATGGTGGGGCGGTCCATTCTGCTTTTCTTTTAGCTAACTCTTCATCGGATAGATGAACAGATAACTCTTGTGTTTCGCTATCAATCGTAATGATATCGCCTGTTTGTATGAGGCAATTGGCCCACCGACTTGTGCCTCTGGTGAGACATGACCGACAACTAAACCGTGGGTACCACCTGAAAACCTTCCATCTGTAATAAGGCCAACCTCTTCACCTAGTCCTTTCCCAACGATGATTCCTGTAATTGAAAGCATTTCCGACATTCCTGGTCCACCTTTTGGTCCAGCGTACCTGATCACGACAATATCGCCTGCTTGAATTTCATCGTCTAAAACGGCTTTTGTCGCTTCCGGTTCGGAATCAAATACTTTGGCAGGTCCAGTGATTTTGCGAATTTTCAATCCTGACATCTTCGCAATCCCACCCTCGGGTGCTAGATTACCTTTGAGCACATAAAGAGGACCTGAATCGCGAATTGGCTGATCAAATGGACGAATCACGGTTTGGCCTTCTGATAAGGAATCTTGTTTTGCTAAATTTTCAGCAAGTGTTTTACCAGTGACGGTTATACAGTCGCCATGCAGTAGCCCTTTTTCTAATAAAACTTTCATAACAGCTGAGACACCGCCTACTGAGTGGAGATCATGCATGACATACTTTCCGCTCGGTTTTAAATCAGCTAGGTGAGGAACTTTTTTACGAATTCGATCAAAATCATCTAAAGTAAGATCAACATCAACAGAATGGGCAATAGCAAGGAGATGTAAAAATGCATTAGTCGACCCGCCAAGAGCCATAACGACAGTGATGGCATTTTCGAAAGCTTTTTTTGTCATAATGTCTTTAGGATAAATTCCTTGTCGGAGCAGTTCAACAACTGCTTCTCCAGACTCATAACAATCTGTCAGTTTCTCAGATGTTTCAGCTGGATTTGACGCACTCCCTGGTAAACTCATTCCCATCGCTTCGATCGCAGAAGCCATCGTATTAGCTGTATACATTCCGCCACAAGATCCGGCGCCTGGGCAAGCGTGACATTCAATATCTTTTAAGTCTTCTTCATCCATTTTACCAGCGCTATATTGACCAACTGCTTCGAAGACGGAGACGATATCAATATCTTTTCCATGTTTTGATTTACCTGGTGCGATTGTACCACCGTAAACAAAGACAGCAGGAACATTTAAGCGACCAATGGCGATCATACAGCCTGGCATGTTCTTATCACAACCGCCAATTGCTACTAATCCATCAAGTCTCTCGGCTCCCATCACTGTTTCAATCGAATCGGCAATCACTTCACGACTAGGCAAAGAATAACGCATGCCTTCATGACCCATAGAGATTCCATCAGAAACCGTAATCGTGTTAAAAATTAAAGGAGCACCGCCACCATCTTTTGCGCCATCCTTAGCTTTTAAAGCGAGCTGATCAATATGTATGTTACATGGGGTTACTTCGCTCCATGTACTTGCTACACCTATCATCGGTTTTTTGAAATCGTCGTCACTGAATCCAACAGCTCTTAACATAGCACGATTAGGAGAGCGATTTTTACCTTCACTAATGTCGATACTACGTATTCTTAGGTCTTTATTTTCATTTGTCGTCATGGGGGACCCCCTTATAATTCTTAAAGTATTTACTCAATTGTTTAGTATCAACAAAAAAGGAGTTTTTCATAAGCGATGTAACATGGTTCCCAAAAGAAGTAGTTAAGCGATTATAGCTGTAACATGTATGTTATATGATATTTTTTATGGTCAGTAGAAGAGTAAGAATTAACAGAGAGACAGAATTTTCTTCAATACTTTACCACTTCTACAAAAAAAGGGAGAAGTAAACAGGACTGTGGATGCGATATGGTATTCAAAATTATAACTGATATTTTTAAAGAGAGAGAGCCAACATATAAGAAAAAGGAGGGTTATAACAATGAGAAAAAGTGTGTTGGCATTATCGCTAGTTAGTACATTGTTAATGAGTCTTTCAGGTTGTGCGGGAAATCAAGCTAATCCGAACAATCAGGTTCAAATGAATAACAGCTATCACAACGGATACGTCGGGACTACCAGCCAAGATCATTCTCACAATACCACTAACGTAGGAAGAAATGATGTAGGGGAGGAAGGGTTTGATTTATACGGAAGAACGTTGACACCATTAGGTCAAAAAAAGTACACAGGTACACCAGGTTATGGGTTTGAATTAAATGTAGGACGTACGGCAGAACAAGCTCGCTTGCAATCTGGAAGTCGCTAGACTGTATCCCTAACCATGAAAAGTCTTATAAAAAAGACTGAATCACATTGTGATTCAGTCGGCTCTTAGAAATATGTTGAAATAGTAATATTACACAGCTTTTTTATCGTCAGCTACCTTAGAAAATTCAATTTGCTCACTGCCTGAATCAGTCAAAGGAGATTTAAAGCGATTCGTCAAGAAGCTAAGATACAATAGGCCAACCGCTATCCAAATAAATCCTCCAACCAACGTTGGTACGTCTAATAAAAAGAGTAACCAGATAATAAAAGTCGCTCCGACTAAAGGAGAGATCAAGTTGACTGCAACGTTTTTAAATGAACGTTTGTTTGATTTGTCTTTTATATACAGAGTGATAACACAAAGGTTCACAAAAAAGAAAGCAGTTAACGCGCCGAAATTAACGAACCTGAGGGCTGCATCAATCGTTATAAAAATAGCTAGAAGAGCTACAATGGATGAAAATACGATGTTTAAAACTGGTGTTTTATATTTTGGATGGATATAGCCGAAAAAACGTTTTGGTAAAATAGAATCACGTCCCATTACGAACAAAAGTCTTGAAACAGCCGTAACGGAAGCGAGTCCCTGTGTAAAGATAGCTGCAATTAAAACAGTGATAAAGAAAGAGCTAAGTAAACTTCCTCCAACTACACTAACGAGCTCTAGTGCGGCTGAATCTGGATTTTGAAAAGTAAAGTTAGGCGCTATAAGTTGGATAAAATATGAAGTTGCAACATGGAGTACACCAACAATCGCAATCATAATAAAAATTGCTTTTGGTATCGTTTTTTTCGGGTCCTTTGTTTCCTCTGATAATGTCGTCATCGTATCAAAACCTAGGAACGAGAAGATGACGATAGATGCTCCAGCTAAAACTAGTGATAAGGACAATTCAGAGTCAAGAAATGGTTGGATAGAAAGAACGGTTCCTGTACCGGCTCCATTCAGTAAGCCGTGTATCATAAAAGCAATGAATACGAGGATGAAGAAGATCTGTAATAAAACAAAAATACTACTAATGTTAGCAGAAGAATTAACGCCAAAGATAGTGATGGCAGCTAGAATGACAGTAAGACCAACAATCCAAACGGCTGGAGGGATAGAAGGGAACTGCGCATTTAGAAAAATTCCAAATGTAATACAGGCGATGATCGGAGCGAATAGATAATTTAATAGAAGAACCCATCCAACGACAAAACCAAGGTTGGGGTTCATCGTTTTTTTAACGAAAGTATAAGCTGATCCTGAAATAGGAAGTTTTCTTGCCATCACGGCGTAACTTGCTCCAGTAAAGAGAACAGCCAAAACAGCTATCGCATAAGCTGGTGTTAGAAAACCACTAGATCCTTCATAAGCTACTCCAAAAACAGAAAAATAAATCATTGGTGTATTCCAGGCTAGACCGAGCATAACGACTTGAAACAAAGTTAGTGTTCGTTTTAGTTCTCTTCCTTCACTCATTATAAAACCTCTCCCTTTATCACGTTTTAATATACTGGTATAGCGTTTGTTAAAATGAATAAAGTAGCAGCGCTGCAAACTTGGTTTCATTTATCATGCGAAAGTTATGGTGTTTATTTTTCCTGGAAAATCCACTTCGTTTCAACAAGTCTGTAATATTATCTAACACTGTTTTTTAATTATTTAGATTTGTCTGTTTATTGGACGAGTTTAAGAGAAATAAGGCATTAAGAAAAGTTTGTTAAGTTTTCTGACAATGTGGTTGTTGTGCTTTCGAGGAGAAGATATACTTTGAAACAAGATCAAACGAATAAAGGTTCTCACAAAGAGTTGGGGACGAAAAAGCTTTCTAGGGTTCCGTTAAATCACTTGTTGATTTAAGCCTGGTCCGAGAGAGAGCGGTATAGACGCTTTAAGCGTTTATACTACACGGAAGGATAAAAGCCTGGGAGACTTCTCCCAAGTTTTTATCCTTTTTTTATTTTTATAAGATCAATTAGGAGGTCGTTTAGAATGAGCAAACAAATTTGGAAAAAAGAGATTCCAGCAGGAGGGAAATGGTCAGGAACGGTGAGTAAAGGGAAATACATTCGGTTCACTGCTCTTGAAGAAGGAGCCAATCTCTCGCTGTTAATGTATAACCCAAAAGATTTATCGGAGCGTTACAACATGCCGGATACATTAAAAGCTCAGCATACTTCACATCTAACAACAGGTCATGTGCTGATGAGTGACAACGGCCGTGTGTTTACTAGTATTGTCTGGGATACACTTGGGTGGCACGATACAATTTGTGGATATACAACACGAGAAATGACAGATTCGAAGTATGGAAAAACAACCTATCAAGAAAGTAGAAATGAATGGTATAGAAGTGGGCAGGAAAATTTCACAGTGGAGTTAGTCAGAAACGGTTTAGGTAAAAGAGATTTAGTACCAGTTGTGAATCTGTTCTCAAAAGTGTTCTGTGATGAAACAGGCGACATGAATTTTGTGTTAGATCATTGTCCAAAAGGGGCAGCAGTTACTCTTCGAACTGAGATGGATGTTTTATTTGTTTTATCTAACACACCGAACCCGTTAGACCCGAGATCGACGTACCCAGCAGTTCCTGTTTCTGTAGAAATATTAACTGCCGAAGAAGTGGATGAAGAGGATTTTTGTTTGAACTATAGACCTGAAAATCGTCGGGCATTTGAAAATACATGGGAATATGAAGCTTTAATAAAAGGCTAATTTAGTTTAACTGAGGAGGAGATCAAATGGCTGTTTTTAATCGAGTAGAAAGTAAGCGAAAAATAGAGGATGCAATTTATGATGAGGTCGTTTTAGCGGGTGATGGTTGGATGCGTGAGCTTGAGCCAGGGCAAGTCCTTAGGATTGTAGATGTAGAAGGAAATCAAGCGGCAGATACTTTATTCTTCGATGCAGATCATCCGGAAGATCATTATAGTGCAGTAGCGACAATTGCTGGACAAAGCAATATCTATCTATCGACCGGATCTGTTTTAAGATCAGAATCTGGTAAACCGTTACTAACAATTGTTGCTGATACTTGTGGACGTCACGATACATTAGGAGGATCTTGCTCGGCGCAAAGTAACACAGTCCGTTATTCGCACGATACATTACCGATGCATAATTGTCGTGACACTTTTATGCTCGAGATGGCGAAATTCGATGGCGAATATACAAAAAGAGATTTAGCTCCTAACATTAACTTTTTTATGAATGTACCTGTTACACCAGAGGGTGGGTTAACTTTCGCAGATGGAGTTTCTGGACCAGAACGTTACGTCGAAATGAGATCAGAGTGTCGCACAGTCGTTTTAATTAGTAACTGTCCACAATTGAACAATCCATGTAATGCTTATAACCCAACGCCAGTTCGTGTTCTCATTTGGCAAGAGTAGAGTTCAAAAGTGAACTGGGGAGAGTCGTGCTATTTATGTCGTGCTATTTATATAGAAGAAATTAAATAATAGAGAGAGTGGAGGTTTTCATATGTTTAAGAAGGTCCTTATTGCAAACCGTGGTGCGATTGCGGTTAGAATTGAGCGAACATTGAAAAAAATGGGTGTGGCATCAGTTGCGGTTTACACGGAGGCTGATCAAGATAGTCTTCATGTTGATCATGCGGATGAAGCAATTTTAATAGGGGATGGACCAGCTAAGGATAGCTATTTAAATAGCGAGTTAATCTTAAAGACAGCTGTTGAAACCGGGGCGGAGGCAATTCATCCTGGGTACGGCTTTTTAAGTGAAAATGCCGATTTCGCTCGTACATGTCGTGAACATGGAATTGCTTTTATTGGACCAACACCTGAACAGATGGAAATGTTCGGATTGAAGCACTCTGCTAGAGAGATTGCGATTAAAGCTGGTGTTCCGCTTTTACCGGGTACGAGTTTAATTTCAGAGCTTGATGAAGCCCTGGAGGAAGCGTACAAGATTGGCTATCCAGTTATTTTAAAAAGTACAGCTGGTGGCGGTGGAATCGGAATGCGAGTTTGTGAAGATGAAGAAACACTTCGTCAAGCTTATGAGGGTGTTCGCCACCTTGCAGAAACAAACTTTAAAAATGGTGGTTTGTTTTTAGAAAAATATATTGTGAGAGCACGTCACGTCGAGGTACAAATTTTCGGAAATGCCTTTGGGGAAGTAGTGACTCTCGGAGAGCGTGATTGCTCGATTCAACGCCGTAATCAAAAGGTAATTGAAGAAAGTCCAGCACCTAATCTCTCAGATGAAGTTCGTGAAAAAATGTTTGCGGCCTCTAAGCGACTAGCTATGGAAGTCGGCTATCGTAGTGCTGGAACAGTTGAATTTCTTTATGATCCAAAAACAGCTGAATTTTATTTTCTTGAAGTAAATACAAGACTTCAAGTGGAACATGGTGTGACTGAAGAGGTTTTAAATGTTGATCTTGTGGAGTGGATGGTACAAGAAGCGGCTAATAAACTGCAAAACTTAGACTCTTTAGTAGGAAAGGCTAACGGGCATAGTATTCAAGCGCGCATTTACGCGGAAGACTGTTTGCAAAATTTCAGACCAAGTGCAGGTCAGTTAGACAAAGTAGTTCTAGCTGAACAAGCGAGAATTGAAACATGGTTAAGAGACGGAGTGACCGTAACTACTCTATACGATCCTATGTTAGCCAAAATCATTGTCCGTGGTGAAAATAGAGTTGAAGCGATTCAGAAGCTTATTCACGCTTTAGAAGAAACTCGATTCTATGGGATTACAACGAATCTACAATATTTACAAGCATTATTAATAGAAGAAGAAGTGTTAAAAGGCCATGTGTACACGCAATTATTAAGTGGATTTGAACCTGCAGAACATGCACTTGAAGTCATAGATGGTGGAGTTCAAACGACAGTCCAAGATTTCCCTGGTCGAATTGGTCACTGGGATGTTGGAGTTCCTCCTTGTGGCCCAATGGATCCTTTGTCCTTTAGAGTGGGGAATAAACTACTTGGAAACGCAGATTCAGCATCTGGACTCGAGTTAACCCTTCGTGGTGGCTCTTATAAATTCCGCAATGACATCTGGTTTTGTGTAACTGGTGCTGACATGCAAGCACAATTAGATGAAGAAACGATTTCATTATATAAGCCTATTTTAGCGAAAAAAGGGCAGGTGCTAACATTTGGCGAAGCGAAGGAAGGAATGCGAAGTTACTTGCTTGTAGCTGGTGGTTTTGATATGCCACTAACCCTTGGAAGTGCAGCTACTTTTACGCTTGGTGGCTTTGGTGGTCACGGTGGTCGTGCGCTTCGCCCTGGTGATGTTCTGAATGTAAATAAAGGAACAGTGCCAACTGAAGTGGCAGAGTTAGATGTTTATTCACGCCCAGAAATGACAAACACATGGACAATTGGGGTCATTCCTGGTCCTCATTGTACAGAGGAATTTCTACAACCAGATTACTTAACGCAGTTAACGGAAACAAGCTGGGAAGTTCATTTTAATAGCTCACGCACAGGTGTACGTTTAGTTGGTCCAGCTCCAAACTGGACTCGTGAAGATGGCGGAGATGCCGGATTACATCCATCTAATATTCATGATAATGCGTATGCGGTAGGTACTCTTGACTTAACAGGTGATATGCCGATTTTACTTGGACCAGATGGACCGAGCCTTGGCGGTTTTGTTTGCCCTGTAACAACGGCGTCTGCTGAGTTTTGGAAGCTAGGTCAATTACACCCAGGAGATAAAATTCGCTTTGAACTGCTAACACTTGAAGATGCAAATGATTTACGTCAGAAACAAGAACAACACCTTACTGCTGTTGGTGAAGGAGTAAGAAATGAAGTTCGGATTGAAAGTATTTTACCTCCCAAAATAGAGCTAACATCAGATTATCCGATTTTAGTTCATGAAGAAGAGAACAGAAGGTTTCCGATGACCATTCGTTGCTGCGGAGATGAGTATTTACTCGTTGAGTACGGCGAGATGGAGCTAGATCTTTTACTGAGATTCCAAGCGCATGTATTAATGGATGCGATTAAAGAAAGTGGCTTAGTCCCATTTATTGATTTAACACCAGGGATTCGTTCCCTACAAGTTCATATTGATCCGACTCGAACAACTGTGCAAGAAGCATGTGAAAAAATTCTAGAGCTGGATAGTACGCTCCCTCCTTTAGAGGAAATTGAAGTGCCATCGCGCATTGTAAAACTACCGCTTTCTTGGGATGATCCATCAACTCAATTAGCAACGGACCGTTATCAGCAAAATGTGAGACCAGATGCACCGTGGTGCCCGAGTAATCTTGAGTTCATCAGACGAATTAATGGTCTAAATAATTTAGATGAAGTGAAGGATGTCGTTTTTAACGCGAATTACCTTGTCATGGGACTCGGAGATGTTTACTTAGGAGCTCCGGTAGCAACACCGATGGATCCTCGTCATCGTTTAGTAACAACTAAGTATAACCCTGCTCGTACATGGACACCTGAAAATGCAGTTGGAATCGGTGGAGCTTATATGTGTGTATATGGAATGGAAGGTCCTGGTGGTTACCAATTTGTTGGGCGTACGATTCAAATGTGGAACAAATTCCGTCAAACAAAGAGCTTTCAATCTGGAAAGCCATGGTTGCTTCGTTTCTTTGACCAAATTCAATTTTATCCAGTAGAAGCAGATGAATTGCTACAACTTCGTGAAGACTTCCCACGTGGACGTTTTGAAGCTGAAATTACCGAAACAACGTTCAAGCTAGGTGATTACTTAGAATTTTTAAAGTCCATAAAAGAAGACACGGACGTATTCCGTCAGAAACAACAAGAGGCGTTCAAAGCGGAGCGTCAAAGTTGGAAAGAGATGGGGCTTGCTGAGTATATCTCTGATCATGATACAGTTGTTGAAAGTGAAGAACAAGAGTTAGCTGAAGGTGTTGTGGGGGTTCGTTGTTCAATGCCTGGTAGTGTATGGAAGGTTCTAGTAGAACCAGGTCAATTCGTTAAGAAAGGTGAAACTCTTATAATAGAAGAAAGTATGAAAATGGAGTTTCCTCAGCTAGCAATTTGTGATGGATATGTAGATGCAGTCTTTGTTAAACCAGGAGATGAAGTTCAAGCGGGGCAACTGATTGTTGGGGTTTTGGAAGAAAAAGAAGAGGTGGTGGCTAGTAAATGAGCAAAGTAACGATACCAGAGAAGTTAACAGTTGATTGGCTTAAAGAGCGTTATAAAGCAAATGAATTAACACCTGAAGATGTAGTCTCAGAAATTATAAAAAGGTCAAATGCTGATCAAGAGATGAATATTTGGATTACGCCACCTTCAATGGAAATAATAAAGCCTTATTTGGACGGTTTACGTGCTCTTGATAAAGAGAGCGCTCCATTGTGGGGCATTCCATTTGCGATCAAAGATAATATTGATTTAGCGGATGTGCCAACTACAGCAGGATGCCCTGAATATGCTTATACTCCGAAAGAACATGCCATAGTAGTAAGTAGATTGATTGAGGCTGGTGCGGTTCCTGTGGGAAAAGCTAATCTTGATCAATTTGCAACAGGACTAGTTGGTACGAGAAGCCCATATGGGGAAACGCATAATTCTTTTCGTCCTGAGTTAATAAGTGGAGGCTCCAGTGCTGGTTCTGCTGTTTCAGTCGCAAGAGGTCAAGCGGCTTTCTCTCTAGGAACCGATACAGCTGGTTCTGGGCGGATACCAGCTTTGTTAAACAATCTCGTTGGTTATAAACCGAGCCTTGGGTCTTGGTCAACAAAAGGAGTCGTACCCGCATGTGCGAGCCTTGATTGTGTTACCGTTTTTGCTCATAGTTTAAAAGAGGCTTTACTTGTGGATGACTCAGTCCGTGGCATCGAAGAATCAGATCCATGGTCAAGATATTTTCCTCAACCAGTCTCAGTAGTACCAGACAAATTTTTAATTCCATCCAACCCACTTGATTTTTACGGTCCTTATGCGAAAGAATACAGTGAAGCTTGGGATAAGGCAGTAGACAAATTAAAAACGCTAAATGTACCGATAGAGTATGTAGATACAAAATTCCTCTCTGATGCAGCTGCTATTTTATATGATGGTCCTATGGTGGCGGAACGTTGGGCGGCTGTTGGAGAATTCATAGAAAAAAATCCTGGTGTAGCTTTTCCAGTAACAGAGAAAGTGATCAGGTCTGGATCAGCTGAACAATATGATGCGACATCTGTTTTCAAGGCGATTCACAAACTTCAAGCTTATAAGCTTGAAACAAAAAAACTATTCGAAAATGCCGTTCTCGTCATGCCAACAGCAGGTGGAACATGGACTCGGAACGAAGTAAGGGAAAATCCGATTGCTACAAATAGCGCAATGGGACTTTATACCAACCATTGTAATCTTCTAGATTTATGTGCAGTCGCTATTCCTGCCGGAGAGGCCGCTTCTAAGCTTCCGTTTGGAATTACCTTGTTTGGCTTAGCTAAGGAGGAAGGTTTGATACGTGGAGCGGCAAGTTTATATGAATCAACATCTGAAAAAACGAATCAAACGTTTGATGAACCAACCACTCTAGTTGCGGTATGTGGACTTCACATGAGAGGGTTTCCCCTTGAGAAACAAATGAATGAGTGCAGAGCTCGATTTGTTAAAGAAGCAAAAACAGCCCCAAAATACCAGATGGTCAAACTACCTTCTACACCTGCAAAGCCAGGATTAATCAAAAATGAACAGATAGCGGGTTCGATTGAACTCGAAATCTGGGAAATGCCTTTAGTAGAATTCGGAAAATTTACAGCTTCAATACCAGCTCCACTTGGCATAGGTAAAGTGGAACTTGAGGATGGAAGTGAAGTCTCTGGTTTTATATGTGAAAGTCACGCTGTTTATACGGCAGAAGACATCACAGCATCAGGTGGTTGGAGACATGTATTACAAGTTAATTAAAAATGAGGATGTTCAAAAGGGAAATAACCTTTTGAACATCCTTTTTTGTTAGGTTTACCAAGGGCGTGGACGAGGGCGAGGACCAAAACCATGACCAAATCCGTGATGACCGTAACCACCATAACCATGGAAGCCTCCACCAAAGCCAGCTCCAGGATAACCGTATCCGCCACCGAAACCTCCACCAGGGTAACCATAACCACCGTAACCAGGACCGAAAGTACCGAATCCAGGTCCTACTAATTGTCCTCCTAGAAACCCTAAGCCTGCTCCAAGAATTCCAGCGCCTAGTGGTCCGATTGCACCTGGCGCAAAAAATCTTGAATCCATCTGTTGGTATGCTGGAGTATCATATCTATACATAAATAAAATCCCCTTTCGGTCAATAATCATGTTCACTCTAGCCTATGAACAATAGGTAAATATGGAATGGGTGAATGCCCGTTTAAGTAAGATTAATGAAAAAGCCTAGTTCGAGAAAAAGGATGATTACTAAACAAAGAAAGTTTTATCCACATGCAAATTGTGGACAATGTGGATAAATACGAACAAACATTCGACAATAAATCTACTTCTTCTGACAAGTTTCGGGGTAGAGATTGTAGGTTTTAGTCAGAATTTTGCTCTTCTATTTTAAGAAAATCTCATAAATTAAAGGTTACTAACAAACAATTAAAAAAGTTACTCATAATTGGAGGAGATAGTAATGTTTAATCTACGTCTAATAGTCATTCTGGTATTATGTTTCAGTTTAAGTATCCCTGCTAGTGTCTTTTCAGAGGATGTTGATAAACAAGTGGAAAATGTAATCTTTATGATTCCAGACGGATTTTCGAGTTCCTATGCAACAAATTATCGCCACTTTAAAGAGGGTGATTTTATATTAGATTCTATGTTAGTTGGCATGATGAAAACTCATTCAGAAAGCAGTTGGGTTACTGATTCTGCAGCAGCAGCCACGGCAATGGCCACAGGGAAGAAAACGGCAAACGGTATGATTGGTGTTAATTCAGATGGGGTTGAGCTTCAAACGATTCTCGAAGCAGCAAAGGCTTCAGGTAAATCAACTGGTTTAATTGCGACTAAGTCAATTACAGATGCTACACCTGCAGCTTTTGGAGCGCATGTGGATTCGCGCCAAGATGAAAGAAGGATCGCAGAACAGTTAATAGGAAAAGTGGATGTATTATTAGGAGGCGGGAAAAAGCACTTTCTTCCTACAGCCTCCGATTTATCTAAACGACATTTAATTGAAGAAGCAAAGCAAGCTGGATATACATTCGTTTCTGATCGTGATCAATTGTTGAGACTTAATGGTAGAGAAAAGCGAATTCTTGGTTTATTTGCAGACAACATGTTAGCTGCTGATATTGATCGTCACCTAACTTCGGAACCCAGTTTAGCGGAAATGGCTGAAAAAGCAATTGAACACTTGAGCAAAAATCAGAAAGGCTTTTTTCTAATGATAGAGGGAAGTAAAATTGATAGGGCAGGTCACGCTCATGATAGTGCATGGGCAATGAATGATATTGCCGCTTTTGAACAGGCAGTGTTAAGCGCTCAAAAATTTGCTCAGAAAAACGGAAATACTCTTGTTGTAGTCGCTGGTGATCATGACACCGGTGGAATGTCGGTGGGAGGTTATAATCAATACAAAGCTCAACCTGATATTTTAAGAGAAGTGAAAGCGTCAGCGACTAACATAGCTGAGAAAATAAATCATGATAGAGCAAATACAAAAGAGATTATAAAACATTACACGGGTCTTGATCTTACGGAAACACAAGCAGCAAGATTGAACAAAGCAAATAAAAAAGATTTAGCTGTTATCGTTAATGAAATAATCAATAAACACGCTTTTATCGACTGGGTTACAGTTGAACATACAGGTGTAGACGTTCCTGTTTATGCGTTCGGTCCTCATTCAGAGCTTTTTATTGGTCATCAAGATAACACGGACCTACCTAAAAAGATGGCAAAAGCAATGGGGATTTCGTTAAACAACTAACGCTATTACCGAACGTTTCGTTTATGCATGGGCATAATCATTCGTCAAATTAAGCTTTTTCTCTTGTGGAATAGCAGGATAAAAGATATTATTAAATAAAATACTGCTTTTCGATGGGAGAGTCTTAGAGATGGATGTTAGAAAAAACAAGAAGATTCTATTGCTTGGTTCTGGAGAACTAGGAAAAGAAGTGATTATAGAAGCTCAACGTTTAGGGGTTGAAACGGTTGCGGTGGATCGCTACGAGCACGCTCCAGCCATGCAAGTTGCGCACCGATCTCATGTGATTGATATGCTCGATGCAAAAGCACTTCGTCAAATTATTGAAGAAGAGAAACCAGATCTAATTGTGCCAGAAGTAGAAGCAATTCAGACCCAAGTGTTAGTGGAGCTAGAAAAGGAAGGTCATCACGTTGTTCCAACAGCATCGGCAACAAGACTTACGATGGATCGTGAAGGGATACGTCGACTAGCTAATGAAGAACTTGATTTACCAACAGCTGGCTATGAATTTGCTAATTCCTATGAAGAATTGCAAGAAGCAGTAGCAAAAATCGGAACACCTTGTGTGATTAAACCGTTGATGAGTTCATCAGGAAAAGGTCAAAGTTTATGTCGATCTATTGATGATATTGAGAACTCGTGGAATATTGCATTAGAAGGGGCAAGGGGGAAAAGTACTAGAGTCATTGTTGAAGAATTTATCCATTTCGATTCGGAAATTACGTTGTTAACTGTACGTTCGGTTTCTGGTACTTCCTACTGTCAGCCGATTGGACATGTTCAAAAGGACGGCGATTATATTGAATCGTGGCAACCTCATCAAATGACAAAAGAGCAGATTGCCGAATCGGAAGAAATTGCGAAGAAAATAACAGATGCTTTAGGTGGATATGGCTTGTTTGGAGTAGAGTTATTTTTAACAAAGGACAAGGTGTATTTTAGTGAAGTATCGCCAAGGCCTCATGATACGGGAATGGTGACACTAGCCACTCAAAGTTTATCTGAATTTGCTTTACATGTTCGTGCTATTTTAGGTTTCCCTATTACGGAGATCGCCTTACATTCACCAGGTGCTAGTCATGTGGTAAAAGCGTGGGAGGAAAGCAAGAATTTCTCCATTGAAGGTGTTGAGCAAGCATTGTCTGTTCCGTGTACGCAAGTGAGGGTCTTTGGAAAACCCGAAACGAAGGTTGGGCGTAGAATGGCTGTTGCACTTAGTGTGGCTGAAGACACAGAAAAAGCTAGAAAGCTCGCTAAAGAAGCAGCGGGACAAATGAAAATTCTCTATCATAACTAAATGTTTAGGGCGATTGAGTTTAATACTCAGTCGCTCTTTTTTGGGTATAAATGCGAAAGTTGGTGATAATAGCTTTGAAAACAGAAAAGGGGTGTAATGGATGAAAAGGATTGTGTTGTTAACCATATTGGCCTTAATTCAGTTCAGTGTAATTTCTTCAATTAGCTTTGCTGAAACAGCTTATACGAATTCTGAAATTTTAGTTAGCGCAGGGTGGGTAGAAAAACAGTTAGAGAATCCCTCTTTCATTTTAATAGACGTTAGAGAGGAAGGGTATGAGGATGGTCATATTCCAGGAGCAAAACATTTTAATATGGATTTACTTATAGATAAAAGACATGCAATTGAAGGGCACTTAATTAATAAAGAGGTTTTCGAAAAACAGATGAGTGAAATAGGTATTAGAAGGGACGCTCAAGTTGTTATTTATGACAAGGGGAAGGATACGAATGCTACTAGATTGTTCTATGCACTAGAGTATTACGGTCATCCACATGTAAAAATAATAAACGGAGGCTATGCCGCTTGGGAAGCAGAAGGGAAGATTACTACTACTGAGGAACCCAAAGTAGTTCATAGTGAATATGTAGCTGAAGAAAAATCAGAACTTATGGTATCGAAACAAGAAGTAAAAAGTGCCATTAATAAGAAGGGGATAGTATTGCTCGATGTTCGTTCACCAGCAGAATATAAAGGAGAGGAAGTACGAGCTAAACGAGGTGGTCACATTCCGTCTGCGATTAATCTCGAATGGAAAAAAGTTTTAAGTGAAGGGAAGGTTCCTCTGTTTAAATCGGAGAAAGATTTATTGAGCATATTAGAAAGCATGGGAGTAACGAAAGATAAGAAGATCATGATATATTGTCAAAAAGCTAACCGGGCATCTCACATGTATTTTACGTTAAGGCTACTAGGTTACGGAAATATCTCTGTTTACGAAGGCTCTTGGGAGGAGTGGGGAAATGATCCGAAGACTCCGATTGTGAACCCAAGTAAAATTGATAGGGATTTACGTTCTTTATAAATTAGTTTTTTTAGGTTTTAAATCTTTTTAAATTGGTTATAAAGGAAGTAGAAGATAAAAAACGAAAAGACTCTTGCGCGGAATTTCGCAATGTGTTATATTTATTTTTGTCGCCGAGAGAGCATCCTTCCATTGGGTGTTATGGTGAATATCTTTTTTTGAAAATGACTTGCACTGATTTTTAGAATGTGTTAAGATGTTATTTGTCGCCAAAAGAGCGACTGAGAGTT
>NZ_BAUV01000040.1 GCF_000513135.1 Halalkalibacter akibai JCM 9157
AGGTTGTTTTATCATTTTAAGAGGGATGTCCTTAATGGGGGATGCCATTTCACATGCTGTTCTTCCAGGGGTTGCGATCTCTTATATGCTAGGAATCAATATTTTTTATGGTGCTGTAGTGACTGGTTTACTTACAGCGATTGCCATTGGCTATATTAGTCAAAATAGTCGGATTAAAGATGATACATCGATTGGCATCATGTTTACTGCTGCTTTTGCAGTGGGAATTATCGTTATTACTTTCTTGCAAAGTAGCACCGATTTATACCATATCTTATTTGGGAATGTTCTGGCTGTCCCTACCTCTGAAATGTGGATGACCTTAATTGTTACAGTCATAGTATTACTATCTGTCTATCTATTTTTTAAAGAGTTACTTGTTACGACCTTTGATCCTACTATGTCAGCAGCTTATGGCTTACCTAATAAAATCATACATTATCTGTTAATGGCCCTTTTAACAATGGCTACAGTTGCTTCATTGCAAACAGTCGGGATTGTATTAGTTGTAGCGATGTTAATAACACCTGCAGCAACTGCCTACCTCTTGACGAATCACTTGGGGATTATGGTTTTTCTAGCAGCTGGTTTTGGCGTTGTTGCTTCAATAATTGGTCTTTATTTTAGCTTTTCGTATAATTTAGCTTCTGGACCAACGATTGTCGTTGTAGCAAGCACATTGTTTGCCGTGGCATTTTTCTTATCACCGAAGCAAGGGGTGTTATGGCGTTCTATACGTGCTCGAAAAAAGAGAGCACTGGTAGTACAATCAGATAGCTAAAATAATCATCGTAAAAGGGAGAGGAAATATGAGAAAATTATTATTTATTACTACTATTCTTACACTGTTTTTACTTGGGGCATGTGGAAGTAAACCAACTGGCCAAGAAGAGGGTGCGAGTGAAAAATTGAAGGTCGTCACGACTTATTCCATCATTTATGATATTACAAAGAATGTCGGAGGAGGTGCCGTAGAAATTTATAATTTAACACCAATTGGAGCAGACCCACACGAATACGATCCTCTTCCAGAGGATGTTAAGAAAACAACTGATGCAGATGTTGTCTTTTATAATGGGTTAAACTTAGAAGAAGGAAACGGATGGTTCAAGAAGTTAATTGAAGTTGCCGGAAAAGGTGATGAGGAAGCACCCGTTTACCTAGTGAGTAAAGGAGTGGAGCCAATTCTTTTAGAATCTCAAGGGTTAGAAGAAGAAACTGATCCACATGCTTGGCTCGATTTACGTAATGGAATTAAATATACTAAAAATATACGTGATGCATTAATTAAAGAAGACCCCGAGAATGAGAATATCTATGTAGAAAATGCTGATCAATATATACTAGAGCTAACCGAGCTGCATGAAAAAGCGATTGAGAGAATTTCAACTATCGATGAAAATAAGCGATTTTTAATTACAAGTGAAGGGGCTTTTAAGTATTTTGGTGAGGCCTATGGCATAGAGACAGGATATATTTGGGAGATTAATTCTGAAAATCAAGGCTCTCCTCAACAAATGCGTGATGTAATAGATCTAGTCCGAGATAAAGGGATTACATCTCTTTTTGTTGAAACAAGTGTAGATCGTCGTACCATGGAAACTGTATCACAAGAAACGGGTGTACCAATTGTAGGCACTGTTTATACAGATTCCCTTGGAAAAGAAGGAACAGATGGGGATACTTATTTAAAAATGATGGAGTCAAACATTAATGTGATTATAGAAGGTTTAAATAAGTGATGATGTTTTAGTGAAAACACATTATCCATTAACAAAGGAAATGTGCGGGCTGTTGAGAAGTTTTCTCAACAGCTTGTTTTTTTGTTTCCTATTCCGATTATTCAGTGTACTTAGTAGAATATAGGTGAATAATCGTGAGGAGATTGATCCACATTTAAGGCCTATTCTTTAAAAAACAATTAGAATTAGAATGGGAAGTCATTGATTTATCCGACTACAAAGCGTGAAGGATCTCGCCAATATATTCAAACGCTGAACTTGTAAAAGTTGTCCTCTGCTTTCCCAATGCACAACATCTAAAAATTATAAAAAAGTGATTACACGAATTGTTTGGGAGGTAGCAAGGAAGAAATTAGAGAAAACCGTCTATCACTGCATTGCACTATTTATTTATATTATACGCCTTATAATCAGTGATAAAGTTACGTAATTTGTCAACCATATGTAAACTAAAGTAGTTTAAAATAAAACGATAGCTAAACTAAATTTCAATAAGTTTTTTAGAGTTAAGGAGTGACATGGTTTGGGTAAATCTTTTAATATAGGAATGAAAAGTATCGTATTAATAACCGTAGGTATTATTGCTTTAGTAGTGGCTTTCATTTTTATAACCGAAAATCAAATTCAAGTAGAGAATGGGGATATAACTTTTGATATTTCTCCACCTATAGACAACCAACCGACGATGGGTGAAGCCAGCGCGCCTGTCACTATTGTTGAATTTGGTGATTACAAATGTCCGGCCTGCAAAGCTTGGAATGAATCTGTATTTCCAAAAATTGAAGAAGAATATATTTCTTCTGGTAAGGTGAAATTCTCATATATTAATACATTATTTCATGGCGAAGAGTCTGCTTTAGCAGCTATGGCTAGTGAATCTGTCTGGAATCAGGATAATGATGCTTTTTGGGATTTTCATAAGGAAATTTTTATTCATCAGCCTGAAGCGCAAAGGCATGATGATGTGTGGGTAACTCCAGAAAAGTTAATAGATATCGCAGTTTCTGTTGGGAATGAGATTGATTTGGAGACATTAGCTGAGGATATGATAAAGCAGACGTATAAGGAAGATGTATTAAAAGATCAAGAACTCGTTGAGCAATATCAAGTCTCATTAACGCCTAGTATTGTTATTAATGGTACGATGGTTGAAGACCCGTTTGATTATGAGCATATAGTGAGCCTTATCGAAAAGGAATTGGAGTCTAACTAATGGATAAGGAAATTAGTATACAAAACCTCTTGTTATATATAGCCTGGCTGATCTCAGTGATGGCAACGTTAGGTAGTTTGTATTTCAGTGAAATTCGCTTGTTTGTTCCCTGTGAGCTTTGCTGGTATCAGAGGATTGTAATGTACCCATTGAGTATTTTGCTGGGAATAGCGGCTTACTATAATGATTCGAAAATAAAACGATATGTGCTCCCAATCGCTATTATGGGTGGAGTCATTTCACTCTATCATTATCTTATTCAAAAAATACCATCATTTGGTTCGATAAAGCCGTGTGCTGAGGGAGTTCCTTGTAATGTTCAGTATATAAATTGGTTGGGATTTATAACCATTCCTTTTCTAGCGCTAACTGCATTTACCATTATTTCAGTTCTTTTATTATTTATAAAAACGAATAAGAAGTAGAAAAGCTTATTTAATGCAAGGTTTTATTAAGCTGATAGACGAAGAGTTTTTTGATCGTCCCATA
The DNA here is from genome assembly GCF_000513135.1 of Halalkalibacter akibai JCM 9157. Classification (GTDB taxonomy): domain Bacteria; phylum Bacillota; class Bacilli; order Bacillales; family Bacillaceae_D; genus Halalkalibacter; species Halalkalibacter akibai. The sequence goes on from NZ_BAUV01000040.1 coordinate 3,445, forward strand.
AGTTACTCAAAAATAAAGAACACACCCATTAAAACTGGGTGTGTTCTTTCAGTTTACTAAATAGTTACTCTAAATTAATTGTATTTAGACTTCGAAATTAAATGGAACAAACTTTGCTAAATAAGTAGCAAGAAATCGGAATTGTCCAGTTTAAAAGTAAAAGGCCTAATAAAATCATGATTAATCCCCTAATTTTTTGTAATAGCCGGTAGTATGTGGTTGAACTTTTAAATATTAAGTAAGGATTTTGACCATAACAAAGCAACCGAAATGGTTACCTCCATTTATGAACACTTTTAATGTTATGAGTATATTAATGGCTCGAATGATCCCTTTTTTTATTGTTATGCTCAATATTTCCCATTTCTAAATTAACCGTATCTGGGTTAGATATAATTGCATCGACATCAACGTCTCCAATTATAACCATTTCTTTTTCCATACGATGCATATTACAAGCCGTTACATGATAGTAAATGTAGTAAACTCCATCTTCCTCAAAAGTCCAGTCAAGTTGGTAAACACCAGGTTCTGCTTTCGGTGCTTCTATTAAGTGATGATATTCCTTATTACCATGTTCCCAAATTTCAAATTCAACTTGATTCGCAGTTTCAACAGGTAACCCTTCATGGGTGATGGTAGTACTAAAGTTCACTTCTTCATTTGGTTTAGGTTCACTTAGATCGTAACCAGAATCTATTTCGATTGGCACAAGTGTATTGGAGCAATCGCTAGTTTTTTCCTCAGTAGAGCATGCAGATAAAACCATGAGAGATGCAATGGAAAGAAATAAAAAATTTTTAACCATGGTTATATCAACTCCTTTTCTTGTTATTTTAGTTTATGATCGGAATCCTTTGGGACGATGCTGCTTAAATAGTCAATAATGTCCTCTTCTGTCATGCCTCCAGTGATCCGCTGAGTTACAATCCCATTTTCATCAATCAAGAAGGTTGTTGGTAAAGGTCTAATTCCATAAAGATCAATGACACGTCTTTCCGAGTCCATAGGGATGGGGAAACTAAGCTTATGACGTTCGACAAAGCGTCTTACAACTAACTCTGGCTCACCAACGTCAACAGCTATTATTTCTACACCTAATTCTTTAAACCGTTCATACTGATTCTCCATGTAAGGCATTTCTTTTTCACAAGGAGGACAATAAGTGCCCCAAAAGTTTAAAAAAACTCCTTTGCCAAGGTAATTACTTAATTGAATTGTTTGACCGTTTAAGTCTGTTAGGATAAAATCAGGTGCTTCTTCCCCCACTTTAACCATACCAGTTTGATCACTAAAAAAGTTTTGATAAAACGTGTAGCCTAAGGCTGTAACTATTATTAATAAGATGGTAGATCTAATAAGAAGGCGGCGTTTTTGTTTCATTTTATAGCACTCCTCTTTATGTACTGTTTAAGTTAAACGCACCGTATTGAGCTACGATGCGTTTTTAACTTTTTAAGCTTCCGGCATTGGAGTCGGAGTAGGGGGGATCCCCATCTCACTGTAGGCTTCATCAATCATGTCACGAATCTCTATTAAAGAAGTTCCTTTTTCATATTCTTGTTTAGCCGCACGGGCTATATCGACACAAACTCCTCAGCCAAAGCCCATGGTATCGAGAGTAACAATTCCATTTTCAACCTTTTCAACAAAGCAATGGGTATTACTTATATGACCATCTTCTTCATAACAACCACAGTAACAAGGCATATAATCCAAGACCTCTGGGTGGCTTACGGCGAATTGATACGCTTCTAAGATATCAGGATTGTCAGTAACCGACGTAACAACTGCCCAATCATCACTTCCAACCGTATATTCTAAAATTGGTTGTGCAAGTTTTTTATGTTCGTGTACAGGTTCAGTATTTTGTACACAACCAGTAATGAAGAGGACAGAGGCTAAAGTCACTACACCAAACGTTTTCATTTTCTACCTCCATCGTTAAAAGCTTGTCATGAAGCTTAAATAAATTGATAACACACTAAGAAAGCTCATAAAAAAGGCAAAGATTGCTGGCGCCTTCTTACGAAATGAATAAATTAATAATGCTAAAAATATAGCAGCAAGTAGCATAAATACAAAACTGAACGTGGTCAAGGAAAATTGAACTTGGCTTACGCCGGCAACGGTTCCTCCATAAAAAAACTGAAATAGAGCTGAGACTCCATTTGTTTTAATGGTTGACTCAATCTCATGTGGAGGAGAACTTTGACCGAGAAAGGCTGTCGCTGAAAAAATAAAAAGTAACAATAAACTTTCTCCTCTAACCCATGGCTTTGGATTAAATTGAGGATTTTGATTTAATCTACGTTTCATCCACATTCCGTTAAAAAAGGCAAAAACAAGAAGCGGAATAATGAATAAGTGTTTTATTAGCAGAGCTTGTCCATAATCTAATAGCCAGGAATTTGTATAATCTGTCAAATCTACGACGAGGCTCATCATATAAAAACCACTTATCATTGTGAGGATAAAACAGACAATTGCAAGTGGTGAATACCACTTTAAAAGAGCATTCCAATTTTTTGTGTCTTTTGAAAACCAACTAACGATAAAGAGGACTCCAATCCAGACACTTACTGCTGTAAAGTGTGTTGTATGAAAAGCAAAGCCACTCCATTCTGTTAACGATGCAGCGTGGCTCGCCCAGCCTACTGCTAGAATTAAGATAAATAAGAATACGAGGGCTAGGACAGCGTAAGATTTTTTTTGCTGAACGGGAAAGACAGAAATTAGCAAGTAATAAAAAATAGATAATATTAAAATCAGTGTCCATGCTCTACCTACTTCAAAATTGTTGATCACATTCGTTAACGTTAGTGACAATCCCACACCTTGATAAAGATACTCAACGATTTGAACGACAGGCATGGCGGAGAATAAAACAATTCCAAGAATAGATAGTTGCAACCAGCGCTTATGAATGCTAATGGTAGGTTTTTTTTCATTAGGAACGATAGCAATAATAAAGGTTCCTGCTAAGATGGCAAAAGATAAATATAACAACAGTTCACTAATCAAATAGATAATCATTGAATCTTTCCTTTTCTAATCACGTAAAAGAACGATACAATTGCAAGGATAGCTAAAATAATAGCAATTGTAGACATCATAGCTGGAGGATTTGCTGGTTCCATTTCCACCTCGACTGGATCTTCCTCCATAGATTGCTCGTCTTTATTAATGATTTGATTTGATTCTTCATTACTGGTTTTTTCTTGTTCGATTTTTACAGTGAATGATATCTCTCCTTCGATTGGATGTCCGTCTGCCCCGATTATGTTCCAATGAATTTGATAATCTCCACCTTGTAGTTCCTGTGGAAGCATTCCAGATAACATCTTATCTTCAATACTTATGCCAATCACAGCCACTCCGTTACCAGATGGATTTATTACTTGAAACTGACTTCCTTGTTCGACTTTCGTATTAAATTCCAATACAATTTCTCCAGGTGATTCGGTTAGCACTTCTCCTTCAGAGGGGGAGGATTTTACTAAGCTTGTATGAGCGAAAGTGGAATTTGGAAATAGTAACAAACAGATAATAAGCAAAAGCAATGTTTTTTTCATTTAATCCCTCCATTCTGTTAAGCCCATTGTATTGTAGCAAGTAATCAAAAATAATTAAACACTCATTTGAATATAATATTGACAATTCTAAAAACGAAGCATAGACTATAATCAAATGATAATTTGAATGAAGGTGATGGTATGGGTCAAAAAGTAAAACAGAACCAGGATACATGTGAGATTTTTTGTTATGACGAAGAAAAGGTAAAGCGGATCTCATCTATTGTAGAAGCTGAGAACCTCGCTCCAGTTGCGGGTATTTTTAAGGCTTTATCAGATGAAACTAGATTGAAAATTGCTTATTCCTTATTACAAGAAGGCGAATTATGTGTCTGTGATGTCGCGAATATTATTGGTGCAACAATGGCGACGGTCTCTCATCATTTGCGCCACCTCCGTAATTTAGGAATTGCGAAAAGTCGAAAAGAAGGGAAACTGGTCTTTTACTCTTTAGACGATGAGCACGTTAAATTGCTTGTTCAAACAGCTGTTGTTCATGGGAAGGAGGTGGAAGTACGTGACTGAAGAAACGAAGGGAATAGAATGTCAAAAAACGGTTTATCGTGTTCAAGGATTTACTTGTGCAGGCTGTGCTGCCACTTTCGAAAAGAACGTGAGACACCTGAAGGGCGTTGTTGATGCTAAAGTAAACTTTGGGGCTTCAAAGGTGACCGTTTTTGGTGAAGCAACGATAAAAGATCTAGAAAAGGCCGGAGCCTTTGAAAGTTTAAAAGTGATCCCCGAGAATGATCAAGAAGGGTTTGCAGAGAAGAAGGAACCGTTTGTTTTAAAATATTTAAACGTGATAACAGCTGCTCTTTTGGTGCTATTAGGCTACGTTTCACAATCCATTTACGGCGAAGGTCATGTTCTCTCGGTTCTGTTATTTGTAGCTTCAATTGTTATTGGGGGATTTTCGCTCTTTAAAGTGGGTTTCAAGAATTTATTGCGGTTGCAATTTGATATGAAAACATTGATGACGGTTGCGGTGATTGGAGCTGCGATTATTGGCGAGTGGACAGAGGGAGCAATTGTCGTTATTTTGTTTGCGATTAGTGAAGCTCTTGAACGTTTCTCGATGGATAAGGCTAGACAATCGATTCGGTCGTTAATGGACATTGCTCCGAAAGAAGCGCTAATTAGAAGAGACGGTCAGGAAATGATGATAAAGGTTGACGAGATAGAAGTTGGCGATATTATGATTGTCAAACCTGGTCAGAAAATTGCGATGGATGGCGTTGTTCGAAAAGGGCACTCTGCGGTGAACCAGGCAGCAATAACAGGAGAGTCAGTACCAGTTGAAAAGTCGGTAGATGATGACATTTTTGCCGGAACGTTAAATGAAGAAGGTTTACTTGAAGTAGAGGTCACAAAGCGCGTAAATGATACGACAATTGCTAAGATTATTCATCTCGTTGAGGAAGCGCAAGGGGAGCGTGCGCCGTCTCAAGCGTTTGTAGATAAATTTGCTAAATATTATACACCAGCTATTATGGTGGTAGCAGCGCTTGTCGCTATTGTTCCGCCATTATTGTTTCAAGCTAGTTGGGAGGTATGGGTGTATCAAGGTTTAGCGGTTCTAGTTGTTGGTTGTCCTTGTGCACTCGTCATCTCGACCCCCGTAGCCATTGTCACAGCCATTGGAAATGCTGCGAAAAATGGGATCTTAGTAAAAGGTGGAGTTTATCTAGAAGAGGCTGGTGCGTTAAAAGCAATCGCTTTTGATAAAACAGGTACGTTAACAAAAGGGAAACCCGTCGTCACAGATTTCACTCGTTATCAGGATCAGACAGGTGAAAAAGAATTATTATCTATCATTGCTGCTTTAGAGTATCGTTCTCAACATCCTCTTGCTTCTGCGATTATGACAAAGGCAGAACAAGAGAAGATCCCTTATATGGACATTGCTGTAGAGGAGTTTTCATCGATTACTGGTAAAGGAATTAAAGGAATCGTCGATCAAACTGAGTTCTATATTGGGAGTCCTTTCTTATTTAATGAATTGATGAATGGCGATCTACCATCTAAAGTAGAAGAGGACGTTCGAACACTCCAAGAACAAGGGAAAACCGCAATGATTGTTGGAACAAGTAGTGAAGTTCTTGCAATTATTGCCGTAGCGGATGAAGTAAGAGAAACGAGTCAGGAAGTTATCAAAAAACTGCATGACTTAGGGATTAAAAAAACGATCATGCTTACAGGTGATAATAAACGAACAGCTAAAGCAATAGGTGAACATGTAGGTGTAACCGATGTTCAGGCTGAATTGATGCCGGAAGATAAACTAGAATATATAAAACGATTACGCTCCGAGTATGGGAATGTCGCCATGGTAGGAGATGGAGTGAATGATGCTCCAGCACTAGCAGCTTCAACCGTCGGAATTGCAATGGGAGGCGCTGGCACAGATACCGCATTAGAAACCGCCGATGTTGCACTTATGGGTGATGATCTAACAAAGCTTCCTTATACAGTTAAGTTAAGTCGGAAAGCTTTGAATATTATTAAGCAAAACATTACCTTTTCATTAGGGATTAAATTAGTAGCGTTACTTCTAGTGATTCCAGGTTGGCTTACTCTTTGGATTGCCATTTTGGCGGATATGGGGGCAACCTTATTAGTTACATTAAATGGGTTAAGGCTGCTACGAGTAAAAGATAAATAATACAATTAAGAGAGATAAGGAAGCTTCCTTATCTCTCTTTTAGAGAGGAGAACATTGAAATGGTTTATGATGTTCTTGTCATTGGTGGAGGGCAAGCAGGTTTAGCTGTTGGGTATTATCTAAAAAAAGAACAATTACAATTTTTGATTATAGATGAACAAGAAAGAACAGGTGATTCTTGGCGTAACCGCTTTGACTCATTAGTCCTATTTACACCAAGACGGTATAGTGCTTTACCAGGACTTGCATTAAATGGTGATCCAAATGGATATCCTACAAAAGATGAAATAGCTGATTATTTACAGGACTATGCAGACCAATTTCGATTACCTATTTCTCACAATGTTAAGATCCAGAGACTAATGAAAAAGGAATCTATTTTTATAGTAACGATGTCAAATGGGAAAACTTATCAAGCAAAACAAGTGATTATCGCTACTGGAGCTTTTCATACACCGTTTACACCTAGTATAAGTCACTTCGTACATCCTCATATAGTCCAGCTACATGCAGTAGATTACAAAAACCCAAAACAAATACCAACATGTGAAGTTCTTATTGTTGGAGCTGGAAACACAGGAGTCCAAATAGCAGCTGAGCTTTCAAATAAATGCCAAGTCACCCTTTCATCTAGTAAGAAAATGAGGTTTCTCCCTCAACAGCTGTTTGGTAAAAGTATATTTTGGTGGTTTGAGTTAATCGGGATTTATAAGGTTAAGTCTGATACTTTGATTGGTGAACTTCTAAAAAAAAATGATCCTATAATAGGTGGGAATTTTAAACAATTAAGAAAAAAGGTAATCATTGCGAAAAGGTTAATTGATTTTAAGGGAAATACAGCAAGCTTTATTAATGGAAAACAAGCTAATTTCGATACAATTATATGGGCTACTGGTTATCAAAACGATTATTCGTGGGTGAAGGTTGATGAAGTAATTAGCAATCAAAGTAAACCTATACACCAAAGGGGGATCACATCAGTTAAAGGATTATATTTTATAGGATTAAGCTGGCAAACTAAGCGTGGTTCAGCCCTTTTACAAGGAGTTGGGGAAGATGCTCAGTACATAGTCGAAAAGGTAAAAGAGGTAATGAGGTTGAAGGGGCAAGATAATACTTGATTGCAACAAATCAGGCACGTAGGGTGAATGAATTTCCGTTATTATTTTCACCATCGTTATTTATAACTTAGGGCATTGTTGTATTTTTATTTACTTGACTGCTTTCTTGTTTTTATTTCTCCTATTTTTAGAGTCTTTTATTTACCTCGATTTTATCAAGGGTTTAAATTATTACAAAATGAAATAACAGAGAATATGAAAAAGAACACACCATTCACCTAATTGGTGTGTTCTTTTTAACCTTTTAGTAACCTTTACCTTTATTTATCAATAATAAGACTTGAGATTATTGTTTCTTGTTTTGTCCTCTTCTGATTTTTAATAAACCTTGAGCCACTATCGCCAATACAGGTAATTCAATTAATGGACCGATAATGAGAGCAAGTGCAATCAGCGGTTGGTCTGGGAATGCTGTTAAAACTATTGCTAATGCAATAGGAGAATTTCTAGCAATAATCGACATATTCAAGCTGACGGTATCCTCATAATTGAAACGAAACAACTTTCCGACTGTTTGAGCTAGGATAAAATTGATTACAAAAAACAGAAAAAGAGGTACTATCATTAGTAAAATAACGTTTAGATTGTTTATCAAGTAGGAGCCTTGCGATGCAAACATGGCAGTAATAGCTAAACATAAAAATATAATTTGAGAAGAAGCAAAAAAAGGAATGACTTTGTTCGTCAGCACTTCTTTCTTCTTTTTGAAAAGATACCGTGTAAGATTCGCAAATAGAAATGGAACGAATAAAAATAATACAACTTCTGTCACTGTTGCTACTTCAAAGGTGCCCATCGTTCCTGCAAAGAGAAATAAATAAATTGGCAATAAAGTGACCTGTAATAATAAATTAACAGGTAAAATGGACGTAGAGAGGGAGACATTTCCTTTCGCTATGGATGTAAATATTAAATACCAATCGGTACAAGGAGTCACTAATAGCAAGATAAAACCCAACCAAAGAGCAGGATGGTCTGCTAGAAAAATGGCTCCCAGTCCCCATGCTAATAAAGGTGTCAATAAAAAATTTATGATCACACTCGTGCTTAGAAATTTTATTTTTTTAAATGCTTCTTTTAACCCTTTTAACGGTATGATCAAAAAGAGTCCATATAGCATGAGTAATAGAAATGGTAAGATAAAAGTTTCTGCGTACTGTTCGATAAAGGAAAATTGTCCTAGAAGCAAACCGAAACCAACGGCAAATAATATAATAACTGTTTGTAATCTTTCCATGATATTCATTTGTAAGTCACTCCTTAAACTTAATTAAGGTAGATGTGCACAACATACCGTTGCTTATTAATGTACATGATTAATTTTATATATGCATTATGAATATTGACTTCCAATTTAGAAAAGGAGGGTGGTTTAAATTGAATGAAGAAGAATGGGAAGCAATTAAAAATAATGAGACTCAATATGATGGTTATTTTTACTATGCTCTTTCAACGACAAAGACGTTTTGCCGTCCATCGTGTACATCTAGAACTCCGAACCAGAAACATGTATCTATCTTTAAAGATGTAGATAACGCAATCAAAGCAGGGTTTAGACCATGTACTAGGTGTAAACCCAACTTAAAAGAATGGGCAGGGTATAAAGAAGAAGTTTCAAAAGAAGTTCTTAAATATATTCAGGAACATTTTAGAAACAAATTTAGTCTAAAACAAATAGGAGAATCTTTACAGAAAAACCCTCACTATATACATCGGAGTTTTAAAGCAATCAATGGTATAACTCCTTTAAAATATTTACATACATTACGAGTGGAGGAAGCTAAGCGATTACTGATTAACATGCAACTGTCTATTACGTATATTGCATTAGAGGTAGGTTATAATGATAGCACTCAACTTTCTGTGAAATTTAAGGAAATTACAGGTTTGTCCCCCTCTAAGTACAGAGAATCGTTGTTGAACTAAGAACTGTCTAGTTGAACAAGAACTGTCATTTATAACAAGATATTTGTTGAACAGTACAAATATACTGTACAACAAAAAAGAAGAACGATAGTCATTAAATTGGCCATCGTCCTTCTTCAATCGAGGGTTTGAAGATCGGTCAGAGAAAATGATTAAACTTTCTTTCATCTAATGTGCAACGTTTCACAAATAAAGAACCCGTTTTGATCAATCTTTTTTTCAAACGGGTTTTCCAATTGGACTTAAATATATAGGTTTGTGAGGTATTTTTGATCAAACTTTATTTCAAAGCTACAATCAATGTTCCAGTAAAACAAAGTCGTATAGTAAACAACAAAGTCGTATAGTGAACAACAAAACTATATAGTAAAGTAGAGGCTCTAGTATCAAGAGCCTCTTTCTTACATTTTTCTGAATTTATTCGCGGAGAAAACAAAATTTAATTATTGAAAAATTGAATATATTTGAATAACGGTATAGGTAATAGGAAAGAAAAAGTATAGAATCAACAAGAGAATTTCCTTCCCTTCTCTTGTTTGTCTAGACATTATGCAGCTTCGAAAATTGGTTTTTTTTGAATACGTAAATCAAAAAACGCAACAGAGTTTCTGTGCTGCGTTTTTTGGATTTATTATTTTAGTGCTTCTTCAAATTTTTTTATCCTTCTTATGCTATTCTCCAAAGTATTATCAATTAGTTGGTCAATGTCAGTGTTTCTTGGTACCCTTGAGCCAATAGGAACTCTAATTATCTCTTGTTTGGGTTTAGTATTGACTGGACCATTCAACGCTTTTGCCTTCTTGAAAAACCTAAAAAATCTCATTCCAGTCACCTCCTTATATTATAGTATACAACCAAAAACAAAAATGTATAGTGTTTAGCGCAATTTATTAACAGATACAATAAGTTGGATATATGGTTCTAAAATTTTCATGATTTTATATTGTTCAACATCATTCTCGTCTAAAATAGCGTTTGAATGTAAGTTTATCACACCAATTGCATCCATCTTATCCTTTGGAACAACTGGGACGCCAATTATTCCTTTATAAACCCGTGATAAATCTTCTTCAAATCCGTAAGTTGACTTAGCTTCGCCTTTAGAGACATCGCCAATCCATACTAGCTCTTTACCTTTGATTACTTTACCCGCAAACTTATCCCCTATTGCAATCTCCTTTGAATTGATTACGCCGTTAGGAATATTATATTGCCCCTCAATCTTAAGATTTCCTGTCTCTTCACATATAAGCATAATCGTAGCTTGCTTCATCAGTGGTTTTAATATTTCAATAGAACTCATCTCAGATAAAATTCTATCCAATACTAAATTGTACTGGTTTCTAATGTTCGTTTTGTCTTGAGAATAATCTGCAACTATTTCAATTAAGCGAGACAACGATTCAAAAACGTCATTTGGAAATTGAGATAATTCCTTTAACCTTTCTAACATTTTGTGCAACTCATTTATTTCTAATTGATAGTTTTCTATCTGACTTTGAGTTACTGCCTTAGCATAATATGTTAGAACCTTATTAAAGTCCTCTGTGTACTTTCCGTGAGACTCAATTGAATAGAATGGATTATTTATTTTTCCTTTAAAATTCAACGCCCAAATTAAATGTATATCTTTACTCACAAAGTTTTTTTGTATTTGTTGGATGAATGCTTTGAAAGCATAAATTGCTATATAAATAATGAAGACCCAGAGATAAAGATTAAAAGGAATTGCAAACCTCTCATCATAGGACTGATAAATTTTTTCTACTACCACCAAAGCAGCAATGATAAGTAGAGGGTAGTTTAACGGTATCATTAATGCAAAAAAAGAATTACCCATGCATTTAATTATCCAAGTTAACCAATTTTCCTTTAAACGGTTAAGCCGTATATATCTACCGTCATTTATTTGATTAATCAGATTATCATAAGGCTTTAATGATTCAGTGTGCTTTTCGTTCCTTTTTACTTTTTGTGAATTTCTCATAATTGACCTCTTAGAATATTCGAATTAAGAATGATTTTTTATTGATTTATAGAGATTTAATTGTACCAAAGTTTGACTGTAAAATCATTTTTTCGACATGTCATTAGAAAATGAAATAAACAAGGATTCTACAGAGATGACGGATTGGTTATAGAAATATTTTGCACCATGTTCATCTCTTACTTTAAAAGGGTTAAACCGCATTAAAAATATCCCCTCTCCCTAATAAATTAAAAATAAAAGGAATACCGTTAAAAAGAATGCGAAGACATTATGAATAACCTATTATAATTAAAGGTTTATAGGAAACAGATGATTCTTTGTAAATAAGACAAGAAGGGAAAAATTAAGACGTATCTGAGGGTGAACTTTTATCTGGGACTGTTGCAGATTTTTATAAAGCAGATATAAAACATCAAGAAGGTGAACCCCCTACGGAAAGTCCATGGTACTGTCTAAATGCAGCAGCCCCTCATTATAAGAAAAAGGTTGTAACGTCAGTTGAAATATTCTATAGGACCTCTGATATTTATTCCGGGACTTTTATTTGTGATTGTGGTTTTATTTATACACGACAAGGACCTTTTATAAATGAAGAAGTTGAGCTGAGAATTGGCATAATCAACCAATATGGTCCTGTTTTTGAGAATAAACTTTTGAACCTAGTAAGAGAAGTAATAACGCTAATAGAGATGAGGGAAGGATTAAATATTTCTTATGACGCACTTAAGAACGCTATTAGTAATCTAGGTACAGAAGCAAAAGGTAGGTATACCTTGCCAAAGAAAGCGAGTGCGAAAAAAGTATTTTCTTTAGAGGAGAAGAGAGGGAGATATAGAAAGAAGTTGGAAAAAGCGCTACAGTCACATCCTAATTTGTCTCTTGGAGAAGTAATGGGGAAAAATGGCAGTACGTATTCTTGGTTAAAACAACATGTTTCTGAATGGTTAAAAAATAAGGATGCTGACTTGAAAAAGGACACCTAATCATTCCAGACTGCGGTCGCTAGTGACGTTGGTAGGCAACATAAAAACCCATCATTACATTAACTTGTTTAACATAAATGTTCCTAAGGTTAAGTAGCTTGTTTGATAAAATAGGTTTCATACACAATTTCTAAAAAGTAGATGGACTGCTCTTTAGAATTAAGCATTGAGATAATAAATATTTCTAATTGTAGTCTTGTAACCCTTTTATTGTTGTTAAAGAGACGTCTGATATATTACGATGAAGCCGTATGTACGATTAATAAAAAGTCCAACAGATTGGATGTAAATTTATTATCTTAAAGTGAGTGAAAAAAGCTGACAAAAAGAAAATAAGGAAAATTAAACTATTTTTCTACATTTTCTTCGGCATATGTGACCGCTTAATTAGGGTTACTTTTCTTATCTATCTGTTTACAAATTAACCCGAATTAATTTTAAACAGGAAATTAGGTAGGATAAAAAAACGACATTATAAACACCGAGGTGGGGGAACTCCCACCTTTAATTATTATTCGCATTATCTATACATAGGATTACTCAAATTATTAATAAACCCTCTTTAATAAGAAAAATTTTAGGGCATTAAAGAGTGAGAGGTAGTTAGTGCATGTTATACGGTTATGGTTAATAGTTTAGCCCTATTAATGAGTTTAACTGTTTTACATATTACCTTCTGGTACCATAGGTAACCCTTTGTAAGGGTACACAGAGTAAGGATTACTTGTAATCAGAATGCTTTTAGATAGGAACATTGTTATTCTTTCAAGGAAAACACAGTATGATTAAAGCGATTTAGGAATAAAGCGGTGCTTATTCACTTAACATATAAGTAAAGAGTCACTGGATAGTGACTCTCTCTTTCGAAAAAACTTCCATAGAAGCCGGTGCCTTCAGCTCGATAATGGACGAATTAGATGTTACCATTAATGTATCTACTCATCAATCTGCTGCTAAAAGGCTGTTCAGTATATCTCTTTATTCGATAAACTAACTATCATATCCGTTCTCCAATCATCCAAAGTAATAAAGTGGTATGTTTTTACTGTGGGATTTTCGTAAACATAATAAAGCGTTTTTTCTTCTTTTTTTAATAAATCATCTGCCTCGGAAGAGACCATCCTAGCCATCATTTTATGCCAATCCTTTTCTTCGAAACTCATCCACGCCCATCCATATCCAAAGCCTTCAATGTCAGTCCAGTTATTAAAATAAGGATTATCCTCATCATCATAGTAATTGTTAACGACTTGAATATAGTCAAAAAGGGCGGTGGTCATTTTTAATTCTAAAACAATCTTTTCGTCCAATTGTCCAGATTTAATCATTTTATCCTCTGAAGATAATAAGTGTTCGTGAATAATATTCATCATATTCCACCTTTTTGTTTTGTCACAGTTTTTCTCTAATGGACATCGTCAACGGACTGCGATACAACTATTTATTTAAAGCTTCTGCAATAGACTTATTAATGTAAGCCTTAATGAAATCTTGAGTACCTCCATAAGGTTTCATTAGGTTGTCAATATATACTTCTACTTTTTCATACACTAAGTTGTTAACCTCTTTTGTATCAATTTTGACGTCTCGACTAATTTTTTGGGCAACGATTTTAGTGATATTGTCTGCAATGTTGTTGTAGTAATCACTCTTTTGAGCTTCCTTAAGTTTGCTATCAACAAGTCGATTAATTTCTTTTTTGAGTTCTTCTCTCAATGCTTCTCTCGCCATTCCTCTTGCTATGCCTTCGAACTCTTTTTTAATCTGTTTTTCTAAAATTTCATGTTCTTTTAGGTCAAGTTGAATATTAACTCTCATTTAAATTCCACCTTTAATTTGTACACAGATTCCTTCAAAAATTCCTTATGTATATTTGATAGTCGATATATAGATAATTAGAATGCCATAAACCTTCTTTTGAAACGTTAAAAGACCAGTTTTAAATGCCTAGCTCCTACTTGGATTATTCCATTTAGCCTAAGCTTTTGTATGTTCTCTTTTTTTGTTAGAAATATTAATAATTCCTTCTATGCAGTTCACTATTAAACCATTATTAACTTAAAGAAGAGGGGGACTTAACTTTGAAATGATTCAATACCATTTGGATGTTGATTCACATTCACGTAATTACACAGGAAGCAACGGAGGAGGGTAATGGATGGCTTTGTTTGGTTATTGCTTTTAAAAAGAAGTGGTTTTTGTGTAAATAAGGTTGATGTTCATGTTCCTTTGCATATAAAAAAGAAGCGAAATTCTTTCGCCTCTCGCAAATTACTCGTATATATAGTCAAACACATGCGGACAAATCACTCTGAGAATCACCATTTACCTTCTAATACACCTCTTAGATATTCCTTGAGAGAATCGAGAAGCATTTCTTCGTCTTGTTCACCTGTAGGCACAGCCACTAACACGGTTTCGATGGAATTTCTTAATCGTTTTACTTCTTCTGTTTGACCGCAGCTACATTTCTTGTTTTTTTCTTTTAATCGTTCAAACTCATGATAAATGGCATCTGTCCTCTTGGCGATTTTTTCGTTTCTTTTTCCGAGTTCAAGTGGAATGTTAATTTGAGGGGAATTAGAGTGGTTTCCATCTTCAGTCGTCATACTAAAAAAAGAGCGGGGTCTTCCATTCCCTTTATTTTTGTGGTACATGTTAAGGTTTTATTTGCATTCATGGTCATACGAATGATTCCTCTCCTTTTATGGTTTCAAACATCTTTCTCATACCAATGTTAGGTCCTTAATTATAAAAACATCTTGTTGATGGACTACGAGCTAGTCTGAATGAAGTACCTACAACAAAGCATCTTTGTGCTGTCGCCTTTCTTTCTATTCTCATACTCTTTTACCTTTGATTCCGCTTGTTCCAAGGATAATCCAGAAGCTTTCACTTCAAATATTGGTAGCACATCACAATAATAAATCACGTCATAAGTCAAAGGCACTCACTTTCCCTCGTTGTAGTTTGTTTATTTAATGAGATACATTTTATCGTGACCATGTAACCTACAAATAGCGTATGAATAACGTATGAATAACGTATGGTCAACTTATTAATAAGGTGAAAAAAGGCAAAAATCCGTATTTTCAACAAGCAGCCTTGATGAAAGGTAAGTATTTGGCATGTAGAGAATTTAAGTGCTATTCTTTGAGATGGTAATCAATACATTCATATATATCCTTAGAAATGTAATAATGTGCCAATTGTTATCATCATCCATGATTCTATAAACGGAACCGTTTTCCTGTATACGAAACACGTCTATTAGTATTCTTCTAGGACAACGGTGTGGCACAGCACGGTAACTATAATAAATCTTTTCTTGATTAGAAATTCGTAACACCTTCATGAATCGATTCACTCTTTTTTAAGTGAAAATTACACCAATCCTTGAAACTAGGTTTGTCAAATTCATTAGCTGAAACTTCACACCAACCTCTAGGTGAGTCGTTACAATGAACACAGCATTTGCTTTTAATTGATTTATTTTTGCAATTGCCACAGTGGAAAACTGGATACTTATTTTCCTTTTTCATATCCCATCTCCTTCGTCGTTCTTCCCTTACTAATACACCTATTCCATTATTTTAAATATCTTGAAAATGCCGTTGTTTATTATCTTAAATCTTCAGTAAGACTGTGATTATGCCATACTACAATAAGGTTCATTTTGATAAAATGTTCAAAAATCCTTCAAAGGATAACAAGAGCTTTTTTGAAAAAAGGGATTTATGTTTTTATGGGGAAGTAATAGATGTATTTAATGTTGATAAAGTAGTATTAGGGGAACTGCAAAAAAGATTCTCGTTATATAAAAGTTTACTTTTTAATAAAGGTACTTATATCAACATACAATACATATGTGAAGGTAGCTCACTCAATTGCCCAGGCAGATTGGGATTAAACTCTGCCGGAATATACGACCTTTTGAAATTTACAACAATCAGTATCGCAACATATAATGATGTATCATGTTCATATGGAAAATTTTGTTGTGGACATGATATAATTGACACATTCAATGTTTTGTTATATTTTGAATGTGTAAACAAAGGTGTTATGCGAGCACCTCATAATTAACCTGACATACTTGCCGGAGTGAAAGTGGTGCCGGATTGTTGGCAGGCAACGGTAAAACTCGCAGTTTATCATTTTTACAACAGTAGGAAGGTTGGGACCTGGAATCCAACCTTCCTTTTTTTAATATAATTTACATATAAGTGGGGAATATTATGCAAAAGAAAGAGGAATTAATAAATATCACAGGAATGCAGCTTAAGTTAGTTGAATAACAGTTACAGAATTCAACCTTTCTCAAGCCTTATTTTTTGATGTTCAAAACAATAAATGATGCCATTGAACTTTTTATTTTTTAAACAGAATTCTTTCACTTTTGCTGAAACAGGTTTACCACAAACACAGCACTTACCTTGCTGTTCACCTCTTGTAGCAGCATCCATTAAACTAACTTCTCTCTCTTTTAAAACTTGAACATGTCGCTCTCTAATTAAAGGGTCTGTGATATTGGCTTTAGCAATTGCCATATAAATAGTGCTAATATCATCTTCTTTAAGAAGTGGCTCTTTATGTTGTAATGTAAGAACTGATACTTTTCTATTTATGTAATCAGTCAATTCAACATCATAAACAAGTAATTCATTAGAAGCTATTTTTCTGTAATCTAACTCATCTAACTTGAACGTACAGCGTTTCGTAAACGATACAATGGAGATAAATAGGTCATGGTACTTCTTGTCAATAAAATTCTTAGAAGCTTGAATATGAGCATAGTTTTGAAGAAAAGGATTCATCATTTTGAACTTCCCATTCACCAACCATATTTTTCTATCTATACCACCATATATTGTGCCTTGATAGTTCTTAGTTTCAATGACAAAGATACTATAAGGAGTTATTATAATATGGTCAATCTGTGAGTAGCCAGACTTAGCTTTGGGATTCCTAACCAGAAGGTCGCTTAAGTGTTTATAATTGTTAGGAAGCTGGTCTAACTGAATTTCTATTTTGTATTCTCCAAGTTCACCTTTCCTAGTGGCAATTTTATCATCGTGTTTTTTCTTGGAAGGTGATGATTTTGTTGCTTTTTTTTGCTTACTCTCGTCTTTATTCTTTTTAAAGAGGTTTAGTAATAGATTCATTTTATTCTCCTAGTAACAATTTATATTTTTCACCATCTTTTTCTAATCCATCTTCCTTTTGCTGTATCCCAATTATTAAGTTCAGTTTGATTATATAACGTCTCTTTTTCGCTGAGAGTTTGAAGCCAGCTTTTTTCAAACTTACGTAATTGTGAGTTACTACAATACGTCAATATATTAAACACA
Organism: Halalkalibacter akibai JCM 9157; assembly: GCF_000513135.1. GTDB lineage: Bacteria > Bacillota > Bacilli > Bacillales > Bacillaceae_D > Halalkalibacter > Halalkalibacter akibai. Next base: position 21,056 of record NZ_BAUV01000040.1, read on the forward strand.
AAGCTATCCTTTCCGTATTTCCTAAAGTCCTCATTTATTTCTGGATAACTATGTTTTCCTGTTTTCATGGAGGAAGCATGGGATTTCAACCTGCCAAAAATATGGTGTGAGCTACCTACATAAAATCGATTAGTTTTAAGGTTATGAAATTCATATATACCTATTAAATCTTGTGTATCCCATCTATATTTTTCTTTACCTAACTCCCACACCTCATCAAACGTTAAAGGTCGAGTTAAATGTTTCAATTCCCATTCGGTAAAGTTTTTTCTTGTTGTTTTCAGTCCCATATTGCTCGCTCCTCCTTTTTTATCCCTTAATAATATTGTTATTCCTTCGCTTACCTGCTCCGTTATTTAAACAGGGAAAAAGGCGATAACATTTATTAAGCTACCGCTCCTGTTACTAATAAAAAAATTATAATTTCTTTTCAAAAAAGGTTAAGGATAACTGTTCATTTACTGCTACTTCTTTACTAATTTGAAATCGATTCTTTCTATATAACCTAACTGCTGGTATATTCTTGGTACCTGTTGCTACTCTAATTGTTTTAACGTTAAATCTACTTTCAATGAAGTTTAAAAACAACTGTGCAATTCCTTTTCTAAAGTGGTTTGGATGAACAATTAACCTATGTATATCAACATCAACATTAGTTACTTTAATAACTATGGCTCCACAAAGTTCGTCATTGTTATAATAACCAAAGAAAATCTCCCCGCACTTTTGCAATGTATGAACTGTATCCTTTAATGGAGGTATTTCAGCTGAACCAATTATTTCTGCCTCTACCTTATAGGACGGTATTTGAATGCCTAAAACATCTTCAGCGATTTTTCTATTGCTAATGTTTATCATTTTAATCAAAGGTTTCACTCATTCCACTATTTTCTTCTTTGCTACAACTGTTTCGTTTTTTCAACGAGGGAAGGCGATAACCGTTCTACAGCTATCGCTTCGTTAGTTTAAGCACAGGACTTCACAAATTTAATTTTATAAAGTTGTTGAGGGAATATAAAAGAAAGTGCTTAGAATTTCTCTCCAAGCTCTCTAAGAAACTAATTGTTTTTTTAGCTACTGGTTCAACTGTTTTCGATTTAAGAACGAAAATACAAAGGAGGTAAATAACAAGAAAGATGCTAGTAGGAATGACGCGTTAACACCCAATAATTCAGTAAGATAGCCTAACAATAGAACTGAGAAGGCATATGTCACCAATTGAAGTGCATATTGAGCGGAATAAACTTTTGGCAATTCTTTGTGAGGGGAGCTTTTCTGTATCGTGGTTTGTTGAGCGATTCCCCCCAATTGTTCTCCAAAACCAATCAAGATAGAAAGAATTAATATTAACCAAGGTATCGAGTTGACTACAAACAAAAAAGTAAACACGCTCGAAATAAGTGTTCCAAAAACAATAACATGACTTAAATGCTCATTTATTAAGCGATTATACCTTAAACTAATAAATCCACCAATAATTAATCCTAGAAAAAAACTGGCGTTAATATAGCCCCACCACTCTTCACCTACATTTAAAACCTCTTCCACATAGATATAAATGATTGCCGCTACCCAAACAGCGCTTGCAAGCGACTCCATAACACTCATTATAGTAACTGTTCGTACAGCAGGCGTTTTCCATATAAAAACCCATCCTTCTTTTATTTTGACCCAGTTCGTTTTAGGGAGAGAGGTTTGGTTTGTTTCTTCTGAATGACTGTTAAGATGAGTTTCTTTAATCATGAACATCATCACACTTGAAGCAAAATAACAAACAACGGTAACATAGATTACTTGATAGGTCCCCAACCAGACCACGAGGATTCCACCAACAGACCATGCTCCGAGTCTAATCGTTTGGTCTAATATAGATAAAAAACTATTTGCTTTCACTAAGTCAATTTGTTGTACCAAGAGAGGAACCATTGAATTTCTAACAGGTGTTGACCAGCCGTCTAGAAAAGAAATCATAAAAACTAACAAAAAAACAAATGTAATGTTTTGAAATGAGAAACTACTAAACAATAACCATCCTAGTATGAACGACAAACATGTTTTTCCCAGTTGAGAAAACGCTAAAATACTCCTTAAGCGAAACCTGTCAATAATAAGAGGAGCTAACAGTCCACTTAGAAACTGTGACATAGTGATGAAAAAGGGAACCAAAGTCATGTACACAGCAGAGCCTGTTAACTGATACATTAATGAAATTAAACCAACGATATATAAAACATCACCAAGATTGGCAAATGTTTGACCAATCCAAAGAAAACGAAAAGAAACACTATGATTCATATCCCCATCCCCTTAAAAATGTTTATAACCATATTCAATAAGAATTTGTTTGCTAACACATTTAAAAGGGAAAATTTACACTTTATCACCTCTTTCAGTTTGTTCTTAATAATCATGTTTAGGGGGAGTGAGCTTTTTTAGAAAACATAGGGATAGGGGTCTACATTATCTTCAATTATTTATCCATGTAAGATTTTATGTTTAGGTTAACAAGAATAGTTCATCTTTACCTCTATAGGTAACTTAACTATAAGTATTCTGTTTCTTTGTTGAACCGTTGTTTTAACTTTAATATTAATTTCCTTTTGTGTGTCGCAAAGAAAGACGCTTCCCTGTAGCGGTGAATCTGTTCGTTAATACAATGTTCTTAAAAGAAGGGCACTAATCCTAATTGTCGCCTCTCGTAAAGACATCGTTTATTTGGCATCAAACAGCATATCCATTTCTAAAAGTTAGGCTGTTTTTGTATAGATTGTTGTTTTTTTACGATAAGAAAAGACCTAATTATTAAAAAAGATAATTAGGTCTTCGTTTTTTAGTGTACATTTTGGTTGTACAGTGCAGTAAATGAATTTGTATTATTAGTTGTTCTTTTTCAAAATAAACGCCTGATTGTGAAACAAAGATTAGATTAAAGAAAACAAATTTTATTGACGCTCACTCACAGGAGAACGCTTTCACCCTGCTATACATTAACAAGCTTTCTTTCTACCAGGAGGTAATATAAATAAACTAACTGTAACGCTACTAGGTAAGATAGAAACGTCCAAAGTATATTCCATCCTTGTCCATACTCTACATAATTCAATTCAACTGCAACCCATTCTAAAAAAGTTATTACTAAACTAAATATTAAGATGAAATAAAATCTAAAATTAAAATATTTCTTAATTCCATAAATTAAAAAACTTGCCGACATTGGATAAAATCCTAAGTCATATGGTAAAGCTGTAATACAATTAAGATTAAAAGCAGGATGAACTACCCACCATTCCATGTGGAAACCAATAATATTAAATAATAAAGAAATTACGATAGCAATAGGAAAAATACTTATAACAATTCTTGGTTCTTTTCTATATAGCCATATTACAAACAACAAAGGTATAACGAACCCTAATAAAATATGAAAAACTATTCTTACCAGCCCCTCTATCAGTAAAGTTATTTAACTACCTTTTCGACATAATAACTCCAATTTCCTTTATAAACGACAAATTTCATTTCTTGTTGATTGAGCTAATACTTCTTATTTTTTTTCACGGCATATAAAAGGCGCTATTCTTATGCGAGAACAGCGCCTTATTGTTGAATATCCTTTTAATTTGTTCTGCTTAAACATAAGCTTTAGTTAGACAACAAACGTGACTACTCCTTACTAATTTCGCAATCTGAATGATTAACAACGTCCTTACGTTTATTCAAAAAGTCTTTCAATTCCTTTTTACTTTTTTTCGATACAAGAATATAAAGAATATCTTCTGTTTTTATTATTGTATCTCCATGTGGGGTTAATAAATCACCTGTACGGATAATAGCACTAATTAGAACATCTTTAGGAAAGTTTAATTCTTTTAACTTTTGACCTGTAATAGTAGACTGTTCATTCACTTCATATTCAATTATTTCCGCATTTGCTTTCCCAATGGAAACAAGTTCTAAAGTATGAGGTGCTTCAACTTTTTTCGGACCATGCAATCCTAATTTTTCAGCAACAATGGAAATCGTTGAACCTTGAATCAAGGCTGAAGTTAATACTACGAAAAAGACTACATTGAAAAACAACTGACTATTTTCTAATCCCATTGTCATTGGGAACGTTGCAAGTACAATAGGGACAGCGCCTTTTAATCCTGCCCAAGAAAGAAAGACTTTTTCCTTTACTCCAAATCCCATGTTTATAGTTGAGAGGGAAACAGCGATGGGGCGGGCGATAAAAATTAAAATAACCGAAAGCAAAAGACCTTTTACGATAATATCAAACGACAGGAATTGTGAAGGGAATACCAATAAACCTAGAATGATGAACATTAAAATTTGCATCATCCATGCGAATCCTTCATTAAACCTAAATATAGAGTGCCGATATGTTAAGTCTCCATTACCAATTACAAGCGCAGCAATATATACAGCCAATAAACCGCTTGCCCCGATTAAGTCTGAAAGATATATGTTAGCAATGCAAAAGCAAGAGCAAAAATCGGATAAAGACCACTCGAATCTAAATTAATTTTATTGATAGCGTAACCCGCAAAACGCCCAAAAAGAAAACCTAAAAAAAGTCCCATACCCATTTGCCAAATAAATGAACCAACCAGTAAGTAATAAAATGGACTCTCAATAGTCATTAATTCAATCAGTGATAAGGTTAAGAACACTGCCATTGGGTCATTAGTTCCCGACTCTGCCTCAAGGGTAGAACTAAGTCTATCACGAATATTCTGACCTTTTAATACAGCAAAAATGGCTGCTGCATCAGTCGAACCAACAATAGCGCCAAATAATAATCCTTCTAACCAAGAAATATCAAATATTAGCTTTGCTGCAACTGCAACAACCACCGTTGTTAATAGGACTCCTAATGTTGCAAGCGATAACGATGGGGTTGCAACAGCTCTTACTGATGACCACTTTGTTTGTAAACCACCTTCAAAAAGAATAACAACTAAGGCTAGAATACCAATTAATTGAGCCAATTTAGGGTTATTAAAGTGGATTAATCCTAAACCGTCACTTCCCATAATCATCCCGACTAGTAAGAATAAAACTAGGGCGGGGACTCCTAAACGAGTCGAAAACTTTGTTGTCAGTACACCAATGATTAGTAATAATGCGGTAAGTAAAATAAAATAATCAACGTTGATTTGTTCTAACATATGTATCCCCTTTCTATGTACTGTCATTTATAAATTAACATCAATTTTAACCTCGAAATTATCTCTTTCTATCCCGATATACCGTAATGTCTCAGCACGAGTGGGGTGATTAAATACAGATTGTAACAATGAAATCGCTATCCCTTTTTGGTATGCATGGTATCCAAATGTTTTTCTTAATGTATGCGTCCCTATTTTTTCAGAAATACCAACTTCTCTAGCGACATTATTTATAATTCGATAGGCTTGCTGTCGAGTTATTGGCTCGTTGTTTTTCTGTGATTTGAAAAGATAATCTGTTGCTTGTAATTCAGCCTTCGTTACATAGTCAATTAAGGCGCTCCTTACTTTGTTGTTAATATAATATGACTTGATTTCACCACTTTTTTTTTCTCTCAAACAATAATATTCTTTTACATTTTGACAATCATAAACATCACTCACTTTAATTCTGAGTAAATGACTTACAAGGATTCCTGTATTAATTCCAAAAATGAACAACAAATAGTCTCTATGTGACCTTTTTTTAAGGATGGCTTTTATCTTCTCTATAGTTTCAACATTCTTAATAGGTTCTACATACTCCATAACACACCTCAGTTATAGTTACTTAACTACAATAATAACATATGGTATGTAACATTACTTATAAAACACATCATGAAAATAAAGAATACAATGATATTTGACAGTTTAATAAAAATAACAGGTACACCTTTCACTTGAAAGGATATCTGTTTTTGTGTACAGGGCTATGTGTTGCTATTTCCCTAGACCTAAACCATTCAATTTGACTATAATTGTATTAAGGAAAACATGATATCTATGGTTAGATATAAAACATAATGTTGACAGGGGGTCATAGGATGCAAGAAGAGAATAAAGAGGTACAACTTCCTGATGAGAAGTCAGATGAGGGAAGTCCCTTTCAGTCACAGAAAGAAATAAGTTTAGTTCTATCACTCGTCCTAGATTTTATCCAACACCAGAAGCAGAAAGAAATGGATAATAGAATAAACACGTTTATTGAAAAACGAATTATCGACCTAAAAAATAATCAGGCATCAATCCAATTAAGTTCTGAGACGCTGGTACTGCTCCATGTTATACCATACCAAGAGAAGGAGCTTTATTTAGATATTTCTAGTTCGAGAGAGCATACACACCTGTTTCCACTCTTATCTAATAGAGGTTATGACAACAGATTCAATGCCGATGGTTTCTTAAGTTACCATTCAAAGAGTTCTTATGTTCAGCTATTCCGTAATGGGATAATTGAAGCGGCAGATATAGCCTTTTTTAACCCGGATAATAAAGAAATCTATGGAACGCAACTTGAAAGTTGCTTGATAAAGAAATTACCTAAATACTTTAGTTTCCTAAAAGAGCTAAGAGCAGACAGCAATACTTTTTTGGTAGCCGTTTCTTTGTTAAATGTTAAAGATTGTTCTCTTTCTTCAGGTTATTATGATGTAATAGATAGAGAAGAGATTCGTTTGCCTAAAGTTGTTACAAGGCAAGAAGATAACATAGCAAAGATGTTAAAACCAGCTTTTGATGTTTTGTGGAACGCTGTAGGAATGCCGGGGTCCATTAATTATATAAATGGCGATTGGCAACCTAGAAAATATTAAATCATTTCTTAGGGAGTGTATGTGATGGAAGAAAGAACAAGAAAAGCATTTATTAGTTATAGTTGGGATAACGAGGAGCATAAACAATGGGTGATGGACTTAGTTAGTAACCTTAGAAGGAATGGGATTGAAGCATCATTTGATAGATACATTACACAGTCAAGCACTGTGAATTTAAATCAAATGATGATTACAAATATGAAGGATACTGACTACATTGTGATAGTATTAACCGAGCAGTATGCCGAAAAAGCAAATAGTTTTCAAGGTGGTGTTGGTTTTGAAACGTTACTTTCTTTACCGTTGCTACAAGAGCATCCTGAAAAATTAATATTTGTGGTCAGGAGTAACAGCGGATTTCAAAAGGCTTTTCCATTTCACCTTAAAGGCTACTATGCGATAGATTTCTCGAGTAATAAAAATTATGAAAATGCTTTTACTGAATTATTACATAGAATTTATGAGGTCCCTTTATTAGAAATAGAACCAATAGGGAAAATGCCAGAACTAAAGCCAAGAAGAAGTACATCGCCTTCATTCTCTGAAATTACTGATGTAGAGATTCCTAACTTAAAACGTATTACGGATAGGGATATTCATTTATTTATGCATGAAAAGTTCAGAGAAATTAACGACTTATTAAAAGAATTGTTTACAAAAGTACAAGAATCTAATGCTAACTTTGAGTTTACTGCGGAATCACAAGAAAGTGCAAAATCAGTTTACCATGTTTATATCGATGGTCAATATGTGACAGGTCTTAAGGTATGGTTAGAGTCAAGTAGTGTATTTAGACAAGCTAGCATACATTTGTCTTATGGTAGGCAATCAGCTATTTTTAATGACAATTCTTATAACGAAGCCATTGTTCATGAAATTGACCATAACAAGAATCTTAGACTGAAAATGACTATGAATATCTTTGGGAACAATGAAGCCCAAAATCCAAATTTAATCGTGAAGGAAATATGGAAAAATCACCTTTTGCCGTATATAAAATAATGTTTCTTTCAGACCAACATTGTTGGTCTTGTTTATTTTAATTTTTGAAGTGTTACTGCTAGTCGGTCTTATACCCACATAACGTACGTTTTGTTTTCGTAAATAGAAGGTTAGCTCGTTCGTTCAAGAACAACAGGAACACGAGGTAACTTTGGTCGCAAGTTCTCGTCGTTCTTAGTCCACGTACTTTTAGGTCCAAACCCTTGAGTACACGAGGCTTAACTTTTTCTACCTATTAAGTAATTCCGAGAAAAAGAAAAAGAACCTTCTATTTGGTAGGCAGAAGGTTCTTCTTCCGGTTTTGAATCAATCGAGTAATCCATTAGGTCTTTTGCAACCCAGCTCCCTAAGTAAGTGTAAGAAAATAAGAAAATAAGAATCACTTTACACCCAGTCTATTACACGGTGTCAATAAATTTATCCATAATAGTTAGTTTGTATTGTGGTTATTTGGGGAAGTAAGAGATGTTATTTAGAATAAAACATTCTGTATTAAGAAGGTTTGCAGAAACATGAATTGTTTATATTTTTATTTAAAGGAGTCTATTCATGACAATAAAAAAAAGACTCAATATCTTAGATTAGATAAAGAGTCCATTGGTTTGGTCACTTTTAGTTTACAATAGAATCAGGAAACAATCAAGATAGATGTTGAGTTGAAAATAAATGCTTTGTTGGACTGGAGAATTGCCATTTGCGTCTGATTTATTTTATGTTATGTAATAAAATTCAAAACAATAAGACAGGTCTTCCTGAATGAATAGTATTAATATATTGAAACAAGGGATGTATATTATAAAAACAGAAAACGAAATAATAACTTTTGAAAGTATATACAGTCATTGAAACCGAAAAGCGATGCTTTAATAAAGAAGAGCATCGCTTTTCATTCTAGTTCCTCACTTCTTTGTTCCTATGAGCCCACGCAAATAAAAGAAAGACACCTATTAATGCCAACCACCAATTTTGACCAAAATGGACTTTTAAATCAGCAATCATCAGAGTGATTGGAAGAAGAATGACATGAGCTAAAGCAACTATAATATGCAATACATAAGCTGCCCCATCATGTTCAACTCTGGAGTTGAAATAGCTTATACCAGTCATGACCATCACTGCAACAGCTGCAAAAAGCAAACCGGATTCCAGCAAATTAAGCTTGGAGTTATAAGCGACTTCCATCTCTTTGTTATACATGGATAGTCTTAATGCGGAAAAGCTTAAAACAATTGTAAAAACAGTTCCTAATGTTTGTAAAACGTTTTTAAGTGTCATCTGATTCCCTCCTAAAGGTTTGTCTTACTAGTACAATCTATTTCATCCTTCCAAGATTTAGAATATGTAAAAGTTGCTTACTTTTACGAAGTATACGTAATGGAGCAGCGATAAGTTGTGAACTTCTCCAAAAAAGAATTTGTTACGGTAGCAAAGAGCATATTACTCTGATAAGTTAATTATTTATAATTAATCTTAAAATGTGATTATTTCGGAGGGGAAAACACTTTATGAAATATAAAATGAGAATAGAAGATTTAGGTACTAAGGAAGATATATGGAATGCAGTTATCTCAGCTATGTGTGAGTATACCTTTCCAACGGAGAATGAAATAGCTAATGATACGTACATGGTCTATAGTTACTACTCTGAACTTGAAAGTGGGGGACATGAAGGTTTGCTGAATGGGTTTTCATGGTATATCGAGGAAGTTGGAATCGTACATTACTTACAGGAACTCACAAGTAATCTTAAGAGAATAGGTGCAATTGATTATTCCAAAATTGTAAAAGAATACGTGGGGGAATTGTGGGGACTATTCCAAGCGTTAGAAAATGGTGAGGTTGACGAAGAGGAATTTTATGAAGTTGTTAAGAAGGCGGATAGCAAATATGAAAATCTTAACGGAAAATTAGGGGAGTTATTGGAAAACTATTTTGTTATCATCTATAGGGATTTAATTGACATAGAGGGATAGCGTTAGGGGGATTATTTATGGATAGCATTATTTTTGATTTAGATGGAACCTTATGGGACCCAATAGATACGGTGTTGATTGCTTGGAATCATATTTTGAAGCAGTCCAACCAAGCAAAAAAAGAGGTTACAAGAGAAGACTTTACAAGTACAATGGGACTCCAAATACAAGAAATAGGCACTAAGCTTTTTCCGCATTTAGATGAAAGAGCACAGGAAGAGTTGTTAGAGGAATGTTGTGCGCTAGAAAACGTATATTTAGAAGAACATGGCGGTCATTTATATGAAAATGTGGAATCTGTACTAGCAGTTCTATCACAAAGATATAAGCTATATATTGTAAGCAACTGTCAAGATGGATATATAGAAGCATTTTACAAGTATCATAAATTAGAGAAATACTTTTTGGATTATGAGAATCCAGGCAGAACCGGGTTATCTAAAGGTGAAAACATTCAGCTAATTGTGGAAAGAAATAATCTGAACAAGCCTGTTTACGTTGGTGATACAGATGGTGATTTAAAAGCTTCTAAATTTGCTAAAATTCCATTTGTGTATATCGAATACGGTTTCGGTCAAACAAGTGAATATGATTATTCTATTAAAAGATTTGATGAGCTTTTAAACATATTCTAAACTAGTTAACGATAGCGGTTGAATACCAAAGATTGCGAATAAAAGTAGGAGTAAGAAGACCGGAAATTAAAATAAAAAAGGAACAGTTCCAAATCAGTTGGAACTGTTCCTGCGAATGATTAAAATCCTAATTTCTTAGCAGTCCATTCAGTTACTGCCTTTTCCTGCATGTCAGACCATGTTATAAAGTTAGTTGTTGAATTTACAAACTCGTCCAAACTTGCTTTATCAATAGCTTCAAAGTCTTCTATGGAGTCGATTTTAAAACTAGAGTTCTTAAACATATCATCGATAGACAGAAAATTAGTATGTTTTTTCATAAATGTGCCTGAAAACAACTCATTAAATGAAATAGAGTTCTCTCCCTGTAATGCTTTTGCATTATCTTCGAGTTGCTTAATTTTACGTTGAAATTCGTTTAAGCCATTAATTTTAATCATAGGACACTCCTATCATATGTTGTTTGAAAGCGAACGTAAGCTCCCTCTTGTTTTTATATGGGAAAGAGCTATAAGATATAATTAGCGAATATTTTTTAGAGTTTCTAGGTGGTGCAACACTTAGAAGCTCTTTTTTATTTCTCTTTCCATTTTACGCAATTCTGTATTAATCTCTCTCTCTGCTTTTCTTATATCTCGTTTTAACTTACTCTCAGCTCTTCTCATTTCACTTTTAAATTTAGAAACATTAAAACGTCTAGTCATCTCTATCACCACCTTTCCTAGAACTTCATAGATTGGAAGATTCATCCGCCCTTTCTGCTTTTTCATTATATCAACTTATTCTACTTAAAATCAATATATAGATTTTAATAATTCGATAAACACAATATGTTGTGAATCGGTGTGAGTTCTTTTTTATTTTGTCAAAAAAGCAAGACAGTATATTTAAGAGGATGGTTTAGAATGATAGAGAATAGAGGTCATTCATTTAAAGTTATGGTTTTTTTTGTGAGTTGCAAAAATGAAAAAGGTAACTTGAAGATGAACCGTCCGATTGAGAAACTATGTTTTTCTTAGAATAAAATAAAAAAAGAGAACAACATTAATAGATTGGTTGTCTCCTTAACAAGACAGAAGAAATTAAATATTTGTTGTATTTAGGTGTTCTATGAACCCCTTCTGTTATTTATCATTTTAATAAATGCTATGAACGTTCTACATAGCAAAGAGTGATACCAAGACCAACCCTTTTTCCAGGATATTAGGTTGGTTTTCTTTTCAGCCACTGCTTCAATAAGTATGAGAGGGATAGCGAAAGGAAATAGTTTCAAAAAAGCTCCAACTGGTTTGTTGTTTAGGGTCCACTGATTATAATAAAGAATCAATAATGGAAAAAGGATTAAATCAAAGGGGAGATGCCCTTTTAACCAAGGAAATAGCTTCTTGTTGTATGATAAAAATCCTCTCGATGTTAAATACTCATCTGTTAAAAAATTTTCAGTAGCACTAACCAAGTAAACAATAATCCAGTCTTTAAACAAACGTTTAAAAATAGCAAAAGGCAATAAAGTTAAGCCTGTTATTGTCGTTATGACCAAAAAGAAATATTCACCTTTTTCTTTCATAAAAACCACCTCTTATTTAAGTATCCTAATAAATGGAGACTTTATTCATGGTTCTACATAGGGCTCAGGGAGGCGGTATAATTACATTAATCACGAGAACACCAATACTGAATTGAGTAATCATTTTTTTATATTGTAGATAGAGAACTCAGTATAATGACAAGATAAAGGATGTGCTATTATCCTGATTATTAATAAAGATAGCTATGTGTATTGTGAGACGATGTGATATTAAATCTTCCTTGTTGGCTATAGTTTATGTAGTGAGATGTAGCAGATATAAAAGATGTTCAGTTTTTGCTAGTTTCTCGAATAACCATTTATGTAATGGTTATCCTATACTGAACTTAATAATAGGAGGAACAACTGATGCCAGAAAATCCTGCAATTACATCTTCAGAGCTTGGGACGTTATGGCTTACTTATCAAGAAAAAACAATGATTTTACGAATGTTAGATTATTTTATAGAAAAAGCTGATGATGATAAAGCAGAGAATATTATGAATGATTTGTATGGGGAAATTGACCAATGTGTTAATAAAATAGCAGCAATTTTAAAGCGCGAAGGTGCAGCCGTTCCCATTGCATTCACTGAGCATGATGTTCATAAAGAAGTACCGAAATTATACGACAATGGATTTGATATTATGTTTGTCCGATTGTTGAAAGAGATTAGTATGGCATTGCATTCATTAAATATGACAATGTCTTACCGAGAAGATATCGTTTTGTTGTATGATGAACTTACAGATATTACACAAAAATATTACCATTTATGTACGCAATACTTACTTGAAAAAGGTATGATTGCTCGTCCTCCTTATGTTAACATGCCGAAAGCTGTTGGGTTTGTTAAAGATACAAACTACTTAAGTGGATTACAAATAAATCCATTCACTAAAAGAAGAACATTAAATTCAATAGAAGTCGCTCATCTTTATCATATAATTGATAGTAATGTTTTAGGGATGAACATGATAACTGGATTTGCTCAATGTGCCACTAAAGAAGAAGTCAGAAAATATTTTATCGAAGGCGCAACTCTAGCTAAGAGCATTATTAAAGAGTTAAGTGAGATTTTACTTGATGACAATATTCATACCCCTATGTCACCTGGTGGGAATCCGACACTTTCAACTGTTGCTCCGTTTTCTGATAAACTCATGATGTACTGTACCAGCTTATTCTGTAGTTTTGCTTTGGGTGGTAATTCTTTAGGGACGGCATTCAGTATGAGAAATGACTTGCCCGTTAAAATGGCAGCTTTTATGAAAGATACCCTGCAATATGCTCATAAAGGTGCAAAAATTATGATTAACAATGGTTGGATGGAAGAACCACCGCAAATGGAAGAACGTAATCAATTATAATAAAAGACCGATTCAAAATTGAAGATGTAAATCCAGAAAATATAAAAGCTCTGCATATCATGATTTCAAAATTATGTTAAAATTTTACTCAGTACATCATCAAAGAAAATGTTGTTAATGGAGGGATAGGATGACGACAGATGCACCGATTTTTGAATCTGATTTGATATTTGACCAATTTATTGAAGAAATACAATTCAGAGCATTCTCTGTAGGGTATGAATTTGAAGAGTTTAGGTATGAAGCATTAGTTGACTTGATTTTCTCAGCTTTGTTGGATTTTGCACTGCCAGCATCTGAACAAACCATTACAGCCATTAATGCACAAAGAAAGTTAAGAAGAGCAGCTAAGACCGTGTACGCAACCGAAAAATATGGAAAAAGAGGAGAGTTTGGAGAGATATTACTTCATATCGTTATGAGGGATTATTTTGGTTCTGTACCTGCCATTTCGAAAATGTACTATAAAGACGGTCCAAATGAAACAGTTAAAGGATTTGATGCGGTACATATTGTACCTCGTGATAATGATTTGGAGTTATGGCTTGGAGAAGTGAAATTCTATAACAATATTAGAAATGCCATTAGAGACGTGTTACCAGAGTTACACGCGCATGTAGATAAAGTATATTTAAGAAATGAGTTTTTGTTTATTAATAATAAAATCGATGATAGTTGGGAATATTCGGATAGACTAAAGCGATTAATTGACGAAAGGACGAGTTTAGATAAGATATTTAGTCGAATCAAGATTCCAGTTTTACTTACTTATGATAGCAAGGTTGTCCGTTCGTTTAGTCAAGCTTGCGAAGAATATAAAAAACACTTAATAAGTGAACTTAATGAATATCACGATGTCTTTAGAGGCAACGAACTACCTAATGTAGATATTGTACTAATATTAATTCCATTCGAAGATAAAAAGAAATTAGTAGATAAATTACATGAGAAATTAAGGATATTACAACTAATATGAAAACAAACACTGAATATTATCAAATAAAGCAATTGCTAGAACATAAAATAGATTTAAGTATGGACGAGTGCTTTTCTATATTCTCTTGGTTAACTGCTTCTATTCAAAAAGAAGATACAGAGGGAAGTGCGAGAGACATCCTGTTAAGACTATTAGATAAGGCAGATGTATTGCCGATAGAAGCGCGGACGATATTAAATGACTATATAGAGAGATTTGGGTATTTTCCATATTTGCAAGATTTAGATAAGGCATCTGTAAGGACTTTGTTGAGGTATGAATTTTATCGCTCGGAACATATCCCTGATATTGTTATGCATCAAAAACAAGCAGAGGTGTATGATTCTTTATATAATAAACAAAGTGTTATTTTAAGTGCTCCAACAAGCTTTGGAAAAAGTTTACTTATTGAAGAAATAGTGGCTTCTCGGGAATACAACAATATTGTCATTATCTTACCGACACTAGCACTGATAGACGAAACAAGAATGAAACTAATGAAATATGCAAAAGATTACAAATTAATATTCTCTTCTAAACAATCGTTTGATGAAAGAAACGTCTTTATTCTAACAGCTGAGAGGCTAATAGAAATCGAACAGATTCCCAATATTGATTTTTTTATTATTGATGAATTCTACAAGTTGGACAGTTCAAGAAGTGAAGATGAACGGTTAAATGTCTTAAATCATGCTTTTTACAAACTATTAAAGTGTACAGATAAGTTCTATTTATTGGGACCGAATATCGCATCTATTCCTTCTGGTTTTGAGGAAAGGTATGGTTGCAAGTTTATACCTTCTGAGTATACGACTGTTGCTTGCGATGAAATCTATATAAAGCGGAAAAAAAACAAAGAATTTGACCAGTTAGTTGAACTGGTTCAGCAGTTAAGAGAACCAACGATGATATATTGCAAGTCTCCTGGTAGTGCGGAAAAGTATGTAAAAAAATTTCTGGATAAAGGGAAAACCTTCTTAGATAAAAATACTTCACATACAGATTCTATCGAATGGATTGAGAAAAATATTCATCCAGAATGGTTGTTAATTGACGCATTGAGGCACGGTATTGCTTTCCATCATGGTTCTATGCCTAGACACTTAGGACGCTATATAGTTGAAGAGTTTAACAAAGGAAATATAAAGTACCTGTTTTGTACGAGCACTTTAATTGAAGGCATCAACACAACAGCAAAAAATGTCATTGTGTATGATAATAAAAAAGGGAGGGACCTTATTTCCTTTTTTGACTATAGGAATATACGAGGAAGAGCAGGGAGAATGACGAAACACTTTGTTGGTCGTGTCTTTTCTTTCTATACTCCTCCAGAAGATATAGATGTAGATGTCGATTTTCCATGGTTCACACAAGATAACGCTTCAGATGAAATACTCATTCAAGTAGAGGAGAAAGATTTGAAAGACGATTCCATTGAAAAATTAAAACCATATAAGGAACAAAATGTCCTTGATATTGAAATAATCAAGAAGAACAATAATATTCCTGTAAGAGGACAAGTTGAGCTAGCTCAACTCCTCCATGAAAATGTAGATTATTATCATAAATTTTTGGGGTGGACAAGCTATCCTACTTACGACCAATTAAGGGTAACTTGTGAACTGCTATATAAATACTTACGTTTTGCAAATACTCGGGACGAAGTATATTCCGGAAAACAGCTAGCCTTATACGTTAACAAATATGTGAGATTCAAATCAAATATGGCACGATTTATAGATTTTTTTGTAACAAGTGATAAGGACAATGTAGATAAAGCTGTACAAAAAGCAACCAAAATAAGTCGCAATTGGTTTGAATTTCGATTTCCTAAATTATTATTAGGTCTTCAAGAAATTCAGGAATCTGTTTTTAAGCAACATGGAAAAACCTGTGGAGATTATCGCTTTTATGCGTCCACAATTGAAGCAGCTTTTTGTACCCCAGCTTTATCTGCGCTACAGGAATTTGGTTTGCCAATTTCTCTCTTGCGGAAACTGGAGCCGTATCTAAATTTAAAAGAGATAGAGAAAGAAGAAGATTTAGATAAAGTCATTGCACAAATCAGAAGTTTACACATTAACGAAATAGAACTTGATGCATTTGAGCTCAAACTGTTAAAGGATTTCTTAAGAAACTAGCTATTACTATGAGGCGAGTCAACGAAAAAGCGAAGTGCGCTTGTTGGTTGAAACTCTTCAGTAGAAGTCATTTTCTGGGCGTATAGATATTAATGAATTTAAAGAAAAGAGTAACGAAACAATTTTGAATGCATAAAGTAATATTACCTTCCTATCTTATAGGGAGTTAATATATATAAAGCAAGGTTGCTTAAAAGTAACCTTGCTTTTTCATGCATAAGATATAGAAGAATACATATCATAAGAAAACCTTTCAAAAATAATATACCTATTTTACTTAAAACATCTAAGAATCCAAATGTTATTTTTGAAAGATTTCAAATTAAAAAAGTGGTTGATAATATTTTGAATATCGGATGTTTATATTTCCTTGTTACAAATGTAGCTACCTCAAAATAAAAGTCAATGAAAAAACATAGTACATGTTAAAATCCTCCATTAAATTTATACAAAAGTGAACCTTCTTAGTGATTCTCTCTTGAATGTATAATTATTACAGAAGGAATTATTTATGAAGAGGAAATTTATAGGATTACATTAACTTACTTTAAACGCTTTTCCATTAACGGAGCAATAACTAGAATCTTATCTTAAACATGTAACACAGACACATTAGTGTGTTATAAGGAAACAGGGTTAGTAATAGGAGATGGAAACATCAGAGGGTTGTGTATTGGAAAGCAAATGATAGGAGCGACTCTAAACATAGCATTTGACCAATTGAAATTACATAGAGTGAGTTTAGGTGTATTTGATTTTAATGAATCAGCAACAGCTTGTTATGAGAAAGCTGGATTTGTTAAAGATGGTTTACTAAGAGATGCTAGAAAAAGGGAAATTAATATTGGAGTTTATGGGAAATGAGTATTCTAAAACATGAATGGCTGCTAAGAAATCATTCTTAGTCAATTAAGATATATATATAGGTATAACGTTAAACGCATGGGATTGAATCCGATGCGTTTAACTGCGTTAACAGGTAAATTGAACTTACGCACTGTTAAAATTGAAATGTCAGATTGAACTTGAGTGCTTGTAAACTAAATATACTGTTATATTTAGACTTCGGCGGAATTTGAGAAGGATAAATGCTAATAATTAATATAATCATTGAAGTCATTCTATTTTTTTCATCAATTACGCATTAGACGATATCACCTATAGATTCCGTTATGTTTGTGACTTTCTACCCCACCCTTGTA
>NZ_BAUV01000039.1 GCF_000513135.1 Halalkalibacter akibai JCM 9157
TCACCAGCCGCCCGCGGAAAGCGAAGTGTATTTCCGGAGCGATTGCTACGCTGTAACCATCTCTTCGTTTTGATTTCTCGTTATAAAATACTTTCTTGTCCTAGCCTCTTGCATTTACTCTTGTTCTTTCTTATAGAAGAGACGGGAGACAGCTAAGCCAATACAACCCAGAATTAAAAACAAACTAGCTCTAACAACAAGTGAAACAGTAGGAAGGTCGACAATAATTAGTTTTAAAAGAGTAAAAAAGATTAAAAACATACCAAAAAGGCGAAACATTTTTATATTGCGTACATGACCATAAATGATGTTAACAGCTGCATATACAATCCAAGTGACAGTTAACATCATTGTTTCCTGACTAGGAATTAAGACTCGAACTAATTGTGATACATAGGCAAGACCAATTAGATTAATAAACACCATTGCGATCAATTGGATTTCATTTTTTACTTTAGTAAAATCATTCATTTGATATAGAACAATAAGTGTAGCAATGAGTGATGACCACGCCAGTGTTTCAATTGAAAACATATGATTAAATGGATGAACAAGTATAGAAAGAACTCCAATAAGATAAATTCCAAATCCAACCCATCTTTGCATCATTGATTGTAGTTGATAACTAAGGTAAATAAATAAGGTTCCTTCGATCAAAAGAAATAATCCTAAAGTCGCTTGGTCAAAAGTGTAAAACAAGTAAAGTAAAAAAGTAAGAGCTGAACTTGTTAACAGGACAGAGCGATCAGGTCGACTCATTTTAAGAAATATAATAAGAATAACATAGCTTAATGCTAAAATAATTAACCAAAAAGAATAGGAAAATGTTATGAGCATCCAAAAGCTAGTTAGGACTGAACTAGTCAAAAACATCCATGTTGTTTGAGTCTTTAACTTTTTATGATATAAAAAGGCCAGTAAGAGAATTATGTGTTGAACAAGGACTAGGATCGCAAGAAAGTGAAGCTCAGTCGTCCATTGAATGAGTGCAAACATAAAAAACGAAACATGGAGCGCGTAACTAACGGTTACGTATAAATATTTATAGTGATGAGCTAAGGCAAGTGCAATAAATGAAAGGGATATAACGAGTTCATATAAACCAAAAACGAAAAGATTCCCTTGCTCAGATTGAAGTAAAAAAGGTACTAGAAACGCACCAATACTACTTACAATTCCAATACTTTGTGAACGGAAAAACGTCGTTAGCCAATATCCGAGCACAACAATGACTATATGAATCAGAGACGCTACAGCTAATGAAAAAAAGCTGTACAAAATATGAGCAGCAAAAGTAGTTACAAATAAAACGGCAATAGATCCACCAATTAAGATATTCCCTAATACGATATGATGTTTCTTCACTTGTTTAAAACCGATGAATAAAACGAACATGCTTGTTAAATAACCAGCGACTATTCGGACGAATTCATTAATGATTCCTAAGTCAGTTCCTGCTTTAAAACCCCAAACCACTCCTAATAGTAAAACAAAAATAAATATTCGTGGAAGCCAAATTTGGCCAATTACTTTTTCAAGGTCTTTTTCATTTTTCGTTGAAACTTTTGATTCTAGTTTAGGCTCTAACTCAGACTCTCGTTCGGAAGTTGGAATAACCGCTAATGTTTCTTGTGGTTTACTAGTAATTGAACTTGAATTTTTGAGGTATTTTAATTCTTCTTCTAATTTAAGCACTCGTTCTTCTAATTGTTCTATTCGTTCATTGTTTGACATCAACTCACCTCTCAATTTCTCAAAAATTTAAAAAGACTTTTCATTTAATTGTGTAACATTATACAAAATTTGTAAACGAATAATTTTTTGTTAACATTTGTCGACTCTTTTGTTGTATTGAAACAAGTTTACGTAGATAATGAAGAAAAGAGATCGAATAAAGATGGGTGAAATAGATGAATAAAGGACAAAGACACATTAAAATAAGAGATATAATTGCAAATAACGAAATTGAAACACAAGATGATTTGGTTGAGCAGCTTCGTCTCTCTGGTTACAATGTTACGCAAGCCACGGTTTCTAGAGATATTAAAGAACTACATTTAGTGAAAGTACCAATGCTTGATGGACGCTATAAATACAGCCTACCAGCAGATCAACGATTTAATCCGTTACAGAAATTAAAACGGTCATTAATGGATAGTTTCGTCAGCATTGATCTTTCTGAAAATCTAATTGTTATGAAAACTCTTCCTGGTAACGCCAACTCAATTGGAGCGTTAATTGATAATTTGGATTGGGAAGAAATTATGGGAACTATTTGTGGTGATGATACGATTTTGATTATATGTAAAAAGCGAGAAGAATGTCCTGCGATAACTCAACGATTTTTAGATATGTTATAAGGATGTGACTTGCATGTTAATTGAACTATCAATTAGACATTTCGCAATAATTGATGAATTAACGATTCAATTTGAAAAAGGTTTAACTGTTTTAACGGGGGAAACAGGTGCAGGGAAGTCCATTATTATTGATGCTATAGGTTTAGTGCTAGGTGGTAGAGGTTCCTCAGAATTCGTTCGGTATGGAGAGAAACGTGCTGAGATTGAAGGTTTGTTTATTGTAGATGATGATCACCCTTGTATTAAGAAAGCGCTCGAATACGGGATTGATGTTCAAGACTCAATGTTTATTTTGAGGCGGAATATTACTTCACAGGGAAAAAGTATTTGCAGAGTAAATGGTAAATTAGTTACTTTAGCCATTCTCCGCGAAATTGGACAAGCTCTCGTTGATATTCATGGTCAGCATGAACACCAGGCATTAATGCAAGCAGAGCATCATATAGCGATGGTTGATGGATTTGCGCACAAGACTTTAGCGCCAGCATTAAGTGAGTATCAAAGTCTTTTCAAGCAAGCAAAACAACTTCAGAAACAATTATTGAGTTTAAATCAAAATGAACAAGAAATGGCGCAGAAATTAGACCTATTTCAATATCAATTGCAGGAAATAGAGCAGGCAAATCTTACACCGAATGAAGACGAGTTATTAAGCCAAGAACGGCATAAACTGACTCATAGTGAAAAATTGTTTGCTTTGCTTCAAGATAGTTACCTCAGTTTATATGGAGAAGAAAGAGGTCTTGACTTTTTGTCAACGGCGGTAGCTCACCTTGAAGAAGCAGCTACAATAGATGAAGAATTAAAGGACTTATTTGAATCGGTTAGCAATAGTTTTTATTTATTGGAAGAAGCTGCTTTTACGCTTCGAGATCGAGTGGAAAAAATTGAATTTGATCCATCTAGGTTAGAGTTTATTGAAAGTAGGCTTCATGATATTCAAAGATTAAAAAGAAAATATGGAGCGACTGTTGATGATATTTTAGAGCATGCGGCAAAGGTAGAGGAACAATTAGATACAATTATACACAAAGATGATCGTATTACTAAACTTCAACAAGAATTAGAAGCATTATGGCAAGATTTGTTTGTAGAAGCTAAAGGACTTACGGAAATTAGAAAACAGGCTGCAACTCAATTAACAAATAAAATACACGAACAACTCAAATCGTTATATATGGAAAAAACGAAATTTGAAGTTCGAGTTCTTGAGAAATTAGCTAATAAGCAAGCCCCGATTATAAATGGAAAGCCGGTTCCTTTTAGCCAAGATGGAATTGATTATATCGAGTTTCATCTATCAACAAATCCTGGAGAACCAATGAAACCTTTATCTAAAGTAGCCTCCGGTGGTGAAATTTCTAGAATTATGCTAGCTATTAAATCAATCTTCTCAAATCAGCAAGGAGTGACGTCTGTTATTTTTGACGAGGTAGATACTGGTGTTAGTGGTCGAGTAGCTCAGGCAATTGCAGAGAAAATCCATATGATTTCACTGGGTTCGCAAGTGTTATGCATTACTCATTTGCCTCAAGTAGCAGCAATGGCTGATTCACACCTTTATATTCAGAAACAAGAAAAAAATGACCGAGTCAAAACATCAGTTAAGGTTTTAACACTTGAAGAGAAAATTTATGAGATCGCGCGTATGATTTCTGGTGTTGAAATCACTGATTTAACCCTTCAGCATGCCAAGGAATTGTTGGAATTAGCTGATCAACTGAAACAACCAGCTTGAAAAGCTAGCCAAATTAGGTTAGCTTTTTCTTTTTGTTCCAGTTATAAATGTTCCATCTAAAGGCAACATTAGTAATACAGCCAATAATGGAGGTGTGGGCAAGGAGCTAGGAGAGTGAAGTGAGTGAGAGGCGATACATTCAGAAAAGTTATAGGTGTTTTTGTTCTGCTACTCGTAATAAGCTTGGGTTTCTCAAATGAAGTTAGAGAATGGGCTCATATCCCAACGTCTATGACGGTGTTTGAAGGGGAATTAACGCCAATTGTTGAAGCGACTGAATCATTAAAAGCCGTAACGGTTTCAACGAATCAACCAGCACAAGCTTTTCAAGCTAGCGGAGTTAGTGAAAATGATGTTGAACAAGTATCTTTAGAAGTTGCCGGCATTCCTGTTAAAAGTATTGACGTTACAACCTTACCTAAAAAGGAAGTCATTCCAGGTGGACAGTCTATTGGTGTTAAATTAAACACTGAGGGGGTCTTAGTCGTCGGGCATCATTTGGTTGAAACAGATGATGGAAGTGCATCTCCTGGTGAAACAGCGGGAATTGAAGTCGGTGATATGATTACTGAAATAGACGGGCATGAGATCCAACGAATGAGCCAAGTAGGTGAATACGTTCAAGCTGCAGGAGACGAAGGACGGACACTAAATATGGTTATAAAACGTGAGCATCAAACATTCGAAAAAGAATTAACGCCAATTAAGGCAAAGGGTGAACACTCTTACCGTATGGGCCTTTATATAAGGGATTCCGCTGCAGGGGTAGGAACGTTAACTTTTTATGATCCAGAAACAAAAAAATACGGGGCATTGGGTCATGTTATTTCTGATGTTGATACTCAAAAACCAATTGTCGTTCATGACGGTCAAATCATTCGTTCATCTGTTACATCCATTGAAAAAGGAAGTAACGGCGATCCAGGTGAGAAGTTAGCAAGTTTATCTGACAAACGAGAAATTCTTGGTTCAATCGAAAAGAATAGTTCCTTTGGAATTTTTGGAACACTTAAGGAAGCAAACCTAAAAAATAACATTCATGATAAAAAAATGCCTGTCGCCTTATCAACTCATGTTAAAGAAGGACCAGCTAAAATTTTAACAGTTGTTGAAGGTGAAGATGTTGAAGAATATGATATTGAAATTGTTAGCTCAGTCCCTCAAAAACAGCCCGCTACAAAAGGAATGGTTATCAAAGTAACGGATCCGAAGTTACTTGAGGCAACGGGTGGCATTGTACAAGGGATGAGCGGAAGTCCAATTATCCAAGATGGGAAAATTATCGGAGCTGTTACACATGTTTTTGTTAATGATCCAACAAGTGGCTACGGATGTCACATAAGCTGGATGTTAGAAGAAGCAGGAGTAACAGATCATTTCTCAAATAAACAGGAAGCCAAAGCGAGTTAAATCGTTTTGGCTTCTTTTCTTCTGCTTATTTTATGGTATGATAAGAGCAGAAAAAGAAAATTCGACAAAAGTAAGACTTCTTTTTTGTCAAAAAGCGAATAAGGTCGAAAAAGCTAGGAAAATGGAGTAAATGTAAGGAAATCAAAAAAAAACAAATAAATTCCGAAAAATAAAAGGTTTTATAAAGTGTTTGTCGAATTAGTATGTTATGACTGAAAAAGTGGATACAGAGGAGGCCTTTTAGGTGCAAAAAGTAAATGTTTGTATAGCAGATGATAATCGTGAGTTAGTTAATTTACTCACTGAATACATATCAGCACAAAATGACATGCAGGTGATTGGAACGGCTTATAACGGGCAAGAATGTTTAGGATTAATTGAAGAGAAAGAACCAGATGTCTTAATTTTAGATATTATCATGCCTCATTTAGATGGTTTAGCTGTATTAGAAAGAATCAACAAACTCAATATGAAGAAAAAACCTCATATCATTATGCTAACGGCTTTTGGACAGGAAGATGTTACGAAAAAAGCTGTGGATCTAGGGGCGGCTTATTATGTTCTTAAACCATTTGATATGGAAGTATTGATCACGAATATTCGTGAGATTAGTGGACAAACAAGAACGTTTGTGCAATCTGCACCTACTAATTCGTTTATTTCAACACCGAGTCAGGTTGAGAATCGTGGTTTTAACTTGGATGCTAGTATTACTAGCATTATTCATGAAATCGGTGTACCTGCTCACATTAAAGGATACATGTATTTACGCGAAGCGATTACAATGGTTTATAACGATATTGAATTATTGGGTTCAATTACAAAAGTGTTATATCCAGACATTGCAAAGAAATTTAACACTACTTCAAGCCGTGTAGAACGTGCAATTAGGCATGCAATTGAAGTTGCGTGGAGTCGTGGAAATATTGATTCAATTTCGAGCCTTTTTGGATATACAGTAAGCCATACAAAAGCAAAACCTACAAACAGTGAATTTATCGCAATGGTAGCTGATAAATTAAGAATTGAGCACAAGGTCTCTTGAGGACCAGAAATAATAAATATTTAATTTGGATAAAAGAGTATGCTAATCCTTGATGGATGGCATGCTCTTTTATTATTGGCTATTTTTGTGATTGATAGGGAAACTTTTCTCGTTGTGAGGAAGGGGTCACTAAGCAATGAGCACACTCTTTTATAATTAACTTCAAAGGTCCAACGAAAAAAACTCTTTCCCCAAACTCTAATAAATTAGGTGAAATCTGCTTATATTATGAACAAACGGTGCAAAGAGGGTTTTTCGATGATAAATCTAATTAAAGGACCTATTTACGAACATAAACAAACAAAAAAGTTACTTCATTATTTGCCTAGTAAAAGCATTGTGCTTTTATGGCACGAGGATCTTGATGGGGTAGCTGTTAATGGCTTGTTAGAAGCGAAAGTGAAAGCGGTCATTAATGGAAAAACATCAATGAGTGGTCGTTATAATCAACATCATGTAAGAACTCTTATTCAAGCCGGTATACCGGTTTTTGATATGACAACACCTGATATAGATAAGAAATCCTTTTATCAAGGTGAGGAGGCTATCGTATATTCGAATGAATTATATGTGCAAGCATTTGGAGAGAATGAACCGCACTTTATTTCAAGTTTAGTTTCCTATGATAATGAGTTGTTAGCTAGAAAAGATCGCCAAGCAGAGGCGAATTATTCAAACCAATTTCAACAATTTGTTTCAAATACACTACAATATGCTGAAAAAGAATGTGATTGGTTTACACAGCAACTAGAAGTTCCATCATCATTCAATGCAATTAAAAGTAAAGACGTGTTTATAGTCGCTAGAAATACAAATTATGAAAAAGACGTTAAGGTACTTCGACATGTTCTAAAGCAAAAGGATAATGTCATTATAGCCGTAGATGGTGCAGCCGATGGATTATTAAAGCATAAAATCTCACCAGATTTTATTATAGGTGATATGGATTCTATCAGCGATCGAGCAATCGACTGTGGGGCAATCCTCCTTTGTCACGAACATCCTAATGGACACTCTCCTGGTAGGGATCGACTAAAAGAGTTAGGGGTAAAGGTCGATGTAATTCGTTTTGTCGGGACTAGTGAGGACGTGGCTATTACGGCAGCATACAATACTGGAGCAAAACAGATTTTTCTGTTAGGTTGTCGAATAGGAATGGTAGAATTCCTTGAAAAAGGAAGAGCTGGAATGGGGTCTACATGGTTAAGTCGCATTCAAGCTGGTGAAAAAATAACAGATCTAAAAGGAATTCATACTTTAATGAAAAGAAGACCATTCATTTCATTGGGGATTTAATAAACATAACCAGGTGAAACCTTCTTTAATTGAAAGTTTACAAAGTCTACTTCCTGACAAATGGACGACCTTAAAGAAAAAGGAGGCTTTTAGACATGATTGAAGTTTCTTATGTGATACCAGCCTTTAATGAAGAAGAACGAATAAGAAAAACATTGGAAGCGGTAAAGGATATTTCCGTTAATGCAGAAATTATCGTAATAGATGATGGGAGTTCGGATCAAACAGCTGCAATTGCCAACCAAATTGCTGATACAGTTATTTCTTATTCTCAAAATAAGGGCAAAGGATTCGCTCTTACGCAAGGTTGGAAAATTGCAAAAGGAACTTATATTGTCTGTCTAGATGCTGATTTAGGAGAAACAGCTAAAGAGGCAGTGGCGCTACTTGAACCAGTTAGAGACGGGAATGCAGATGTAACGACGTCTATTATCAAAGCAGGGAAAAAGGCTGGCACAGGTTTCGTGAAGAGAAGAGTTCAGGCGCTAGTATATCATAAAACAGGTGTGAGGTTAGAAGCTCCGTTATCCGGCCAACGTGTATTTCACAGAAAATGGCTACCAGTGTTGTTAAAGCGTTCATACACTGGCTTTGGGATTGAAACTCAGATGACGATTGATTTGTTACAAAGTGGGGCCATTTATTTAGAAGTGCCTACAACGATGCAACACCGAGAAATGGGACGAGACGTTAAGGGTTTTTTTCATAGACTAAAGCAATGGTTCGATATTGAAAGACAGCTTAGAGGAGTTCAATCATGATTGGATTTTTTATTACTGTACCAATTATCACCTATTTGAGTATGATTGCCTTTCAAAGAATGAATCTTAGTGTGATTAATTTTGAGGGGCGATATGTTCCTTATAGTCTTGGTGTCATCATTATTTATAGCTATTCGTTTATGTACGCATTTGTTCCGGGAGTAAATCGCTCATTAGCTCTACCTGCTTTTTTATTTATTTTAACGATTTGGTTGTTAGGTTTTATTGACGACGTCTACGGAAAAACCTATCCAAAAGGGTTAAAAGGTCATGTTAGTTATTTTTTTAAGCATAAAGTAGTGACAACTGGATTACTGAAGGCTGGTGGCACGATTATTGCTGCTCTTATGTACCTTTGGATAAATGAGTATCCATTTTCGCTTGCGTTTATTGTTGCCTTTCTCTTATTAACTGGTTTTCCTCATGTGGTGAACCTATTCGATACTAGACCACTTAGAGTATGGAAATTAACGGTTTGCCTGACAATAGTCGTGTTAGTTCTAAATCCATTACCATCATTTCTCTTTGTTTTAATGGTCGTAACTGTCTTTTATATTTGGTATGTATTGGAAGGTTATAGAAAAGCGATGCTAGGAGACAATGGAGCTACTGTAATAGGGGCAATACTTGCTGTAGTTGTTGTCAATCAGCTTTCAATGTTGGCGCAATACCTTATGCTAATTTTTGTTTTGACGCTGATCTTAGTGGCAGAACGGTATTCTTTTTCAACTATTATTGAACGGTCTAATCTTCTAAAAGCAATAGATGGCATAGGCGTAATCAGAAAATAAGAACAGGGGTTATCCCAGGTCAATCAAAGACCTTTAGGGATAGCCCTTAACTCATTTCTTTATTTTTTTTGAAATCTCGGAGCGATCTTACCGTTTTTTCGGTCACGATAAAAAATAAAGCCACCTATAAAGGTTAAACAAATTCCGAAAAGAATAAGTCCACTAAAAAATTGTAATGTTAAATTAGGGAATGGACTATTTAATAACTGAAAAATAGTATCCCTCATAAGTTTTATTCCGTAACCAGCAATGACACCTGGTATGACTAATATTAATAATGCGATAAAACGTCCCATTTTTTTAAGCCTCTTTCGTAGAAAATAGTGAACACAAGCAATTCCTTTTTAAAGGGGTGAGATCTTATCTCTATCTTAACGAAAAAACTGTATTCTGTACACGTTAGTAGTTGCATTTTTGTGTCATTTGCGTAATAGTAAAGAGAGATTTAATACTAGAAGTTAAGACCAAGTCTTAAAAAGGGGGAATGTAAATGAAGCAAGCTATAATAATTGGTGCTGGTCAAGGTGGAACTGCACTGTTTCATTTGCTAATGAATATGGAGCATATCCAAGTGGTAGCTGTGTATGATATTGATCCTCATGCCCCTGGTATACAAGCAGCAAGAAAACAAAATATCCAAACAGGTCAGTTTTGGCAAACGCATGATTTTGAACATATAAATTTTGTATTTGAGGCAACTGGTGAGCCTGAGGTGTTGATGGAGCTAAGGAAATCACTAGCACCTAAAACGATGATTGTACCCTCTCAACTTGCTCGGCTTTTCTATTCTTTAATGGAAGAAAAAGATCAACTTATTCAGCAATTAAATGAACAAATGTTAATTCAAGATACAATTTTAAATTCTACATATGATGGCATGATCGCTATTAATGAAAAAGAGCAAATCTTAATTTTTAATGAAGCTGCAGAACGAATTTCGGGAATTAACGCAAAAAAAGCGATTGGTAAATCAATTATAGAGTTATTGCCTACAAGTGGTTTACCTAGACTGTTAAAAACCAAGCAAGTTGAGCTACATCAAAGACAAGAATTTGAGAATGGGACGAGTGTAATTACAACAAGAGTGCCGATGTTCGAAAAAGGACGCTTTATTGGCGCTTTAGCTGTGTTTAAGGATATAACTGAAATTGAAGAAATGTCTAATCAGGTTTTAAATTTAAAAAGCATTCAGACGATGCTTGAGGCAATTATTCATTCCTCTAATGATGCGATTTCAGTCGTTGATGAAAAAGGGAATGGTTTAATGATTAATCCAGCTTACACAAAATTAACCGGCCTAGAACCAGAAGAAGTCATCGGTCACCCTGCGACAGCAGATATTTCAGAGGGTGAAAGCATGCATTTACAAGTTCTAGAAACAGGGCAAGCTGTAAGAGGCGTTCCGTTAAAAGTAGGACCAAATATGAAGGATGTAATTGTGAATGTAGCACCCATTATTGTTGACGGAAAGAAAAGTGGAAGTGTTGGTGTCATACATGATGTGTCCGAGCTTACATTTCTTCATTCACAGCTTGAAAAAGCAAAGAAAAGGATACGCACGCTTGAAGCCAAATATTCGTTTGATGAAATTGTAGGGGAGTCAGACGAAATGAGAGTGGCGAAAGAACAAGCAAAACTTGCGGCATCAACCCCTGCGACGATTCTGTTACGTGGTGAATCAGGGACCGGAAAAGAATTATTTGCACATGCTATACATAATGGAAGTCCGCGTTCTAATCACTCATTTGTCCGTGTGAATTGCGCTGCGCTTTCGGAACAACTGCTAGAAAGTGAGTTATTTGGTTATGAGGAAGGAGCGTTTTCTGGGGCAAAACGCGGAGGTAAACGCGGATTGTTTGAAGAAGCTAACAACGGTAGCATCTTTTTAGATGAGATTGGAGAACTCTCTAGTGCAATGCAAGCTAAATTACTGCGAGTCCTGCAAGAACAAGAAATAATCCGAGTTGGTGGTACAAAACCGATTATGATTAATGTTAGGGTCATTGCGGCTACGAATGTTAACCTTGAAAAAGCGATTGCCGAGAAAGAATTCCGAGAGGACCTATATTATCGTTTAAATAAGTTTCCTATCTACATACCGCCACTCCGAGAAAGAACAATTGATTTAGGATTATTATCTATACATTTACTGTCTAAATTAAATAAAGATTATGGTCGTTACGTCCAATCTATCTCAGAGGAAGCTATAAATTATTTGCGTTCGTACCATTGGCCAGGCAATGTCAGGGAGCTTGAAAATGTCTTAGCTCGAACGATGATTTATATGGAACCTTCGACTCAAAGAGTTGAACAGTTTCACCTACCGTCTTTAAATCACATTATAGAAAAAGGATCTGCAGTTCCTATTAATAGTGATGTCGAACTACAACAAGAAAAACCTTTGCAGCAAATCATTGATGATTATGAAAGAAACGTTCTGAAAAAGGCGTTAGCGCGTTATGAAGGTAGCCGTACAAAAACGGCGAGAGCTCTAGGTATATCAGTACGGTCCCTTTATTATAAAATGGAAAAACATCAAATTGAATAACTTTGCATGCAAAATATTGCGTAAGCATGAATGGAATTGCATGTTTATTTATGTAATGTGATCGTTTTGTGAAGACTTATAAGGATTCTTTCAAATTATAAAATTTGGCACGATCCTTGCAATATGAAAGGTATAGGATCTCATAGAGATACAATCAAGGAGGTTACACATTGGAATTATTCTCTTATATGGAAAACTACGACTATGAACAAGTTGTCGTATGTCAAGATAAATTATCTGGATTAAAAGCTATTATTGCTATTCATGACACTACGCTCGGACCTGCTCTTGGAGGAACAAGAATGTGGATGTATGCATCAGAGGCGGATGCTTTTGAAGATGCGCTTAGATTAGCTAAAGGAATGACGTATAAGAATGCTGCTGCTGGCTTGAACTTAGGTGGAGGTAAAACGGTCATTATCGGTGACCCGCGTAAAGATAAAAACGAAGAAATGTTCCGTGCTTTTGGCCGTTATATACAAGGGTTAAACGGACGCTACATTACAGCTGAAGATGTAGGAACAACCGTACAAGATATGGATACCATTTATGAGGAAACAGATTATGTAACAGGTATCTCACCGGCATTCGGATCATCAGGTAATCCGTCACCTGTAACGGCGTACGGTGTATATGTTGGAATGAAGGCAGCTGCTAAAGAAGCATTTGGTTCGGATGATTTAGCAGGAAAGACGATTGCCGTTCAAGGCGTCGGAAATGTTGCTTATAACCTTTGTAAACATCTTCATGAAGAAGGAGCTAACTTAATTGTTACAGACATTCATAAAGATGCAGTTCAACGTGCTGTTATTGATTTTGGTGCAAAAGCAGTTGACGTAAATGATATTTACAGCGTCGATTGTGATATTTTTGCTCCATGTGCTCTGGGAGCGATTATAAATGATCAAACAATTCCACAATTTAAAGCTAAAGTAATTGCTGGTGCTGCGAACAACCAATTAAAAGAAGAGCGTCATGGAAGTTTAATTCATGAACTAGGAATTGTTTATGCTCCTGACTATGTTATTAACGCTGGTGGAGTTATTAATGTTGCAGATGAATTGAATGGCTACAATAGCGAACGAGCTTTGAAGAAAGTGGAAGGGATCTATCAGAACATAGAGAAAGTATTTGAAATTGCAAAACGTGACCAAATTCCAACTTTCAAAGCTGCAGATCGAATGGCAGAAGAACGAATTGAAAGAATGAGAAGGTCTCGTCGTCAGTTTTTACAAAACGGACAACACATTTTATCACGTCGTAAATAAGGTGAGGAAGACGTGAATAAGGAGGAGAACGCGAATGGCTGAAGAATATGACCTTGTCATTTTAGGGGCAGGAACGGGTGGTTACGTAGCTGCAATCCGTGCTGCTCAACATGGGATGAAAGTAGCGGTCGTAGAAAAAGAAAAACTTGGAGGCACGTGTTTACACAAAGGTTGTATTCCGAGCAAGGCCTTGCTTCGAAGTGCAGAAGTATTTCAAACGGCTAAACATTCTGAGCAATTTGGTGTAATGACAGCAGATGTAAGCCTTGATTTTAGTAAAGTTCAAGAACGTAAAAATTCAATTGTGAATCAATTGCATCTGGGAGTCCAACACTTAATGAAGAAGGGGAAAATCGACGTATTTGAGGGCATTGGTAGAATTCTAGGTCCGTCTATTTTTTCCCCGACACCTGGTACCATTTCTGTAGAAAGAACAGACGGTCAAGAGAATACAATGCTTATTCCTCAGTATGTTCTGATTGCAACCGGTTCTTCTCCGAGATCACTTCCTGGACTTGAGCCAGACGGGAAATTTGTGCTGACTTCAGATCATGCACTTGAACTAGAACATCTACCAACTTCAATTGTTATTGTTGGTGGTGGTGTGATTGGAATTGAATGGGCATCAATGTTAGCCGATTTTGGTGTGAGAGTTACAGTGATTGAATATGCACAGCAGATTCTTCCGACAGAAGATGCTGATATTGCAAAAGAGGCGTTAAAACAATTAAAGAAAAAAGGAATCAGTTTTGTTACGAATGCGAAAGTGTTGGCGGAAACACTGCAAACTTCTGAAAATGATATTGTAATCGAAGCCGAAGTGGAGGGCGTAACACAGTCATTCCAAGCCGAAAAAATCTTGTTATCCGTTGGAAGAAGCCCGAATGTTAATAACATTGGCTTAGAAAACACAGATATCGAAGTAGAAAATGGTACGATCAAGGTCAATGAATTTTGTCAAACGAAAGAATCTCATATGTATGCAATTGGTGATGTTATAGGAGGCTTGCAACTTGCGCATGTTGCCTCGCATGAAGGAATTATAGCTGTTGATCACTTAGCTGGAAAAAAACCAGATCCGATCAATTATGATACAGTCCCTAAATGTATATATAGTAGCCCTGAAATGGCAAGCGTTGGTTTAACGGAAGCTGAAGCAAGGGAAAAAGGCTTTAATGTTAAAGTGGGCTCATTCCCATTTAAAGCAGTTGGTAAAGCACTCGTGTATGGAAATGCAGAAGGATTTGCTAAAATAATCGCGAATGCTGATAATGATGACTTACTAGGTGTTCATATGATTGGACCTCATGTAACAGATTTAATATCAGAAGCGGCTTTAGCAAAAGTTTTAGATGCAGCACACTTCGAAGTCGCCGAAATGATTCATCCACACCCTACTTTGTCCGAGGTTATTGGGGAAGCGGCATTAGCTGTTGATGGTCTAGCTATCCATTCATAAAAGTTATTTGGAGGAGGAATGAAGAATGACTGAAAATCGACACAGCGCGATAGGATTATCAGATCAAACCGTACTAGAAATGTATAAAACCATGCTTCTTGCACGAAAGATTGATGAACGTATGTGGCTTTTAAACAGAGCTGGAAAGATTCCGTTTGTGATTTCATGTCAAGGGCAAGAGGCGGCTCAGGTGGGTGCTGCATTTGCTCTGGATCGAAACAAAGATTATATCCTTCCTTATTATCGTGATATGGGAGTAGTACTTACTTTTGGTATGACAGCACAAGATCTCATGCTCTCAGGTTTTGCAAAAGCCGAAGACCCTAATTCAGGTGGACGCCAAATGCCTGGCCATTTTGGTCAAAAGAAAAATAGAATCGTAACAGGCTCCTCGCCGGTCACAACCCAAGTTCCACACGCAGTAGGGATAGCTTTAGGTGGAAAAATGGAAGGGAAGGATTTCGTTACGTTTACTACTTTTGGTGAAGGTTCTTCTAACCAAGGAGATTTTCATGAAGGTGCCAACTTTGCAGGAGTTCACAAGCTCCCTGTTATTTTCATGTGCGAAAACAACAAGTATGCAATATCGGTCCCAATTGAGAAGCAGCTAGCTTGCGAGAAAGTATCTGATCGTGCAATTGGATATGGGATGCCTGGTGTAACAGTTGATGGAAATGATCCTCTAGCTGTATATGAAGCGGTTAAACAAGCAGTTGACAGAGCTAGAAGAGGAGAAGGGCCATCTTTAGTAGAAACAGTTTCTTATCGTTTAACTCCACACTCGAGTGATGATGATGATAGAGCTTATCGTTCCCGTGAAGAAGTGGAAGAGGCGAAAAAGTTAGATGCTATCTTTACTTTTGCTGATTATTTAAGACAAACAAATATATTAACAGATGAAATTCAATTGAATATTGAAAAAGAACTAGCAAAAATAGTTGATGAGGCTACTGAGTACGCAGAACAAGCTCCTTATGCAGATCCAGAAGATGCAATGAAGTATGTGTATGAAGAAAAATAGAGAGGGGGAAAATTTATGGCTGTAATTTCCTATATTGAAGCAGTGACTCAAGCATTACGAGAAGAAATGGAAAGAGATGAGAAGGTGTTTGTCCTTGGTGAAGATGTTGGAGCACGAGGTGGTGTTTTCCGTGCGACCAATGGCTTGTATGAACAATTCGGGGAACAACGTGTTATTGATACTCCATTAGCGGAATCTGCGATTGCGGGTGTGGGAATTGGGGCTGCAATGTATGGAATGAGACCCGTTGCTGAAATGCAATTTGCTGATTTTATTATGCCGGCAGTTAATCAAATCATTTCAGAAGCAGCAAAAATTCGCTATCGTTCAAATAATGATTGGAGTTGTCCGATTACAATTCGTGCCCCTTATGGTGGCGGTGTGCATGGAGCTCTTTATCATTCACAATCAGTAGAAGCAATTTTTGCAAGTGTTCCTGGGTTGAAAATTGTCATGCCTTCAACACCATATGACGTAAAAGGGCTACTTAAAGCGGCAATTCGCGATAATGACCCCGTTCTATTTTTCGAACATAAACGTGCGTATCGTTTAATTAAAGGGGAAGTACCTGCAGAAGATTACACACTTCCTATTGGAAAAGCAGATGTTAAACGCGAAGGAGAAGACATTACTGTTATTACGTATGGTTTATCTGTTCATTTTGCTTTGCAAGCGGCAGAACGCCTTGAAAAGGATGGTATCTCTACTCATATTCTAGATTTAAGAACAGTGTACCCTCTTGATAAAGAAGCAATTGTTGAAGCAGCTAGCAAAACGGGTAAAGTACTTCTTGTTACAGAGGATAACAAAGAAGGAAGCATTATGGGAGAAGTAGCTGCCATTATTGCTGAGCATTGTTTATTTGATTTAGACGCTCCAATCCAACGTTTAGCAGGTCCAGATGTTCCAGCGATGCCTTATGCACCTACGATGGAAAAGTATTTTATGATTAATCCAGATAAAGTAGAAAAAGCGATGCGTGATCTAGCGGAATTTTAAAAAGAAGGGAGGACCTTAAATGGCAACAGAGATGAAAATGCCCCAGCTCGGCGAAAGTGTAACAGAAGGAACGATAAGTAAATGGCTTGTTCAACCTGGACAATTTGTAAACAAGTATGATCCTATTGCAGAAGTGATGACGGACAAAGTGAATGCAGAGGTGCCTTCTTCATACACGGGTACAATAAAAGAACTTCTTGTCCAAGAAGATGAGACGGTTGAAGTTGGTGTGGTGATTTGTACAATTGATATAGAAGGAGAAACTATAGTAGAAACTCCCGTTACAGAAACATCTAAAACGGAAACTTTGTCTACAAATCAACCTCCCGATGAGTCACAAAAGCGCCGTTATTCACCTGCTGTTCTTCGGATGTCTCAAGAACATAACATTGATCTAGAGCAAGTAACCGGCTCAGGTAAAGGTGGTAGAATAACGAGAAAGGATCTACAAAAGATCATCG
Source organism: Halalkalibacter akibai JCM 9157 (assembly GCF_000513135.1). Lineage (GTDB taxonomy): Bacteria > Bacillota > Bacilli > Bacillales > Bacillaceae_D > Halalkalibacter > Halalkalibacter akibai. The sequence goes on from NZ_BAUV01000039.1 coordinate 17,158, forward strand.
AAGGTGGAGGGAAACCGACAAAGACATCAATAATAGAAACTGTACCTGAAGTTTCAGTTGAAGCTAAAAAGGTAGAACCACCGAAAAAGGTTGAAGCACCTGTTGCAGCTTCGGGAGACATCGAGATACCTGTTAGTGGCGTTCGAAAAGCCATTGCTGCCAATATGGTAAAAAGTAAACATGAGGCTCCTCACGCTTGGATGATGGTTGAAGTAGATGTGACAAATCTGGTTCATTTCCGTAATCAAATTAAACAAGAATTCAAGCAAAAAGAAGGATTTAATTTAACATTCCTCCCGTTCTTTATTAAAGCGACGGTTGAAGCATTGAAAGAATTCCCTCAAATGAACTCAATGTGGGCAGAGGATAAGATCATTCAGAAAAAAGATTTAAATATTTCCATTGCTGTGGCTACAGAAGATTCTCTATTCGTACCGGTTATTAAACATGCGGATGAAAAGTCCATTAAAGGAATCGGACGTGAAGTTCAAGAATTAGCTTCAAAGGTACGATCGGGTAAGCTTAGCAGTCAAGACATGCAAGGTGGAACTTTTACAGTTAATAATACAGGTTCTTTTGGTTCTGTATTATCTACTCCAATCATTAATCATCCACAAGCTGCGATTTTGTCTATTGAATCAATTGTAAAGCGTCCTGTTGTGATTGAAAGTCCTACTGGGGACATGATTGCGATTAGAAGCATGGTGAACCTATGCCTATCATTAGATCACAGAGTATTAGATGGTTTAGTGTGCGGACGTTTCCTCGCAAGAGTGAAGGAAATTTTAGAGACGATGACGGAAGAAACAACTTCAATATACTAAGAGTGAAAGCTGAGAGATTTCTCTCAGCTTTTTTATTTGGTTTTTTACATAAACTGGTTTCGGCTGGTTATTCTAAGAATAACTGATAGGAAAGGGTGACCAATACATGAAACGTTTTCACCAATTGTTTCTTTTTGCTCAAATCTTATTAATTGCTTCGATCGTTGTAACAACGTTGGCGCCTGTTCAAGCAGAAGTCGTGGAGGATAAGAAGGAAGAAGAGGGCTGTGAACATGATAAAGGGATTAGTAAAGATCTTAAGGTTCATTTAGATTATTATTATGAACTTTTAGCCGATAAGTACGCTCCAGATCAAATTGGAAAATGGAAAGATATAAGAGTTGAACGCGATTTGTTACAAAAGAAGTTGAAAGAAGCTAAGCAAAGAGGCGAATTAGAAAATGGCCAAGCTGTAGATAAAACATGGTTAGATAAGCATTCTGAACTTCAATCTGTATTTAACGCAGCTGTAGAAAAGCGAGATGAAGAACAATTAAAAATCGTGTTACCGCAATTGTTTGATCACTATGCTGAATTAAATAAGCTTTATAAAAAGAGATTAAATCTTAACACAATATCATAAGACAAAGGATGTCTCAATAGGTTAGTAAGTAGCCTTTTGAGACATCCTTTTTGGAGACTGTTATTGTCATTTTTTTGTTTTTAATTATTTATTATTTTTTGTACGCATTGAAACTTGTGTACTTACTCCTCCCTGTTTAGAGTTCCATCTTATCGAAGTAGTATTAACAATTTAAAAAGTGACTTTTATTTAATGAAACTTGTTTACAAATCGTAAGGCTTACGATATAATCCATACTGTGATAAAACGGAATCGTTACGAAAGGGGTAAGTCATGAAAAAGTTATCAAGTTTATTTGCTTCTGTACTTATTTTGTCTTCTTTTCTAGCAGCATGTGGCGGTAATGAACCAGTAGAAGAAGTACAAGATCTACCTGAACAACCAGCAACTGAAGAACCGATTGTAGAGGAAGTTGAAACACTAGAGTTATTTACTACGATTTTTCCTTTAGAGGATTTTGCTCGAAAAATTGGAGGCGATTTTGTAAATGTAACAAATCTAGTACCAGTCGGAGCTGATGCACATACATTTGAACCAACTGCACGTGAAATGATTAGTGTTGCAGAAGGTGACGCTTTTATTTATAACGGATCTGGCCTTGAGGGCTTTGCTGATGCGTTAATCGAGACGATCGAAGGTGAAGGAGTTGCGATCGTTGAAGCATCAGAAGGTATTGAATTAATTGACTATGACGATAATCATGAAGCTCACGGACATGAAGAAGACGAACATGGACATGATCATGATGACCATGGGCACGAAGAAGACGAACATGGACATGATCATGATGATCACGGGCACGAAGAAGACAAACATGATCATGATGATCATGGGCACGGAGAAGATGAACACGGACATGAAGAAGACGGTCATGACCATTCACACGACGAAGATCCACATGTTTGGTTAGACCCTATTTTATCTATTAGTCTAGCGGAAAATATTAAAAACGCATTAGTTGAATTACTACCTGAGCAAGAAGAATTCTTTACTTTGAATTTTGAAGAAGTAAAAGCAGAGCTAGAAGCCATTGATTCGGAATTCAAAGCAATGGTAGATGCAGCTAACAAGGATACTTTTCTTGTTTCACACGCTGGCTATGGTTACTGGGAAGCGCGTTACGGAGTTAAGCAAATCGGAATTTCTGGCATTTCACCAACAAACGAACCTTCACAACGCCAGTTACAAGATATTATTACGTTCGCGAATGAATACGGCTTAAATTATGTGATGTTAGAACAAAATATACCGACAAAAGTTGCGGAAGTCGTTAAGGATGAGGTTGGAGCAGAAGCTTTATATCTTCATAACCTTGAGGCACTTATCCAAGAAGACATCAATAACGATGAAGATTATTTTAGTTTAATGAGAAGAAACATTGAGGTTTTAGCTACTGCACTTCAATAATCAATGTCAAAAAAGAAAAATCAGCATATAAGCTGGTTTTTCTTTTTTTCTAAGCAAAAGAATTGGTTTTATTTATGGAACGGGTTACAATAATAATAAAGATTGTTGAGAGGTGGATAATAATGCAATTTAACTTTTATATGAATGATGTTGTCAATATTGCACGTCAAGAAATGGTTGAAGCAGGTTATGAGCAGCTACAAACTCCTGAAGAGGTAGACGAATTACTCACAAAAGAAGGAACAACACTTGTTATGATAAATTCAGTGTGCGGATGTGCTGGAGGTATCGCGCGCCCAGCTGCAGCTTATATGAAGAACTATGAAACAAAACCAGACCGTTTTGTTACAGTATTCGCTGGACAAGACAAAGAGGCAACTGCGAAAGCAAGAGAGTATTTTACAGGTTACGCTCCTTCTTCTCCTTCGTTTGCTTTACTAAAAGATGGTAAGATCATGACGATGGTTGAACGTTTTGAGATTGAGGGACATGAGCCTATTCAAGTTGTACAAAAGTTAGAAAAAGCTTTTGATGACTATTGTAAAGCTTAATCGAAAATGAACATAAAGTGACTTGGGAGTACTATTTATCTAAGTCACTTTTTTGATTAGTTCTTCGTTTTGATAAGTTATGGTATACTACAGTATAAGTTAAATAAGGAGTGTCGACATGCAAGCGTTATATGATCAAATTCAAGTGTACTTAAATATGGAAGAGGAAATTTCATTTAAAGAGTTTAGTGAATACTACCGTAAAGTATTAGCTGAGTTAGGTGAAGTTCAGGAATCACTAGACGAAGAAGGTGTTTGGAAAGCGTTATTCATCGTAGAGAACGTAATGTCAAATGCTGAAGGTCGTGCAAAAGAAGGCAGAGGTTCTGAGTCTAAGAAATACGCAAAAATGGCAGATCGCCTTCAATTATGGGCTAAAAATCTAGCTGCTCGGTTAGGACAAGCTGGATATACAGAAGAAGATATAAGTGAGCGTTTTAACAAAATGCTTGAAGAAGGAACACCAGCTACAGAAGCAAAATAATATAACGAAGAGAGGAGCCATTGACAGCACCTCTCTTTTCCGTTATATTAGAATATGTTGCTTATCTAATGTGCGCCTATGGTGAAAGGGATATCATTCAAGATTCCGGTTCTTGCGTTGTAGGTTCGAGTCCTACTAGCGCGCCATTTTCTATTGACAATTTGAACGTGTTAGCTTATATTATTAATTGTCAGTGTATTAATACTCAACATGATCCGTTAGCTCAGCTGGGAGAGCGCCACCTTGACAGGGTGGAGGTCACTGGTTCGAACCCAGTACGGGTCATTACCTGAAAAGCTAGTAATGATGCACCTTTCCTATGTATGGGAGGGTGTTTCTTTTTATTTGAGGGAAGAGAATGAAGTGATTTGATACTAATTTGATACTACTAATTTGTCTTTCTGTTTTTCTGCTGTTTTTGTTGGTAGAAGGTAGAACCAAAATCTGCTGCAATTTCTTCCTGGATATTAGGCATGATATGAGCATAGGTTTGCATAAGTGTTCGAGTATCATGTCCGAGTCTTTCAGAAACTGCCTTAGGGTTGGCCCCATTTTGAAGTAACATGGATGCGTGAGTATGTCGCATATCGTGAAAGTCGATCTTGCGCACTCCTGACTTTTTGATATAGCGGTAAAATGTTCTTAGTAGATTTCGCTGACTTATAGGTGTACCTTTTGAAGTTGGAATGACTAGGTCATAATCTAGATATTCCTGACCTAAAAACATTTTTTCTTTCATTATTCTCCTTTTCTGCCTTTTGAGTTCAAGCATTGTTTCTTGATCTACTCGAATACTGCGTTGACTGTTTTTAGATTTAACTTTTGGGTTTAGTGCATTTTTTCCTCGTTCTAACGTTTGATCAACTGAAATGATATTCCTTTCAAAATTTACATGTTTCCATGTTAATGCTAAAATTTCACTTTGCCGCATTCCGGTTGTCAATGCGATTAGAAACGCAATATATTCTCGATGTTCTTTCACACAATCGAGAAATGTTCTGCAATCTTCATAATTCCATATTTGAATTTGCTTTTTGTTAATTTGTGGTGCTTCTACAAGAGTCGCAACATTTTCGATGAGTATTTTCTTTTTTACAGCATATGATAGGATTTGTTTACAGAGTTTGTGGATATCATTGATGGATGTACTGGAGAGGTTCTTTTTAACTTTTAGTTCGTTATAAAAGCGGTTGAGATGTTCATCTGTTAATTTTGCTACTTCAATGTAACCAAGACCTGGTACAATGTGATTTTTTAAAAGTAATTGATACTTCTTTAGTGTTACATCACGTATCTTATTTTTACTAAGGATCCATTTTTCGATTAATTCATGAAACAGTAATTTTTTTGGAGGAGTGACTATTGCTCCTTGACTGTATTTTTTAACTAATTCACTACAAGCAGCTTCTGCTTCTTTTTTTGTTTCAAATCCTCTTTGTAACTTTTGAAGTCTTTTCCCGGTTGCAGGATCTACCCCTAAATAAACACGAAAGTACCACTTATATCCCTTTTTGCTGTTTTTAACAGGATATTTAGAAATGAAAGCCATATTTAGTTTTCCTCCTTCGCAAATACAAATACTCGAATACATATGATCGGATGAATAACTTATTAACTCATAATACCGCCTCCTTTCAGTGATAAGTAGTACGGGCAGATTATTTTTATAATGGTTCAAAAATAACCTGCACAACTTTCCCATAAATCTTCGCATTACCATCCCGCACGAGCATAGGCGCGTATTTGGAGTTGTCTGGATACAATATTACTTCTCCAGTCTCTGTTTTTGTAACGCGTCTTAGACTAACATCTTCTCCGTTGATTGCTACAACGGCAATTTCTCCTGATTCTACATCATCCTGTTGTTGGACGAGTACGCGGTCGCCTTTGCAAATTCGACTTCTTCCTTCCATTGAATCTCCACTGACTTCGAGAATGAAAACTTCACCCTCTCGATATTTGCCGTCATCTGGAATGTAAGTATATTCTATAATGTTTGCTTCTGCGTCGATTGGAAGATCGACTGTTATTTTCCTAATGACTGGCACGCGTATCACCCCATGAATCTTTTTGATTTCTGGAGCTGAAGAATGGTGGCCTAATAGCGCATTTGGTGAGAGGTTAAACAATGATGAGATTTCTTTGAGGCGATTGGAACGAGGAATTTTTTCATCACGCTCATAAGAAGCAATTGAACCTTGAGTGACCCCTAGCAGTTCTCCTAGTTGAGCTTGAGTAAGGTTTCTTTTCAAGCGCTCCTCTTTAAGGAGTTGTCCAAATGTTTGCACGATACTCAGCTGCCTTCCTCTTTATTAATATAAAATTGTCGAACTTTGTCAATGACTTTTGGTCATCTTTCTCCCATTATATCACTTTAAGTAATACTTGCAATGATTTTATAACTTTTAGTTGTTTTAATACTTAAAGTACTATAATATAACTTTAAGTACTAAATAACGATTGATTCAAAGGAGGTCTTAAATGGATAAGCGTAATTTACGATTTATGGATGTTAGACAGAAACTTGGTTTAACTCAGGTGGAAGTAGCTAAGAATGTAGGCTTATCTCAAAGTATGATTGCTCATATAGAAGCGGGGAACAAAGAACCAAGTAAGCTATATAAGCTTCGAATAGCTTCTTTATTTAGTGTTTCTGTAGAGTGGTTGTTTTATGAGCAGTTATATGAAGGAGGCGTTTCTTATGAGTCAAAGAACAGTGAACGATTATCCAATCATTCTTAAGGCAGAACATATCTCTGAGATCATCGGATGCTCTAAGCGTGTTGCTTACGAGTTAATGGAACAAGCTGATTTCCCGCTTGTACGTATGGGAAGATTAAAGAGGGTGGAGCGCGATGCTTTCTTTACATGGTTTAAAGTTCAAAGTAATAAATCTAATCCTAACCATGAAGGGACGATTGATCTATGGCAAAAGCGGTACCGCACTATGTAAAAGAAAGTCCGGAGTGGTGTTCAATGCTTTATTTATTTTCTGAACATTATAAACTATCAAACTTCTACACTAATGCATATTTTGATTTCCACAAAGGACATGTCTATATTCGAAAACTTACTCAAATCAGTAAATGTTGGAGCGAAAGTGAAAAATTCATGTTAGCTCTAGCTCTTCATTTGTATAACCCCAAAAACAAACTTCCTAGAGGATTAGCTGATATGGACCGGTTAGATGCCGGGAATATGAAGCTAGCACTTAAAGCCATTTCTATTCGATACCAAATGTAACTAGCCTTCAACTGGAGGTAACTATGAACTATATAAGAGAGATTAACGCCTTTTATGATCAGCAGGAGACGAATCCGTTAAGCTCAACTGCGATTGCGGTATGGTATGCCCTTATGCACATACGCAACAAGGCAGGATGGCCGATAGATTTCTCTGTGGCTGCATCGGTAGTGTGTTTAAAGGCTGGAGTTAAGGAACGTAATTTTTATAATAGCCGAAATGAGCTAAAACAGAAGGGGTATCTTACCTTTGAAAGTCGGAAAGGAAATCAGGCTGCTGTTTACCGGTTACTTTCTTTGTCTGCACCATATGCAGACAAACTAGTAGACAATGAGGTAGACAGTTATGCAGACAAAGTGGGAGACAGTGTTACCCCATTATATGAACAAAAGAATATTAAACAAAACATAACAACTAAAAAAGTAAATCCATTCTTGTTCTACGAGGAAAATGGATTTGGAATGCTGTCGCCTTTTATTAGTGAAGACATAAATACATGGTTATCTGATGGTAGTTTTCTTGAACCAGAAGACATCGTGATTGAAGCCATGAAAATTGCAATACTTAAAAACGTTCGTAATTGGCGGTATGTTTCTAAAATTTTGCAAGACTGGCAATCTCGTAAACTTCAGACCCTAAAAGCGATCCAAGCGGAACAAGAAAACTGGAGGAAGCGGGTCACTCCGTTTCCTCAAAAGGGAGGTCAGTCTCATGATACACGCAAGCGCGCATCTGCCACAGACTATACTGGATACGATTTCCGATTCTAACATTGTGGCAAAAGTCATTTGTGAAGGGTGTGATGAACCAGTAACAGTTAGGCGGGTAGTGATGCCGTTTGGACCGGATAAAGGCAAAAGCCTGGAGATGAAATATGGTTGTAGATGTGAGGATAAAGCCATTGAATCACAGGTATTGGAAAGAAGAAAAGAGCTCAAAAAGTTAAGGGAAAAGGAACGACTGTTTGAAGTCTTTGACCAAAACAGTTTGATAAACTCAGATCTGCGCGAAGCAGTGTTTGGAACCTATCATCCTACTAACCGAGCCAGAAAGGGGGGAAAATAGCAGCAGAAAGATACGTGGCTGAATTCTCATTCGACTTTCCTAGAAATCTATTACTTACAGGCTCTTATGGGTTAGGAAAGTCGCATCTAGCAGCAGCCATGTTAAAAGAGTTACTAGGTAAAGGTCACACTGGAATTTTTATATCGGTTCCAAAGCTTTTAACTAAGCTAAAAGCGACTTACAAAAAGAATAGTGAATTTGCAGAAGACGACCTGCTTACTGTATTGGAACAAGCGGATTGCCTCGTACTCGATGATATTGGAGCCGAACACGGTAACGATCATAGTGGAAGTTGGTCAATAGCGAAAGTATTTGAAGTCGTAGACAGCAGGTTAGGAAAGCACACCATTTATACCACCAATTTAAATGGGCGAGATCTTCAAGAAAAAGTGGGGGCACGTAACTTTTCAAGAATGATGCAACAATGTGAAGCAATTACGATTCAAGGTGATGATTACCGGTTACGACAATTTAGAAGTTAAGGGAGTGGGCCAATGACAAAAGTTAAAATTATGTTGGATCCAGGGCACGGGGGGAAGGATCCGGGCGCTGTGGCAAATGGATTACAGGAAAAAGATATCGTGTTAACTATAGCTAGAGAAATGCGACATATGTTGCTTCAACAATTTGACGTTCTAGTAAAAATGACAAGAACGTCAGATACGTTTCTCTCCCTTGAAGAACGAGCGAGGCTTGCGAATAATTGGGGAGCTGATTACTTTTTGTCTATTCATGTGAATGCTGCTGGAGGGACAGGCTTTGAATCATTTATTCACCCCAATGCACAGCAAGATACTATTCAGTTTCAACAGGCAATACATTCAAGAGTCATGGCTCAGCTAAAAGTTAGGGATCGAGGAATGAAAAAATCGAACTTCGCAGTTCTGAGATTAACAAAGATGCCAGCTATACTTACTGAGAATCTTTTTATTGATAACAAAGAGGATGCTAATTTGCTAGGCGATATTCGAATGTTAAAGAAGATTGCAGAAGGTCATGTTAACGGGTTAGAGCGTTTACTTAAACTAAACAGTGTCAAAGAACAGGTGGTTTCTAAGCGGTCCTTATACCGTGTCCTGGTCAACGGGAAGCAAATAGGGGCATTTGGAGAAAAGGAATATCTGTTAAATCAAGTAGGGCAGTATCTTGGGACAGCAAGCAGAATAGAACTCGAGCAAGTTAATTAAGAGGAGGTATGAAACATGGGATCGGTTTTAAAAGCAAGTATTAAGAAGATTGAGATTCTGAACAAAATAGCAAAGGATGAGTGGAATCAGTCGGTGCGCATTATTCTTGGGGACATTGAATTAAACAATGATAATTTTATTGCATTACGTCGATTTCGGCCTGATGAGATTGTACACGTGACACTTGAATCTGCTCAGATGAGTTTGTTTGATATGCAGCCTAAGAAGAGGGCAACAGCAGCTATATTGGGGGATGAGGTTAAGGTGAGGAAGAAGAAGGATGAGCGCGATGTACCACTTGTTGTTGAGGGTGGGGTGTTAGGGGAAGGGGAAGTGGTGGAGCAGGAGTTTAGGTTTTAGTTTAATTATACATTGGTATTACTCCAAACAAGTGTTTCTGCATAGCAGCAGGAACGCTTTTTGTTTGGAGTAATGTTGAAGCATATGATCAAAACTATAGTATTGAAAGTTAAAGAGTTTAAGAAAAGACAACATTTAACGTCGGTTGTCAGTATCAAAAGACCGTTCAGTAATTTTTTAAGATTATTTTTAGGGTGATAGGTTCAATATAAAACTTTTGCCTAAAGTAGTTTAGAGCACAAGGGTGGGCTTTTAAGCATAGTTCAAAAACCTGTAAAATTTTGTAATAGTACAAATTACTCACTGAATACCCATTAATAAAAATGAAATGGGTGGTTCAAACATGAGCAAGCAGCCAAAGAAGATAAAACTTTCCCAGATAAGGTTGGAAACGAGTTATCGAAAAAGTGAGAAGGATTTAAGTTTGGAATTAAGTATTAGTAGACAAGGATTAAATGTGCCGTTAATAGTTGAGGAAGAAGGTAAGAATCAATATGTGTTAGTGGATGGGTACCGTCGTTTTTACGCCCTTGAGTTCTTAGGGATGGAGGATGCTGAGTGTAGCGTTGAAAAGCTATCATCAGAAGAGGAAAGAATAGTTAAAAGGTTAGGGATAGAGTTACACACTAAGAAGAGAACTGCATACCAGCTGGAAAGAATGATTAACCGACTATTAGAAAGTGAAAAGTACGATACCAAATTAATTGCAAGCCTATGTGGTGTTACAGAAGAGACGATAAAAAAATATATACGTGGTTCAGGTGTTAAGCCAGAGTGGTTAAAAAAGGGAGAAAAGAATAATGCTGGTAGGCATGCTTATACAGATATTCTGCATTTGAATATTAACGAAGTAAACAAAGATTATATTGCTGATAAATATGGTGATAAGCAAATCAATAAAAATACGGTTGGTGTCATAAAAAAAGCGACAAATGAAAAAGCCTTTAAGGATATTCCGAATGAACATGTAAAAGAGTGCGTAAATCAAATCATCGAGCAGCAATCAAAAAACTATGAAACTGTGAAAGAGATTGTCTGTGAAAATAGTTTGCAAGCTAAATATACAAAAAGCAGTCATACATTTATGTATAATCTAACATTGGTTTTAATTAAGAGAATAGAGAGGATATTTAGCATTAGGAATTACGCGGCTAATTTATCAGTTAAGCAAAAAGAAAATCTGTCTAAATCACTCACGAATTTAATCTTAGTGTTGAACCCACCATTAAAATGGTCAGACTTCCCCAAGAATGAACAGTCTCCTGAGAACCTAGAAGACGATGATGGTGAAAGTTTGGTGAATTAATAAAAATTCAAAATACCATATATTGAAATTGTGGATTTTTATTTATATCTAAGAAACTCATTGAATTACGCTCATCTTGTAGCATCTGGTAAACATTATGTTTTAATGAATGGTCCTCCTGGTTGTGGAAAAGTCTATTAGCTGAAACCTTTCCGTCTATTCTACCTACGTTATCTTAGGAAGCACAACTAGAGAAGATTAGCCTGTATCAACTGGCAGCAGGTGCTCCTTATATTTCTATTACTATGCCCTCCTATCGCCATCCACATCATTCTGCATCTGCTGTTTCCATTATCGGTGGGGGAACGAACCCGAAGCCTGGTGAAGTTCCGTTAGCAGTTAGCCCAACGAGGAAAAAAAGTTAAAAATTAAATATTGGTTGCTGAACAGTAGACCGATACTGCGCAATAACAATTTCTATAAATATGGAAAATATAAACAATAATTCGTATTTTTCTGGTATGATTTTAGTATAAGATAATATGCAACATTGTGAAGTTATGGAAATGAGGGGAGAATGATATGACTCTTTTATCAGTGAATGATGTTCTAAATGTAAAGAAACCTGCAGATCGAGTGCATATGTCAATGTCTTCCGATGGTAAGTGGCTAGCATTCTGCATAGATGGAAAATCAGAAAGTAGATCGTTTGGTGTTTCTCTAGCAGTAGAAGGAAATACGCAATGGGTATGTAATCTCGAAACTGGAGAATCTTTTCCGATTGCTATACAAGCTAATAGTAGTTGGGGAGGAGTTTGGAGTCCTAATGGTGAAACCCTTGCTTTCTTTGCCGACATTCATGGTGAAGCTCAACTTTGGATATGGACACCTTCAGATTGTTCTTTGAAACTCGGTTCTGAAATCGTTGTCCGTCCTTTCTTTGGTTTTGAGAAGCCCATTTGGACAAACGATGGTCTTCATATTATTGTGAAATCGTTGCCTTCTCAAGAAGTCGATGATAATCATTTCAGTTCATCTATCCCCTCCATTGATGCTGTTTTTAAGAATTGTAACTCAAAGCCACAGTATTATACGACAAGCAAAAATACAAAGGATGAAGCTAATGTATCTAATACATCTTGGGTAAACCGTTATAGAGCTGATATATCCCTGATCAATATATCAACGGGAAAAGATAAAACTCTTTGCAATGGATTTAAACCAGCTGGACTGGCCATTTCAAATGATGGAAAGTATCTAGCTTTTACAAATTGCACAGGAGAAGAAAGGATAAATACCCAACAAAATATATTTAAATTATGGGTCGTTACTCTTGAGCCTAATATTGTTACGAAAGTGACCAAAATTGAAAAAAAGGTAAGGATGGATTATGGGTTGAGTTTTTCTTGGGGGTTAGATAATAAAACCATTCTTTATACTACAAGCGGCCCGTTGTCAGAGGGTGGTTTATGGTCCGTTAATATTCAATATCCCAATTCAGCAAAACTCGATTTTAGTCCTGACGGGAACCAAATTCGAAGAGAATTTGATGGGCCGATCCCATTAAAGAATGGTGAAATAGTCATGATTGTTAATGGGAGTTTGTGTGTTTATTCACCATCTAGGAGTATAGAAAAAATGATTACTCTTGATGGGAGAGAAATTGTAGCTGTTTTTCCAATCACTAATCAGTCAGATGAGTATGTAATCGTACAAACAGTAGAAAAGTGTAACGCTATTTATGGATTTTATTGTATTGATTATGAAACAGATGAAAGTGATAAGATATTTGAAGAACCTAACGCACATTTACCTTGGTTTGAAGGTGGTTCCTTATATCAGAAAAGTCGATCCCACGAATGCATTTCTTTTTTCTCTCAGTCAGCTAATGAACCACCAATTTTAAAGACAATCGATGTGAAATCTAAATTAATTATAGTTGAATCGGTATTGAATGAAGTAAACAAAAACCAGTTAGGTATTTCTCAACTTATCAAGTGGGAAAAAGGTGATGTAACACTGCGAGGAGCACTTTTACTTCCTAAAAATATTAAAGGTAAAGTGCCTGTTATCATCCGAGTATATGGTGGTTCTATGCAATCAAATAATGTGAGATATTACGGGTTAAGTCCTAGTTCAGCAGATAATCACCAATTATTTGCAACTAGAGGATATGCTGTGTTTTTACCTGACCTACCTATGTTGAGAAGTATTGAACCAGCTGAGGAGATTAGTATGGCAATAGAAAATGCATTAAATGAGCTTGTAAAACATCCTCAGATTGACTCCGAAAGAATTGGTATTATTGGGCACTCTTTTGGTGGATACTCTGCACTCGTTGCAATAACTAGAAGTCCAAGGTTTAAAGCAGCAGTAATATCAGCTGGTATTGGAAACTTAATTAGTTATTATACGAAGTTTGATCCCCCTAATTTTAATTATGGATGGGTGGAAGATGGGCAGGTTAATCTGGGAGCAACGTTATGGGAGGATAAAGAACGGTACATTAGAAACTCTCCAATATTTGATTTTCATAACATTCAAGTACCAGTATTAATTGTTCAAGGAACACAGGATCACATAAGTAATGAGGAGGCTGGACCAATATTTTCATCGCTAAATAGACTTGGTAAGACTGCGGAATTAGTCTTTTATGATGAAGATCACTATCAGGGTTCTTGGAAAGAGGAAAACTTGAAAGATTACTATAAGAGGGTACTAGGTTGGTTTAATAAATATCTTTAAAAAGTAACTATATGGCTGTTATGCAGCTTTTTTTATGAGCTTACATTTGATTGAGCTACAAACTGGTTCGGCGGCATTCCTTATTTATTTCTTCACTTGCAATATAGGTTGTGAAGGATTGTACTTATCTAACGGAGAGTTTTAGTTGAACAAAAGCTATCCTTTACAGCCAATCTTTTGCTGCACAGCACAACGATACTGGTTAAGAATATATATTTTAAAGCGATCACTAAAGTGGTCGTTTTTTCTTATTTGACCATTAAAGTGCAAGAAATAAAGTCATATTTGGAAAAACCTAATGAGTTTTAAATTGGATATTTATGTTAAAATATAATTTACTTTGTGAAATGTTGTACTTAAAGTAACGGGCAGGATGCAAGAAGAAAACTGTAAATTAGAGGTGAAAGTGGTAGGAAGGAGTCTTAAGGGAAAATGATGAAAATAGTAATTATTTTTATATTTATAATCATACCTTTCCTATATGTATTGGTAAAGGATAAGGAAATTATAAAGAATGGAATTAAAAGCAATCCAAAATCCATTCTATGGGAACTACTTTTTTTCTTAGGCGTTTTAACAATGATTGCTGCCTTCATAAGTAACAACTATATATTTTCAAAAATAGTTGCAGTTTTTTTACTGCTACTTTCTTCAAGAAGGTTGTTAAGCGTTTGGAAAACAAATAAAGTTAGAGTAATTTATACATTGTCGCTATTTATTTTATATTTCTCATTACCTTACTTATTAAACTAACGGGGTGCGATGCTTTAACAAGGCATCGCTTGCCTTATTGCGCTAACTGAGCAGTTATGCTTAACAAGGGTTATTATTTTTTATGGTAAACTCAAGGAGAAAGGAGGAAGTATATTGAAGATAAATAAAATAAGTTTTACATTATCTGTTTTGCTATTTTTACTTGGTATTACAGCTTGCTCTTCAAAGCCTGACTTTAAATTATACGAAGGCGAACCACTAAATATAGCAGTTATTGGAGAGATACCAGAAGTAAAAGAAGACCAAATAAGTTTTGAAACAATTGATTTTGACCAATTGCCCAAAGATTTAAAAAGATATGATGCTGTGTTTATAACGAAAGAAAACTTATCAGAGGCTTCTGAAAGTCAATATGCGGATGTATATTTGAATTCAAATCTTCCATTCTTCCTTATTGAAGCTACAAAGTCTTATCGTTCTTTTATTGAAAAAGACTTAACTTATGAAGATGATTTAGACTTAAAAGAGACCAGTAATCACTATGCCATAGGCTTTCTCTCTTCTACCGAGGAAGAAGGTAAGTATTGGTATTATGGGTTATACAATGACAAGGAAAGTCCTGAAAATATTAGAGAGATGTATTCAAGGATATTCTCAACAATAGAATATAATCAGTAACTTTATTGTGCTAACGGATGCTTTAGTTGAATAGAGGTAGTTAAGCCAACATTAATGTTGGCTTTTTTGTTATACAATCGGATATTTTATTGTGCAGCACCTCACAGGAAGATACGCTTCCCTACTGGTTGGTTTATATATGGTAAAGACGTGGGTTACTTGGAAAAATGGTCATAATTTTTTTGAACTGTGGAAAAATAATATCAATTCAAAAGGAGGTTTTAGTAATGAAAAAAATGCTTTATATAATGATGATTACTTTTGTCTTTATTTCTTCACCACATTTTACAGAAGCTAAATCAATGAAAGAGCCTGTTGTGCTTGATTCTGATGAGTGGACTCTAACACTTGATAATGCCGAAATTGACGATGAAAATATGACAAAAGGTAATGAAAAAGCGGATGTTTACTCGCTAAAAATCGCTAATAAGGATGGCAATAAGTATAATGTGACAGTGCATACTTTTAGAAAGGAACCAGGAAAATCCTATGATTTTGGCATGTCGGTAAATGACACAGATGGAGAAGATGTAATGTTAGCAAACAAAGAGGTTATCAACTTCAAAAACTTTCCTGTATTCAAAGAGGCAAAGGAATTTGAGGTATTTATAATGTGGCAGGAAGAAGAATCTGGAAGGTTCTTTAAACAGGATTTTACTGTTCCTGTGCAATAACTTCTTGAAACCGAAGCGATATACATCGGCTTCTTTTTTTGTTCAGAGCGTGATAACTCAATTAACCCCTAACGGTCGTTAGTGAGCATTTTTCAAAAATTTAAGCATGTGAATTATTACACTTAAACTATCGGATGCGTTAGTTCAATAAGGAAGGAACCCACGGCTAACGAGGGTTCCCTAATTTTTTGGTATAAAATCAACAATATTATTTAACATAGCTTTCTTATAAAAAAGTTATAATTAGTAATAAAAGGAGGTATGAAACCTGTGGATAAACGAAAACGTAGGTTCGCTTGGGCTGACGATTTGATTGCGAAAACAGGAGAAGTCGCTAGAGAAGAAGCAAAACGCAATAATACCTCAATTGTTTATGCTGAAAACGGAAAAGTTGTAAGAGAATATGCGGATGGCCGAATAGAATATATCGTAGAAAAAATTGACTCAAACGAGTCATGATCCATCTATGAATCCAAGTAACTTTAAACCCATACAGTGGAGACCCTCCAAAGGCTAGAATATTCGCTATATCATTTCTCGTTATTCAACTATCGGAGCAGAATACTTAAAGAAGGAATTTTAAATCTCTTTATAGAATAGAATTTATTGTTAGTCGAGTTTAGTTGAGTTGAGAAGAGAAAGGTGAGTTGAGAATGGGACAAATTAAAATTTATGGGGTAAAAGACAAGTTAAATCCAATTAAGGAAACACTATCGAATGTTATTCATTCGTGTATGGTTGATGCACTTCAATTTCCTTCGGATAAGAAATTTCATCGTTTTTTCCCTATGGACAAAGAAGATATTCTTTATGCAAGTGGAAGAACTGAAGCATATACCCTAATTGAGGTTAGTATGTTCGAAGGTCGAACAGTGGAAGCTAAAAAGCAATTAATAAAGCTACTATTTGAACGTATGAATAGTGAATTAAATATATCACCACAAGATGTCGAAATTACAATTTTTGAAACACCAAAGCATAACTGGGGGATAAGAGGCTTACCTGGTGATGAGTTAGCGCTGAATTATAAAGTAAATGTATAAGTCATAGGCGGTCGTTAGCGACTGCCTTTTTTAGCTTGTTCAACTAACGGATGCGTTAGTTGAACAAGAGCTATACTTTACAGCCGATTTTTTGCTGCGCAGTACAAATATATTGCGTATTAAAATCTATTTGTAACTACTTTGTGAAACAATGTAACGAGAGCGTCTCTACAATAAGTGGAGACACTTTTTCCCTAACCACGGTAGGATTGTTGAGTAAGGAGTATTTTTTAGCGCATATTAAACACATCAAAATTTGCAGAGAAATTGAGGTGTTTATATGAAAAAGATAATATCTTCGTTATTATTAAGTCTAATTGTTTTAGCTCCTATTTCTTTTGTTTCAGCTGAAGTTGACCTCAGTAGGAAAATAAAAAAGGAAATTTATGCAGCTCCAGAAGAATTATTAGTTGATTTGCTCAATCCTTATGTTGCCGATGTAGTTCATAAAGAACATGGAGACGATGTGATATGGGGATTGGAAAGAGTAAAAAATATCACTTTAATGGTTGACCATACGGTAAGTAAGTCAAGAAGGTGGTATGAAGTCAGTCTCACAGTAAAAATAAATAAACCAGATGTAAAGGGAGATTACTGGGAACTTGACACTGTTACATTTGTTATTGACCCAAAAACATACTTTGGTTCCTCTGATGTTGAAAGAAAGAACCTTAAGGATGTAACAGTTGAAATAAAAGACTACGTGCATCATCATGGTACTAATGACAACCGATAAATTAATGTGTAGAAACATAAGGGGGCGTTTCTGTGATAATAACAGGGGCGTATTTTTTATGGTATACAAATCGAATCGAAAAATATTGTGGAATATTAATTATTAAAGACGAAGCAGGTAAAAAGAGAAAAGTGAAACTATGTATATAAGTTAGCGTCTTATCTAAGGGAGGGATAATTTATGATAATAAGTAAAAATTATTTTGCTATACCCTTGATAATGGGAATGATTACTTTAGCAGGTTATAGTGCTTCCGATATTGATAATGAACAATTGGTAGAGGCTACAGAAATTGGTTGGGAAACAGTTAAGTTGATAACAGTTGAAGAACGTACAGATGTAGGGTACAAAACTGTTAAAGTGTTAGATAATGCGGAAATGAAAACAGTTGAAGAAATTTTAGAAAATGCAAAATGGGAGGAAAATGTATTTGTATCTATGACTACACCACCTGAGTACCGATTTAGAATAAACTCATCCAATTACTCAGTCTGGGTTACACCTAATGGAGATAAGCTTGAAATAGTAATAGAAGGGGAAGCGAAATATATAAAACTGCCCGAAAAAGTATCTGATACCTTATTTGAACTCATAACAGGTGAAAAATTAAATTAACATGTAATGCTTCTTCAAGGGGAGCTCCGATACAAGTAGAAACGCTTTTAGCAGCGAAGATACACTTGAAAACTCCTGTTAACATATACCATAATTAGGGAATTGATGATATTATTAACAGATAACCAGTTATAATTGAGCTAATGAAAAAACGATTTAATAATAATACTTTGCTTTTGAAAACAAAGACCTTGTTATAAATGACAATATTAATTGTGACGTTACATTTAATAATGAATAAGACATTTTTCTTCAATCATTATCAATGGAAAGGAGGAAATAAATTTGAAACTCTCTTTTGGAAAACAAACAGGAGAAGTTATTATTGAGGTAGATACAAAGGTTATGGGAGAAATTGATGGAAATGTTTTTGTATTACCAGGTGCTAAATTAGAATTAGAAGCTCCAGTGAAAGGAGACGTTACATTGATGAAATTTTCGAAGGCATCCATTAGAGGCCAAATTGGCGGAAATCTATATGATGAAGGTGCTGAGATAGAACTTTTAAGTACTGTAAGCGGGAATATAATTAATAAAGAATAAGTTCATGGTTACAATAGAGACAGGCATTAGGGGAATTATTGTGGAATCAGAGAATAATACATCGAGGTTTGATCGTTTGCCTAACTGTTTAGAAGTAGTTCAATTATATGGTAAGAACCATATCAAATTTGTAGAATGGGTGCGTTATTAAAGCAATCTTAAATCTCAAGGAAGCTGAAGTATGCACATGATCTATTCATATGCATACTTCAGCTTTTTATTATTTTATAAAGCTTATATTCATTGTAAATATTTGGAGATGTGTGGTAAATCTATTGCATACATTGGTAAAAAGGATGGGAAGAGAGTGCTGAAACCTGGTGACCGTAATCACCTAGTCTTATTCTAGCGGCAGAGGAGCGCTTGACTGTATTTTTCAACTGACGCTACTTGAGGAAGAAAATAGTATGATGGGTAACGAGGAAGGTTATAAAAAGTGGCAAAAAGTTTATCATTTGGATGGTTGGACGAATCGTCGGTCCGCAACGCGGAAATATCTTTTTTAGTGCGAATTCTTTTAAAAAAGACAAGCAAAATGTAAACAGGTTCATATAATGATGTAAGTCATGGTGGGATGACTCAGTAAGTTCATTTTCTTTCAATGCATACATTCAGTAGCGGTAACCCTTGGGAAAGGTTGCTGCTATTTTTTTGCCTAAAAAAAGAACCCTCACACTTAAGGGTCTCTTCTCTACCAAACTACAACATAAAAAGCATTGTTAATTTATTGTAATTGTATTATATTTTTTCTTAAGGGAGTGAGAAAACTGAAGAACAGCAAGAGAGCATATCAATTAAAAAGTTTTTTCAAAGAGAAACTAAAGAGAAAATTAACATTTAAGGAAGTGAAGTACATTAGGTGGTTGGCTGAATTAGAAAAAAAGAGAAAAAATAAATAGTAAGAACTACTTATAACCCTTAATTTGAATTAAAAGCCCACGTGCTTCTAATTCTTCTTTTAGAATACAGATAAAATCTATTTCTAAATTTAATTTAATGGCTTTATCATAAGCTTCTAACATTTCTTGATCATCTAAGTTATCGAACATATTCAACACAACCCTCTTTTTATTAAGTTCATAAGACACGAATTTCATTTTAACTTAGTTCATTCGTTAAATAAAGTAAAAAATGAAAAAAATGTGTGACTTTTGTATGACCTAAGAAGCCCTTACACCTTCAAATGTGAGGGCTTCTTTGAATGATTGATTATAATTATTCAAAGGTTACTTATCTTAGCATTAATGATGTGAACCAATTCTTTTTTCTCAAGACACTTCAACGAATTAATTAACTCTGAACGGCCCATTCCAGTTCCGCGCATTAATCCAATAATAGTTATGGTCCCATTTTCGTTTTAAATTATATGCAAAATTTCTATTAATTTTAATTCATTATCAGTTATTTTATCGTCCTCTTAATTCCTAATTATTAAATAAATTTGGAGAGGTGATTTGTTCTTTAAGCTTACTAATGTTATTGTTAGCAGCTTTGTTATTCATATTAATTTCTGTTAAGAATTTTAGGTAACTATCGTTACTAGATTGCTGTTTCAACAATTTAAATACCAATGGTCGCTCATGTTTAATAATAGACATGAATTCAGCAATGGGCATATTTGTTGTTGTTGATTTAACTCTTAAAACACCTTTGATAAAGGTCTTAAAAAAGTGAAGTGATTCTTGTTTATCAGGATATTGCTTTAGTAATGACTCGAACCTTTTTAATACTTCTTGTAGTTCATGTTCATTTCTCTTCATATATAAAACTCCTTGTATTTAATATACTGCCCAGAACTAATATACTTCAATTTTAGGAGTTATTTAGTAAGGCAGCTGGCTGACATTGGATTGTCCTTTAGTCCCTATAGCTTTGCGTCCCTACCTTTCGATAAGTTTGCCATTTTTCTTTTTTTATAATTCAGTGTATGATTTATGTCTAATTACCTAGTCCGATATTCACTTTGGTATAAAAATAATGATAAAACAAAGCGATCATAAAATAAAGAGGTATTTCAATTAACCATAACCATGTAAGAAAACATTAGACAAAATAGTAATTTAATTCTCTCACCTTCGGAAAAAATCTGCATATCATACAAACATCTAATAATATTGAAATTTATTTTTTCTTATATTTTTTATTACATAAAAGGAGAAATGCTCTGTGGAGAAATACTTAGAAGAATTAATAATTGAATATGAACATAGATTGAATCGCCCACTAAAAGAGATAGAAATCAAAGTACTTGAATTCCTGATTCATACCGATCCAGACAACTCCGATACTTCATTTGCTAACTTTACCAAGTCTATGCAGAACCTCAAGTAATTCCGTCTTACTCTTTCCGGTCCATTGCATTAACTCTTCCAACATCGGATCGTTTTTGTAATATCTGTTTTAACTTGCGTTCGAAGTCGTTGATCCTGTTATTCTTTTTATTCAAGATTATAATTGAAACTTTCCCTTGTTAGATTACGAAGGTTTAAGAGTTGAACTCCAAGCTTTTTATATGGTTCTAACTCTTCCTTGTAGAAAAGCTCGCAGAGGTGTTACGCATCAACCGTATCGGTAATAATCTTCCTTAAACTCGAACTTTTCGCTTAATAAGAAATCATTAGATTAATGATAATTAACAAGTACCACGTTCCTCTAAGTAATAAACAACTGGTGTTTGATAATCCTGTTGACTCTAGAATAATTGGTGGTTTTACACCTGACTGTCTTTACTTCCTCAAGGAACTCTCCATTCAAGTTAGCTGCATAGTACCATAGAAACGTGTAACGAGCGTGGAGGGATAGTCCGAGAAAGGTGAAGAGATTGAATCGTAAACTTGTACTATTACATGAAACTTTAATGGTCATTTTGCAATAGTCTCAGTATCAATGATTTGGGCAAATAATGAACCTCTTTACTTTATTGAAAGAATTGTCTGGTTCATATTATTGGTTGATGTCTCCATTCGCATTTATAAAAGTAAGCGGAAATGGGAGTACATTAAAAATCCATTAGACTTCGTTGCTATAATTTCTTTTGACACGATATTCCAGCTTGCAAGGATAGCAAGGTTATTTAGAGCGATTAGACTTTTTGCTATAGGGGCGCACTTTTTGAATCCGGTATTCAATTCCAATTAAGGCAATAGAACCAGGTATGGAAAGTTATGCAGATGCACTTTGGTGGTCAATTGTAACGGCTACTACTGTTGGATATGGAGATATACCACTGGAAACTAATATTGGAAGGGCTATAGCGTTAATTTTAATGATTGGAGTTATTGGCATGTTTACTGGCTCGATAGCAACTTATTTCTTAACTGATCAAAGAAAAGAGAATGGAACAATTGAGTATATTAAAAATGAACTGTCCCACTATGAAAAACTTTCTGCGGATGAATTTGAACGATTGATTGTTCTAATGAATCAATAAAGTAAAGAAAAGAAAAAGGTTGGTTAATCTTTTAATTTACCATTGAAATTAATAAGACTAGTAATCCGTGGTAAAATGAGTAATAAATAGGAGGGTGCAATGAAAAACAAACTATTCCTTAGTCTTTTTAGTATTGTAATCTTGTTAACTTTTTCAGGCTGTTCCGGGGCTGCTGAAGGTGTCTTAGCTGATGAAGAAAGCGGAGACTATACAGGACACAAATTTAGATGATGTGGTAGAAACAGACCAACAAAATAATGAGCAAGTGAATGTAGATGAAACAGATAAGGGATCTGATGAAAAAGAAGTACTAAAGGGTGAAGAAAACACGAAAGAAAACCCAAGAGATGGACCATTAGAAGGTCTTAAAGTACACTTCATCGATGTTGGACAAGCTGATGCCACTCTATTTGAATTTTCTCATGATGGAGAAGACTTCAGGATTCTCTTTGATGCTGGAAATTGGAATCGTAATGATGTACTGAATTACTTAAATACTCATCGAATCAGTCATATTGATATTTTGATAGGTTCGCATCCACATGCAGATCATATTGGTCAAATGGATCAAATTTTAAATGAAATAGATGTTACTGAGGTGTGGATGTCTGGAGATACGACAACATCACAAGCTTTCCAACGAGTGTTAGATGCAATTGAATCGAGTGGTGTGAGTTATCATGAACCAAGAGCAGGAGAGATCTTTGACGTTGGCCCACTGGAAATTCAGATCCTAAATCCTGATCGCTTAACAGGTGACGTACATGAAGGTTCTATTGCTGCCAAATTTACCTATGGGGAAACGTCATTTATATTGACAGGTGATGCCGAAACTCAAACTGAACGTGCGATGCTCAGTAGAGGGTTTGATTTAGAAGCGGATGTCTTGCAGTTAGGGCATCATGGATCTAGTACTTCAACCATACCAGAATTTTTAGCAGCAGTTAATCCTGCTATTGCTATTGTATCTGCTGGAGAGAACAATCAATACGGACATCCCCATGATGAGGTTATTAACCGGGTTATAGAAGCCGGTATAGATGTATACGGAACATATGTACATGGCACAATTATTATAAAATCAGATGGACAATCGTTGACAGTATTAACGAAAGAAGATGGTACGCTTTCTCCTTCTTCAAGTGGGAGTTCACCCCCGTCTAGTACCAGTACAAACTCAACAAGTGAAAGTATTGCAGGATCTAGTTCATCATTGGAAAAAACAACTAGTAACGCGAATTGTGTAGATATCAATAGTGCAAGTGATAGTGAGTTGCAGGAGATAACTCATATCGGCCCTGCTCGGGCAGAAGAGTTAATTCAATTACGTCCCTTTAATTCGCTTGATGACATGAGTAGGATTTCAGGAATTGCTGCTGGTAGGTTAGCAGATATCAAAGAAGAAGGATTAGCATGTGTGAGGTGAAACCATGAAAGTACAAGGTGTATTGGATCGGATAGTAGATGGTGAAATTGGAGTGATCTTAGTAGACGACCTGAAAAAAGAGTTTACTGTAAAAAAGGATCTCCTTCCTGAAAGAACTATAGAAGGATCATGGCTTACTTTGATCATAGAAAATGATGTTATTCAAAGCATTGAAGTAGACGATGAAAAAACAGAAGAAGTACAGCAGAAAGTTAACTCGCAGCTTGATCGTATTCGTAAAAAGAGTGGTGGGAGTAAGTTTAAGAGGAGAATTAATAATGATGCAACTTAGTATGTCTCTAACAGGTTCGGTCGAGAGGGAGAAAACATGCATCGTAGCTTAAAGAGGTGGAATTAGCAATCTAATTCGCACCTCTTTTGATCGTTCTCAGACCAACGCTTATAAACACTATCGAAGTTATATTGGGAATTTGTGTTAAAATAAATTCAGAGTATGTGAATAATTGTACTTAAGCTAACGA
>NZ_BAUV01000038.1 GCF_000513135.1 Halalkalibacter akibai JCM 9157
AGGAAACGAGAGTGATGAAAAAACGTGCATATAAGTAACCAACCTGTAATCTAAAACGGAAGAACGTAGCGGAAAACTATGATAAATATCACACTTCTATATATAAATCTTCAATGTTGAACAAAGAATGACAACACCTGAAATACAGTAGCCAACCTTAATGTTGTCGCTTATACTATGAGTATAGAAAGGTTGTGAAAACATTCACAATTAAATGTGAAATGTTGAGCAATCATTCGATCAAAAAGGAGGAATTCAAAATGATAGGTCAATTTTTCAGAGAAAATAAATATGCAGCAGCCGTTTGGATGTTCTTACGAGTGTATCTTGGATGGACTTGGTTAACCATTGGGTGGGGTAAAGTGACTGGAGATTTTCATGCAGGAGGGTATTTACAAGGATCAGTGGCTAACCCAGTGTTGAGAGGGGAAGAGTTAGTATATCCAAATTATGTAGCTTTCCTAGAGAGTTTTGCGATACCAAATGCAGATTTGTTTAGTGTTCTAGTAGCGTGGGGAGAAGTGCTAGTTGGTTTAGGGTTAATCTTAGGAGTATTCACTTCAGCGGCATCTTTTTTCGGAGTTGTAATGAACATGTCATTCTTGTTTGCCGGAACTGTTTCTACTAATCCATGGATGATCATGATCTCAATGTTTATCTTAGTCGCAGGTGCAAATGCAGGTAGATATGGTGGAGACAGATGGGTTTTGCCATATGTGAAAAACTTATTATTCAAAGCAAAACACAAAACATTTTCGAATGAGCCAAATAAAGGTGGATTAAGACGAGTATCTTAAAATCGTATGTGAAATAGTGAGCATAAAAAGGAGGAATTCAAAATGATAGGTCAATTTTTCAGAGAAAATAAATTTGCAGCAGCGGTTTGGATGTTCTTAAGAGTGTACCTTGGATGGACTTGGTTAACCATTGGATGGGGTAAAGTGACTGGTGATTTTCATGCAGGAGGGTATTTGCAAGGATCTGTTGCTAACCCAGTTATGAGAGGGGAAGAGTTAGTATATCCAAACTATGTAGCGTTTCTTGAGAGCTTCGCCATTCCAAATGCAGATTTGTTTAGTGTGGTAGTAGCCTGGGGAGAAGTACTAGTTGGCTTAGGATTAATCTTAGGAGTATTCACTTCAGCAGCGGCGTTTTTCGGAGTGGTAATGAACATGTCATTCTTGTTTGCCGGGACTGTTTCTACTAACCCGTGGATGATTATGATCTCAATGTTTATCTTAGTAGCAGGAGCTAATGCAGGTAGATATGGTGGAGACAGATGGGTGTTGCCTTATGTGAAAAATAGCTTTAAGAGACTTGTGAATAAAGATAAGATACAAGTAAATGGTAAACTGAAAGAAGCAATTTAACTAAAAAAGTATATGTAGAGGTTGACTCAAGGAGAGGGACGGGTTGGCCTCTATTTGCTGTTTTGTTTCGTTTGTTGATCTAGACTATTTCGTGCTATGATAGATTCATAATTTATTTCGGATGGCGAAATGGTGAAGGTGAGAAAATGAACGTTTCAAAAAAGTGGATGGTTGTAGTAGCGGTCCTACTGGGATCATTTACGATGATTTTAAATAACAGTATGTTAAACCCTGCGGTTCCTCAACTAATGACTGTGTTTTCTGCGGATGCAGTTGCGACCGGTTGGGTGATTACAATTTTCATGGTAACGATGGGGATGACAGTACCTGTAACGGGTTATCTTGGTGACCGGTTTGGGAAAAAGAAATTATATGTAATTGGCTTAGCAATTTTTATCATTGGTTCCATTCTAGGAACATTATCTTGGAATTTAAGTTCATTAATTGTATTTAGAGGGTTACAAGGAATTGGTGGAGGAATTATGATGCCTCTTTCGATGGCGCTTATTTTTGAAGCTTTTCCGAGAAAAGAACGAGGACTCGCAACAGGCGTTTGGGGAATCTCAGCGATGATGGCTCCGACCATTGGCCCGACTTTTGGTGGTTTTATCCTTGAAACGATGAACTGGAAATATTTATTTTTAGTCAATGTGCCGTTTGGTTTAATCGGACTTTGGTTTGCGCTTCGCTATTTACCTAAAACAGGGTCAAATACAAAAGTGACCTTTGACCGCTATGGTTTTGTGACGATTACGTTAGGAGTAGGGGCTGTGTTATACGCATTAGGACGCATGTCTGAATTGTCGCATCTAACTGAGCCACTAAATCTGCTTCTTGTCGCGTTAGGAATTGGACTAATTTATGTGTTTGTACAAATAGAACGAAAAGTAGAGCAGCCACTTCTAGATCTAACTTTGTTCCGTGTACCAGCGTATACATACAGTATGATCATTGCGAGTGTCTCGTCGATTGGTCTGTTTGCAGGAATTTTTCTTATCCCGCTTTTAATTCAGCAAGTATATAATCTTGGTCCGATTATGACAGGGCTTGTGTTTTTACCATCGGCATTGCTAACAGGAATTTTTATGAGTATAGGTGGGCGAATTCTTGATCGTAAAGGTGCAACAGGTGTGATATCAAGTGGACTTATTATCGTGACAATAGGGACTTTACCACTCGGTTTTCTAACGATTGATACGTCACTTATTTTAATCTTTATATGGATGGCTGTAAGAGGAATTGGAATGGGCTTAAGTAGTATGCCTTCGACCACAACAGGAATGAACGCAATTCCGGGTCATCTGATTTCGCGCGGATCAGCAATGAATAATGTTATAAGACAAATGAGTTCCGCTTTAGGAATTGTCTTTGTTTCTATTTATTATGAGGTTAGAAGAGGACAACTAGCGGTCACGATGAATTCATTAGAGGAAGCAAGTATTCAAGCAATAAATGAAGGGTTCCTTGTTATCACAATTTTAACTGCTTTAACGGTCCCTGCTGCATTTTATCTTGAAAAAGCATCACGTAAAGATGATAAACTAGCAGCCCAAGTGTAGAGGTGTTTTTCCTAAGTTTTAAAAAGACTGGTTAGTATTCTCTCTAAGTGAAATGGAGCGGAAGTCACTCGACTCCTGCGGGATACAGAGGTAGGGGCGTGACACCACAGGCTCAGCCGAGGAGGCTCGGCACCTCACCACGGAAAGCGAGTGACTGGAGCGCAATGGAACGAACATGTGAGTGCGGGGAAACGTAAGTCCCAAACACAACAAAAACGGTCTTTACAAGTGAACTTACTTCCAAGGTTATCTCAAAAAGTCAATTAGACTTTATGAGGTAACCTTTTTTCTTTTTATGAGACGTATCGTCAAACAAAAAGATTCATATGATGTAGGAAGAAAATGTTAGAAAAGGGGAGTTGATTGAATGACATATAAGTTACAATTATATGGAACCGTTCTTTCCGTATTTTTTCTTTTGTCGTTTGTAAGGGTGGTGTTAGTTTAAAAGGAGGATGGTAGAGTGCAACAATACCAAACAGGACTATCGCTTTTATTTTGGGGATTAATTCTTACGTTTTTCAATTTTAACCTTAATGAGATGTCAATCTTACCTAATTTCGTTGGATTCATCATCATTATTTTTGCCATTAAAAAAATGGTACCTTTGAGTCAACAGATTCAGAAACTATTACCTTGGACATATATAATGGTTGTCCTTTCGTTTTTTAACTGGTTTAGTCCACTTTTTGATTATTCAATAACTAGTCATAACAGTGAACTTTCGGGTTTCAATATTGAAACTCCTGAACTGAATTTCTTTTCATTGATTGATACTTTAGAAATTGTAATTGGTCTAATATTTACTTATTTTTTGATGAACTTTTATATTAGTTTAGCAAGAGCTTCTGTAGAAGAACGATGGAGTGAGCTATATCAACGTAGAAAAAGGTTTTATATGTGGACGCATGGGTTGATGGCCTTTTTAATCCCGTTAGCGATGTTAATGCCACAGCTTTTTGTTTTACCCATGTTAGTTATAATGATCTTAGTATTCATCGCGACGATTCGAGTGTTAATGACTTCTTATCGAATCATGAAGCTTGCTGAGGAAGATAAGATGGTTTTTGAAGACATGACTGAGATGGAACAGTTTGATTTCGAGAAGAACAAGGGCCGGGTCCTTACGGTTATTCTTTTGTATCTGTTTGTCTGGCTGTTAGTGTTTTTAGTTTAATGTTCCAACAAAAGCTGTCTGCATTGTATTTAGGATGTTAGAGCTTGAGACTATTGTACTGGACTTAAGCTTTTTATATTTGTCATTATTAGTTGAAATTGTGGTTTTCTATTCAGTCACCAAACTACAATTCTGCTCTAGTCCAATCCAAAAAATCTTTGACCATCTTGGTGAATTCTGGACTTGCTTTTGACTCAATTTCTTCCCAAGTCTGATATTTTTTCGACTTCGCAAAACTGTGATTGACCCCTGGGGCTACAATGATTTTGTAGGGAACCGTAACTTTTACTAGTAATTTACGTGCTAGTGGTTCATTTTGCTCCAACGGCACAAGGTTATCATTTTCAGCAAAAACAAAGCAAGTTGGAACTTTTATGAATGGAATGGTATTTCGCGCATCGTAATCTAGTATGTAGCTTAAGTATCCAAGTTTAATTTTTTTGGAAAGTAATTGATAGGAAGTAAAGGTAAATCTGAAAATGGGAAGCAACCATTTTATTGAATGATAATATCCTCTGATAATCATACTTGTTTTAATATTATCAATTATTTGTTCTTGAACGCTGTATGCTGGACCGGCGATACTTAAAGCAGATTTTAACAAATCAGAATAATGAGAGGCAAGTAGTTGAACGACCCATCCTCCTTGACTATGACCAATAATACTTATATGCTTTTCCAATATTTCGTGACGTTTTCCGATAGATAAAATAACATCATAGATATCCTCTGCTCTGTCATAGAAAGTCTGCGTTTTCCAATTTCCTTCCGAACGTCCGACCCCGCGCTTATTTACTAACAAAAAAGCAAATCCTTCTGATATAGAGATATTGACAAGTGTTCGGCAAAAATAGAACGATTCCTCTTGCCAATCCATCTCGTATGATAATCCACCCGAACCTGTTATGAAAATAATTATTGGATACTTGGTAAGTCCGTTTGGTTTGAATAAATGTCCACTCAATGTGATACCGTCTCTCAGTTTAAAATTTATTTGTTCGGCGTGTTCAAGTTTAACCACTATCTAAACCTCCTTTCGAATTGAAAAAGCTGGAATGTTAAATTGCTCAAACGTATCTCTAACTTAGAATACCAGCCTTTTAAATAATGGAAACAGGAGCAAAGGGCTAAAATGCATATTACTTTTATGCTAAATGAATGAAAGTATCTGTGGTTAGATTATCCTATTTTATTTTCAGAAAATAAAAAACGTTTGCACAAATATTTTTTATCATGATACGATAACGTTGTCAATTGTATGTAATATCTTTATGCAAACAATTGCGCAATAAACTGTGCAAAGGGGCGTGATAAATTTTCCACAAGATTTTTTAAGGTTCTTTTAGTAAGCGCTTACAAAAAGGAGGATAACGATGAGGAATTGGAAAAATGGATTTATGAGTTTTTTATTGGCGTTTTTATTGGTCATTACCTCAATACCTTTTAATTCAGTAAACGTAGAAGCACACCATAATGGTACGAACGGCACAATGATGCAGTACTTTGAATGGTATCTACCAAATGACGGAAACCATTGGAATAGATTAAGGTCTGATGCAAGTAACCTAAAAGATAAAGGGATCTCAGCCGTTTGGATTCCTCCTGCATGGAAGGGTGCCTCTCAAAATGATGTAGGGTATGGTGCTTATGATCTGTATGATTTAGGAGAATTCAATCAAAAAGGAACCATTCGTACAAAATATGGAACGCGCAATCAGTTACAAGCTGCAGTTAACGCCTTGAAAAGTAATGGAATTCAAGTGTACGGCGATGTTGTAATGAATCATAAAGGGGGAGCAGACGCTACCGAAATGGTTAGGGCAGTTGAAGTAAACCCGAATAATAGAAATCAAGAAGTGTCCGGTGAATATACAATTGAGGCTTGGACAAAGTTTGACTTTCCAGGACGAGGTAATACTCATTCAAACTTCAAATGGAGATGGTATCACTTTGATGGAGTAGATTGGGATCAGTCACGTAAGCTGAACAATCGAATTTATAAATTTAGAGGTGATGGAAAAGGGTGGGATTGGGAAGTCGATACAGAAAACGGTAACTATGATTACCTAATGTATGCAGATATTGACATGGATCACCCAGAGGTAGTGAATGAGCTAAGAAATTGGGGTGTTTGGTATACGAATACATTAGGCCTTGATGGTTTTAGAATAGATGCAGTAAAACATATAAAATACAGCTTTACTCGTGATTGGATCAATCATGTTAGAAGTGCAACTGGCAAAAATATGTTTGCGGTTGCGGAATTTTGGAAAAATGATTTAGGTGCTATTGAAAACTATTTAAACAAAACAAACTGGAACCATTCAGTCTTTGATGTTCCGCTGCACTATAACCTCTATAATGCTTCAAAAAGCGGAGGGAATTATGATATGAGGCAAATATTTAATGGTACAGTCGTGCAAAGACATCCAATGCATGCTGTTACATTTGTTGATAATCATGATTCGCAACCTGAAGAAGCTTTAGAGTCTTTTGTTGAAGAATGGTTCAAACCATTAGCGTATGCTTTGACATTAACACGTGAACAAGGCTACCCATCTGTATTTTATGGAGATTATTATGGCATTCCAACGCATGGTGTACCAGCGATGAAATCGAAAATTGACCCGATTCTAGAAGCGCGTCAAAAGTATGCATATGGAAGACAAAATGACTACTTAGACCATCATAATATCATCGGTTGGACACGTGAAGGGAATACAGCACACCCCAACTCCGGTTTAGCTACTATCATGTCCGATGGGGCAGGAGGAAATAAGTGGATGTTTGTTGGGCGTAATAAAGCTGGTCAAGTTTGGACCGATATCACTGGAAATCGTGCAGGTACTGTTACGATTAATGCTGATGGATGGGGTAATTTTTCTGTAAATGGAGGATCAGTTTCTATTTGGGTAAACAAATAAGAGGAAGAGACCTAAAGAGTCATTTCTTTCTCCTTAAGGAGAATTCTATGGCTACAGCAAATATTCAATTACTACATGCTGAACTACTAGACCATTCTTATCAAAAATTAGAGTTGAGTGGGAGAGTGAAGTCATCAAACTCTACATTCTCCGCAGAGGCAATGCTATTAAAGTCTGCGGCGTTCGGTCAAAGGGTTGCAGAACTGATTTTACAAAAAGATCATTTTGCAGTATGGGAATTCAAGGTGCAAATGAAAAAACACTCTGGTCTTCTTAAGGATGGTGTAGTGTTTGCTTTTGAACAAGGAGAAATACAAACATCTGAATACAAGATAGGAGGAGAGTTTGGAACGGTTATCTTAGGTGAGTCGCTTATTTTACCTTACTATCTATACAAGCAGAATATGATTTATACAGGGGCAGCAATCTGTCAGCCTGATAAAAAAATTAGTGGTGTGGAAATCGTCATCCTAGATAAACAACATAATCCCGTTTTCAGACAGAAAGCGCATTTTAAAGAAACTATGCCTTATAATAGCTTAGAAATCTGGGAGTATTCGTTTGAGTCTTTTGGGGAAACAGGTTGTTTGTTTTACTTAAAATGCTACCAATCAGGGAGTTGTTTAGTGGAGAATAATTTAGGTGAGTATTACAAGCTAAATATTAATTAATAAAACAATAAAGGCTACCGTAAACGGTAGCCTTTAATCATTAATCTTTCTTCTTTTTATTCTGATTCTGATTCTGTAACTGCTTGATCACTCGGCGTAGACGATAAAAGCGGTATGCGATCATAAAGTCAATTGCAGCAAATGAAACAATTAAATAGCTCCAAAAATTCCATCCTGAGGTACTCACATTTTGAATGGCGAAAAAGACGAGTAGTACGCCTATGGAAAAATAAAGGAGCGCCATTGTAATGGGAGATGCTCTCATAATAATCCTCCAATGATGATAATTGATGTTTGTTGAAGTTGTTCAAGTTGCTCTACCCAATCTTCAATTCTGTCGGCTAACAGGACATTGACAATTGCAACAAAAAGATTAATGGCAACATGGGCGATAATTGGAACGAGAATACGTCCTGTCTTTACATATAGGAAAGCAAATACTAATCCCATTGCGGTATAAACAAGTAAATGGGTAAAGTCCATATGAACGGCAGCAAATATAAGCGAACTTCCGATTCCGGCGATCCAAAATCCAAATCGTTTATAGAGTGCTCCAAAAATAACTAAGCGAAATACGATCTCTTCAAGAATCGGACCAATAACAGAAACAACAATGATAAAAGCAGGAAAGGCTTTAGCAAATTCAACGATTGTTTCCGTATTCTCAGAACCTGGTTCAATTCCTAGAACAAACATTTCAATTAATGCCGCTGCATACTGTGCGGCAAATACAAGAAAAACACCAATAATAGACCAGCGAACTGCTTCTCCTCTTGATGAACGATTTGCTCGAGTATGTCGGTGAACAATATCTGGTTTTAATAAGAAGAGGATGATAATTAATCCAAGCGTGAAACTAAACATGCTCCATACGCCGGGAATACGTTCGATATCAACCCCAAGAGTTAAAAGTAAAGGCATTCCTGCAATTGCAGAGAGTTGCATTAAAGCGTATGTAATTAGAATCCACCAATAACGTTTATTCAATGTACAAGCTCCTTTATAAAAGGTATTGTAAAAATTTCATCAACATATTTTAACATAACTATTAAAGAAAAGCAGAAGGAAAGGCTCAGTCTTACCACGAAGTAATGCATAGATGAAATTGTTTTGGATATGCTAAAGAAGGTTTGAGCACTTAGGACATGTTCTTACTACCTTATGTAACATGAGTAGGCTTTATGTGATTTTTTTCTTGGCAGAAGACCGTGAACGGTTCGCTTCATTTTGCTAAGTATATGTTGATTAAAGTCGAAAATTTTTTTTTGCAAAACACTTGCAAAACTATCCAGTTATTATTATT
This sequence comes from Halalkalibacter akibai JCM 9157, assembly GCF_000513135.1. Classification (GTDB taxonomy): domain Bacteria; phylum Bacillota; class Bacilli; order Bacillales; family Bacillaceae_D; genus Halalkalibacter; species Halalkalibacter akibai. The sequence goes on from NZ_BAUV01000038.1 coordinate 9,005, forward strand.
ATAATAATTGTGTTAGCACTCGTTAGAGTCGAGTGCTAATAATAAAAAATGTAAAGATTCTGAAGGAGGGTGTTTTCCTTGTTAAAGCCATTAGGTGATCGTGTAGTCATTGAGTTAGTTGAATCAGAGGAAAAAACAGCAAGCGGTATTGTATTACCAGATTCTGCAAAGGAAAAGCCTCAAGAAGGTAAAGTCGTTGCCGTTGGTTCTGGTCGTGTAACAGAAAATGGTGAGCGAGTTGCTCTTGAAGTTAGCGAAGGAAATACAATTATCTTCTCGAAGTATGCAGGTACTGAAGTGAAGTTTGAAGGTAAAGAGTATTTAATTCTACGTGAAAGTGATATTCTTGCTGTAATTGGCTAAAACATTTATGAGTTTAGACTCTACATATACTGATAAAATTCTAGGAGGTAGAAATCATGGCTAAAGATATTAAATTTAGTGAAGACGCGCGCCGCTCTATGCTTCGTGGTGTAGATGCACTTGCAAACGCTGTGAAAGTAACACTTGGACCAAAAGGACGTAATGTTGTTCTAGAAAAGAAATTTGGTTCTCCATTAATTACAAATGACGGTGTTACAATTGCTAAGGAAATTGAACTAGAAGATGCATTCGAAAACATGGGTGCAAAGCTTGTTGCTGAAGTAGCAAGTAAAACAAACGACATCGCTGGTGACGGTACAACAACTGCAACGGTTCTAGCTCAAGCTATGATCCGTGAAGGTCTTAAAAACGTTACTTCTGGTGCGAACCCAATGGTTATTCGTAAAGGGATCGAAAAAGCAACAGCTGCTGCTGTTGAAGAATTAAGAAAAATTTCTAAGCCGATCGAAGGAAAAGCTTCTATCGCACAAGTTGCAGCTATTTCTTCTGCTGACAATGAAGTTGGTGAGATTATTGCAGAAGCAATGGATCGTGTTGGTAACGATGGTGTTATCACAATTGAAGAATCTAAAGGTTTCTCTACAGAGCTAGAAGTAGTAGAAGGTATGCAATTCGACCGCGGATATGCATCTCCTTATATGGTAACTGACTCTGATAAGATGGAAGCTGTTCTTGACAATCCTTATGTTCTAATCACAGACAAAAAGATTGCAAGCATTCAAGAAGTTCTTCCTGTTCTTGAGCAAGTAGTTCAACAAGGTCGTCCGATCCTAATCATCGCTGAAGATGTTGAAGGTGAAGCTCTTGCAACACTAGTTGTAAATAAATTACGTGGTACGTTCAATGCTGTTGCTGTTAAAGCTCCAGGATTTGGTGACCGTCGTAAAGTAATGCTTGAAGATATCGCAACACTTACAGGTGGTGAAGTGATCACTGAAGACCTAGGTCTTGACCTTAAGTCTGCTAACATCACTCAACTTGGCCGCGCTGGAAAAGTTGTTGTTACAAAAGAAAACACAACAATCGTTGAAGGTGCTGGAGACACAGCTCAAATCGCAGCTCGTGTTAACCAAATCAAAGCTCAACTTGAAGAAACAACTTCAGAATTTGACAAGGAAAAGCTTCAAGAGCGCCTTGCTAAATTAGCTGGTGGTGTTGCTGTTCTTAAAGTTGGTGCTGCAACTGAAACAGAATTAAAAGAGCGCAAACTACGCATTGAAGATGCTCTTAACTCAACTCGTGCTGCTGTTGAAGAAGGTATCGTAGCTGGTGGTGGTACTGCACTTGTTAACGTAATTCAAGCGGTTCAAGCTGTTCAAGCTGAAGGCGACGAAGCTACTGGTGTAAACATCGTTCTTCGTGCACTTGAAGAGCCAGTTCGTCAAATTGCTCACAACGCTGGTCTTGAAGGATCTGTTATCGTTGAGCGTCTTAAAGGCGAAGCAGTTGGCCTAGGATTCAACGCTGCAACTGGTGAGTGGGTAAACATGGTTGAAGCTGGTATCGTTGACCCAACTAAAGTTACACGTTCAGCGCTTCAACACGCTGCATCTGTATCTGCAATGTTCCTAACTACTGAAGCTGTAATCGCTGATAAGCCTGAAGAAGGCGGCGGCGGCATGCCTGATATGGGCGGCATGGGCGGTATGGGTGGAATGGGCGGCATGATGTAATCGTCCCTTAAACCCTTGGTATGACTGGGTTTATTAATAAGGCGAGAGTGAAATGCTAACATTTTGCTAACATTGAGGTTAATTAACGGAGGCTTCTCATGAGTTCACTGAACATGGGGGAAGCTTCTTTTTCATTTTTGACCTTTGTCCAGCGTAGGATTTGCAAGGTTTTCTCGATGTGTAAAAATATAAAAGAGATTGTTGAGACTGTTCTCGCAATCTCTTTTTTCTTGTTAACAGTTCCAGATACTGTTGCCTTTTCATAAATCAAAAATCAGTCCAACTCTAGAAATGGCATCTTCGCTTTCAATTATAGTTAAAGAGAATGACATTGGAGCAGGCATCTACATAATGTGAATGCAGACATTCACATTTGTTATGTTAAAATCCAATATGATAGGATCTGCTTATAGCATTACTGTTTTAGTTAGGGGGACAATATGAGACGGACGATTTTATATATGTTATTAATTTTTGCTTTTATGACGGCTTTTGGGTTCTCGCTTTATTTTTATCAACAGTCACAGATAGACGATGAAAAAATTATGGCAGCGATGACTTCTGAAGATGACGTTCCGAACTATCATTTTGCTTTAATTGGAGAAGAAATGAATCATGAATATTGGCGTTTAGTTGGACAAGGTGCGAAGACAGCAGAGGCAAACCATGATGTTTATGTTGAATATGGAGGGCCTGAGCGTTCTAATCCTGATGAGCAACTTAAGCTATTAGATATGGCGATTAAATCAAAAGTAGATGGGATTATCGTGCAAGCGCTTAACGAACAATTTACGCCGCTTATTAATCAGGCAGTGAAAAAAGGTATTCCCGTTATTACGATTGATACAGATGCTTCAGAAAGTATGCGTGATGTCTATATTGGGACGGACAATTATTTGGCAGGACAGTTAGCAGGGAAAGCATTAGCTGAGGATACAAAAGGGGAAGCGACGGTTGGAATCATTTCCGGCAGTTTTGATAATGCCCTGCATCAGCTTCGTGTAAAAGGATTTACTGACATTGTAGAGCAGTTTGAGGGAATTAATATTGTTGCTATAGAAGAATCGGATATCTCTAGAGTAGATGCAGAGGAGAAAGCATATAGAATGTTAAACGAGCATACTAACATTACAGCTTTTTATGGGACAAGTTCTTATAACGGGGTTGGGATTGTAGCCGCAGCAAAATCCCTAAAAAAAGAGAATGAGATGTATGTGATTACCTTTGATGCGATTGATGAGAATATTCTACTGTTGGAAAACGGTGACATCAACGCTATTGTTGAACAACAGCCTTTTGAGATGGGATATCGAGGCGTTGAGAAGATGTTAACAATTATTGAAAATAAGCCGTTCCAGGATTTATATCATACAGACTTATCGATTATTCGAAAATCTGACTTGCCCAATAGAAATCGTCAAGAGGGTGGGGCCTCGTGATTAAAATACGTACAAAGTTACTTATTTATTTTGCTAGTATACTTCTATTGCTAATTCTGTTGTTTCTTATTCGGGAACAGAGTAACGATCAAGTTATGGAGCTTTATAATGAGCATGTTGACTACTTTTTTCTCTTAAATGAAATGACGAAAACGACGGGTCAGACCTTTCAGTCGTTGCAAATTTATGTTCATGAACCTTTATCTGAAAACCTAGATCACTTTCAAGAAGATAAAGAGCAGTTGCTTCAGTTACATCAAATATTTAAGGAAACAGAAAAGGACGGAATCTCTAAGAAAAACGTTCTAAATATGATAACAAGTTTTATTGAAGAAACAGATCTGGTAGTAGAAGGCATAGCTAACCAAGATATACAAGAGTATTCCATTTATTTAAATGAAGCAGAGAGAACAGCTAGTTATATTCATGAGAAAACGCTTGATATCATTAATGTGGAGCTTGCAAACTATCATGAGTTATCAGTCCTTATAGATGAAAAGGTTATCAATACAAAGAAAATGGGGACTGCGATTATTATTGCAATCATTTTCCTCAGTATTTTATTCGCTATCTGGTTTTCTAATGGAATTACGAGAACAATAAGAAGGTTGACAAAGGCGGCGCAAGAAATATCATCAGGTCGTTATACTGGGAAGGATGTTACGGTTTCGCGGAAGGATGAGCTGTGGTTTTTGACGAAGACATTTAATGAAATGAAAAGGAATATCCTCGAGTCAGTTAGCGAGTTAGAAGAAAAGGCAAGGTTAGCCCAACTGTTAAAAGAGATGGAATTAAAAAGTTTGCAAAATCAGATCAATCCGCATTTTCTGTTTAACACATTAAACACGATTTCAAAAACCTCTTATATCGAAGGCGCGGAACGAACGAGTGACTTGATTTCCTCTGTTTCCACCTTACTTCGTTATAATATCGGTAATCTAGATCGGCAAACGACGCTGAAAGATGAAGTAGAAATAATAAAGGAGTATTTTTATATCCAAAAAGCTCGTTTCCGTGATCGAGTAGAGTTTATTGAAAATGTAGATCCTAGTTGTTTATCAACTCCACTTCCATGCCTAACGCTTCAGCCTATTGTTGAGAACGCTTTTATACACGGAATTGAAAGCATGGCTGGAGGAGCAAAAATTGAAGTTCATATTTACCAACAGGATGAGATGGTGTGTATAGATGTTAAAGACAATGGGGTCGGGATGGATCAAAAAACAATGAATCGTTTGTTAGGCAAAGAGGAAGAATCTGATTTTATTTCATCTCAGAACGGATCAGGACATTCCACTGGAATCGGCATGAAAAATGTGAGGGACCGGCTTTTATTATTTGATAAAGAAAGTACATTTACGATCTCTTCAAGCATTGGAGTAGGTACGAAGGTTAGCATTCGCTTAAACCGAGGATAGGGGGACATGATTTGATAAAAGTAATGTTGGTCGACGATGAACCGATTGAGCGAGAAGGTATTAGCTTAATGCTTCGTAAAAATCGATCTAATTTTGAAGTTGTTGCGGAGGCCCAGAATGGAAAGGAAGCTATGGAACGTGCCTTACTCTATAAGCCAGATTTAATCTTTATGGATATAAAAATGCCTGAATTCGATGGCATTGAGGCAATAAGGAAAATTGTGCCTGACCTTCCGAATACAAAATTTATTATGGTATCGGCATTTGATACGTTTGATTATGCGCGTGAGGCAATGAAGTTTGGGATAAAAGAGTATTTATTAAAGCCAAGTAAAGTTAGCGAGGTAGTAGAAGCCTTCGATCGCATGGTAGTAGACATCGAGAGTGAAGAACAAAGAGTGATAGAAAGAAAACAGGTCAATCGTCGTCTTGAAAGAGTCCATTCCTTAATAGAGAGAGATTTTATTGTTTCTCTTATTATGGATCACGTCCATGAGTTTGATCAGGGCGAGTGGGATGAATGGTTAGGCCTGGAACTCGAACAGAAGAAAGGGTTTGCAACCGTTTTTTCGTTTGAATCGGACAGGCTGCTTCCAGATCGTGAGGAAAAAAGCCGTTGGTATCGATTACTAAAACAGGTATTACACGAGCAAAGCCTCTCTTGTTTTATTGGTCCGTTAACCGGGTTTCAGGTTCCTGTATTAGTGTTATTTGCTGATCATGAAAAAAGTGAAATAAGACATGAGTTTGTAAGGGCGGTTCTTCATCAAGTTCAAAAGAAATTAGAGCAATGTCGTCTGTATGCTGGAGTTGGAATGGTCGTCTCAAATGTGAATCACTTTTCTAACTCTTATAAGGAAGCCATATATGCGTTGGAGTTCGTTCATAGTCATCAAAGTGCTTCTTATTTGGTTTATAACGAGCAGTTGAAGCAAAGAAGAAAAGATCTGATTCCTTTTGAAGTAGAAAAAGAGTTAGTAGAGGCTGTTAAAAAAGGTGACTTGCAAAAAGGGCTACAAATGTTTGAATCTTATTTTCAGTCGATTCAGCAATCTACTGACTTTCAGGTAAAACCCGTTCAAAAAGCGATGGAGGATTTCTTTATTGTGTTAACTCGCTCGATGAAAGAGCTTGGGTTTGACGAAGATATTCAGGTAGGATTAGGAAAATTAGAAACGACAATGCAAATCAAAGAAGTTGCTAAATCACATCTCATAACTATTAGCGAGCGTATGGGGAAATGGCGAGCAAACGGAATGCACGCTTTGCTTTTACAAGCTAAGGAATATATTGATAGCAACTATCAAAAATCAATATCTCTTGAAGAGGTTGCTGAAGAGATTGGGATTAGCTCTTATTATTTAAGTAAGTTATTTAAAGATAGGTTTCAAGTTACCTTTATGGAGTATTTGAAGAATACTCGAATCCAAAAAGCTACCGAACTACTATTGGATGGAAATAAGCCATTAAAGGAAATAGCATTCGATGTAGGCTATAAAGATCCGAATTATTTTAGTACAGCTTTTAAGAAGGAAATTGGGATGAGCCCACGTGAATATCGAAATAAGTATCATCAGTGAAACAGCAATCATGTGTTGCTGTTTTTTGCTTTTTATCAAAGGTTTTTTTGAAAAAGATAAGCTTTGACAAGAATTTAGAGGTATTTACAAGAAAGTAAAGGAGAAAGCGCTTTTTAGAATGCGTTTTCATGATAATTTTAATGTATTGAAAGTGTTTTTGCAGGTTCTATTATTAAATAATGAAAACGAAATCATTCCTATAGGAGGGAGATTTGGTTCACACTAAATTACTTTATGTAAGGGTTTTAACAAAGAGTTACTTGTTTAAGAGAGGGGAGGAAGAAAGAGAAATTCATTTCTCTTTTGCCACATATGAAGAAGAAAAATAGTACGTTATACATTGTGTTAATTACACTCGTTGCAACACTTGGTGGACTTTTATTTGGATATGACACAGCAGTTATTTCAGGCGCTGAAGGGTCACTTCAAACGTATTTTGCAGATAGTTTAGGTCTAAGTTCCCTTGTACATGGGGTTACCGTTTCAAGTGCATTAATTGGTTGTATTATCGGAGGGCTTATTTCAGGATTTTTTGCCACTCGATTTGGAAGAAAAAATACGCTAATCCTCGCTGCCTTTTTATTTTTATTGTCAGCCCTAGGATCTGCGTTTCCTGAAGTTTTATTTTTTACAAAAGGTGAGCCTTCCGTTGCGCTGTTAATTACCTTTAATATTTACCGCATCATTGGGGGAATTGGTGTTGGGTTAGCATCGGCAGTCTCACCAATGTATATTGGGGAAATTGCACCAGCTCGTATAAGAGGGACACTCGTTTCTTTAAACCAGTTTGCTATTATTTTTGGGATGTTAGTCGTTTATTTTGTTAACTGGGGAATCGGACGAGGACAAACAATGGAATGGATTAATGATGTTGGTTGGCGCTATATGTTTTTATCAGAGGCAATCCCAGCTTTGCTTTTCTTACTCCTATTGTTTACAGTGCCAGAAACACCACGATATTTAGTTTCTAAAAATCAGGATGAGAAAGCAATGGCGGTTCTGTCTCGAATTTACGATGAAACAATGGCAAAAGCAACAATGTTTGAGATTAAGAAGTCGTTTGATGTAAACAAAGCAAGGCTATTTTCTTACGGGAAAACGATTATTGTCATCGGAATTTTACTATCTGTATTCCAGCAATTTGTCGGGATAAATGTTGCGCTTTATTATGCGCCAAGAATATTTGAAAGCATGGGAGCGGCACGAGATGCATCCATGTTCCAAACGATCGTTATGGGCTTAGTTAATGTGTTATTCACGTTAATCGCTATTTTCACAGTAGATAAGTTTGGTAGAAAGCCGCTATTAATTATTGGTTCAATAGGAATGACAATTGGTATGTTTGGAGTGGCCGGTATGGCATTCTCAAACACAATCGGAATCTGGACATTAATTTTTATTATTATCTACACAGCATCATTTATGATGTCATGGGGTCCGGTGGTCTGGGTACTTATTTCTGAGATCTTCCCTAATAAAATCAGAGGGCAAGCTGTAGCCATTGCTGTAGCGGCACAATGGACAGCTAACTATTTTATTTCATCGACGTACCCAGCAATGATGGAGTTTAGCGGAGGATTAACGTATTCATTCTACGGATTGATGAGTTACTTTCAGTGATCTTCATTTGGAAGTTTATCCCTGAAACGAAAGGTAGATCATTGGAAGAGTTAGAGACTATTTTGGTTAATAAAAAGAGTGCGTAGCTGGTAATTGATTTTGCTAACAGGAGAGCTACCCATGAGTTTAACATAACTCATGGGTAGCTTTTTTCATTCATTTTATTTTCTGTTGTTCCTTTTCCTCGTTGCTAATTTTTCTAATCATTCCAGCAAAATAAGAAGCACCTATCATTGTGTAAGAGAAAGAGCAATAAAAATAATAAATTTACGAAAAAATCAAATAATTTAGTGCGCTTGCATAGTATACTGTTCACATAATATGTAAGGTGGTGCGTCCGTGCAAAATCAAGTTAATTGGAGTGTTAAAAGGAATAAGACTTTTTTTAAAAGGGGAGTTTCGGTTTTAAAATGGGGAGGAATTACTTTAAGTTTATTTATATTAATAGGTTTTGCATGTCAGCAAATTTTGACGAAGTTAACTGCGGATGATTTTCCTCCTATTGGTGAAAGGGTAGATATTGGAGATTATAAATTGCATGTATACGCCCAAGGAGAAGCGAATGATCATCCTACGATCATTCTCGAATCAGGTTTAGGTACTCCTTCTTCGTATACGGACTGGAAGCATATACAATCTGAACTATCAAGGTTTACTAGAGTTATATCCTATGACAGAGCTGGTTACGGTTGGAGTGATGTTGCTACGAACGAGAGAACGGCAGAACATATAGCCGATGATTTATATTCTCTCCTAAATCAATCCGGTGAAAAAGGTCCATATATTTTAGTTGGACACTCCTTTGGAGGATTTACATCACAGGTTTTTGCGCGAAAGCATGTAGAGGAGGTTGTTGGGCTTGTTCTTATCGATTCCTCTCATGTAGATCAGAAGGGTGGTTATTCTGCGGTTGAAAGCTATGGGATTAGAGTTCTAAAAGAAATAGGCACTGGAAGGGTGCTTGAGTGGTTGAATATGCTACCTATGTATGATTATTTCATAAATGACGATTTGTCTATCCATTTTTTTCATCAACACTTCTACAACCGAAGCCAAATAAGTGAGCTTAAATGGATGATGTCTAAATCTATAGATCAAGTTCGTACTGCACAGGCACAAGGATTTGGTGAGATTCCTATAACCGTTTTATCAGCAGAGCATGAAGAAATCCCTGAATGGTCAGATCTTCAACAACAGACTTCAACTTTGTCGGTTAACGGTAAACATATTGTAGTTAATGGTGCTAGTCATTATATTCACTTAGATCAACCAGAAGTCGTACTGAGTTCAATTTTAGAGATATTAGATTACCATCATTAATTTGGCAAATTTTAATTAATAGTGAGTTTTATAGGGGCTTCTCAAAGGTTCATAAATCTTTGAGCAAGTCTTTTTTATGTTCGCTTTGCTTCTTTCCTGCCCAGTCATTGCCCTTACTCAATGCTAAAAGGGATCGAAAATAAAGATAAGAAAATAGAGAGTCTAGATCCGTTTACAAAAAAATCACACTGTGCTATATTTATATTATTAAGAATGTTAAATAAAAATTTAACGAAATTAACGAAAGGGAGTGAATGTTCATCAATCGGAAATGAATTGAGTGCCGTTTTCGAAAAAAGTGAGGAACATTATCCATATTGTACGAAGGTCTTGGGAGAGATTGACATAAAGTGGTCGTAAGCTAGGTGAATCTCAAACGCTTAAAGCCCAAGCCAAAATTAGTTACTCAAGAGGTCAAATATAAAACTAGTAAACAATTAGCGATTTACGATTTTGAAAGCAAATTAATTATTATTTGATTTATTTATGAATCCAAATTTTCAACATCCTAGGAGGTCAAAATATGAAAGAAACATATGATATTGTAGTAGTAGGTGGAGGTAGTGCAGGTTCTGTACTAGGTGATCGTTTAAGTGCAGACGGGACTCGGAATGTTCTTGTATTAGAGGCTGGACGGAAGGATTTTTCATGGGATTTATTAATTCAAATGCCAGCAGCTTTACCATTTCCTTCAGGGAATCCGTTATATGATTGGAGATATGAATCAGACCCTGAACCTTTTATGAATGGAAGACGTATCAAACACGCTAGAGGAAAGGTGCTCGGAGGCTCAGGTTCTATCAACGGGATGATTTATCAACGAGGCAATCCAATGGATTATGAACGTTGGGGAGCAGACCCGGGTATGGAAACGTGGGATTTTGCACATTGTCTTCCGTATTTCAAGCGCTTGGAAAATGCTTTAGCTGCGGATCCAGATGATGAGTATCGTGGCCATGATGGTCCACTTAAATTGGAACGTGGACCGGCGACAGGTCCTTTATTCCAAGCCTTTTTTGAAGCGGCGGTCGAGGCTGGCTACGCGCGAATTCCTGATGTGAACGGTTTTAGACAAGAAGGATTTGCGCCGTTTGATAAGCATGTGTACAAAGGACAACGGTTTTCCCCTTCACGAGCCTATTTGCATCCAGCTATGGGGCGTGAAAACCTTACTGTAAAAACTCGTGCTTTTGTGACAAGTATTGATTTCGAGGGTACCCGTGCGAAGGGTTTAACTTATCAAAAAGACGGGAAGACTCATCAAGTTATTGCAGGTGAAGTAGTACTTGCAGGTGGTGCAATCAATACACCACAATTGCTTCAATTGTCAGGTGTAGGTAATGCTGAATACTTGCGCTCACTTGGAATTGAACCGGTTGTCGATCTTCCGGGTGTAGGTGAAAACCTTCAGGATCATCTGGAAACATACATCCAATACTCTTGTCCGCAACCTGTTTCTGAGCAACCTAACTTAAATAAAATGAAAATGCCGTGGATCGGTTTACAATGGTTGGTCGGACGTAAAGGTCCAGCTGCAACGAACCATTTCGAAGGTGGAGGTTTCGTTCGTTCAAACGAAGACGTTGAATATCCAAATTTAATGTTCCATTTCCTACCGGTAGCAGTTCGTTATGACGGACAAAAAGCCGACACGGCACACGGCTTCCAGGTACACGTAGGACCAATGTATTCTGATGCGAGAGGATCATTAAAGATTCGTTCGAAAAACCCGAAAGAGCATCCGAGTATGGTCTATAATTATCTTTCAACTGAACAGGACCGTCGTGAGTGGATTGAAGCGGTAAGAATTTCACGAGAAATCTTAAATCAGCCAGCCATGAAACCTTATAATTCAGGTGAAATTTCGCCAGGTCCTTCTGTTAGTACAGATGAGGAGATTTTAGAATGGGTGAAGAACGATGCTGAGACGGCGCTTCATCCGAGTTGTACGGCGAAGATGGGTCCAGCTTCAGATCCTATGGCTGTCGTAGATCCGCTAACGATGAAGGTTCATGGACTGGAAAATGTTCGAGTCGTTGATGCATCTGCTATGCCTTATGTCACGAATGGTAACATCCATGCACCAGTGTTGATGTTGGCCGAAAAGGCTGCTGACTTAATCCTAGGCCGTGAGCCTCTGGAACCCCTGCATCTTGATTTCTACCGTCATGGAGTGCACCACCCAGACGCAGGAACCATTAAAACACCAGTTAAATCATAAGTTATTATAAGAAGGCATCTTTCAAAATGTATTTGCTAGTTAAAAGCATACGTTTTTGAAAGAGAGCCTTCTTTTTTTGGTCAATTTTTAGATTGGTAGTTAATAAGGTCAAAAAAAGAAGTTAGTCTTTCCAACTGAAAGACTAAACTTCTTTTATTCTAGTTTAACTAGTAAGATATTCTTTTAATTTACCCATTGATCAATTAAATCTTGATTCTCTTCAATCCATTGTTTAGCTCCATCAAAAGGATTTTCTGCACTTTCAACATAGTGGATCAGTTCGCCAATTTCTTGATCATCCATCTTCCAATTTTGAAGCCATTTGCTTATTTCTGGATAATCTTCTTCAAATCCGAGTCTTGTAGCATGATGAATTTTTTCTACTCCACCGAATGTGTTTTGTGGATCTTCTAAGAATTTTAAGTCATAGTTGGAGAAAACCGAGTGTGGGCTCCAAAGTGGTGCTACGATTGCTTCTTCATTTCCTACTGCCGTTCCAATTTCAGCTAACATAGCAGGCTCAGAACTTGATAGAAGTTCAAACTCAAGGTTGTAGTCTTCAATTAGTTGTTGTGCAACTTCCATTGTTCCTGCACCAGGATCAAATCCGACAATTACTTCATTAAATAGTTCTTTATGTTGATTTAAGTCTTCTACACTATTAACATCTTCTAGATAAGTTGGAACAACAAGTCCTACTTTAGCGTTATCAAACCAAGTAGATTCTGAGAAATTAATCGTATCTTGATATGTATCTAGATAATTAGCATCTTGGACTGGTAACCAGACTTCTAAACTAACATCAAGCTCGCCACTTTCTAATGCCTTCATCGTCACACCCATGTCCAATACTGTTAGCTTCACGTTATACCCTTTTTCTTCTAAGATTGCTTTCCACATATTTGTTACGGCAATATTCTCCGCCCAGTTAATTTGACCAATTTCTAGTTCTTCATTACTTGCCGTTGCCCCTGTACCTTCTTGTTCACCCGTTACTTCACTAGTACTTCCGCATGCTGTCATTACAGCAACCATTAGTAACACTAAGATAAAACTAAGTTCTTTTTTCCATTTGATCATGTGAAATGACACTCCTCTAGTTTTTATATATAAAGTTAAAATGATTCAAAACGTTTACTGTGTTAAGAATTATTTTAACGTTTACCCTAAAACTAACTCATCTCCTAATTAAAAGAGATAAGTTTATTAATAAAGCGGGGGAGTCAAAGCGATCCCTTAAAAGTTAATCTTGTTGGTCTTTTTTTGGTATATACTCAAATATCTTTCCACTTCGTATACTTGCAACTAAGTCATCTAACCAGTAATAGTATGTTTTTGATTCTTCTAATTGATCATAGTATGCTTTCGATTCTGCTACGATTTCTGATGTACTAGTTGAATCTATCATGACATCTATTAAGTCTTTTTGTGCTTCTTTGATTGCTTCCATGTTCATTTTTACTTCGCGTTCCCACATCTGACAATAAAACACCATAAATGAACGGAAAAAATTTTTCTCTGCTATATAGGTATGTTTTCTAGAGCCGCGTGTAAATGTTTTTTTCACCATCTCAATTTCTTGGAGTTTACGGACACTAGTACTCATACTCGGTTTGCTCATTTCAAGCTCAGTACGCATTTCGTCAAGAGTCATCTGATCTTTAAAGTACATTGTCGCATATAAATTTGCAGCAGCTGGTGTTACACCGTATAAGTCCATTGTCTCAGCAATGGCGCCAATCACTTTATCTTTGGCCTTTTCTATGTTCACTCTCGATTTTTCAGTAGACTCACTCATAAAGGTCGCTCCTTCATTAAAAAGCAAAGCTTGTAAAATAGTTATTTAATATTCTTTACAAACTTAATGATACCTTGTTCAGATGAAATGTCAAATCGAAAGCGGAATTTTCAATCATAAAAAACTTTCCAATAAACATGCCCAAAGATAAAATTTCTACATACATTGGATAAGAATAGGCTAATGAATCAAGACGAAGGCGAAACTAGTCATAATTGAGTATTTAACTTAAGTGCGATAATGTTACAATAAGAGAGCAAATGAGTATGGAGGGTGAATATGAAGACGAAACTTGGATTATTATATGGTGGGAAATCTGCTGAGCATCAAGTATCATTACAAACGGCAAAAGCTGTTATTAAAGCATTAGACTTAACAAAATACGAGATCCATCCAATATATATTTCAGAAACAGGTGAGTGGGTTAGAGGGGCGCAACTTCTAGGACCGGTGGAGGATGTCAAGGAGCTTCAATTAAAAGAAGCAGGGCAAACCATCTCTCCGGTTGCTTTAAATTCAGAGTTGTTCCCGGTTCCTTCAAGCCAAAAAACGGAAGATAAAATTGATGTGGTTTTCCCACTGCTTCATGGACCGAACGGAGAAGACGGGACAGTTCAAGGCTTATTAGAATTAATGAACATCCCTTATGTTGGGAACGGAGTACTGGCATCATCAGCTGGTATGGATAAAGTTATGATGAAAAACATCTATGAGCAGGCTGGTATCAACCAAGCGAAATACGTTTGGTATCTTCGCGGTGACTGGGAGCTAGATGCGGAAAAAGCATACACAGAGGTTGAAGAAAAGCTTGGTTACCCTTGTTTTGTTAAACCAGCGAACTTAGGCTCAAGTGTTGGGATTAGCAAATGTAAAGACCGTGAAAGTTTGCAGAAAGCTTTTACTCTTGCTTTTGAATATGACCGTAAAATCATTATCGAAGAGAATATCGTTGGTCGTGAAGTGGAAATTGGCGTTTTAGGTAATGATCACCCTGAATGTTCTGTTGTAGGTGAGATTGTTCCAACAACTGATTTCTATGATTACCAAGCGAAATATGAGGATGGAAGCACAGGCCTTATTATTCCTGCTGATATCACAGAGGAAGAGTATGAGAAAATTAAAACAGTCGCGATTCAATCGTTTAAAGCTCTTGATTGCTCAGGCTTAGTCCGTGCTGACTTTTTCTTAACCAAAGACGGTGAAGTCCTCATGAACGAAGTCAATACGATGCCAGGTTTTACACCTTTCAGTATGTTTCCGATGCTCTGGCAGGAATCAGGCCTTTCATATCCACAACTAATTGAAAAATTAGTGGAGCTTGGAGTAGAGCGCCACAAAGAAAAACAAAAGATTAAACACACCTTTTAAGGTCCAATAATAGTAATGAGGTTGATTCCGTTGTGAGTCAGCCTCCTTTTACATAGAATACAATGAATGAAACAAAAGAGACGGATTTCCTTTCGGCGCGTGGTAAGCATTTGAATTAAAGGAGAGATTAAGATGATTAAAAGAACGTTTTACGATATTGCTGCGTGGGTTAGTGGCAAAGCAGTTAATCTAAGTGATAATTCAGTAAAGGTTGCGGGGGTTTCTACTGATACAAGAACGATACAGGCAGGAAACCTTTATATTCCGCTTGTAGGTGAGAATTTTAATGGACACGATTTTGTCGAAGTTGCCATTGAGAATGGAGCAGCAGGAGCTTTTTGGCAAAAAAATCAACCGAATCCACCGGTCGATCTCCCACTTATTTATGTAGAAGATACATTATTAGCCTTGCAAAACTTAGCTAAGAACTATTTGGCAAGCCTTACAGTTAAGGTTGTTGGAGTCACTGGTAGTAATGGGAAAACAACGACAAAGGATATGGTGACCTCTGTCCTTGCAACAACGTACAAGGTTCAAAAAACCGAGGGCAACTATAATAACCACATCGGTCTTCCACTTACTATTCTTAGCTTAGAGGAAGACACGGAAATGGCTGTGTTGGAAATGGGAATGAGCGGAAGGGGGGAAATTCAGCTTCTTTCTAATATTGCAAAACCTGATGCCGCAGTGATTACAAACATTGGGGAATCACATCTACAGGACTTGGGGTCACGTGAAGGGATTTCTGAGGCGAAATTTGAAATTACAGAGGGATTACGAGAAAACGGAACACTTGTCATTCATGGGGATGAGCCATTGTTAACAGCGAAGGTAGTAAACAGTTCCATTCAAACGATCACTTTTGGAAATTCTGAGAAAAATGACTTTTATCCGGTTCAAATCGAACAGAAAAGCAATGGTACTTATTTTGCGATAAATGGTGAAGATAAAACTGAATTTTTCATCCCAGTTCTCGGTAAACATAATATTAATAACGCTCTTTCTGCAATCGCAATTGCGAAACAGTTTGATGTGTCCACTCCCAATATTAAAAAAGGGTTGGAGAACATCAAGATTACGGGCATGCGAACGGAATTGATTCAAGGTAAAGCTGGAGTGGCTGTTATTAACGATGCATATAATGCTAGTCCAACATCTATGAGGGCGGCCATTGAGTTGCTACAAGACTTAAAAGACTACGAAAATAGAATCGTCGTTTTAGGAGATATGCTTGAATTAGGCAACGACGAAGAAATGTTCCACTTTGAAATTGGGAAAGGGATAGACCCTGCTAAAATCAATTATGTTTTCACATTCGGCCAACTAGGACAAAAGATTGCTGAGGGAGCAAAAGTGAACTTTCCGGACGGTAGAGTTTTCGGGTACGATGACAAGCAAGCGCTGATAGATAACTTAAAGACCGTTGTAGCAAAAGGTGATGTGGTCTTAGTGAAAGGTTCTCGTGGGATGAAGTTAGAAGAGGTTGTTCGAGCATTAACATAGGTCTAAATATGCAAATTGGATTGTAATGATCGTTTGAAAAGTTTGAAAAAAGGAATGTGCGCCTAAAAGAAGCCTTTTATATGTTCTCAGAACATGAAAGGCTTTTTGTGTATAAGCGAAATTCCGTTGTGATAGTGATAACGTAGCTAGACTTTTGAACTAAAAAATGTTGTTTAAATGATTTGTTGAACGTATAATAAACAGTAGTTACTGTAACCGTTTCCCTTTTTTTGTGTTTTGTGCATCCGTTTGCTTTTATGTCGATATTTAAGCTAAGAAGTATAAACGGTACATTGATCCAAGTTCAATTACTTTATTATTTAGATGTAGTTGTTTCAATGTACATATAAAACGGATACTAGTTAAAAGAAGTACTTAAGAACTTCTCACATTTCAAAGTGCAAACGATTGCTCAGTAAAATTGATATGTGATTTAAATAGAAGGGAAGAGATAAATTGAAATGGTCATTTAAGAAGGGGATCAAAAAGCTACTAGGGAAATATATCAAGTCAGAGGCTATAGTGCCTAAAATGAAAAAGTTTGAAAGTAGATTGGTTGATAGTAATTGGAAGAAAAAAGTTCTTGGTACGACGATGAAAAAAATGAGTTGGTTGTTGGCTATACTGTTTATTTTCTCGATATTTGCTTTCTTTTATTTGGCGACAACGAACCTTCATGTAGACCGAAGCATGAATCAAGCCAACCAATATATCCAGCTAGAAGAAGATTATCGAATTGCTATGAATGATTTAAAACGTGTTTTGTTTTTACAATATGACATGATGGTTTCTGGATATAGCCAGCATAAAAGTAATGAAATAGAAAACATTCTTAGTAAAGAAAATGAGTGGGAACGTGTGAAAGTCTATTTAACTGATGCTGGATTAGATAGATATGTAAACGTGATTGAAGAATCAAGAGCAGGGTTATCGCAACTCCAGAAAGATTATTTTCTTAGATTTCATTTTGATTGGGAAGAAATAGTCAGTAAAGAGATCGCGCCCGTTATTTCACCAATTCAATCACATTTATCCAGAGTCGATCCAATCATAAATGAGCACATCATGAAGGTTAAAGAGGCAAATAACCAGGAGGTAACTGAGACGCTACAAATAGGTACAAAGAAAACAATGATGTTACTCTTACTTCTTTTTATTATTCCTACTTTGGCATTGTATATCTTTGCAAGGGATTTATCCAAAGGGGTTTCAGAGTTAAAAATTCGGATGGCGGCATATGAAAAAGGAGATTTCTCTTTTAAAGGGATAACAAGGCGTTTTGATGAAATGGGTGACTTAAATTCCGCGTTAGAGAGAATGAGAGCTAAAATAGAGGCTAACATTAATGAGAGTAGTTTAATAAGTAAAGAAATTGTCGGAACAGCTACCATTATTGAACAAGAGAAAGAACAACTGCATTTAAAAAATGCAGATATGGAAAATATATTATCCAATCAGCAAACGCTTATTCAAGTACAGCAACAAAGTACAATGGCTATTTCAGCGATTACAGAAGAGTCGTCGGCAAGTACAATTGAAATACATCAATCATTAGAACAAATTAATAAAGGTATGAAAACCATGAATGATTTTGCTGTCAAAGGAACCTCATTCATAACCGAGACAGAGAAAAAGATTGATCATGTTACTGGTCGGATGAACTTTTTCTTAGAACAGCTTCAGAATGTGAAAGAGAATACGAACAATATTCAGCAATTTATTAAGTCTATTAATGAGATTTCCAAGCAAACTAATCTCTTAGCTTTAAATGCTTCAATCGAAGCAGCAAGAGCAGGAGAATATGGTCGCGGTTTTAAAGTTGTCGCCGAAGAAGTACAAAAATTATCGAGCCAAACCAACTCTTTTTCTAAAGAGATTTCTGATCAACTAGTAATTATTACGGAAAATGTTAAAAGTACATTAGATGGTTTTCATGAATTAGATGATTCTATTCAAGAAACGAAAAGATTATCACGTACAACATCAAATCAATTTAATGAAGTTTCGACACAAAGTAAAAGCATGCTCACCCAAGTACTTGAAATAACAAAGGCTATGGAAGAGATGTCCCAAGGAACCATTGAAATCGTAAGCTCCATTAATGATTTAGCAGAAAAATCTAATGTCAATGAAGAAAGTATGTTTGCGATAAAGGTAATTTCTGAAGCTCAAGTGCAAGCAACGGCTACACTTCATACTACCGTAAAAGATCTATCTACGTTAGCGATTAAACTACAAAAACAAGAAGAAGGTTTTGTTGAAACTCGGTAACTAGATCAATTAGAAGTGGCCGTCATAGTCCAAGAAACTACTATAGAAAAAAGCGACTAAACATAAACATTTAGTCGCTCTTTCTATTAATTCGCCGCTCTAGCAGCATGCACTAAACCATTTCCAAAGTAATATGAACTACCAAGTGGTGTGGCAGTATCTCTTAGTCTTTGTCTGATTTGGGCATTAGTCGCACTTGGATATTGAGCTTTCACCAAAGCTGCAACACCAGCAACATGTGGACTTGCCATTGATGTACCGTTTAAAGAAACATATTGATTTGAAAGGTGTGTGCTTAAAATGGATACTCCTGGTGCCATAATTTCTAATTCGTTTCCAAAAGTTGAAAATGAAGCACGATTGTTATTGGAGTCAACAGCACCTACTGCCATAACAGAGTTGTATCTAGCTGGATAGGAAATACCGGCAGAACCCGTGTTACCAGCTGCAGCGATAAGGAGAACACCTCTATTATAAGCATTATCGGCGGCACGTTGAAGCGTTGTTGAACCTGTTGGCCCACCTAAGCTCATGTTAACAATATGCATACCGTTGCTAACAGACCATTCAATTCCTTGTGCAATCGCACTGTGAGATCCACTTCCATTACGATCTAATACTTTTACTGCGTAAAGGTTAACATTAGGTGCGACACCAAGTACGCCATAACTATTATTTAACCCAGCGATGGTACCAGCTACATGAGTTCCATGGCCATTATAATCTTGATAAGAAGGCTCGCTAGTAATGAAACTTCTACCACCAGAAATTCTTAAATCTTCATGGGAAGCAACCCCTGAATCTAACACAGCGACACGAACACCGTTTCCGCGATTCCCCCAAGAATGTACGGTTGGAGCTTGAATATGATTAATTCCCCAAGGAACCGTTTGTGAAGCAGTAACCTCTTCGTCTTTTTCAACATAAGCAATATTAGGATTTTTTTCTAAAGCTTTTGCTGCTTTTTCTGGAAGTTTCACATGAAGAACAGGCATATACTGATATTCGTGAACTACTTCTCCGCTTGCTTGAGTAATGGCTTTTTTATCTACCTTTTCGTGAAACCCTATTAAATAGTCATGTCTTTCTACGCCATTGCCATTCCCGTTGCCATTAGCGCTAACCGATAGTGATAAAAACGCGAAAGAAAATACTAAAATAAACCCAAGAAGCAAACCAGTTAGTTTGTTACCTTTCAAAACTCGCATTGTAAAACCTCCTAATAGTTTAGTAGAGTACAAGCTCATTGTATGTGAAGAAGGTTAATACTTCGAGTCGCTAAATGAGCCGAAAATGGAAGTGTAAACACTGTTTATATAGTGAATACTAGTGTATTCTATCTTTAATGGAATAAAAAATTAATATAATAATAGTAAATAAATACCAAAAAGCCCGTTCGGAATTGTACGGACTTTTTGGTAGGGCTGATAGAGTTAAGATGTTTTTATGTAATGAATTTCTTCTTCTAAACTCGTAGCGAAAGCTCGGTTTGGGTGAAGTTTATTGACCCATAATGCGTCAGACAATAGCTCAAGACAATAGTCTTTGTTTGAAGCATCTTCTTGAAAAAGAGAACAACTTTTTTGAAAGAGCAAATGACCTAGAAGATATAATTGTTCTTCCTCTATACAAATTTGAATGGCTTTATTAGCATAAGAAAGCGAATCCTTATAATTTTTTCTATCATAGGCATTTCTACTAGCATTAAACAATACACGGATAAGCAGCCGTTGATTGGTGAACTTCGGCAATGCTTCAATTTTTGTATAAATAGATTTGTAAATGTGATCAGCTTCTTCAAATTGGTTAATTTTACTTAATATAACGGCTTTCGATCCGAGTATGTCGAGTTCAGTTTCCGATGGGTTTTTTTTAGAGGAATCACCTAAACTTAACGCGTAATCTAGCAAAGAGATGGCTTTAACACTATCGTGATATAGATGAAAAATACATATCCCTTCTCTCCACAATAAATATTGTTGTAAGTGTGGTTTTCTAAAAAGAGGATTTTTCTTTTCAAGTCTGACGGCGTACATAACCTCATGATAGTTTTGATTACGAATTAACTTATCAATATTCAGTTTTGCTTCTTGTACATAATGAATACCATTTCTCGATAAATCATCAAAAAAGTAATTAATGTCTACTCCGAGTCGGTTTGCAATTTGATTTAGCAAAGGAGCAGTTGGAATAGTAGTATTGCTCTCTATTTTGCTGATTTGGCCTTGGGTACATATGTCTTTAGAGAGTGCTTTTTGTGAGATATTTAAATGTTCTCTTAAATCTTTAATACGATCACCGATTAGATAGTCCATTTTTATTCACTCCCTAAGAAATATTCATATGTTAATGTCAACTCTAGTAAAATTAAGTTTTACATAATAATATATTAAATATTAGATATTTCACAGGTTTTTTGAGGAAATCATGATTTTATTTTATGTGGCATAATGATGTTAATAAAGGAGGTGATCTTTAATGAGGAAACTATTCATGACTGGTATAGCTATTGCCTTTTTAGTTACTGCACCTTTAGCAACATTTGCAATTAGTGATCACTATCCAACAGCGCCACCACCTGATTATGTACACGGATAAAATAAAAGTAATTTGAAGCACGATGATGAGCAGAACCTTACTCAATCATCGTGCTTTTTTACACTATGGTTATTAGGTATTACTATCAACATTCCTTGCGAAAAGAAACTGTTATTTTTTATTATGGTAGATTTACTTACATACATTTTTAAAAGCAAAAAAGGAAAAGATCGAATATTGGCGAATATTATCAGAAATTAACGAAAGGAGGTGGGAATTTGAGTGATTGTTAAACCCCGAGAGAAACCACTCCGCCTTAAAATCCTTCAAGCTTTACTGAAAAGAACCCCGCTTCACCACCCGAACTATCACGCAATAAAAAAGCAGTTAGCAAGAGAAACAGCAGGATTTAAAGGTGAACAAGCAGTAAATTATCCACTTAGGTACGTGTCGGATAAACATCATCTTATTCTACACGACATCCGGCTCCCGCATCAGAATTACTTCTTTCAAATGGACACACTCATCTTATCATCACAATTTTTTCTCATTTTAGAAATTAAAAATATGAAGGGAACTTTATTCTTCGACCCAGAGTTTCACCAACTGATTCAAACATATGAAGGACAAAAAGAAGTGTATCAAGACCCATGTGCTCAAGTCGACCTTCAAGTTTATCAATTTGAACAGTGGCTTAATCAATACGGCTTTATTGATATACCTTTAGTATCATTAGTTATCAGTGCGAATTCTAAAGCGATACTTAAGACGAATCCGGGGAATAGTCAAGTTGCTGAAAAGGTAATAAGAGGGGATGCTCTCCCTGTGAAATTTGCACAAATCCAAAAGAGTTTTCAACAAGAGTCTGTTACAAAAGGAGATTTAAAGAAACTGGTCAATTGTTTGCTGAATAAACATACACCTCAGAATCCTTTGCTTCTCAGTCAATTTAATGTGACTAAAGATCAGTTGATAAAAGGAGTATTTTGTCCTCATTGTGCTCATGTTCCGATTTCAAGAATTCATGGAAGTTGGTTTTGTTCTAAGTGTCGGTTAAAGAGTGTGTATGCTCATATTGGCGCGTTAAAGGATTATGCACTTTTAATTAAGTCGGAAATAACGAACAGAGAAGCAAGGGAATTTTTGCAGCTTGAAAATGCGGCGACTGTCACTAAAATACTAAAATCTCTGCAACTTCCTTATTTTGGTGTGAACAAGGGGAGGGTCCATTCGCTTATGTTTGAAGATTAAGCACCAGATCCGTCTGGTGCTTTTTGTGTTGGCTTGGTAGGGAAGGTGGTGTGGAGTGGGCTGGAGCGGTACGAATTTCGCAGCGGATTGCTTATTAGTAGATATATTCGTAAAATGGTAGATATACAGTTGGCGTTAGTAGATAAAAACAGAAATTAGTAGATAAACGTCAAAATTAGTAGATATATCAGAAATTTAGTAGATAAACCAAACCAACATTAGAAAAGTTGGTTAGACTAACAACTAAGGAGGTGCTGTGAATGCGAATTAATAGCGTGAAAGAGGCGGAGGATCTCATTTATCGCTCTTATGTCAGGGCGATTAAGCACATTACTGAAGTGCGGGATGAAAAAGTAAGGAAGCCAGAATTAACGCGACAACTTTTGGATCAAATTGGTTCTCCTGACTCAGGGCAGAGGTTTATTCTCGTGACTGGAAGTAAGGGCAAGGGTTCGACCTCACGTTTTATTTCCTCACTCTTAAGTCATCTTGGCTTTAAAGTAGGTCTTTTTACATCACCGCATTTAGTCGATTTCAATGAGCGATTTCGAGTGGACGGGAAGGCGATTCCGGATCAAGATTTCATCCGTATTGCAAATGAGATCAAGGATACAGTTCTTTCTATAGAAGCTGAACTAGCTGATGCTGAATACCAGGGCCCGGTTGGAATTGCCCTTGCCGTGGCGGTGCGTTATTTTCAAGAGATGCGTACAGATATCAATGTCATTGAATGCGGGCGTGGTGGAAAATATGATGACACGAATGTGCTTAAAAATGAGTGGGCTGTGATTACACCCATTATGGAAGAGCATGTTTTAAACCTAGGTCCATCACTTGAACAGATCGTAGAGCATAAATTGGGGATTATCAAAGCTGAAACGAAAAAAGTTTATGTGAATAAGCAATCTCAAACAGTTGAACAGTTAATGGAAATAAAAATGGAAGCTACTAAAAAATACTTCCGTTATGCTAAAGAATTCTCAATTGACTCAATTAACCTAACAGCTAACGGAACTAAGTTTGATGTGCAAACAAATAACAATTTTTACAAAGGCTTAACAGTACCCTTGCTAGGGGAATTTCAAGCGCTCAATGCAGGGATTGCTATCAAGCTAGCGGAGGATGTTCTCGGTAAGCCACTCGATGCTCAAATCGTTCAAGACTGCTTGGCGAATATACAATGGCCAGGGCGATGTGAACTTGTTCAGAGAGATCCAATTGTGATTTTAGACGGAGCAATTAATCAAGAAACAGCTGAATATGTTAAAGAGGTTATCGCCATTATTAATCAAGATGTGCAAAGAAATACTATCTCGATTGTTAGTGTGCCAGCTAACAAAGATTATGAGGGAGTAATCAAGGTGTTAAGTACAGTATCTGACCAGATCATTGTAACCGTGCCAGATATTAGTCATTTACCTTTTCCGGAGGACGATTTAGATTTAGCACAGAAGTATAAGGCAAACAGTGTAAAATGCGCGACGCTTGAACAAGCTTTTAGTTATGCAAAAGAGAAAGCGGGTTTGATTGCAATTGTTGGTACACAAACGTTTATCGGGAATGCGAAGCGTTTATTTGGACATTCGTTGCATGATATCGGGAAATAAGAAGGCCTCTATTATTTCAGAGGCCTCGTGAATCACTTCAATCTTTCTAAAATCGCTTCACGGTAAATCGCTGAAACCCGATCTTTCCTTGTCGGATCGTCTTTTATATACTCATCTAGCATCACTTGCTCGTTTACTTCTAAGACAAGAAGCCCGGTTGTCGTATCTAAAATATCAACTGAACAAAAATCTAGTTGTAAGGCATGGGCCGTTTGAGTGGCCATTTTTGATAAAGTAGGAATGAGACTCGTGGGAACATCTTTAGATCGGCTGCCACCAATTAAGTTATGCTTCCAAGAGTTTAATCGCTCTTTCGCCAATAAGAGCTTAACCTCACCCTTTAGAACAATCATTCGATATTCATAGGTAGATGTATAAAAGGGAGAGAGACAAGCGTTTAGTTGTAGGGAAAACAAATGAGATAACTGAGCTTTTAAATCTTCACTTGTTTCAATTTTAAACACATTTACTCCTTGGGAGCCATTATCTTGTTTCAATACAACCTTTTCGTTATGTTTTTGAAAAAACTTGGCGGCAAGGTCATACGCATTTCCTTTTGCAAATCTTGATTGATTATTTAGTAAAAAATGATGCTCAACAGCAGGGACTCCTGCATGGTGCAAGACAGAATAAGTTCCTGATTTACTTTGAGCGAGTTTCATACTAGAGCTATTATTTAATCCAACCTCAACATCGTGCATGATAAAAGAGTCATTTCCTCTTTGGACACGATATAAATAGTCAGGTGAAATCTCTTTAAACGACACCTGATCGGCTGAAACGGAATGTTGAATCATGGCGAGATATGGCCGAGTAGTCAATGGATCACTCCTTTAATCAGTTTGTTATGATTTCGATGGTTGGGAGATCAGCTGGAGCCCAGTTCAAATCTACTAAAGAGTCAACGGACAACCAGCGAAGCTCAGCGTGTTCTTTAGCGATAGGGTCCCTGTCAACAAGGCTACACCAATACGTATGTAGATGAACACGGGCAAAGTCATAGTCATACGTTGTTTCGGTAATTTTAGCCTCAATAGAAATGGTGCAAGCTAATTCTTCTTCGATCTCTCTTATTAATGCTTCTTGAAAATCTTCTCCGCTCTCCACTTTTCCCCCAGGAAATTCCCAGTAGTCAGCAAGAACCATATGAGAAGCACGCTGCGCACATAAAATTTGGTTGTGTTTATTTTTAATAACAGCACCAACGACGGTTACTTCTTTCATTAAATACACTCCTTTTAAAAAATGAATGGCACTAAACTATCAATCTATTGCGGTAAAATAAGAACTGACATATAATGGGTTGTTATGATCAATACATGATAGGAGTTGGACCATGTTAGCACGATTTTTCTCATATTATAAACCATATAAGTTTCTATTTATACTAGATTTCTCTTGTGCCGTGTTAGTGGGCTTACTAGAATTAGCTTTTCCACTCGCTGTTAATCAGGTTATTGACAAATTATTGCCTGTAGGAACTGGAGCGTTATTCTTTGGGCGTGTGTTGGGTTATTGTTGATCTATATGGTAAATACCGGTTTACATTATGTTGTTACGTATTGGGGGCATATGCTCGGGATCAATATAGAGACAGATATGAGACGGAAGTTATTTGAGCACATGCAAAAGCTATCATTTGGTTATTATGATAATCATAAAACAGGACATTCTATCTCGAGGCTTACAAAAGATTTAGAAGAAATTGGCGAGGTGGCTCATCACGGGCCAGAGGATGTCTTCGTTGCTGTGATGACGCTAGTTGGATCTTTTATTCTGATGCTAACAATTAACTGGAAACTAGCGATATTAGCTTTCTTAGTTATTCCGCTTTTAACTTATTTAGCTATTTATTTTAATAAAAAAATGACGATTACCTTTCGAAGAATGTTCAGTGATGTCGCTGACATTAATGCTCGTGTAGAAGATAGCATTGGTGGAATTCGAGTCGTTCAAGCCTTCGCCAATGAAAAGCACGAACAAAAGCAATTTGCCGTTAATAATGAAAACTATCGCCATACAAAGCTACGTTCTTATAAAATTATGGCTCAAAACGTCACAGCGAACTACATGCTTATGAGAATCATTACGTTGTTTACGCTTTTATTTGGAACGTTCTTTGTTTTGCGAGGAGAGTTAACGAACGGTGAATTTGTCGCCTTTATTCTTTTATCAAATATTTTGCTTGGTCCTATTCAGAAAATTAATGCGGTCATTGAAAGTTATCCGAAAGGGATTGCTGGTTTTAAACGTTATTGTGAGATTCTTGATACAGTTCCAGATATTAAAGATTCTCCAAATGCCAAAGAGATTAGCGTAAATGGAGCCATTGAATATAATCAGGTAACGTTCGGTTATGAAGGTCAGGAGAAAGTATTACAAAATATCTCCTTCCACATTCGAAAAGGTGAAACAATTGCTTTTGTAGGGCCATCTGGTTCAGGGAAAACAACATTGTGTAGCTTGTTGCCAAGATTTTATGAGTTGGAAAAAGGGAGCATCTGCATTGATGGTGTTGATATTCGTGACATTAAACTTGAATCATTAAGAAGTCAAATTGGGATTGTCCAACAAGATGTTTTTCTTTTTTCAGGTTCAATTCGAGAGAATATTGCTTACGGAAAGCTAGATGCAACTGATGATGAAATTATGGAAGCGGCTAGAAGAGCTCAACTTGATGAATTTGTTCAAACACAGCCTTTTGGTCTTGAAACGGTCATTGGTGAACGAGGCGTTAAGTTATCAGGAGGGCAAAAGCAGCGGTTAGCGATCGCAAGAATGTTCTTGAAAAATCCTCCTATCCTTATTTTAGATGAGGCCACTTCTGCATTAGATACCGAAACAGAAGTAGCAATTCAGCAATCGTTAGCGGAACTATCAAAGGGGAGGACGACACTTGTCATTGCCCATCGCTTGGCGACAATTAAAAATGCCGACCGTATTATGGTGGTGACGAAGGAAGGAATTGCTGAACAAGGTAATCATGAAGAATTAATAGAGGCTGAAGGGATTTACAGCCGTTTGCACTATGCTCAGTTTGGGTGAAAAAAATCACAATTTCTTTAATATTCTATTCATAAGTCAGGCATATTTCGACATAATTATGTCTCGAATACGGATATTAAAGGAGTGTGCCAACATTGGAAAATGAAAAATCAAGAAGAGAAGCACTCAAAGTTCTAATTAGAAAAAAGAAAAAACAAGAACAACGAGATTGGCGTCTGACGATGAAACGATTAAGGAAATTTCAAACAGGTGTGTTGAATCATAAGACGAGTAAGTTTGAATAAGGAACATGATGTGAGAAGTACCGTATTGGTGCTTCTCTTTTGTTAGATTCTATAAAATGATAGAATATTCGTGTTCTTGATGCTAACATTACTAGCAATAGTTGAAAAGGAGTAAACAGATGGATCAATTTCAGACAGTGGATAATGAAAAGCTATTAAACAAACCACATGTAAAACTCAAGTTAAAAATGAAAATGATCCTACTAATCGGCTTACTCATCATTAGTATGTTTTCTGTTATGGGTATATTTCTTCACTATTTTTTTTCAGATACACTAGAAACACAATTAGGCGAGCGGGCATTGAGCGTGGCAACAAGTGTGGCGCTTATACCAGAACTGAGAGAAGCGTTTGCTCTTGAAAATCCTTCAGACGTCATTCAACCTTTAGTTACACCAATAAAAGAAGCGACAGGTGCTGAATTTATTGTTGTTGGAAATGCGAGTGAAATTCGCTACTCTCACCCACTTCAGGAAAAAATCGGCCAGAAAATGGTCGGAGAGGACAATCAACCAGCTTTGTTGCATGGAGAGTCTTATGTATCGAAAGCGTTTGGTTCTCTCGGCTATTCCATTAGAGGGAAAGTTCCAATTTTTACAGAAGATGGTGAGATTATTGGAGTCGTTTCGGTTGGCTATCTAATTGAAGATGTGAAAAGTATGATATCAACCTATAGTAGAGAACTTTGGTTCATCCTTTTTCTTTTTATTGGTCTGGGTATGGTTGGTGCTATATTCATAGCTCGTTATATTAAGAGATTATTATTTGGATTGGAGCCTGAAGAGATCTCTCACCTCTTGCTTCAGAAAGAAACGATTTTGCAATCAACGCATGAGGGAATTATTGCTGTTAACCGTTATGGGGTTATAACCTTAATTAATACAGCGGCACAAAAGTTGCTTTTTGATCATAATGATTACGACCATTTCATAGGTAAACCAATTAAAGAAATTTTGCCCGCTTCTACGTTAACGGATGTATTACAAACAGGGGAAAGTCAGTTTGATAAAGAGGTACAAATAGGAAAGCACACGATTCTAGTTAATAGAGTCCCTATATTCTACGGAAAAACGTTAATAGGAGCAGTCTCGACATTTCGGAATAAAACAGAGATTGATCGTTTAACTAAGGAATTAACGAAGATAAAACAATATGCCGATGCACTTAGAGCTCAAACACACGAGTTTTCCAATAAGTTATATACCATTCTTGGTCTCATACAGTTGGAGAAAAAAGAGGAAGCGGTAGCCTTTATTAAAAAAGAAAACAATATGCAACAAGAGTGGATACACTTTTTGTTAGAAAAGGTTCCTGATCCCATGGTCAATGCGATTTTATTAGGAAAATTAAATCAAGCGATGGAGCAAAGAGTCGAGCTGTCGATTCATCCAGACAGTCAAATGACACAACCACTTTCTCACGAGAAAAGAGATATACTTGTAACGGTTCTTGGTAATCTGTTACAAAATGCTATAGAAGCCACCAAACTAAATGAAGAGAAGGTAAAAAAGATAACGGTGTTCTTTACCGATATCGGCAATGAAATTCTCTTTGAAATAGAAGATTCAGGTCCGGGAATTCCGGTCGAGTTAGCAGACAAAATTTTCACCCAAGGTTTCTCGACAAAAAAAGGAATTAATCGTGGAATCGGTTTAGCTTTGACGAAGCAGGCTCTTTTGGACGTCGGAGGGGATATCTTCTTAGAAGAAGGAGATTTAGACGGGGCGTGTTTTGTTTTTACAATTCCGAAAGATGAGTCTAAGGAGGGATGACATGAAACGATGCTATCAAGTTCTTATTGTAGAGGATGATTTTCGAGTTGCTGATATTACGCGTCAATATGTAGAACATGTAGAAGGTTTTGAAGTACTAAGTACTTGTAAAACAGCTACAGAAACGCTTGCATTTTTAGACAACCATCCACCACCAGACTTAATTCTTCTTGATGTCTACATACCTGACGTAGAAGGCTTAGATCTATACTGGACGCTTAGAAAAAATCACCGCGAAATAGAGATCATTATGATAACTGCGGCAAAGGAAGTTGTGACGATTGAAGAGGTCATTAGAGGTGGAACATTTGATTACATCGTAAAGCCCGTTGAGTTTTCTAGGTTTGAGCAAGCGTTAAAGAGGTTTACTACCCACCGTGAATTACTAGCTTCAAAGGTTGAAATGGATCAAGGCGAAATTGATCAACTTACAGGTTTAAATTCTAAATTAGTGGACAAGTTACCGACTCCGATGGATGCGGAACTTCTGCCAAAGGGAATTGACCGGATTACTCTTAATAAAATTAAATCAATCATTGTAGAGCAAGACCAAGGTGTCACGGCCATTGAACTCGGAAAAATGATTGGTGCAAGTCGTTCAACGGCAAGGCGGTATCTAGAATTTTTAGTTTCTACAGAAGAAGTACTAGCAGAGCTTAAATATGGCGATGTTGGCCGACCGGAACGAAGATACAGACGATCGTGAACAATATGAACAAAATAGATTTAATGATCTTTAATTAGTTTATTTCTCTTATATCGCTCTCTCTTTTTCGTTTGTGTTAAGTTTCTAGATATATCAGAAACTTCGAAAAAAGAGAGGGTTATTTTTATTGTTTGAAAGCAATCTAACTAGCTTTAAATGTATACGCTTTCAAATAGTGCCTCTGTCAACATATTAAGGGGGAGAGAAGAATGCTAAGTTTAATTGGATTTGCTACCATTTTAATTATTGTATTATTGCTTCTGAGTGGGAGAATTACACCGATCATTGGACTTGTCATTATTCCAATTGTAGGTGCCCTACTTGCGGGATTTGGTTTTCCTGAAATTGGAGTGTTCTTTGGGGAAGGAATCGACAAGGTAATTAATGTTGTCATCATGTTTATTTTTGCTATTTTGTATTTTGGTGTTATGCAAGATGCGGGTTTGTTTGATCCTATTATTAATAAAATGATAGCGATTTCCCGTGGTAATGTCATTGCAGTAGCGGTCGGAACAGTCCTAATTGGAGCGATTGCTCACTTAGATGGATCAGGAGCTTCGACGTTTCTTATTACGATTCCAGCTTTGCTGCCGTTATACAAACGATTAAAAATGAGTCCATATTTACTTTTATTACTAGTAGGTACAAGTGCGAGTATCATTAACATGGTTCCGTGGGGAGGTCCGATTGGGCGTGTGGGAGCAGTGCTTGGAGTAGATCCAACAGAATTATGGAGACCGTTAATTCCGCTTCAAATTATCGCCATTATTTTATTAATAGGGATGGCTGTTATTTTAGGAATGAGAGAGAACCGTCGAATTGCGAAGTTAACAGAAACAGATCTAGCTAATATAGAAGCGGCAGCAGCTATTGAATTAACTGATGATTCTGCAATCGAGAAAAAGGATAATTCATTAGCTCGTCCGAAATTATTATGGGTAAACCTACTTTTAACAATTGGCTTAATTGCGATGTTAGTGTGGGGGATTATTCCGGCAGGATTTATTTTTATGATTGCTCTTAGTATTGCGTTGCCTCTAAATTATCCGAATGTAAATGAGCAAATGGAGCGAATTAAGGCTCATGCTCCAAATGCACTTTTAATGGCATCAATTATTCTTGCTGCTGGTTCGTTTTTAGGAATATTAACTGGATCTGGAATGTTGGACTCTCTAGCAACAGATATTGTTAAGTTTTTACCTGCAATGTTAGTTCCTTATTTACATTTAATTATTGGCTTTCTAGGGGTACCGTTTGAATTGGTATTAAATACGGATGCGTACTATTTTGCGTTGCTACCTGTGGTAGAACAAATTGTAACAAGTTATGGTGTTGAAGCGGCATCTGCTGCTTATGCTATGACAATTGGAAACATCATTGGGACATTTATCAGTCCGTTTTCTCCAGCTCTATGGTTAGCGCTTGGTCTAGCAGGATTAGAGATGGGTAAACATATCCGTTATTCCTTTTTCTGGATGTGGGGTTTTAGTATCATCCTTATTGTGATTGCAATGTTTATCGGAATCGTTTAATAAGTTAGAGAAGGTTATCCTGAAGGCACTGCTTTCGGGGTAACCTTTTTATGTTGGAAGTATGGAATCTGTAGACGTGGTGTTAGTTTCTTTTGAATGAATAATGCTATACTAGGGTTGTACAATGACGGTTTGAAGGGATTCGATGGATGGTATGTTTAACTTTAAAAAAGTGTTAGTTGTCACATCAGTTGAAGCAGAAAAAGAGGCCTTTTTACGAGGTCTTGGTGAGAGTAAAGAGATTGAAGTAGCGGTTGTTGGAGTGGGTGTTGTTGCAGCTGCTGTGAATACCGCTCTTTTGTTAGCTACTAATCCATTTGATTTAGTAATCAATGCGGGGATTGCCGGCGGTTTTAATGGAAAAGCAGAAGTTAGCTCTATAGTTGTTTCAAATGAATTGGTTGCGGCTGATCTAGGAGCGGAAACAGCTGAGGGATTTTTAAGTTTAGCTGATCTTAATTTAGGAAGTATTTCAATAAGTGTTGATCAAACTTTGAGTGACGGTATAACGAAAGTGTTACTAGAAAGAGGGCTTGATGCTCAAGTAGGACCAATATTAACTTTGTCTACAGTGACAGGAACGGCTGAAAAAGCTGAAAACTTGCAAGCTCGTTTTCCAAGTGCGCTGGCAGAAGCGATGGAAGGATATGGCGTTGGTTTTGCAGCGAGTCAAAAGAAAGTACCCGTTCTTGAATTAAGGTCAATCTCCAACATGGTCGGCCCTCGTAATCGCAATGAATGGAAAATTAAAGAGGCGCTTATAGAATTAGAAAAGGCTGCTTCTATTCTTAAAGAGGTGTTGTAAAAAATGAAAATTGCATTTTCTCCTTGTCCGAACGATACATTTGTTTTTCATGCTTGGGTCCATGGTTTAATTACTGGAGCTCCTAAGTTAGATGTGACATATGCGGATATTGATAAAACGAATAACTGGGCGGCGGAAGGCAAGGGTCCCGAAGTTCAAAAGATTTCTTATGCTGCCTTACCTTGGGTTCTAAATGATTACACATTGATTCCATGTGGAGGAGCTCTTGGGAGAGGGTGTGGACCTTTGGTGTTAACGAAGGAGGCCTCGCCGGGTCCTGGAGCCTTATCTGGTAAACGAATTGCGGTACCGAGTGAGCGATCAACAGCTTATTTATTATTCCGCCTGTGGGCAGCTCAAAAAGTTGAAGGTGGAGTAGGCGAAATTATCGTCATGCCTTTTCATGAGATCATGCCGGCTGTTCAAGAGGGGAAAATAGATGCTGGTTTAGTTATTCATGAAGCCAGGTTTACCTATCAAAATTATGATTTAAATCTGATGGCTGATTTAGGGAACTGGTGGGAAGAGGATACAGGATTACCGATTCCGTTAGGAGCAATTATTGCTCATCGGTCTTTGGATAAAGACGCTATCACGAGATGGACTAGAGCTTCTGTTGAATATGCGTGGAAGCACCCACAAGCATCAACTCAGTATGTATTGGAGCACGCGCAGGAATTATCAAAGGATGTCGCACAATCTCATATTGATTTGTACGTAAATGAGTTTACGAAAGACTTGGGTGAAGATGGCTATGCAGCCGTAAGAGCTTTACTTGGAAGAGCTTTAAAAGAAGGGTTGGTTCCTGAATTTGATCTAGACGCTCTTTAGATGATAAGGCCTGGTTATCATGTAACCGGGCCT
>NZ_BAUV01000037.1 GCF_000513135.1 Halalkalibacter akibai JCM 9157
AGAATCTTCTCAATAGTCTGGTGGCGATAGCGAAGAGGTCACACCCGTTCCCATGCCGAACACGGTCGTTAAGCTCTTTTGCGCCGATGGTAGTTGGGGGCTTCCCCCTGTGAGAGTAGGACGTTGCCAGGCAGATAAAGCATTCCGTTATGGAGTGCTTTTTTTTGTGTGAAAAATAAAAACTGAGTTCATTTTTAATCAATCTACAGCAAATAGGAGTTGCTTACACAACTCCCCTCACTAATAAGTTAGTCTTCTTTTAATTTTTCTCCTTCTTTTAGTAGGTAATCAACCATTCTTCCTACCCCTTCAAAATCTAATTCATGAGAAGCAGCTTTGATTTCTTCAAAAATTAAAAGATCAATTACTTCATCTCTTTGAAGATCTTCCCATTTATTTTCTCTGTCTAATTGTGCTAACTGTGATTTTATTCGATTAAGTGCCTTAGCCAAAACAATCCCCTCCAACTGTTTTTTTCTTATTATTTACATTGTATTAAACATTTAATAAATAAGTAAGAGTATTGTTGAAATTAACTAAAGGATTTAAGATTTTGTGTTTTTATTGAATTAGATATGTAAGAGCAGGTTTAAAAAACTACTTGCCACCTTATGACTCCTACAGATAAAAAGATAAAATATTTAGATGGATAGGCACATAACTACAAAAAAAGAATAGATTAAGAGTATAACAATGTATGAATCTTAAAGGAGAAGCCGATAATGAGGTCAGGGGTGATGGAGATGCCGAAGACTGAGAAAGTGAAGATGCGGCTAGGTAAACAATGTGTTATTTGTGAAAAGAGGAGAGAAGAAGGAATTTCAATTGCTTTCTCGTTTATTTGTCAAACATGTGAACAAGAAATTGTGCATTTAAATGATAGTGATCAAATGTACAATAAGTATGTAAAGCAAATGAGAACGGTGTCCTCTCAATATGTATAGTATAACTTATAGTAAAAGAAGCGTTCGGGAATGAAACCCTAACGCTTTTTTTGTTCACTGCGATAAATTTGTTTAATTATCATTCGTTCTGCAAATGACCAAGGAAGAAGATTCTTTAAAATAACTAACGATCTAACACCTTTTCCAACCTGATAGCGAAATTTGGGTTTATTAGAGGAACATATCTTTTGTATAACTTGAATGACTTCTTTTGGGTCAGCTGCATTTTTAGCCGATTGTTCAGCCGCCTGATAAATTTTCTTTAGGTAGGGAGTATAATCATTTTCGTCTGCAAAATGATTATTAGATAAAGCCTTTTCCCAAATATCAGTTTTAAAAGAGCCTGCTTCAATAAGACTAACATAAATATGAAAGGGAAGTAGTTCAAGACGTAATGACTCACTAAAGCCACTTAACGCAAATTTAGAAGTTACATAGGGGCCAAGTCCAGGAAATCCAAATCGACCACTTATGCTACCGAGGTTGATGATTTTACCCCCACGTTTTTTTCTCATTAAAGGTAAAAAAGCTTTCGTAACCGCAATGACCCCAAAAAGATTGGTGTCTAATTGCTCCCTCCACTCTTGTAAGCTAACATGTTCAGTCATTCCCCCAACACTATATCCAGCATTATTAATTAAAATATCAATTGTTTCATATTGTTTATAAATGGACTCTTTTAACTCATTAATTTGATCAAGATTAGTTACATCTAATTGAAGTATTTTTAAATTGTCCAAGTGCAGTTGGTTGGCAGTTGACACTAATATTTCTTTTTTTGATAAGTCTCTCATTGTTGCAATTACTACGTAATCTTGCTTTGCTAATTCGATAGCCGTTAGAAAGCCAAAGCCACTACTAGCTCCTGTGATAAGAACAATTTTTTTCTTCATCTAAATCCTCTTTCCTAAGAACGACTTTATAAAGTTAGTGTAGCATGTTTGAATGATGTTGCTATTTTAATTTTCATTAAGTTATTATTCAAGTATCATAAAGGAAAGTACTAAATAGGAGGACAAGGTTTTGGAAACTCCATTAATTGACGCTTTAAAAAAGCATCTGAAACAAAGGCCTTTTTCCCTTCATGTTCCTGGACATAAGAATGGAGAATTCTTTCATCCTTCAATGTCGGATTTCTCCAGTGTGTTTACTTATGACCTTACGGAGTTAGAAGGGCTTGATGATTTACATGCGCCTACGGGTGTCATACAAGAAGCACAACAAGCGGTAAGTCGCTTATATAATACAAAGGAATCTTTATTTTTAGTTGGAGGTACGACTGTCGGGAATATTGCAATGATGTACGGATTATTTGAGCCAGGTGATACCATATTTATTCAAAGAAATAGTCATAAATCCATATTTCATGCTGTTCAAATTGCTGACCTTACTCCAGCTCTTCTCACACCTGAGTTTGATGCAAAAACAGGACTAGCTGTTGGTTTAACATTAGAGACGCTAAAGGAAGCTATTAATTTATACCCTGAGGCAAAAGGGCTCGTGCTGACATATCCTAATTATTATGGAAGTAGTTTAAACATTAATCAGCTTATCTCTTATGCTAAACAACAAGGATTACTGGTGCTAGTAGATGAAGCTCATGCTCCGCATTATTGTTTAGGCATGCCGTTTCCACCTTCAGCTTTAGAGCAAGGCGCAGATATTACGGTGCAATCTGCTCATAAAATGCTTCCAGCCTTAACGATGAGCTCTTTCTTGCATATGAGTAATAAACTACCGGATTCCATGCAACAACGGGTAAAGGAAGCTCTGACGATGTTTCAATCGAGTAGCCCATCTTATTTACTAATGGCCTCTTTAGACGGGGCTAGAGCCTATGTCGAGTCTTTAGATAAGAAAAAAATAAATGAAATTATGGCAGGGATTCAACAAGTAAAAGAAGAATTAGCTTTAATCAAACAAATTCAAGTAGTGGAGTGGGACGAAAGCTATCTTTTAGACCCATTAAAAGTTACAATAAGGACAACAACTAAACTTTCAGGGTTTGAGCTTCAAAAGATTTTTTACAAACATTGCCTCTATACAGAATTAGCAGATGACAAACATGTTTTATTAGTATTTGGTTTAGGTAAAAGTCAACTGCCAATGGAAGTTATAAGAAATTTAGCAAAAGATCTAAGTCAATATGAGGTGTTAGATCAAGAGTTTAACAAAAAACCAATTTCTTTTTCACGTAGAGTTAAAAAATTAGAGCTAACAGCAAAGCAAATACGTAGTCTACGTAAAAAAAGAATTTTATTAGAAGAAGCAATAGGATATGTTGCTGCAGAAGCAATTATTCCTTACCCGCCAGGTGTACCTATTGTTTTACCTGGAGAAAAATTAGATGAATCTGTCATAAGTGAAATCCAAACGTTAAAGCGGGCTGGGGCTCGGTTTCAATCGGAGAAAGAAGTCACTGATGTCTTGGTAATTGATTCGGAGGAAGAAAATGAGTAAAGGTTTTTTTATCACAGTAGAAGGTGGAGAAGGGGCAGGAAAAACAACTGTTCTTGATCAAATTGAACATCAACTTAAGCAAGATGGGCGTGATGTCATTCGAACCCGTGAACCGGGTGGAATTCGAATTGCAGAGCAGATCAGAACGGTTATTTTAGATGTTAATCATACAGAAATGGATAGTCGAACAGAGGCATTATTATATGCCGCTGCTAGGAGACAGCATCTTGTTGAAAAAGTGATTCCTGCTTTAAATGAAGGAAAAATTGTTCTTTGTGATCGTTTTATTGATAGTAGCTTAGCCTATCAAGGATATGCAAGAAAGATAGGTTTCAATGAAGTTAAAGAAATTAATGAATTTGCGATAGAAGGTCACTTGCCAGATTTGACGCTGTTCTTTGACGTTGATCCGGTCATTGGAATGTCTAGAATTAATGCTGATTATAACCGAGAAGTCAATCGCTTGGATCAAGAAAAATTGGAATTCCACGAACGAGTTCGAGAAGGCTATTCGAAAGTAATGACAGTTTACCGAGATCGAATCATTAAAATTGATGCTAATCAACCAATTGAGCTTGTATTCACCGCGGCAATGAATGTGATTAATCAATTTGTTGAGTCGCGTACTTTATGAATAAAGGAGCTGTTTTACATGAAATTAATTATGGCTGTTATTCAAGATAAGGATAGTAACCGACTTTCTGATGCTTTAGTTAGAGCAGACTACCGCGCTACTAAATTAGCAAGTACAGGTGGTTTTCTAAAAGCAGGAAATACCACTTTTCTTATTGGTACAGAAGATGAAAAAGTGAAAGATGTTATGAACATTATTAAAGAAAATTGCAAAAGTCGTGATCAATTAGTTGCTCCAATTTCTCCAATGGGAGGTAATGCAGATTCTTATGTTCCTTATCCTGTTGAAGTGCAAGTTGGAGGAGCAACTGTATTTGTACTACCAGTTGAACAATTTGAGCAATTCTAAAAGGTGTTGAAACAAATGGAAACGTGGGAACAACTAAAGGATACCCAACCTAAAATTATCAATCTCCTTGTTCGTACTCTGGAAAAAAATCGACTAGCCCATGCTTATCTATTTGAAGGAAGTAAAGGGACAGGGAAGAAGAAAGTAGCTCTTCAACTTGCGAAGAGCTTCTTTTGCGGAGAAAGACAAGGAAGTGATCCTTGTATGGAATGCCGAGATTGTAAGCGAATTGAACATGGAAACCATCCAGATGTACATATCATTGATCCAGATGGGCAGTCCATTAAAAAACACCAGGTTGAACATTTACAAAAGGAATTTTCTTATCGGGGAGTTGAATCAGCAAAGAAAGTATATATTGTTTCTCATGCTGACTTAATGACAGTAGGAGCAGCAAATAGTATCTTGAAATTTCTAGAAGAGCCAGCAGCTGAAACACTAGCAATTCTTTTAACAGAGCAAGGAAGTAAGGTTTTACCAACAATTCACTCAAGAAGCCAACATCTAACATTCGCTCCATTATTACGGGGAAAATTCATTGATATATTAGTAGAAGATGGCAATTCTAATACAATAGCGACCATGTTAGCTAGTTTAACAACGAGTTATGAGGAAACCTTGCAACTGTTAGAAGGAGATTGGATTGCACAAGCACGAACCGTAGTGATACAATTGATGGAAGAGACATATTCTAGACCGAGTCAGGTTTTGTTTACCGTTCAAGAAAAGTGGATACCTTTATTTAAGGAAAAATCCCAACAAGAAATCGGGTTAGATATGATTCTCTTATGGTTACGCGATCTTATGTATATGAAGGTAGGGAAATTAGATTCCCTTACCTACGTTGACCAACAAAATAAATTAGAGCAACAAGC
Source organism: Halalkalibacter akibai JCM 9157 (assembly GCF_000513135.1). Classification (GTDB taxonomy): domain Bacteria; phylum Bacillota; class Bacilli; order Bacillales; family Bacillaceae_D; genus Halalkalibacter; species Halalkalibacter akibai. The sequence continues at coordinate 5,262 of NZ_BAUV01000037.1, forward strand.
ATTAAATAGTACTCAGGATGTATTAAGCCGAAGAATGTCGGCTGTATTGCAAGCAAAAAAGCATCTTGCTTCCAATGTCAATCCTCAGCTTTTAATGGAAAAGTTGTTACTTACTATACAGGAGGGATAGAAGATTGCATCAAGTTGTGGGTGTTCGCTTCAAAAAAGCGGGTAAAATCTATTATTTCTCCCCCGGTACTTTTCAGTTAGCGAAGGGAGAAGCCGTGATTGTCGAGACGTCAAGAGGCGTTGAGTTCGGACAAGTTGTGATTGGGATAAAGACGGTTGATGATAACGACGTTGTTCTTCCGCTAAAGCAAGTGATTAGAACAGCAACAGATAAGGATAAATTAATCGTACAAGAAAATCTCGATGCTGCTAAAAAAGCTTTTGAAGTTTGTACAGAGAAAATCAGTCAACATGATCTTGATATGAAGCTTGTTGATGTTGAATATACGTTTGACCGTAACAAAGTTTTATTCTACTTTACTGCAGATGGAAGAATTGACTTTAGAGAACTTGTAAAAGATCTAGCTGCTGTTTTCCGTACTAGAATTGAGTTGCGTCAAATTGGAGTCCGTGATGAAGCAAAAATGCTTGGTGGAATTGGACCTTGTGGACGTGTACTATGTTGTTCTTCGTTTTTAGGCGACTTCGAACCAGTTTCTATTAAAATGGCGAAGGATCAAAGTTTATCATTGAACCCAGCTAAAATATCTGGGCTTTGTGGTCGGTTAATGTGTTGTCTGAAATATGAAAATGATATGTATGAGTCAGCAAAACAAGAGCTACCAGACATCGGAAAGCGGATTAAGACTCCTGATGGAAGAGGAAAGGTTGTAGGACTTAACCTTTTAGAGCGATTGATTCAAGTAGAATTAACTGAAGGGGAACGAGTAGTCGAGTACACAATGGATGAACTAATGGCGAAGGAAGTTGTGTCGACTGAGGCTGCAGAATAATGGGGTGGGGGCATCGTGGATAAAAAAGCAATTTTTACACAGGTGAGCCAACTAGAAGAGCGCTTAGGGGAATTACATCATGAATTAAGAGGCTTAAAAGAACAGTTAGCCTATTTAATTGAAGAAAATCACTATCTTCACATTGAAAATGAAAATCTTCGTGAGCGATTAGAAGCTCAAGAAGAAATTCAAGAAGTGGGAGATAAAAAAACAGTGAATGTTAAAAAGTCATTTGTCGGTGAGGGCTATGACAATTTAGCTAGACTGTATCAAGAAGGTTTTCATATTTGTAATACCCATTATGGAAGTATCCGATCAGACGGAGACGATTGTTTATTCTGTTTGTCATTTTTACACCAAAAATAAAAGGTTATCGGAGCAGATCTTTCAAAATTGAGGGTCTGCTTTTTTCTTATCAGTTATCTTCATGATAATTTTCCTGGAAATGACACATAGATAAAACATTAGAGTGTAGAAAGGTAAGGGGGGTTTAAATAAAAGTGAATTTGTTAAAAGAAGAGCGCATTGATTTTATTGCAGGGACACCATTGAAAGTCATTCAAAGTCCAAATGTATTTTCATTTTCCATTGATGCTATCCTACTTGGACGGTTTGTTCAAGTTCCGATCCAAAAAGGTAATATTCTCGATCTTTGTACTGGTAATGGAGTAATTCCCCTTTTACTAACAACGAGAACTAAAGCATCTTTAGTTGGTGTGGAAATTCAATCTAAACTCGTTGATATGGCAAGACGAACGTTAACCTTAAATGAAATACATAATCAAGTTGAGATCATTGAAGCAGATTTAAACTACATTCCAGCAAATATAAAGAAGGACTTCTTTGATGTGGTTACGTGTAACCCTCCTTATTTTGAAACGGTAACAGAAGAAGAAAAAAATAAAAACATACATTTGGCTATCGCGCGTCATGAGATTCTTTGCTCATTAGAAGAGGTGATTCGGGTATGCAGTAGCTATGTTAAACAAAAAGGTAAAGTAGCTCTTGTTCATCGACCAGAGAGATTAACAGACATTATGACGTTCATGCGTGCTTATCGTATTGAACCGAAAAGAATTCAATTTATCCACCCGAAACAAGGTAAAGAAGCAAATATGGTTTTAATTGAAGGAATTAAAGATGGAAAGGCTGGAGTCGTTTGTCTTCCGCCATTAGTTGTGTACAATGAATCTGGGGAATACCGACCAGAATTTAGCCAAGTTTATGAAGGAAAATAATGATTTATTAAAGGAAGGAATAATGAAATGAGACAACAAACAAGTTTTGTTGGTGAAGATACAAGTGGCCTATTGTATTTAGTACCAACACCAATAGGGAACCTCGAGGATATGACGTTTCGAGCAATCCGTATTTTAAAAGAAGTTGATTTAATAGCTGCAGAAGATACAAGGCAGTCGATGAAATTATGCAGACATTTTGAGATTGAGACATCTTTAGTTAGTTATCATGAACATAATAAACGAAAAGCTGGAGAGACACTTATTGAAAAATTAAAAGAAGGCAAACACATTGCGTTAGTGAGTGACGCAGGAATGCCAGCTATTTCAGATCCAGGCCAAGATCTTGTAAAAGAAGCAATAGAAGCTGGAATTAAAGTAATTTCGCTACCAGGAGCAAATGCAGCATTGACTAGTTTAGTTGCTTCAGGGTTATCAACAGATCGGTTTGAATTTATAGGTTTTCTTCCTAGACAAAACAAGCAACGTCAAACCTTTTTAGAAGAAATCAAGAATAACCAATCAACCTTGATTTTTTACGAATCACCTCACCGTTTAAAGGAAGCTCTAGAAGCCATGTATAAAGTCTTAGGTAACCGTAATATGACGATTAGCCGAGAGTTAACGAAGAAGTTTGAGGAATATCAACGAGGAACTTTAGAGGATGCCATTAAATGGTGTGAGACTGGGACAATTAAGGGTGAATTTTGTCTTGTAGTTGAAGGAAATTCGTTAGAGGAAGAAAAAGAAGAGTGGTGGAATCTAATTTCCGTTCCTCAGCATGTGGAGCATTACATTGGTTTAGGTATGTCTTCAAAAGATGCTATTAAACAGGTAGCTCGTGAGCGAAACATTCAAAAAAGAATGGTCTATGCAGAGTTTCATCAAGAATAAAAAAAAGGGCACCTCAGCATGAACGTACTCAAAACTCTTCATGGAGTTTTGGGTAGAACGTAAACTGTAGGTACCCTTTTTAAATTATGCTTGTGTACGTGAAAGATACTCTTGTAAGTCTTTCATAATTTCTTCAGCGCCTTGTGGGCTAAGAATAATTTTTCCGTTAGCAATAGATAAGTTCTCATCTGAAACTTCGCCAGTTACTTGGCAAGTCATGTTAGGCTTATATTTTTTCAAGATAATGCGGTCATTATCAACGTAGATTTCAAGTGCATCCTTCTCTGCAATGTCTAATGTACGACGTAATTCTATTGGGATAACAACTCGTCCTAATTCATCAACCTTACGAACGATACCTGTAGATTTCATTCTGCTTTCTCCTCTCGAGTACAAAACAATTTATTTTAGTGTCATTATTCGACATTTTTCTATCTTCATTTAGAGTACCAGTGTTTCCAAATCAAGTCAATTCTTTTTTAATGAATTTAACACAAGAAATTTTTTACAAAAGATTGCAAAAAGCTGATAAAATGCAAGTTACAGCCGGAGGTGAATAAAAAATCATGTTACAGATATATCCTGAATTAGTAAAAAAGTTAAAATTAATGAATGAAAACCTGCAGCATTTTTACCAATATTCAAGTGACAATAAAATGATTATTCGACAAAAACTTATCGAATCGGGAGCGGAAATTCGACAAATTGAACGTTTTTCGACAAATAGTTTAAAAATCTGGTTAAAAGGCAATGAAGTAGCTGCCGTTGATGGCTCTGTAAACCAAACGAAAAGCGAACCGCCACATATTTTATATTTATTTCAAGCATTAGCCAAAACAATCTCTGGTCAGGCCTGTCAGGCTACAGATATATACTCGCCGTTAATAGATGAAGTAAATATGGATGAACTAGAGGGAGGAATTCAAAAAAATTGGAGATCTCACTTATTAGCTAAACTAGAATTACAAGTCGCTCTTCAGTTAATCGAGGAAAGTTCACTAGCTATTATCATGATGGATGGTGCCCTTTTTCATTACCGAATTGACGCTCCTTTGGAATGGGAGAAACTGAAGAGAAAAGCGATAGAAAAGGATGTTTTGCTAGTAGGCGTTTCAGAAGAGATAACAACAGAGAATTTAGTGAAGCTTGAACCGTTTCAATCTTTCAGGAAACAACCCTATACATACGATCGAGATTTATTATTTGGCGTACTTGAAAAAGGAGAGATGCTTTTTGTAGAGAGTATTCAAAGTAAAGCCGGGTTACAGTCTGTCTGGGTAAGATTAAGCACAGACCCAGCGATCACAGGTTTTGATGTTTTAGAGGAACAAGCAACTTCAAAAGAAGAGATCGCAAGTCTGTTATTAACGTTAACTCCAAGTGGTGGCCGAGGTATCCCGCTTTGGTTGGATCATATTGACCGTGAAGTAAGGGTAACGGACAAGTTAGTTGAGGCATTAGTAGAACAGTATATAGAACCTGAGATGCGAAAAAGATTTTTCGAGAAAAAACGAGGAGCAAGACCTTTATAAAAACATTGACAAAGGGGGATCCGAGCTTATGCAAATTGTTGGGGTTACTACACAGCATGAAGTGTTTGTTGCTTCTAAAAATCATAAATTTAGAATGAATGAGATGTTAGTGATAGAGGATGACTCCTTGTATCAGCCTAAAGGAGAAGTGGTTGAAACTTTTTCTTATAATCGTTACATCCCAATGGGATTTGATAAAGGATTGGCAGATGAACAAGTATTAAAGACATTAGAGCAAATTGGTTATGACATTGGTGCAGATGATATTCATCTTGCTAAAGTGCGTTTGTTTGAAGAAGCAGTCCAACCTATTCAAACGGGGGCAGCCGTTCGACATCCAGAATTCAGTGAAATTTCATCTTTATTAGTTAAAACAAGTCCTGAAAATGGTCTAGTTCTTGGTGAGGTTAAATCAACTGATTTCATAGCACCGAGTTTGCCTGAATCACTTACAGGGCTCTTACATATTGATGATCACAATGGTCTTCGAAAACAAAATGGTGTGCCTTTCATTTTTGATATTAGAGCGATGCAGCAATACCCACATATAGGCGTTTTTGGCGGATCTGGATCTGGAAAATCATTTGGACTTCGTGTCATGCTTGAGGAAATTATGAAGCTTCAAATTCCAACACTTGTGTTTGACCCTCATTTTGAAATGAATTTCGCTACTGAGGGAGAAGTACCTGGAACCCTAGCTTACCGAGAAAGATACATCGTTGTTCAAATTGGCCAGGATGTAGGAGTTGATTTTTCTGCGTTGTCTACAAGAGATGTTGAACGTTTGCTTTCTGCAGCTGGTTCTTTGACAGAATCTATGATTAACGTGATCCAATCCATTCATAAAAGAAAAGATAGTTATCAATCTTTTAGTGACAGAGTTGCCCATTTAGCTGAAGCATTAGAACTTGGAAAACAGAAAGTAGAGTCGTTGCTTCATGATGGTGGGATGACAAGAGATGAAATTAGTCGATTTAGTTTGTTTAGGAAATTGCTAGAACAGTATGGTAGCCTGCCATTAGCTTCTGTTAAAGGCATTCAATGGAGGGTTAACAGGCTTAATCAGGCGGGATTGTTTCAGCAAAATATTAGAGCGATTGAACAAGGGATTCATGCCGGGAAATTAGTTGTGATTCAAGGAGCTGTTTGGTTGCTACAAGTGTTTTCAAGCTATGTTATCGGAGCTTTATATGGAAAGCGCCGGACATTTCGAGATGCAAAGTTACAACAAAAACAAGGAGAGTTTTTTCCTCCTTTTATTGTCGTGACAGACGAAGCTCATAACTTTGCTCCTAAGGGTTTTGACGCACCAGCAAAATCAGTATTAAAAGAAATTGCTCAAGAAGGAAGGAAATATGGTGTGTTCCTTATTTTTGCTACACAAAGACCGACCCTTCTTGATGAGACGATTACAGCTCAGCTAAATTCTAAATTTGTGTTTAGAACAGTTAGGGGAACTGATATTCAGACGATCAAAGAAGAAACCGATCTTACTCATGATGAAGGAAAACGACTTCCCTATTTAAGATCTGGTGATGTATTTGTTTCTTCTGCTATTATGGGAAGAACAATGGCGGTGCGAATACGTTATGCTCATTCAGCGAGTCCACACACGTTAAATCCGTTTGATGAGCTCAAGAAGATGAAAGAACAAGATGCGGATCAGCTCATGAAAGCTTTAGACTCCTTTTTACCACTTGCAGAGATGAGCTTAATGCAACAGTTGTCAAGCTTAAATAAAGAGGCGGAGAAAAGTTGGGATGTTCAAACGTGGAAACAGGAATTAGAGCGTTTAAGTAGCGAGGGGATTATAAAGAAACAAAAGACCCCATTTGCTACTTTATATACACGACCTTGACTAGTTTGAATGGATTAGGTATATTTTGGGTAGAATTTGATTGAATATGGTTTTTCCGATGAAGGGATGAGTAGAATCAACCGTCTATAGGTAGCTTATGCTATGAAGAGAGCCGGGGTAGCTGAAAACCGGTATAGATGATGGTTTGAAGATGGTCCTGGGAGGAGTTTACTTTCGAGTGTTTGACATAAGGGAGTAACGTAGCTGGCGTTAACAGAAGAAGTCTGAGACTTCATGAGCCTTTTTGTTGTGAAATGAAAAGGGAATTTGGGTGGTACCACGTGAGTTATGCTCTCGTCCCTCTGGGATGAGAGCTTTTTGTATGCAGAAAATGAGGAGGAAATTGGAATGACGAAAGAACAAAAAACGTTTTTATTTAACAACCCCTATTTACTATCCTAGTGATAAGCTTCATATTGGTCATGCTTACACAACTGTTGCTGGAGATGCAATGGCACGATATAAGCGTTTACGTGGTTATGATGTTCGTTTTCTAACAGGAACCGATGAACATGGGCAAAAGATTGAGACAAAAGCAGCTGAAAAGGGTCAAACACCACAAGAGTTTACCGATCAAATTGTTGCTGGAATTCAAGAACTTTGGAAAAAACTTGATGTTTCTTATGATGACTTTATCCGCACAACAGAAGACCGTCATAAAACAGTTGTCGCTCAAATATTTGAACGTTTGCTCGAAAAAGGAGATATCTATCTTGATGAGTACGAAGGTTGGTACTCGATTCCGGATGAAACTTTTTACACTGAGCGACAATTGGTAGATCCTGTCAAAAATGACGCGGGTGAAGTCATTGGAGGGAAAAGTCCAGACAGTGGTCATTCAGTGGAAAAAGTTCGTGAACAGTCTTATTTCTTTAAAATGAGTAACTATGCAGATCGCTTGCTGAAATTTTATGAAGATAATCCTACATTTATTCAACCAGAATCTCGCAAAAACGAAATGATTAATAATTTTATTAAACCAGGGCTAGAGGATTTAGCTGTATCTCGTACATCATTTAAATGGGGTGTTCAAGTTCCTAGTAACCCTAAACATGTTGTTTATGTTTGGATTGACGCGCTATCCAACTATATTACGGCGCTCGGTTATGGAAGTGAAAACGAAGAGCTTTATCAAAAATATTGGCCAGCGGATGTTCACTTAGTAGGAAAAGAGATTGTACGTTTCCATACAATCTATTGGCCAATTATGCTGATGGCTCTAGACTTACCACTACCTAAAAAAGTATTTGGTCATGGATGGCTGTTGATGAAAGACGGAAAAATGTCTAAGTCAAAAGGAAATGTCGTTGACCCTGTTCCGTTAATTGATCGCTATGGCTTGGACGCGTTACGTTATTACTTGTTACGAGAAGTTCCGTTTGGTTCTGATGGGGTATTCACACCTGAAGGGTTTGTAGAGCGTGTTAATTATGATTTAGCGAATGATTTAGGAAACTTACTTAATCGAACTGTTGCAATGATTAATAAGTATTTTGATGGTAATATTCCAGTTTACGTCAAAGATGCAACGCCATTTGATACAAGTCTTGTTGAATTAGTTGAAGCGACAGTTGTAAAAGTAGAAAATGCCATGGAAGAAATGGAATTTTCAGTGGCGTTAACGGCTATTTGGCAATTAATTAGTCGTACGAATAAATACATTGATGAAACACAACCATGGGTATTAGCAAAAGATGAAGCTAAAAAGGAAGAACTTGGTTCAGTCATGTATCACTTGGCTGAGGCGCTTCGTCAAGTATCTATTATGATTCAACCGTTTATGACAGAAACACCTAAGCGCATTTGGTCCCAATTAGGACTTAATAATGACATAACGAATTGGGAATCACTTAAGTCATTTGCTTTAATCCCGAGTGGAACAAGTGTTCAAAAAGGAGAGCCGATCTTTCCAAGACTAGATATGGAAGAAGAGGTTGCTCATATTGTCGGATTAATGGGTGGGGGAACGGCTGCAGTAACAAAAACTGAGCAAGATATTCCTGAAGTTGAAGAAAATGAGATTACAATTGAGGATTTTACAAAAGTAGAACTTCATGTAGCGGAAGTCTTAAAGGCAGAACCAGTATCAGGAGCCGATCGACTTTTGAAAATACAATTAGACCTTGGGTTTGAACAACGTCAAGTTGTATCAGGAATTGCAAAGTTTTATTCCCCAGAAGAATTAGTCGGCAAAAAAGTTATCTGTGTTACGAATTTAAAGCCAGTTAAGTTACGTGGTGAACTTTCTCAAGGAATGATTTTAGCGGGCTCCAAAGGGAAAAAACTACAACTTGCAACGATTGATGGTCAGTTACCGAATGGAGCGAGAGTAAAATAATGAAATGTTGTTATCGCAAAAAATCCAAGTGATTTTTTGCGATAACCCCTTACTATATCTGAGAAAAAAAGGGGCGTAGGAAAGCGTGTTATTTGATACACATGTACACTTAAATGCAGATCAGTTTGATGAGGATTTAGAAGAAACGATTTCAAGAGCAAAAGAAGCAGGAGTGCAATATATGGTCGTTGTCGGTTTTGATGAAAAAACGATAAATAGAGCATTAGCACTTGTTGAAGAATATGAATTTCTTTATGCTGCCGTTGGTTGGCATCCTGTTGACGCAATAGATTTCACCGATGCTCATTTAAGATGGTTAGAAGAACTAAGTGCTCACCCAAAAGTTGTTGCTTTAGGAGAAATGGGATTAGATTATCATTGGGATAAATCACCTAAAGAGGTTCAAAAAGAAGTCTTTAGAAAACAAATTCAACTAGCTAAGAAAGTAAAATTGCCTATTGTTATTCATAATCGTGATGCAGATCAAGACATTGTAGATATCCTAAGGGAAGAGGAAGCTTCTGAAGTGGGAGGCATTATGCATTGTTTTGGTGGTAGTGTCGAAATTGCGATGGAATGTTTACGAATGAACTTTCATATATCTCTTGGGGGGCCAGTTACATTTAAAAATGCAAAACGTCCTAAATTAGTGGCACAAGAAATTCCATTGGATCGTTTACTAATTGAAACAGACTGTCCATACTTAGCACCACATCCTTTTCGAGGTAAAAGGAATGAACCAGCTCTAGTTAAGCTTGTAGCAGAGCAAATTGCAGAGCTGAAAGAACTAGACTACGAGGAAGTAGCAAAGCAAACAACGTTAAATGCAAAAAAACTTTTTGGCATTTCTTGATAGCAATTTTTGACTAATGGTGACGAAGCTTGTCTACATATTCTATTTTTCGTACTAGTTCTACAAAGAACAACGATTGCATAGATTGGACGTGTCGATAAGTTTTTGTTTCCTTTGCTCTTGTTTTCGTAGATAATAAGTCTAATGCGGGCAGTTAGCAAAAATTAGTACGTTGACAAAAGGGGGTACAGTGTTTATAATTTTTGACGTTAAAGAAGGAGGAATGTTTTGAGATGGAAGCACACAGGAGCCACTTCCTTCCGGCTATGAGTTTATGGAAGAAGTTGGTTATCTCCGTTGTCAGTCTCATTCTCTTCGGAGGCGTGATTACTTACGCTGTATACGAGGCGACAAAGGCAACTGTAACAATCTCGATTGACGGAGAAGAAGAAATTTTGGTGCAAACACATGCATCCACAGTTGCTGAGTTGATGAAGGAGCAAGAATGGAACGTCCAAGAATATGATCAAGTAGAGCCTAGTTTAGATACGGAAATACATGGAAATATGTCAATTACATGGGATCAGGCGAAGCAAGTTTTCGTAACGATTCAAAATCATGAAGAAATTGTTTGGACCACCGCAGATAATGTAGAAGAATTTATTGATGAATTAAGTATTGAAGTAAGTGAACATGATTTTATTGCACCAGCATTAAGTGAAGAGATTTCAGATAAGATGAATCTAATCTATGAATCTGCTTTTCAAGTAGAGCTTACTAGTGACGGTGAACAACATGAATTATGGACAACTTCGACGACTGTCGCTGACTTTTTAGAGAGAGAAAGTGTTACGCTAGGTGAGCTTGATCGGGTCGAGCCAGATTTAGAAACAAGGCTTGGCGAAGAATCAGAAGTTAAAGTAATACGGGTAGAAAAAGTCACCGATGTGGTGGAAGAGTCTGTTGCTTTTGGAACGGTTACCCGCAAGGATAATGAGTTACGTACGGGAACAGAAAAAGTCGTTCAATCAGGAGAAAACGGAAAAGTAAATAAACATTATGAAGTAGTTCTTGAAGATGGTGAAGAAGTATCGCGTGAACTTGTTAAAACGGAAACGGTAAAAGAAGGCAAGGACCGAATTGTAGCAGTAGGTACTCAGCCAGCTCCAACTGTATCACGTGGTTCTAGTTCTAGTAGTTCAAGTGCAGGTTCTAGTTCTAGTGGTGAAGCTAGAAGTGGTCGCACACTAACAGTAACGGCTACAGCTTACACTGCTGGATGTAGTGGTTGTAGCGGAATTACAGCAACTGGCATTAATCTTAATAAAAACCGTAACATGAAAGTAATCGCTGTTGACCCGAATGTGATCCCGCTAGGATCAAGAGTTTATGTTGAGGGCTACGGGGAAGCTATCGCAGGTGATACTGGTGGTGCAATCAAAGGCAATAAAATTGATGTGCATGTACCTACGAAATCAGATGCATTCCGTTGGGGAAATCGAACGGTAAAAGTAACTATTTTAAATTAGCATGTTAGCACAGAGTGGCGACGCCACACTGTGCTTTTTTTTAATGGAATGCTTGAAACTTATTGCTATAAAAAATTTTTCTGTGGGTATACCTCCTCTACATGTTCGTTCCATTGCGCTACAGCCACTCGCTTTCCGCGGGGAGGTGCCGAGCCTCCTCGGCTACGCCTGTGGGGTCTCGGCCCTACCTCTGCATCCCGCAGGAGTCGAGTGACTTCCGCTCCATTTCACTAATAGAAAAAAATATAATATAAGAAAGTAGCATTTAACTCGAGAACATATAAAGGAGTAAATCTCTGCTAGTTTTTTATGTGAAAAATAGATAAGATAGTCTTTTGCTTCATGAACGTGTTAAAGTAAAGAATGATTCTTTACATAAAGTGAGCTTATTATGTAAACGCAAGTAATGGGCTACAATAAGACAAGTTATTTTATATTTTAGGAGTAAAGGGATGAAAATAAAAGAAATCATTGTGGTTGAAGGCAAGGATGATACGGTAGCTGTCAAAAGAGCTGTTGATGCCGATACAATTGAAACGAATGGTTCTGCAGTTAGCGAGAGTACACTTAGAAAAATTGAGTTAGCTGAAGAACGCAGAGGGGTTATAGTATTTACAGACCCAGATTATCCTGGAGAGAGAATTAGGAAGATTGTTAGCGGTAGAGTTCCTACCTGTAAACATGCATTTCTACCTAAAAAAGAAGCAATTTCAAAAAATCAAAATGACCTGGGCGTAGAAAATGCAACGCCTGAAGCGATAAGAGAAGCTTTGTTGCATGCCAAACAAGAAACAACTGAATTTAATGAAGTAGTTACATGGCAGGATCTACATGCAGCAGGATTGATTGCTGGTGTACATGCTAAAAAAAGAAGAGAGCGTTTAGGAGAATTGCTTCGAATTGGCTATGCTAACGGAAAGCAACTACATAAACGATTACACACCTTTCGAATAACAGCTGAGGAGTTTGGAGCGGCTATGCAACGTGTGTTTGAGGAGGAAACTAATTAAATGTTAAAAGATATTGCTACACCGCAGAGAACAAAAGAAATTTTAAATAAATATGGCTTTAGCTTCAAGAAGAGTTTAGGACAAAACTTTTTAATTGATACAAATATTTTGCGTAATATTGTAAATGCTGCAAATATAACAGAGTCTACCGGAGTAATCGAGGTAGGACCGGGGATTGGTGCTTTAACAGAGCAGTTAGCTAAACAAGCAAAAAAAGTCGTTTCTTATGAGATCGATCAAAGGCTACTTCCTGTTTTAAAAGATACATTATCTCCTTATGATAATGTGACGATTATTCATTCCGATGTTCTAAAAGCAAATATTCAAGAAATGATTGAAGAACATTTTCAGGATGTTGATGATATTATGGTTGTAGCCAATTTACCATATTATGTAACGACACCGATTTTGATGAAGTTATTAGAGGAGCACTTACCAATTCGCGGGATTGTTGTAATGATTCAAGCTGAGGTTGCAGACCGGATTGCAGCTAAGCCGGGAACAAAAGATTATGGTGCTCTGTCCATTGCAGCTCAATATTTCGCTCAAGCTGAGAAGGTTATGACAGTTCCTGCAACTGTTTTTGTTCCGCAACCTCGTGTAGATTCTGCTGTATTACGTTTGACGATTCGTGAAGAACCAGCCGTTCAGGTAGAGTCGGAAGATTATTTCTTTACCGTTTTTCATGCCTGCTTTGCTAATAGACGTAAGACAATTTTAAATAACCTTGTTCATAATCTAGGGCCCAAGGAGAAAAAATCGGAAATAGAAGCTGCTTTGGAAGAAGCAGAAATTGACCCTAAAAGGCGTGGCGAAACGTTATCGTTGGCCGAATTTGCAAAGTTAAGTGATGCCCTTTTAAAAAGATTAGCTTAAACTTGGAACACTAGCCCTTCTCTCGACATATTTTAAGTGGAGAGGAGGCGTGACAATGAAGCTAAAAAAAGGAGATATCGTCGCTCGCCCTTCATATCAATGTGATTTGCTATTTAGGGTAGTAGAGTTGTACCCAGACTACGTCGAACTTGCAGGCGAAGATATGCGCTTACTTGCTGATGCTCCATTAGAAGATGTAGTCATTGTTTCAGAAAAAGACAGATCCGCTCATGAGCTAAAAGCCAAAGAACTTGAAGAAAACTCTTATAAGCTTTTTAGGCAAGATGCAAGGCTCATGAAACAGCGTAGCGAGTATGAAGTAACATCTGGATATAAAAGTGATGTGAATTTTTTTGAACTGCGTGGACGCGTGCTTCATATCGATGGAGATCCACTTTATTTACGTAAATGTACGGAGCTTTATAATAAATTAGGTGTTCCTGTTTATGGTGTTCACCTGAATGAGAGAGAGATGCCAGAACAAATCTCCTCTCTACTCGAAATGGTCCAGCCGGATATTGTCGTTGTTACGGGACATGACGCATTCTTAAAAAGTAGAGGTTCTGAGGATGATACAAGGTCATACCGTCATACAAAATACTTTGCAGAATGTGTACGAGTCGCACGGAAATATAATGGCCATCGTGATGAATTAGTTATTTTTGCTGGTGCTTGTCAATCTCACTTTGAGACGTTAATAAAAGCAGGTGCAAATTTCGCTAGCTCTCCTGAACGCATTAACATTCATGCACTTGATCCAGTCTATATCGCCTCTAGGGTTAGTCTAACTTCATTCATGGACCGAATTAGCTTAACTGAGGTGCTACGTAATACGATTACAGGCGAGAAGGGATTAGGTGGAGTTGAGACAAAAGGAGTTATGCGACGAGGAATGCCAATGAAATATGAAGATGAATAGAAATTAATCCAATGAAAAAGCTCTGTAGTGAATCGACTTAGAAATGTCATATAACTACAGGGTTTTTTAGATTTTAAAAAAAGATAATAATTATAAAATACTAATAATTTATTCTATACATAATTTTTTCCGTCATTTGCCATACTAAAGGAGACCTGTAGTTGTAACATTTTTATTTTTTCTCGTCAAACCCATTGACAATAATCTTGTCTAATTGATATAATTTTTTATTTGTTTGACGAAAAATGACGAATGTGTTATACTACATATACAGTGAGGTGGGGTGTAGTAATGGCAAAAACGTTAATAGACATTAAGCGTGCATTAGATGCTAATGTTGGTAAGAGAATCACGATTAAGGCAAATGGTGGTCGTCGGAAAACGTCAGAACGTTCAGGTCTCCTTGAAGAAACATACCCTTCTGTGTTTATCGTGAAGTTGGATGAACAGCAAAATGCGTTCGAACGAGTTTCTTATAGTTATGCGGACATCTTAACAGAAACGGTTGAATTGATGCTTTGTGACGAAGAAGAGTCAGCAGTTTTAAAGGCATAACGTAAGAACTAGATATACAGACAAACATAACCCTCTGAGGTAACTACTTCAGTGGGTTATATTTGTGTTTTAGTACATAATAAGATTGTCGTAGTCAAGTTACGGCAGTCTAAATGTGGTTCTTAAAAAGGAGTTGTGTGACATGAGTAGAAAAAGAGGCATCATGTCTAGCCGATTCAAAGAGGAGCTAGCAAAAGAGCTAGGCTTTTACCAAACTGTTGAAAAAGGTGGATGGGGAAGTATACGTTCCAAGGATGCAGGGAATATGGTAAAAAGAGCTATTGAAATGGCAGAGCAACAATTAGTAAATCAACAAGACCATAAAAATAGGTAAGTAACCGGGTGTCAAAACCCGGTTTTTTGATTATTAATCAAATATAGTAGAAAAATACTCGAACTGTGGTATGTTGAGTGTACAAATGATAAAATATTGTAAGCAAATGGATTATAGAAGGTGACAAGTGTGAAATATTCTGTAAAAGCACCAGCGAAGATCAACTTATCGCTCGACGCGATAAGAAAAAGAGAAGATGGTTTTCATGAAGTTGAAATGATCATGACGATGGTAGATTTGGCTGATCGGATAGATTTAACTGAAATCGCTGATGGACAGATAAAAGTAGATGTCTCAGAGGGATTTGTGCCAAACGATCATCGTAATTTGGCTTATCAGGCTGCATCTTTATTACAAGAACGTTGTAATGTGAGTAAAGGTGTTTCTATTTACATTACAAAAAGGATCCCTGTTGCTGCAGGGCTTGCTGGGGGTAGTAGTGATGCTGCTGCGACGTTAAAAGGATTAAATGAACTATGGCAATTAGGATTAAGCTTGGACGAGCTAGCTGAGCTCGGAGCAGAAATTGGATCAGATGTCTCCTTTTGTGTATACGGTGGAACAGCTCTTGCAACTGGAAGAGGAGAAATTATCAAACAAATTCCATCTCCACCACCTTGCTGGGTAATCTTAGCGAAGCCTCCTATTGGAGTTTCGACAGCAGATGTGTATAAACGTCTGAAGGTGAATGAAATTGAACATGCAGATACTCAGGCCATGATTAAGGCGATAGAGAACCAAAGTTTCTCCGGGATATGTCAAAACTTACATAATGTACTTGAGTCAGTAACGTTGGATATGTATCCAGAAGTAAGAAATATTAAAGAACAAATGATTCGGTTTGGTGCAGATGGTGTCCTAATGAGCGGAAGTGGGCCAACTGTTTTCGGCCTTGTAGAACATGAATCTCGTTTGCATCGAGTGTACAATGGCTTAAGGGGATTTTGTCAGGATGTATTTGCAGTAAGGTTAATACGTTCGACAAATACTTGATTAAAACCGAACGAACGTGATATATTATAAAAAAATATTCGGTTTTATGGAGGTAGCATGAAAAAGCTAAAGCGCAGTGGTCGTCTAGTTGATATGACCCATTTTTTACTCCAGCATCCCCATGAAGTCATTTCACTCACTCATTTCTCTGAACGATATCAATCGGCAAAGTCTTCGATTAGTGAGGATTTGGTTATCGTTAAAGAAATTTTTGAAGATGAGGGCTATGGTTCCCTTTTAACTATATCTGGAGCAAGTGGTGGGGTTAAATACATACCTCGGATTAGTCGTGAACAAGTAAATGATTTTGTCACTGAAGTAATTGATCAATTGGCAGTACCTGAGAGGATACTACCTGGTGGTTATCTTTATATGATGGATTTGCTCGGAAACCCTAAATTCATACAAAAGCTAGGTCAAGTCTTTGCTTCCGTATTAGCAAATCAAAAAATTGATGCAGTACTAACGGTTGCCACGAAAGGGATTCCTCTTGCTTATGCAGTTGGACAATATTTAAATGTCCCGGTTAGTATTGTTAGAAGAGACCATTTAGTGACAGAAGGATCTATGGTTAGCATTAATTATGTATCTGGGTCATCTAAACGAATCCAAACGATGACATTAGCTAGAAGAAGTTTAGCGCCTGGTTCTCGAGTTTTTATCGTCGATGATTTCATGAAAGCTGGTGGTACGATTCGAGGCATGATGGATCTACTTGAAGAGTTTCAAGCTGAATTGGTCGGAATAGGTGTTTTGGTTGAAACGGTTGGAGTTGAAGAAAGGTTGATTGACGAGTATATGTCAATCACTAGACTATCAGAAGTAGATGTAAGAAATAAGACAATAAAGATTGAAGAAGGTAATGTTTTAGACTTATTAAAAAAGATGGAAGTTGAGGGATAATTCGATGAAAACAATCTACACAAATCAAGCTCCTGATGCAATTGGACCTTATTCTCAAGGAATAGTTGTAAATAATCTTTTTTATAGCTCTGGTCAAATTCCGTTAACTGCTGAAGGTGATTTAATAAACGGCACAGTGGAAGAGCAAACCCATCAAGTTTTTAAAAATTTACAAGCAGTATTAACAGAAGCGGGTGCTTCTTTTGAAACAGTTGTAAAAGCGACCGTTTTTATTAAAGATATGAATGACTTCCCGCGTATTAACGAAGTGTATGGTCAATATTTTACTGAACATAAACCTGCTAGATCATGTGTCGAAGTAGCGCGATTACCGAAAGATGTATTAGTTGAGATCGAAGTAATTGCACTTGTAAAATAAATAAGCAAGCCGAAAAGCCTGCAAGAGTTAAAAGACGCAGGCTTTTTATTTGAAAAATTTAATGTTTTGTAAAGCCTTTTAGGTTTATTAATTTAGGAAATCGCTTACATATACTACGAAAATGGCAATAATGTCAAAAAAACAGATAAAAAGTTGAAAAAAATTTTTAATTTAAGAAGGATTTGTCATTTTTTTAGAGAATTGATTTAGTATGACAAACACAATTATAGGTGGTGGCCAGCATGCAGGTAACAGATGTGAGATTGCGACGTGTAAACACAGAAGGAAGAATGAGGGCAATTGCTTCAATAACAATTGACCACGAGTTTGTAGTTCATGATATTCGCGTAATCGACGGCAATAACGGATTATTTGTCGCAATGCCGAGTAAAAGAACTCCAGATGGAGAATTCAGAGATATTGCACATCCAATTTCTTCAACGACGAGAGAGAAAATTCAAAACGCTGTGTTAACGGAATATGAAAAAGCCGGCGAATTTGAAGAAATCGAGTTTGAAGAAGCAGGAGCATCTTAAAAAAACTGTTAAGAGAAGTTCTTAAAAGAGCGGAAAATTCCCTTTTTTGAGAACTTCTTTTTTTATTTTCCTGTGGTAATTTTAACCTGTCAAAAAGTTGTCAATGAGACTTATGCGAGAATTCCTTGAAATACCCGTGGTTTTAAGATATATTCGTAATGGAAAACGGAACATCTGGAGGGGAAATATGAGCAATCGTTATGCGGTAATATTAGCAGCAGGTCAAGGAACAAGAATGAAATCGAAGCTATATAAAGTTCTACACCCAGTTTGCGGGAAGCCGATGGTTCAACACGTCGTGGATCAAGTTTCTAGTTTAGGATTTGACGAGAAAGTAGCCGTAGTTGGTTTTGGAGCGGAAATTGTTCAAGAGCAATTAGGAGACCAAGTGAGTTATGTCGTTCAAGAAGAACAACTAGGTACAGGTCACGCGGTTATGCAAGCAGCTGACATCTTAGAAAATAAAGAGGGAACAACTGTTGTTCTTTGTGGAGACACACCACTTTTAACAGCAGAAACAATTGACCAACTTCTTTCTTGTCACGCTAATGAAGGGGCGAAAGCTACTATCCTAACTGCTGTAGCGGATGACCCAACAGGGTACGGAAGAATCATCCGAAATGATGACGGACTTGTTGCACGAATTGTTGAGCATAAAGATGCTACAGAAGAAGAGCGAGCCACAAAAGAAATTAATACAGGAACGTACTGTTTTGATAACGCGGCTCTTTTTGCAGCTTTAAAGCAAGTAGGTAATGACAATGCTCAAGGTGAATATTATCTTCCAGATGTTATTGAAATATTAAAGAACAACGGTGAAACCATTTCAGCCTATCAAACACCTTCCTTTGATGAAACAATTGGAGTAAACGATCGTGTTGCCTTAGCTCAAGCTGAGTCTATTTTAAAAAGAAGAGTGAATGAATACTGGATGAAACAAGGCGTCACGATTGTTGATTCGAATAATACTTATATATCAACAGATGCTAAAATTGGAAGAGATACAGTGCTTCTACCAGGAACTATTATTCAAGGTGCAACAACAATTGGTGAAGATTGTCAGATTGGACCTCATTCTGAATTTAAAGATAGCCAAATAGGAAATAATACCGTCATTAAACATTCTGTAGTGTATAATAGCGAAGTTGGAGACAATGTTAATATAGGTCCATTTGCACACATCCGACCAGATTCACTAATTGGTGATGATGCTAGAATTGGGAATTTTGTTGAAACGAAAAAAGCGACCATCGGTAAAGGAAGCAAAGCTTCACATCTTAGTTATATTGGAGATGCGGAAATTGGCGACAATGTTAATTTTAGTTGCGGTGCCGTAACTGTAAATTACGATGGCAAAAACAAGTATAAAACTAAAATAGATGATGGTGCTTTTATTGGTTGCAACGCTAATTTAATTGCCCCGGTAACGATTGGGAAAAATGCTTTAGTTGCTGCAGGATCGACAATTACAGATGATGTTCCAGGTGAATCCCTTTCGATTGCACGTGCAAGACAAACGAATAAACCTGATTATTTAAAAAAGAAATAAGAGCGAATTAGATTACCGGAGGGAATAATAGTGGCTAAATATGGCGATCCAAGTTTAAAGGTTTTTACGTTGAATTCAAATAAAGGACTTGCTGAACAAATTACAGAACATATTGGTGTTCAAATGGGAAAAAGTTCAGTTACTCGCTTTAGCGATGGTGAAGTTCAAATTAATATTGAAGAAAGCATTCGTGGTTGTGACGTTTATCTAATTCAATCAACGTCTGCTCCTGCAAATGAGCATATCATGGAGTTACTTATTATGATTGATGCACTGAAGCGTGCTTCAGCTAGAACGATTAATTTAGTTATGCCATACTATGGATATGCTCGCCAAGATCGAAAGGCCCGTGCTCGTGAGCCAATTACAGCAAAACTTGTAGCTAACCTTATTACTACAGCTGGTGCAACTAGAGTCTTGACATTAGATTTACATGCAACACAAATTCAAGGCTTCTTTGATATCCCAGTTGACCAGTTAATGGGCGTGCCGATTTTAGCTGATTACTTCTCTCAAAAAGAATTAGATGATATTGTAATCGTTTCTCCGGACCATGGTGGGGTAGTGCGCGCTCGTAAGATGGCAGATAGACTTAAAGCTCCTATTGCGATCATTGATAAGCGTAGGCCGAAGCCAAACGTTTCTGAGGTAATGAACATCGTTGGTAATATTGAAGGCAAAACAGCTATTATCATTGATGATATCATTGATACAGCTGGAACAATAACGTTGGCTGCTAATGCCCTTGTTGAACATGGAGCAAAAGAAGTATACGCATGCTGTACGCACCCAGTATTATCAGGCCCTGCAATGGAACGTATTAATAACTCAAAAATCAAAGAACTTGTTGTAACGAACTCAATCGTCCTAGAAGACGAAAAGAAAAGCGAGAAAGTAACCGAACTCTCAGTAGCCGCTCTAATGGGAGAAGCAATCATACGAGTACACGAACACCAATCAGTAAGCAAATTATTTGATTAAGATATTTTTAAAAAAGGTGTGAACTTCACCTTTTTTAAAAATATCGAAGCAATGAGCAAAGCCGCTGCAAAGATCTTAAGCCACTTTGAGCGGTTTTCTCAAAGAGGCGCGCAGCGAGCGGAGCCATTGCCACATGTACGCACAGATAAGGCCGAAGCGAAAGGGCTCTCCTTTTATAAAAATCGAAGCATAAGCAAAGCCGCTGCAAAGATCTTAAGCCACTTTGAGCGGTTTTCTCAAAGAGGCGCGCAGCGAGCGGAGCCATTGCCACATGTACGCACAGATAAGGCCGAAGCAAAGTACCAACCATGTGACAGATCCTTACATATTTCACATAAAACGTTTAAATTTTCTCTAGAAGGGAACATATGTATAGAGAGAGTTTTAAAACTAATATGAGGTGATGTGATCATGGCTACAGTTTTAAAAGCAAATCCAAGAGAAGATCTAAGAGGGTCTGCAACAAAGAAAATTCGCAAGCAAGGACAGGTTCCAGCTGTATTATATGGCAATAAAATAGATAGTCAACCTGTTTCAGTAGATGGGGCAGAGTTTTTAAAAACAGTGCGGTCTGTTGGTAAAAATGGCTTGTTCTCACTTGATGTTTCAGGTGAAAAAAATCATCAAGTGATGATTCATGATTTGCAAATAGATCCATTAAAAAATGAGTATCAACATATTGACTTTTTTGAAGTAGATATGACTTCTGAAATTGAAGCAAGTGTACCTGTTCATTTAACTGGAGAAGCTCCTGGAGAAAAAGAAGGTGGAATGGTATCGCACCTTTTATATGAGATTACGGTTAAATGTTTACCTGCAGATATTCCAGAAGAAATAACAGTTGATATCTCAAACTTGAATGTTGGGGACTCTATCCAAATAGCTGATATCCGCAATTCAGTTTCTGCTCAAGTTACAAATGATGATGATGAAACAATTGTAACAGTACAAATTCAAGCAGCTGAACAAGAAAATGGTCAAGCTGGTGAAGAAGAAGTAAGTGGATCGGAAGCAGCTGAAGAAACAGAAGAAAAACCAGCAGAAGAATAAACAAGCAAAAAAGAGGGTGACTTAGTCATCCTCTTTTTACAAGCATGAGGAGAGATTGTCTTGAAGTTAATTGTTGGGCTTGGTAATCCTGGTGAAAAATACGCAGGAACAAGACATAATGTTGGTTTTGATTGCATTGATTATTGTGCTAACGAAATGAATATTGATATATCACAAACAAAGTTCAAAGGGATTTATGGAAGTGGACTCGTAAACGGGGAAAAAGTTTATTTGTTAAAACCACTTACATACATGAACTTATCCGGTGAGTCAGTTAGACCGTTTATGGATTACTTTAATATTGATCTTGAAGACCTTGTTGTGATCTATGATGATATGGACTTGCCAGCAGGAAAAATTAGATTAAGACAAAAAGGAAGTGCTGGTGGACATAATGGAATTAAATCGCTCATTCAGCATTTAGGTACACCAGAATTCAACCGAATTCGAATTGGTGTGGATCGTCCTAAAAACGGAGAATCAATTGTTAATTATGTTTTAGGTAGCTACCATCCAGAGGAGCTTGAAGACGTAAAACAATCAATTGTTCAGTCTACTAAAGCTGTTGAAGCCTGGACACAAAAGTCTTTCCTTGAAGTTATGAATGAATTTAATTAGAATCGTATAGAGAGCTTCTTTGCTGTTAAGAATAGTAATATCTTTACTACGCTAGCAAAAAAGGAGGCTTTTGCCTTGGCCATTCATTATCAGTGTCGCCATTGTAAAACAAAATTAGGTGAGATTGACCAACAAGTTGAGTCAAATGCTCTAGGATTTGATCAATTATCAAGCAGTGAGCGTACCGATATGGTAACCTATGCTTCAAATGGTGACATTCACGTAGAAGCCATTTGTGAGGACTGTCATGAAGCTCTCATGCGAAATCCAGACTTATATGAATTAGATCACGTTATTCAATAAATTAAAGGCAACAAAAGCTTTGGTTCTTAACCAAAGCATTTTTCTGTTCCAACTAAGTTTATAAACTGGCAGGATTCTAGTTCTCGAGCAAGAATAGAGAAAAGAGACATTGAATATCTTAGATGATAAGCGGATGCAGGAGTCCATTACATAGTAGAATTGAACTTATGTAGGTGAAGAGATAACAGGGGGAAGAACATGTTAGGATTGCAACAATACTTACGATCAAACGAAGAGGTAAAAGCGGTTTCATCGAGTCTTGAAGCCAATATGAAAGAACAGTTAATTTCAGGATTAACGGGTTCAGCAAGAACACTATTTATGTCTGCCCTATATAGAGAAACGAATAAGCCGATGCTTGTAGTCACACATAATTTATATCAAGCACAGAAGCTTTATGATGATTTAGTAGGGTTTCTTTCAGAAGAAAAAGTTCTTTTATATCCAGTTAATGAATTAATTTCAGCAGAAATTGCTATCGCCAGTCCAGAAATGAAAGCTCAGCGTATAGATGTGTTAAATAAGCTTGTCCAATCCTTTGATGGAATTATAATTGCTCCTTTAGCAGGAGTTAGGCGTCAATTACCTCCCGCTTCAATTTGGAAAAAGGCTCAAATTGAGCTTGAAGTAGGAACGGACATTGGTGATATTAATTCCTTTTTAGAAAAATTAGTGATGATGGGCTTTCAAAGAGTGGATATGGTAGCTTCTCCTGGAGAAGTAAGTGTCCGGGGAGGCATAATTGACTTGTATCCTTTAACGGAACAAGATCCATACCGGATTGAATTGTTTGATACAGAGATTGATTCTATTCGAACATTTGAAGTCGATAATCAACGATCAAAAGATGAACGAAAAACGGCGGTTATTGGACCAGCACAAGAAGTACTTTTATTAAACGAGCATTATAAAAGAGCAGCAGAGTTATTGACAGATGGCTTAACAACTACTTTGCGAAAAATGAAAGCTAAGGAATCAAAGGAAAAACTATCTCGTCATATTTCTTATGAAATAAGTCAATTAAAACAAAATTCAACTTTTCAAGGCATGTACAAATACATGTCACTTTATTATGAAGGCGATCATTCATTGCTTTCTTACCTTCCGAATGAAACGGTCATTGTAATTGATGAAATATCTCGAGTAAAAGAAATTTCCGATAATCTAGAAAAAGAAGAAGCAGAATGGAATACGGCGCTACTTGAGCAAGGTGAAATTATCCATGATGTCACCATGTCTGTGCCTGTATTTGAAGAGTTAAAGAAAACGTCTAATGCTATTTTATATTTATCTTTGTTTTTAAAACATGTTGCATCGACAAACCCAGCAAATATCATTTCAGTGAATTGTAAATCCATGCAGCAATTTCATGGTCAATTGCATCTACTGCAATCTGAAATTGAAAGATGGAAAAAAAGCAATCAAGCGATTGTGTTCATGGCTGGATCTGAAGAACGAGCAAAGCGGTTATCTCTTAATTTAGAAGAAGAAGGAATTGATACTAGAATTGTTGAACAAGCAACGGATTTAATAAATGGGCAAGTTCAAATTATGGTCGGTTCGATTCAAGCTGGTTTCGAGTTGCCTTCTAACAAGTTAGTTGTGGTGACAGAAGAAGAAGTATTTGCCAAAAAGCAAGCTAAACGACCGCAAAGAAAACAAGCGATCTCTAATGCTGAGAGAATTAAAAGTTATTCTGAGCTTAAAGTTGGAGATTTGATTGTTCATACAAATCATGGTATCGGGAAATATTTAGGTGTGGAAACATTGGAGATAAACGGTCTCCATAAAGATTATTTACATTTGCGCTATGCAGGTAATGATAAACTCTATGTACCAGTTGAGCAAATAGATCAGGTCCAAAAGTATGTTGGATCAGAAGAAAAAGATCCGAAAATTTATGCTCTCGGCGGTAATGATTGGAAAAAAGTCAAAAAGAAAGTTCAGTCATCTGTTGAAGACATTGCTGATGATTTAATTAAACTATATGCGGAACGAGAAGCTAGCAAAGGATTTTCTTTCTCGAAGGATGGAAACGAGCAAGCCGAGTTTGAATCTTCATTTCAATACCAAGAAACAGAAGATCAGATTAGAGCTGTTACAGAAATAAAAGCTGATATGGAACAAATTAGACCAATGGATCGTTTGTTATGTGGAGACGTTGGTTATGGAAAAACAGAAGTTGCCATACGTGCAGCTTTTAAAGCAATTATGGATGGGAAACAAGTAGCAATCTTGGTTCCGACGACTATTTTAGCTCAACAACATTATGAAACGATTAAAGAACGCTTTGCCGATTTTCCAATCAATATTGGGGTGTTAAGTCGTTTTAGATCAAGAAAAGAACAAACTGAAACGCTAAAAGGGGTAAAAGCTGGCTCTGTTGATCTCATCGTTGGTACGCACCGACTTTTATCTAAAGATGTTGTATTTAAAGATCTAGGGCTGCTTATCGTTGATGAAGAGCAGCGTTTTGGTGTGACTCACAAAGAAAAAATTAAGCAATTAAAATCGAATATTGATGTATTAACTTTAACGGCTACGCCAATACCAAGGACGTTACATATGTCTATGTTAGGAGTTCGAGATTTATCTGTCATAGAAACCCCACCAGAAAATCGTTTTCCTGTTCAAACGTATGTAGTGGAATATAATGCTGCTCTAGTTCGAGAAGCAATTGAACGAGAAATGACGCGTGGAGGTCAAGTTTACTTTTTATATAACCGTGTAGAAGATATTGAAAGAATGACCGAACAACTATCTATGCTCGTCCCAGATGCGAAAATCAGTTATGCTCATGGACAAATGAATGAGCGTGAGTTGGAAACGATAATGCTGGATTTCCTAGAAGGAAATAGTGATGTCTTAGTAACAACAACAATTATTGAAACGGGTGTTGATATCCCTAATGTAAATACACTTATTATTTATGATGCTGACCGAATGGGATTATCACAGTTATATCAAATTCGTGGACGTGTTGGACGCTCTAACCGGGTAGCTTATGCGTACTTCACGTATCAACGAGATAAGGTGTTAACAGAAGTAGCAGAAAAAAGATTACAAGCTATTAAGGAATTCACTGAACTTGGTTCAGGTTTCAAAATTGCCATGCGTGATTTGACCATTCGAGGAGCAGGGAATCTTTTGGGGGCTCAACAACATGGGTTCATTGAATCGGTTGGTTTTGACCTGTACTCTCAAATGCTAAAAGAAGCGATTGAAGAGAGAAAAGGAGATAAACCAAAAGAGCCTCCGTTCCAGGTCGAGTTGGATGTGAAAATTGACGCTTATATACCTGAGAACTATATTCAAGATGCGAAACAGAAAATAGAAATGTACAAACGTTTTAAAGGGGCAGACTCTGTAGAAGACATAACAGACCTTAAGGATGAAATGTTTGATCGTTTTGGAGAATATCCAAAACAAGTTGATTTTCTTCTTCGGTTAACTCAAATTAAACTACTTGCTAATCAAGAGCGAGTTGAGCAAATTATTGAGGCGAAGGATCAGGTTGAAATCATTGTTAGTGCTGAGACTTCAAAGTTAATGGATGGGGCAAAATTGTTTGAAATGACTCATAAATTTGGTCGAGAAGTTATTTTAGGGACCGCAGGAGAAAAAATTAAATTTGTTATTAAAACAAAAACGTTAAGTGATGAACAAGTCTTAAGCTATATTGAGAAGGTTGTCGAAGGGCTTAACAAAGGGAAAAAGTAACGGTTCAGGTCAAAAAATCAAAAGCCAACTTTCTAATAAAATCCATTGTTGGATTATTTAGTTAATCAAACAAATTCATGGATTGGTGAATAGTTCTTTTTTTAAGAAAGATACTATAGTTAAGAAAAGAAATGGTTATTTTCTTACCACTTACCATCAAGTGAATACATCATTAGAAAGTGAGGCAATACAGTATGAAAGCAACAGGTATCGTACGCCGTATTGATGATTTAGGGCGGGTAGTAATCCCGAAAGAAATCAGAAGAACACTTCGAATCCGTGAAGGAGATCCTCTTGAGATTTTTGTCGATCGTGATGGCGAAGTGATTTTAAAGAAATACTCGCCAATTTCTGAGTTAGGTGATTTTGCAAAGGAATACGCGGAAGCATTATTTGATAGTTTAAACCACTATGTATTAATTGCAGATCGCGACACTTTTATCGCCGTAGCAGGTGCATCCAAAAAAGAGTACGCAAATAAAGGTATTGGTGAAGTTGTTGAAAAATGTATGGATGAACGTAAGACACAGGTTGAAACGAGTGCAGGTGAGTACAACCTTGTTGGAGATCATTCAGATGAATTAAAAGGTTATGTGATTACACCAATTATTGCAAATGGTGATCCAATTGGAGCTGTAGCGATTTTCAGTAAGGAAAAAGAACTTTCTGGAATGATTGAACAGAAATTGGCAGAAACAGCAGCAAGCTTTTTAGCAAGACAAATGGAGCAATAAAATACTTAGTGTAAAAGCTCATTCCGACATTTAAGGAATGAGCTTTTTTCTGAGTAGCACGAATAGTTCGGTTAGGCAACGTCCTTGGCCTTCTATTTTATCTTCGTATAACTATGATAAGATAAATGAATAAGATTAAAGGAGAATATGAACATTGCAGGATATATCTTCAAGTAGTAAGTCTATTATAAAAGGAGTAGCTCTTTTATCTGGAGTGGCATTACTAGCCAAAATCTTAAGTGCAGCTTATCGAATTCCTTACCAGAACTTAGCTGGTGATCTGGGGTATTATGTCTATCAACAAGTATATCCTTTATATGGAATTGTAGTCGTGCTAGCGATGTATGGATTCCCTGTTGTTTTATCTAAGCAAAGAGCAGAATTATTGGCACAGGGACAAATAGATATGGCCCGGAACATGTTAAGTTTATTTTTTTATGGTTTGCTTTTCTTTGCTGTTTTGATCTGGGGAATCTTATATTTATCGGCAGATGTGATTGCGACAATGATGGGTGATCCATTATTATCAACACCTATACAAGCAATGAGCTATGTTGTGCTTCTTCTTCCTTTTTTAAGTATAGGTAGAGGATTTCATCAGGGTGAAGGAGACTTAGTTCCGACAGCTTTTTCACACGTATTTGAACAATTAATTCGTGTTTTTATTATCTTAGTACTTACATATTGGTTCGTCATAAAAGGATATGATGCTTATTCAGTTGGAGCAGGTGCGGCATACGGCTCTGTACTCGGAGGTGTTA
This sequence comes from Halalkalibacter akibai JCM 9157, assembly GCF_000513135.1. GTDB lineage: Bacteria > Bacillota > Bacilli > Bacillales > Bacillaceae_D > Halalkalibacter > Halalkalibacter akibai. Next base: position 32,627 of record NZ_BAUV01000037.1, read on the forward strand.
CCGGTGTTTTAACTTTAGTTGTATTAACTAGAGCAAGGTGGTTAAAGCATTTAGTTTCTCCGTTTCAACTGAACAGAAAGAAAATGTTTAGAAGTCATGTTGAAATCATTAAGCAAAGCGTATTTATTTGTTTGAGTGCGTTAATTTTTGTTTCATTTCAATTAATTGATGCTTTTAGTGTTGTTCGGTTAATGCTGTTAAATGGAGTAGAAGAATTTGTGGCATTTGAGGCTAAAGGTGTATTTGACCGAAGTCAACCGCTTCTTCAACTTGGAACCATTTTAACAACGACTTTTACATTGGCTTTAGTTCCCATGCTCTCAAAAGCAGTAATTGAAGGGAATATGAAGTTAGCTAAACAGTATCAAAGCCTCTCTTACCGGTTAACTCTGTTAATTGGAGGAGGAGCCACTGTAGGACTATTTATCATTATTGAACCAACCAATCATATGTTATTCACCGACACAACTGGTTCTAATGTAATTAGAGTGATGAGTTTAGCTATTTTATTTAGCTCTTTTTTTGTGACAGGAGCAGCTGTGTCACAAGGGTATAATTATGCTCATTTGCCTGCTGTTGCCGTTTTTCTAGGATTACTTGTAAAGGTCGTAGCTAATCTTCTTTTCATTCCCAAACTTGGCACAATGGGAGCCGCATGGTCTACAGTTATATCAACTGCATTTATGGTTATTTTTTTACTTTATGCTTTAAAAAGGAAGCGAAAATTATATGTAGGGTTATCTCAAACTTATCTGCCTATCTTGACTGTTTTATTTGGAATGGGAGTGGTAACTTGGATTTGGCAACGGGGACTTGCTATATTTATTTCTGAAGTATCTAGAGGGATAGATACTTTCATTGCTTTATCATCGGTTGCAATTGGAGGAGGGTTTCTAGCTATTTGTTTACTAGTTTATCCCGTTTTCCACGAGGAGGAGTGGAATCAGATTCCAAAGTTAAATAAGATCAGAAAGAAGATAAAAGAAGGATTGAAAAAGTGGTAATTGAGATAAAATGGAGGATTTTAAATGGGTAAAATTACAGTAGTAGGATTAGGTGCAGGAGATTTAGAACAACTGCCACTAGGTATTTATCGACATCTACTTGCTCAAAATAAAATTTTTGTACGTACGATGGATCACCCAGTTATACACGATTTAGAACGTGAGGGCGTACGCTTTCACGCGTTTGACTCTACGTATGAAGAGCATGATGATTTTGAACAAGTTTATCAGTCGATTGTAGAGCAATTACTAACAAGGTCGGGTGAAGGGGACCTCACTTATGCGGTACCAGGTCATCCGTTTGTTGCAGAAAGAACAGTTCAGCTATTAGTAGAAAAAGAGAAGAATCATGATATTGAATTAGCTTTCCTAGGGGGGCAGAGCTTCCTAGATGCCATGTATACAGCGCTACGTATTGATCCAATTGAAGGATGTCAAATTGTCGATGGAACATCTTTAAAACGTGATGAGATTGAGTTGCAACACCATTTGATTATCGTGCAAGTTTACGATGCAATGATTGCTTCAGAGGTGAAGCTGACTTTAATGGAGAGATTACCTGATGATTACGAAGTAACGATTGCAACAGCTGTCGGTTCAAGAGAAGAAAGGTTAACAACTGTCCCACTTTATCAACTTGACCATGAAACAACATTAAACAATTTAACGGCTGTTTATGTACCTCCAGTTCAAGAAGAGAAACTTCTTTACGGTGAGTTTAATAAGTTACGCGATGTCATTTCTATTTTGCGAGGTCCTGATGGTTGTCCGTGGGACCAAAAGCAGACACATCAATCATTAAAAAAGTATTTTCTCGAAGAAGTACATGAAGCATTAGAAGCAATTGATGAAGAAGACGATGATCACTTAATTGAAGAGCTTGGAGATGTCCTCTTGCAGGTTATGTTACATGCTCAAATTGGAGAGGATGATGGCTATTTCTCGATTCGTGACGTTATATTTGCAGTTACTGAAAAGATGATCCGTAGGCACCCGCATGTTTTCGGAGAAGTAACCGTAAACGATGCAGATGAGGTGGTATCAAACTGGGATGAGATCAAGAAAATGGAGAAAGGGCAATTGAATGAAAAGGAATCACTCCTTACTTCAATACCAAAGGGTTTACCTGCCTTAATGGAAGCCAATATGGTACAGAAAAAAGCCGCTAAAGTTGGTTTTGATTGGGATGAAGTGGCTCCAATTTGGGCGAAGCTTCAGGAGGAGTTGGATGAGTTTCTTGTAGAAGTAAAAGAAGGAAATACAGACAAGATGGAGAAAGAACTAGGAGACATCCTTTTTGTTGTTGTTAATCTCGCCAGATTTTATAAAATTGATTCCGAACAAGCATTGCTTCTGACCAATCATAAATTCAGAAGACGTTTTCAATACATTGAGGAAGTAGTCATGAAAAAGGGCAAGAACATGACAGATATGTCATTAACGGAACTTGATGAAATATGGGAAGCTGCAAAAAAATTAGAAAATAAAAATTGAGGTGTTCGTATGCGTTTAGATAAATTTTTAAAAGTATCGAGATTAATAAAACGACGTACTCTTGCAAAAGAAGTGTGTGATCAAGGAAGAATTACGATTAATGGTCAGGTTGCTAAGGCTGGATCAGCAGTCAAAGCTGGTGATGAACTAGTCGTTAGATTTGGTCAAAAATTAGTGACTGTTCGAATTGATGATGTAAGAGATGTCGTTAGAAAAGAAGAGGCGGCGATGATGTACACGATTACAAGCGAAACGCCTGTTTCTCAATCGTAATTCATAATAGTTAGGCTTGTTCTAATTTAACTCCCTTTCTCATACACTGCTATGAAAGCAATATGGAGGAGGGACTAAAAAGATGGATCAGCATTATGAATTTGGAACACCAATGGGTCGTGACCGTAAAACAAATGACCACGATGTAATCTTAAAAGCGAGAAGACAATTAGATATTACAGGTGTGAAGCAAGTTGAGAGTTTCGACAATGAAGAGTTTCTATTAGAAACAGTAATGGGCTTTTTATCTGTGCGCGGTCAAAATCTGCATATGAAGAATTTAAATGTAGAGCAAGGGATTGTCTCAATTGAGGGTAAGGTCTATGACCTTGTTTATCTTGACCAAAATCAACAAGATAAAACAAAAGGCTTTTTTGGGAAGTTATTTAAGTGACTCTAACAATTCAGTTCTATACAATGTTATCAATGGCTGCCATGGGGTTATATCTTGGTGCAGCTATTGATACGTATGGACGGTTTACCCGTAAGAGACCTTCCGTCAATTGGCTCGTCATATGCAATGACATTTTATTTTGGCTCGTACAGGCCCTTGTTGTCTTTTATGTATTATTACAATCAAATAATGGTGAAATACGCTTTTATATATTTTTAGCTTTACTTTGTGGATTCGCAGCTTATAGAGCTTTATTTCAAAACTTCTATCAAAAGCTTTTGGAAAGAATGATCATAAGAACGATCCAATTTTATCAATTAACAGTTAAGTTAATTTTAATTTTATTTATTAACCCGATTAAGTACTTATTGAAAGTCCTCTATTCCTTATGTATTATGGTATTAACAGCTTGTTTAACGGTTCTATTATTCTTATTTAAACTCATCTGGAACCCCCTTAGATGGATTCTCCTTCTTTTATACAAATGGACAGGACTGAACAAGCTCGTAAATAAATATAAGCCCATTTTGAATAAAATAAAGGAATTCATCCAGTCGATGAGGAAAAAGAAAGAATAAGGAGGGATAAACATGGTCACAAATCGTACATCTAGAGTTAGGGAGATGGATAAAGCATATATCCAGCAACGTGAACAGGAGCTTGAATACGAAAAGCGTAAACGTCGAGGCCTTTTACGGCGCTTAACGGCTATGGCTGTTATTATTCTAGCTTTAGGAAGTATAGGTTTTGTGACAGTGTATGCCCAGGCGAATTCTATAGAGGAAAAGAAACAGGAAAAAATAGCCCTAGAAGAACGTCTAGAACAGTTGAAGCTAGAAGAAAAACGCCTACATGAAGATATTAAAAACTATAATGATCTAGATTATATTGCAGAAATTGCTAGACGTGATTATTATCTTTCAAAGCCAGGTGAAACTTTGTTTAAATTACCTGATTCCCAGTCAAATTGACACTTTTTTTGAGGTTCAGGTATAATATAAAAAATGAACATTTTCAGATTTCTTAAGGAGGATCTATTTTTTCATGTCAATCGAAGTAGGCAGCAAGTTACAGGGTAAGGTTACAGGAATCACTCATTTTGGTGCATTTGTGGAGCTGCCGGGTGGTTCTACAGGCCTTGTACACATTAGTGAAGTCGCTGATAATTATGTTAAGGACATCAATGAAATTTTAAAGGTTGGAGACGAAGTTACGGTCAAAGTAGTGAATGTCGAAAAGGATGGTAAAATTGGTCTTTCTATTCGTAAAGCGGTAGATAAACCAGCATCTGAACGCCCAGCACGTCCAAGTAGACCGGATCGCCCGAGTCGACCAGATCGTCCTTTCAACTCACAACGTCCAAGTCGCCCTCAAGGTGGTGGAGGCGGTAATCGAGGTCCAAGACCTAATCAAGCTCGTCCGACGGTTTCTTTCGAAGACAAAATGAGTCGTTTCCTAAAAGATAGTGAGGAGCGCATCTCAACTTTGAAGCGTCAAACAGAATCTAAGCGTGGAGGTCGAGGCGCCCGCCGAGGATAATTTGCTGCTCTATTTACGAATATAGATAAAAGATTAGGTGAAACTTCACCTAATCTTTTTTTTTGTTTTACTGTTGACTTTATCTTGGAATGATAGTATAGTAATTCTTGTCGCAATAATAATGTGGCGGTGTAGCTCAGCTGGCTAGAGCGTACGGTTCATACCCGTGAGGTCGTGGGTTCGACTCCCTCCGCCGCTACCAATTACATAAACTCAAACCTACATTCTTATGAATGTAGGTTTTTTTCTGTTATTAAGCATCTAATTTGATTGAGTGTGTGCAATGTAATTTTCTCTTGGTGAAATCGAGCTACAGTCACTCGACACCTCCCCGCGGAAAGCGAGTGACTGTAGCGGAATGGAACGAACACGTCTGAAGAAACTCAAATGTATGCGAAAGTAGATTTCTATAAAAATGCTATATTGCTTTAATAAATATTCATTAAACATGCAATATGAAATTTATACATAAAATCCTTCTGCATCTTTCCCCATAGTACCCAATTATCTCCTAAAAAAAGAGTAGATGTGTCGTCTATTTTTGCATTCTATAGCTTTTGCTTTGTATTTGAGACGAAAGAAGTCGAACACTTTTGGCGATTGGCTTTGTGATTTTGACAAAAAATGAACATCTCTTTGATTATAATGAACACACGAATAAAACTTAGGGTGGTGGATGTTGATGATTCAGAAGTATGCGAAAGAATGGACGGAACCCGCTGAACAAGAAACAATAATTGAAAACAGATGGTCGGGCATATCTAAACGGGTATCAGAAAAAACATCTTCATTAGCACGGGTTGCCTTTTTTCAATATGGACTCATGATTGCTATAATCGGCTTTTTACTAGGACGAGCTATGATTCTCTCTGAACTGGCTCCGTTTGTTTTGCCTTATTTGGCAGCTGTTTATATGTTGAAAAGGGAGAAGGCTGGAATAGCAGCACTTGCTTTGGTAGCTGGAGCTGCAACGGGCTATCATGGCCAAATAGGTTTTGTCCTTATCGCGATCGTTGTTTATGTCCTTTTGCAAAAGGTCGTAACGAAATGGGCACCTGATGCAACAAAGGCATTACCGTATACGGTTTTTGCTGCTAGCATGCTGACAAGGCTAGGTATTGTCTTCTTTACAGAAGGAAGCTTCTCTTATTACGCTTTAATGATGGCAACTGTAGAAGCTGGTTTAAGTTTTATTTTAACGATGATTTTTGTTCAAAGTGTTCCGATTGTTACCGCTCGTAAATTAAAACAACCGCTTCGAAACGAAGAAATTGTTTGTTTAATTATTTTACTAGCTTCTGTTATGACAGGAACAGTTGGTTGGATGATCTACGATATGACGGTTGAGCATGTCCTAGCAAGATACTTAGTTCTCGCTTTTGCTTTTGTCGGTGGAGCTGCAATCGGGTCAACAGTTGGTGTTGTTACGGGATTGATTCTAAGTTTAGCTAGCGTGGCTAGTCTTTATCAAATGAGTTTACTTGCGTTTGCTGGTTTGCTAGGAGGCCTTCTAAAAGAAGGTAAGAAAATGGGAGTCGGTATTGGTCTATTAGTTGGTACGCTTTTAATTGGTTTGTATGGTGAAGGAGCCACAGAAGTTTCCGTTACATTAATGGAATCAATGTTAGCTATTTTAATCTTTTTTATTACACCTAAAAGTGTGTTCAGTAATTTAGCTAGATATATACCAGGTACGGTTGAACATTCAAAAGAACAACAACAGTATTTAAGAAAAATACGAGATGTTACAGCAGGTAGAGTAGAACAGTTTTCTACCTTGTTTCAAACATTATCAAATAGTTTTCATGCACCTGCGCAGGCTTCTAATATTGAAGATGAAGCAAGAGAGGTGGATTACTTTTTAAGCAATGTGACAGAGAAAACATGTCAAACTTGTTTCAAGAAAGAAAAATGTTGGGTACAGAACTTCTCTAAAACATATGATTCTTTGCAAAAGATTATGACTGAAACAGAGGAGTATGGAGTTATTAGGGATCAAGTTCTAATGGCAGATTGGAATAAACACTGTATTAAACCAGAAAAGGTGATTAAAGCAATTGAGCATGAACATAATCAATACCAAGCTAATCAAAAACTAAAAAAACAAGTTATAGAAAGTAGAAGGCTAGTTGCTGATCAATTATTAGGGGTATCAAGGGTAATGGGTGATTTTGCAAAAGAAATTCAAAAGGAAAAAGAAGCCCATCATTATCAAGAAGAACAAATGCTTGAAGCTTTACGTGGTGTAGGTTTAGAAATTGGTCATGTGGATATTTATAGTTTAGAAAAAGGTAACTTAGAGATCGAGATGAGTATCTCTTCAAATAATAAACATGGACAAGCAGAGAAAATTATTGCGCCGATGTTATCAGATCTTTTAAAAGAAACGGTTATTGTCAAAAAAGAAGAATTAGGATTCTATCCTAATGGTTATAATCATGTGTCGTTTAGTTCAGCTAAGCAGTTTGTTGTTGATACAGGAGTAGCTCATGTAGCTAAAGGAGGAGCTTACGTCTCAGGAGATTGTTATTCGACAATTGAATTAGGTTCTGGTAAGTATGCAATTGCCATCAGTGATGGAATGGGGAATGGTGAGCGTGCGCATTTAGAAAGCAATGAAACGTTGCAGCTGTTACAAAAGGTACTACAGTCCGGAATAGAAGAAACTGTAGCCATTAAGTCTGTCAACTCCGTTCTATCACTGAGAACAACAGATGAAATTTTCTCAACCCTAGATTTAGCTATGATTGACTTGCAAGATGCCAATACTAGATTTTTAAAAATTGGGTCGATTCCGAGCTTTATTAAAAGAGGTAATCAAGTGATCAAGATTGAAGCAAGCAATCTTCCTATGGGAATGATTCAAGAGTTTGATGTAGATGTTGTTAGTGAACAACTTAAAGCTGGAGATCTTTTAGTAATGATGAGTGATGGAATTTACGATGCTCCAAAGCATGTAGAAAACAAGGAAGCTTGGATGAAGCGCCTGCTAGGTGAATTAGAAACAGAGGATCCTCAAGAAGTTGCTGACCTCATCTTAGAAAAAATAATACGTAACGAACATGGATCTATAGATGATGACATGACGGTTGTAGTTGCAAAAATCAGACGAAACACACCGAAGTGGTCAGCTATTCCGATCTATAAGACCCCTAAACTCGTAAAAAAACGGGGAAGCAAACGAGTTAGTTCTTAAAGGAATGAAGATAATCCAACGCCTAATTGACAAAGGGGTTATCCCATAAGGTCAAAGTAGAGACCTTTTGAGATAATTCCTTTTTTATTTGTATATATGAAAAAAGCATATAGGAAACACATTTTACAATCTTCGGTTGAAACAAAAGCGAGAATTAGACAGGCAAAGGTAGAAAAACTAAGGTATCGCACGTATAAAACCTCAGGGGGTTGTGAATGATGGTAACATTCAGACTACTTGGAGGGGATACTAGTGGGTAAAGGAACTTTAAAGCAAATATTACTATTAACGGACGGACATTCAAATCAAGGCGAAGATCCTGTTGCGATTGCTGCACTAGCACGAGAAGAAGGAATCACTGTCAATGTAATTGGGGTTGTAGATGGAAATCATTTGAATGAACAAGGAATTGCTGAAATAGAATCCATTGCAATGGCTGGTGGTGGGGTCAGCCAAGTCGTTTATGCAAAACAGCTAGCACATACCGTTCAAATGGTAACAAGAAAAGCAATGACACAAACCATTCAAGGAGTTGTAAATAAAGAACTCTCACAAATACTAGGACAAAATCAAGAAATAGAAGATTTATCACCCGGGAAAAGAGGTCAAGTAATGGAAGTGGTCGACGAACTTGGCGAAACAATGAATCTCGATGTTTTAATCTTAGTTGATACAAGTGCAAGTATGAAAAATAAATTACCAATGGTTCAAGAGGCATTAACAGACTTATCTATTAGTCTTACGTCTAGAATGGGGGCTAACCGTTTTGCACTCTATTCTTTTCCTGGTAAGAAAAAAGATATTGATAAGTTGCTTGATTGGTCACCGCAACTTAATTCTCTTACAGGTATTTTTCAAAAGCTTTCTTCCGGAGGCATTACTCCTACTGGGCCTGCTCTACAAGTGGCTCTGCAAAAATTCTCGAAGTCAAGTTCAAGAAGGAGTTTGATGGCTGGTGATGAAGAACAGCTATTCGAAGAATCAGGTATGTAAGCTTCCATCTGGAAGTAAGTTTCTCGGGAAGTGGCACAAACATCCGTACCGAATCGTTAGAACACTTGGAGCAGGAGCGACAGGGACGGTGTATCTAGCAGAATCAACAAATGGACTTGTTGCATTAAAATTAGGAACAGATAGTATGTCGATTACATCCGAGGTCAATGTTTTAAAGCACTTTTCAAAGGTTCAAGGACAAGTTCTTGGACCTTCTTTGCTAGATGTGGATGACATCGTTACACCTGAAGGAACCTTTCCCTTTTATGCAATGGAGTACTTAAAAGGTGATCAGTTAATCGACTACTTGCAAAATCGTGGGGCCGAATGGTTAGGGATATTAATGATTCAATTGCTTGGAGATTTAAGTCGACTTCATTCCGCAGGATGGGTTTTTGGAGATCTAAAACCCGATAACGTTCTGATTGTCGGTCCTCCTGCTAAAATTAGGTGGCTTGATGTAGGAGGAACAACTCTTATCGGGCGTTCTATCAAAGAATACACAGAGTTTTTTGATCGTGGTTATTGGGGGTTAGGCTCTAGAAAAGCAGAACCAAGTTATGATTTGTTCGCGGTAGCCATGATTATGCTCAACACGGCCTATCCTAAACGTTTTGAGAAACAAGGAGAAAAACCTGTTTTATTTTTAAAACAACAAATAGATCAAAAGTCCATGTTAAGGCCATACAGCGACGTCATCATTCATGCTATTCAAGGAAAATACACAAGTGCGTCTCAGATGAGGCAAGATATGGTGAAGGCAGTATCAAATAAATCAACGTATAAACCTAAACCGGTTAAACAACATAGACCAAAAGTAAAACATAAACAGCCAAAAACTAAAAACGAAAAAAAATCTTCCTACTTTGTGGAAATCTTCCTGCTTACCTCTTTTCTTCTCCTTATATATATCCTATACTTATTTGGACAAATGATGTAAACGAGATTGTTTAATGGTAAGGGCTAATTGGAGATGGTTAGATGAATGCAGATCGTATGATGGATATTTGCCTGCTTGCTGGTGAAATTATGCTGACTTACGGGGCTGAAACTTATCGTGTAGAAGAAACGCTAGAAAGAATGGCGAAATCAGCTCATTTTAATAATGTACATAGTTTTGTGACAACAACAGGCATTTTCTTATCGTTTGAGGAAGATGGAAAAGGCGATGTTATGCAAATGATCAGAGTAGATGATCGAATGCAGGATTTAAACAAAGTTACATTGGTCAATCAAGTGTCAAGAGAGTTTGTAAGTGGTGAGTTAAACGGAGACCAAGCATGGGATAAGCTTCAAAAAATTGCAAAAGCCCCAGCGAATTATTCTGCACTTCTTCTCCACTTCTCATCAGGAGTAGCTGGGGGTGCGTTCTCCTACTTATTCGGTGGCAACCTATTTGATACGATTCCGGCGTTTATTGCAGGATTCGTCGCAAGTTGGTGTATCGTCTTTCTTCAAGATTACACTAAAGTTAAGTTTTTTGCTGAATTCATGTCTGCTTTTCTTGGAGGAGCAGTAGCGATCGGACTCGTATTACTAGGAGTAGGGGAAAACCTGAACCAAGTGATCATCGGAACGTTAATGCCACTAGTACCAGGTATCCCGTTAACCAATGCTGTTCGTGACCTAATGTCAGGTGACTTAGTCGCAGGTGTAAGCCGAGGAGCAGAGGCAATCATCACAGCACTATCCATCGCCACAGGAATTGCTTTAGCCATTGCCCTCTTTTTATAATCAATGGTTTTTTTAGAAGACATTTTTCGTAGCTTTTGTATATGGCTTACTGCTCATAGTGAAATGGAGCGGAAGCCACTCGACTCCTGCGGGATCTAGAGGTAGGGT